>NZ_BAAHAT010000003.1:0-378211 GCF_054777355.1 Lysobacter olei | reverse complement strand
AGAGCGCGTGCGCCGTGATGGCGACCCTCCACCCTCTCCCTGGTGACAATAGCTGTGTGGAACCACCCGATCCCATCCCGAACTCGGAAGTGAAACGCACACGCGCCGATGGTAGTGTGGCTTAAGCCATGCAAGAGTAGGTCATCGCCAGGGGCTTTACCCAGAAGGCCGGATCCAACAGGATCCGGCCTTCTTCTTTTGCCCGCCAGAAACCCTGCCGCGCGCCTTCTATTAGGCCGCCCATCCAAGTGGCCGCCCATGCAAAAGGCCGCCCATGCAAAAGGCCGCCCGAGGGCGGCCTTTCGGCTCTCTTCAACCACGAGCCCGGGCGCCGCTAGCCCCGCGACGCCGCACGAAACGTCACCACCAGCACGCCCCGCCAGTCAGGCAGCGCGCGGTTCAACGGTGCCAGGCTTGGAGATGTAGTGCTGCACTGGGAGCAGCAAGCATCGTAGTCTTTGCGCTTTATGGCTTCAGGCCTAGCGGAATGGGCCGATAACCATCGGACAAGGAGCACTGTGTTGATGGCTAGCGCCTCCCCCGATGAACTCGCAATTGGCATTACGCTGCCTTGGCCGGTCTATGACCGGCATGGGAAGTTGTTGCTGGGACGCGGGGTGCTCATCAGTTGCCAGGCGCAGCTGGACGCTCTGCTCGATCGGGGGGTGTATGCCAGCGCCCGGGTCGGTGATGCGCCGGATACCCTGGCGCACTCGAGCGAGCTGCCCGTGTTCGAGGCAGCGCAGGCGCTGCAACGCGACATGCAGCGGGCCCACTGGCAGCTGTTGAATCGGGTGCCAGATTCCCTTCCTCGGGTCACCGCGCTGGCGGATGCTGTCCATGCGTTGATGCGGCGCGACCCCGACGCCATGCTGGCGGCGCTACAGCTGGAGATCGATGCCGATAACCACGCGGCGCGACAGCTTCACGCTGCAGCCTTGTGTGTCCTCGGCGCACGAGTGCTCGGGTTGGATGAAACAGGGGCCCGGTCGCTGCTGCTTGCGGGGCTGACGTACGACCTTGCGTTGGGGCCGCTTGCGACCGTGCTCAATCGGCAGAGTGGCGGCATGACGTCCGAGCAATGGCTTGAGGTCAAGGCCCATCCCAGTACGGCGCATGGCCTGCTGGTGGAGGTGGGCGTCTCGGACCCACTCTGGCTGGACGCAGTGCTGCACCACCACGAACGCCTGGACGGATCCGGATACCCAGTCGGATTGACCGGCGGGGCGATTGCCCCGCTGACACGAATGCTTGCGATTGTGGACATCTACACCGCCATGGTGCGTCCGCGTGCGTATCGCGGGGCGGTTCACGCCAAGGCGGCACTGCGCAGCATCTTCCTCGAGCGGGGGCGCGCGGTGGATGAGGCGATGGCGCAGGCGTTCATCAAGGAAATCGGCGTTTTCCCGCCGGGCACGCTGGTGCGACTGGCCAATGGCGAAGTCGGCGTGGTACGTCGGCGCGGAGAGAATGCGGCGCACCCGACCGTGGCCCGGCTGGTGATGCCGGGTGGAGCATTGGCTTCGATCGGCCTGCAGCGGAACACGGGCGAGCCCGAGTTTGCCGTCATCGAGACCGTGGCCCAGGAACCGCACAGCGCGTTGTTGGCCCGCGCCGTGCGATTGTGGATCTGACGGACAGGCGTCGTTTCAGAGCACCTGCGGGGGCTCGCCGCCCACGATGACGATGTCCGCACGGCGGCGGGCGAACAGACCGACGCTGACGACGCCCGGGATCTGGTTGATCGCCTGTTCGAGGCCGACCGGATCGGTGATCGACAGATTGTGGATGTCGAGGATCAGGTTGCCGTTATCGGTCACCACGCCCTGACCTTCGGCCGTCTGGCGCCACACCGGTTGGCCCCCCGTCATCGCGAGGATCTCGCGGGCCACGAGGCTGCGAGCCATGGGAATGACCTCGACGGGCAAGGGGAACTTGCCGAGCACCTCGACCCGCTTGGCCGGGTCGATGATGCAGACGAACTTCTGGCTGGCCTCGGCAATGATCTTTTCGCGGGTCAGCGCCGCACCACCGCCCTTGATCAGGCACTTGTTCGGATCGCACTCGTCGGCCCCGTCGACATACAGCGACAGCGGGCCGGTGGCGTTGAGGTCGAGGACTTCGATGCCGTGGGCCTGAAGCCGCGCGGTACTCTGATCGGAGCTGGAAACCGCGCCCTTGATGCGGTCCTTGATGCCCGCGAGGGCGTCGATGAAGTAGGCCACGGTGGATCCGGTGCCGACGCCGACGATCATGCCGTCCTCGACGAACTCAATGGCCTTTTCGCCGGCCAGGCGCTTGGCTTCGCTCATGGTGATGTGAACTTTGGGAGTGGTGACAGGAGGAGAGGGACCGACCACAGCGCCGCTTCGGCAGTCAGGCCGGAGGGATTCACTCAAGACTCAGCAGGTGCGTCCATTGCGCAGCGCTGACGGGAAACACCGACAGCCGGTTGCCACGTCGGACCAGGGCAAACTCCTCGCCTAAAGCGTCGGTGTGTTGCTTGATTTCATCGAGCGCGATGGTGCGCTTGAGCTTGCGATCGAATGCCACGTCCACCAGGAACCAGCGCGGCTCCTCGCGCGAGGCCTTGGGGTCGTGGTAATCGGATTTGGGGTCGAACTGGGTTTCGTCCGGATAGGCGCGGCTCGCGACGGTCGCGGTTCCCACGATGCCCGGAACCGGGCAGTTGGAGTGATAGAACAGCACCCCGTCGCCCACCTGCATCTGGTCACGCATGAAATTACGTGCCTGGTAGTTGCGCACGCCGTTCCACGGCTCGGTGCCAACTCGCTGCAGGTCGTCGATGGAAAAGGCGTCGGGTTCGGACTTCATCAGCCAATAGCGGCGGCGGGTCGTCATGCGGGTACTTTTCGACAATCAAAGAACGTGGATTCAGTGCACACGCCATCCACCGGTACGTCCCATTCCGCGGCATGGAGGGCATCCACGCGCTGTACGTCGAAGGCGGCGCCCACCAGGTAGGGCGGCGCGGGCTGCTCATGACGGAGGGCGAACGTGCGGTCATACCAGCCGCCGCCCATGCCCAGCCGTTGGCCGGTGGCATCGAAGCCAACCAAGGGCATGACGGCGAGGGTGAGCTGGGAGGCGTCCAGCAGGGAGTCGGGGCCAAGGTCCGGCTCCGGAATCCCGAGCCGATTGGTGACAAGGGCGTCACCCGAGCGCCATGGCGCAAAGCGGAGGCGGTCGTCGTCCCCGAGCACCGGGAGGCAGTACACGCAACCCGGCGGCAGCCGGAGCTGCCAGGCATGCAAGGCAATCTCACCGTCCATGGCCCAGTACCCGGCGACGTAGCCCTGAGTCGGGGCAAACGGTAGCGTCAGCAAACGGGTGGCCAGTTGTTCGGCGGCGGCCATGCGCGTGGCCGGGGGCAGGGCACGGCGATGGCCGCGCAGCAGGGTGCGAAGTTGTCGGCGTTCTGCCGCGAGATCGAAGGTCATCCAGCGCAATCCGGGGCGGCGGGGCGAACCTGGCCGCGGTTGGCCGGGATCACCGGCAGTGCGGCGCACTGTCGGTGGGGAAAGGAAAGTCCTCCGCTCGTGCCGATGCGTACGAAACGACCTTGAACCCGGGGTTCAAGTGGGAACGCTGGGTGGCCGTCGGGCTTCCCGCTGCGTGGCGGACATGCACTCCGGGCCGCCGTTGCGCCCCCGTGGTCGTCATTAAGGGACAAGGCGAATGTTTGCGTACGCCGTCGAACACAGCAGAGGACGTGCATGCAGTATAGCGTGGTGGACGGCACGCTGGCGGCCGCCCGTCGGTGCGGAACGAGCGGCATTCAGCCGGCCGAACAAATCGCCCCGGCGTCGGTGTCGGCCGTTTTAACGGGCCGTGGCGTCGAACAGACCGTCAAGCTTGCGCTGCAGATCGCCCAGGCTGCGTGCGAGCTCGCGGTCGCGGCCCGCGTTTTCGGTGCGCGCCAATTGCAGTTCGTGAGCGAGATTGAGCGCGGCCAGGACCGCCACGCGGTCAAGAGCGGCCATGCGGTTATTGCCCCGGATTTCGCGCATCTTGCCGTCGAGGACCTTGGCGGCCGCCAGCAGCCCGTCGCGCTCGTCGGGTTCGCAACCGACGGTGTACTCACGGTCGAGGATGCGGATGGTGACCGGATGGCTTGCGCTCACGTGTGCTGCTCCAGCGACTTCAGGCGCGCGATCATGGCCTCGACGCGGGTACGCGCCAGCTCGTTCTTGGCCAGCAGGGCGGACCGCTCGCCCACGAGCTGTTCCTGTTGCTGGCGCAGGCTGCGATTCTCCTCGCCCAGCCGGCGGGTCCGCTCGGTCAGCTCGTCGAGCCGGGCGCTGAGCGACTGCAACTGGGCAATGAGTTCGTCACGATCCATGCTTGAACGATAGCAGCGTGGAGCGGCCGGTCAAGGCACGGCGGTCGCGACCCGCTGGCCTTCCCACTCGAGGATGAACGACAGGCAGTCATCCTCGGGCAAGGGCCGGGCGAGCCAGTAGCCCTGGATCTCGTCGCAAGCGTGGGCCCGCAGGAACTGCATCTGTGCCTCGGTCTCCACGCCTTCGGCGATGACGTTCAGGCCGAGGGAGTGCGCCATCGTGATCACGGTGGTGGTGATGGCTTCATCGTCCGGGTCCACGGTGAGGTCGGCGATGAACGCCTTGTCGATCTTGAGGGTGTTGATCGGCAGCCGCTTGAGGTAGGCAAGCGACGAATAGCCGGTGCCGAAATCGTCGACCGCGAGGGCGATACCGAGTTCGCGGAAAGCCTGCAGGGTCGACGAGGTCTGTTCGGCGTTCTCCATGATGACGCTCTCGGTCAGCTCCAGCTCGAGGCGGTGCGCGTCGATGCCGGTCGCCTCCAGCGTGCGCGCCACCACATTGGGAAGGCCGCCACGCAGGAGCTGAAGGGCGGAGACGTTGACGGCCATGGTCAGCGAGCCGAGGCCGCGATCCTGCCATCGCTTGAGCACGGTGCAGGCCTCGCGCATGGCCCATTCCCCGATCTCCATGATCAGGCCCGTTTCCTCGGCCAGGGGCACGAACTGGATCGGCGCAATCTCGCCGTGCTCGGCGCTGGTCCAGCGCAGAAGCGCCTCCACGCCGGTAATGCGCTGGTCGCGCAGCGAGAGGCGGGGTTGGAACACCAGGCGCAGTTCCCCGCGGTCCAGGACCTTGCGCAACGCTGCGGAGATGGTGGCGCGTCGGCGGATCTCCAGGTCCATGCTGTCGGTGTAGCGCATGAACGTGCGGCGGCCGATTGCCTTGGCCTGGTACATCGCGG
This sequence comes from Lysobacter olei, assembly GCF_054777355.1. Classification (NCBI taxonomy): domain Bacteria; kingdom Pseudomonadati; phylum Pseudomonadota; class Gammaproteobacteria; order Lysobacterales; family Lysobacteraceae; genus Lysobacter; species Lysobacter olei. Next base: position 372,943 of record NZ_BAAHAT010000003.1, on the reverse strand, counting down.
TGTCGGCGTGCTTGAGCAGGTCGGTGGGCACCTGCGCGTGGTCGGGGTACAGGCTGATGCCGATGGAGGGCGAGATCACCACCTCGTGCCGCTCGTCCAGGTCCAGCGGCTTCTCGAAGGCGGCGATGATCTGCAGTGCGACCTGTTCGGCCTGCTCGCCGCTGTCGATGCCTTCCAGCACCACGGTGAACTCGTCGCCGCCCAGCCGCGCCACCGTGTGCTGGACGCCCACTGTCTGCTGCAGGCGCGCCGCGGCCGCGCGCAGGATCCGGTCGCCGGCAGCGTGGCCCAGGGAGTCGTTGATGTCCTTGAACCGGTCCAGGTCGAGGAACAGGACGGCGATGCTCTGGTTCTGCCGCCGCGCGCGCACGATGGCCCGGGACAAGCGCTCGGAGAGGAGCGTGCGATTGGGCAGGCCGGTGAGGGTGTCGTAATTGGCGAGGTAGCGCAGTTCCTGCTCGGCCCGCTTCTGGTCGGTGATGTCACCCAGCACCGCGACGTAGTGGCCGCGCTGGCCGCTGGCATCGTGCACGATGCTCGCCTGGAGCCAGCACAGGAATTCGGTGCCATCCTTGCGCTGTTGCCACACCTCGCCGGACCAGCGGCCCTGGCGCTCCAGCTCTTCGCGCATGTGGCGGTAGAAATCCGGGTCGTGCTGCAGGCTGTCGAGCAGGCTGGTGTCGCGGCCGATCACTTCCGCGTCGGTGTAGCCCGTCATGCGCGAGAACGCGGGGTTGACCGAGATGAAATTGAAGTCGCGGTCGAACACGGCGACGGCTTCCGCCATGCTGCGTAGCACTTCGCTGGCGATGCGTCGCTCGCGCTCCGCACTGCGGCTGGCGGTAATGTCGCGGGCGGTGCCGGCCACGCGCACGGCGCGACCGTCGGGGCCGCGTTCAACCACCCGGCCGCGGGCTCGCACCCAGTGCCAGGTCCCGTCGGGCGCGCGCATGCGGTGTTCGGACGTGAACATGGCCGAGTCGCCCCGCAAATGCTGGCGCAATTGATCCAGCACTTGGGGCACATCCTCGCCATGGATCACGTTATCCGTGGTGATCTGCGTGTGGATGTCACCGCCGCTGGGATCGCCGCTCTGGTCGTCCACGCGCATGCGGTGGACTTGGCCGCGGGCCAGGTCGTAGTCCCAGAACTGTTCGCCCGAGGCCCACAGGGCCAGCTTCAGGCGTTCCTCGCGTTCGCGGATCTGGCGGAAATAGCTCTGGTCGAGGCGTCGCCGCCGGTTCCAGCGCCAGCCAAGCGTTGCGCTCGCTCCCAGGAAGGCGAGTACCGCGCCAAAGATGGCCAGCGGGTGCCGCCAGAAAGGCGGAGCAACGCGCACCGGAACCTGGAGCTCTTGCGGACTCCAGATGCCATCGCGATTGGTCGCTTGGGCGCGCAAGGTGTACCGGCCGGGGGGCAGCCGGGTATAGGTGATGTCGGGAGACGCGCCGTTGTCGACCCAGCCCCGATCGAACCCTTCCATTCGATAGCGGTAGCGGATGCGCGCGGCTGGATCGAAGTCGAACGCCCCGATGCGCAACCGCAGGATCTCCGCGCCGGCGGGAATGTCCAATTTCCAGGGCAGCCACAACGCGCCGCTGTCGCCGGTCGCGTCCAGTCCGATACGCGCGGCGAGCAGCCGCACCGGTGGTGTGTAGCGGGAGTCGGGGATGCGTGAGGGATCAAACAGGTTCAGGCCCCGCACACCGCCGAACGCCAGACGGCCGTCGCTCAACCGGGCGACGGCACCTCCGTTGAACTCCAGGTCCTGAAGACCATCGGCCAGGGTGTAGGCCCGGACATGATCGGTGGCGGGGTCGATGCGAAGGATGCCGATATCGGTGCCCAGCCACAGCTCGCGGCCCTTGGACTGGCCGATGGAGAAGACCGTGGGCGTGATATTGGTGCCCAGCTTGCCTGCCAGGGGACGGGAAAAACGGATGCTGCCGTCGCTGCTTTCGTGGGCGCGACTCAAGCCCGAATGCGTGCCCACCCACACCGTGCCGTCCGCGGCTTGGAACACGCTGCGGACAAGATTGCCGGCCAGGCTGTCGGGGTTGTGGTCGCTGTGGCGCAGGTGGCGGATGTTGCCGGTGGACGGATCCAAGATGTCGAGGCCGTCACCTGTGCCGACCCAGATCCGGCCCTTGCTGTCCTCCAGCACTGCATGGACGGTGGGATGCGAAATCGAGCCCCGGTCGCGTTCCCGCCAGGGGTACTGGGTGACGCCAGAGCCGTCGCGCCGGTAATGGAGCAAGCCCATTTTGCTGGTGCCCAGCCACAGGTCACCGTCGCGCGAGCGCACCATCGAGCGCAGGCTGGGGCGACCGAACGGTCCCAGTTCAATGGTTTCGGTTTCACCCGTGCCCACATCGAAACGCAGCAGGCCGTGGGTCGTGGCAAGCCAGAGGCGGCCATGACCCGCATCGTCCATGTCCATGACCCGGCGGATGTCCCGCACCGATTTTGGGGTGTCGGGCAGCTGCTGCGTCCACTCGGTGAAGCGGTCGCCGGCGCTGGCATAACGAAGCAGGCGACCGTCGTCGGTGCCCAGCCACAGGACGCCCGGGGCGGACTCATACACGGAACGGATGCTGTCGTCTGCCGCGGCGCTTCCTTTGTGCTTGGCCTCCGGTTCGAGCACGTAGGAGAACCTGGAGCCCTTGGGGTCGGTGACCGACACGCCCCGGAACCAGCCGCCCGCCCACAACATGCCACTGCGATCCACCATCAAGGCGGTGATCTGGTCTTCCGGAAGGCTGGCCGGGATCGATTCATTCTCCTCGATGGCGAGGACTTCGCCCGTCTTCGGATCAATGCGGCGCAGCCCGTGATTGCCGACCGCGAACCACAGGCGCCGATCGGGCGCCTCGGTGATCGAGTGGATGTCACCTTCGGCCGGGGTGTCGCCGACGGGCCACGCGCGAAGGATTTCCCGGCCATTGGAATGCAGTCGGTACAACCCGTCCGCGCGGCCGACCCACAGGTGCCCCTGCCGGTCAAACGCCAACCCGGTCACCGCGACCGCAGGCCCGACCCGGACCGGATGGCCGCTTGCTCCGATGCGGTACACCCCCGTGGGACCGCCGTACCAGAGCGTGCCCTGGGCATCGACGGCGAGACGCTGTGGTGCGACCTCGCCATCCGCCGTCCCGGACGCGTGAAGGATCCATCGCCGCTGTCCACTCGCGGGGTCCAGCGTTTCCAGGCCGGCCGCGGTCGCGACCCAGAGCAGGCCGCGATGGGGCATCAGGGCCACGACCCGTTGGCGCGGCCCATCGAACGTGCGGTCGGCGTCGTACCGCTGCACCGCGCCAGTGCCCAGATCCAGCCGCGCGAGGTAGCGCGACTGCGTGCCGATCCACAGGCCCCGAGGTCCGTCCAGTGCGAGCGCGGTGATGAAGCTGTCGGGCAGGCTGGCCGGGTTCTGGGGGTCTTGCCGATAGGGCACGAAGCGCTGGCCGTCGTAGCGGTGCAGCCCCCCTTGGGTGCCTACCCAGATGAACCCCTGCGGATCCTGTGCCAGGGCCGTCACAGTGTTCTGGACCAGCCCGCGTTCACTGCCCAGCGACTGGAAGTAGAACTCGCGCGTGGCCGCCACCGCCTGTGGCGGTTGGGCCGGTACCAGCAAGGCCAGTGCCATCAGGCCACGGCCAAGGGCTTTGCGGAGTGGGGAAGACAGCACGGCACCGGGTGCGGAAAGGCAACGCAGCCAGTGTAGGCACCCTGTGAAAGCGCCACAACCAACAGGGGCCGCCCCGGGGCCACGGTGCGGGTTGTTACACTGGCGTCCCCATGACGTGAAGATGCACGTGGCCGAGACCGAACTCCCTTCCTACAGTGCCGTGGACGCGGAAATCCGCCGCCTGGCTTTGGCCATGACTCCGTCGGAGTTGCATGGCGCCTTGTGCGGCTGGTTGGCCGGTGGTGGTGCATCGACCCAACGGGATTGGCTGGCCAGCGTGCTGGTGGATGCGTCGCTGGCCGCGCCCGATGAGAACTCCCCGCTAGACCAGCTCCGCCAAGCCAGCGCCGCCCAGTTGGGCGACCGCAGCTTCGGCTTTGATCTGCTGCTGCCAGAGGCCGATGCGCCCCTGGTCATCCGCAGCGGGGCGCTGTTCGACTGGTGTCGGGGCTTCCTCGGCGGATTTGGGCTGGCGGCGGGAGGCAAGTCGAGCCTTTCAGAAGAGGGGAGCGAGGCGCTGGCGGACATCGCCAAGCTCGCAGCGGCCCAACCCCAGGAAGAGGGCGATGACGAAGACGAGGCAGCCTTGGCCGAAATCGAAGAGTTCGTACGGGTCGCCACCCTCCTGCTGCATGGGGACTGCGTGCTGGCGGCGCAGCACCGGGCCCGCCTGAACTGAGGCCACGTCGCAATGGCCAGTCCCACGGGCATTCCTGCCGCCAACTACGCACGCCGTCGCAAACAACTGATGCGCATGGCGGGCAACGAGGCGATTCTCGTCCTGCCGGCTGCCGCCGAACGCATCCGGAGCCGGGACACGCATTACCCATACCGGCAGGACTCCGACCTGTGGTACCTGACGGGCTTTCCAGAGCCGGAGGCCGTGCTGGTCCTGGTGCCCGGCCGCAAGCACGGTGAGGCCTTGTTGTTCTGTCGCGAGCGACATCCGGAGCGTGAAGGCTGGGACGGGCCGCGTTTTGGTCCGGAAGGCGCCGTCGATGCGTTCGGTCTGGATGATGCGTATCCGATCAGCGACATCGACGACATCCTGCCGGGCCTGCTGGAGGGCCGCAGCCGGGTGTATTACCACTTCGGCCGGGACGCCGAGTTCGATCTCAAGCTGATCGGGTGGGTGAACCGCGTGCGCGCGATGATGAAGATGGGCGACCGCCCGCCGCACGAGTTCCTGGAACTGGGCCACCTGCTGGACGAGATGCGGCTGATCAAGGACCGCGACGAACTGAAGCTGATGCAGCGGGCCGCCGACATCTCCGTGCTGGCGCATGAAGCTGCGATGCGCGCGGTGCGTCCGGGTGTGCACGAGTTCACGCTGCAGGCCGAGCTGGAGCGCCAGTTCCGCCTGCACGACGCCCAACCGGCGTACGGCAGCATCGTCGGGGCGGGTGCGAATGCGTGCGTGCTGCACTACCACGCCAACAATGCCCCGGTGCGCGATGGCGACCTGGTGCTGATCGACGCCGGTGCGGAATTCCGCGGCTACGCGGCCGACATCACCCGCACGTTCCCGGCCAACGGTCGGTTCACGGCGCCGCAGCGCGCGCTGCACGACCTGGTGGTGCAGGCGCAAGCCGCTGCCATGGCGAACGCGCGCCCCGGTGTGCCCTACGAGGCCGGACACACGGCGGCCGTGGAAACGTTGACCGAAGGACTGCTGCGGCTGGGCCTGCTCAAGGGCAAGCTGGAGAAGAACATCGCCGAAGGCCACTACCGGCGCTACTACCGGCACAAGACCGGCCACTGGCTCGGCCTGGACGTGCATGACGTCGGCGAATACCGCTTCGATGGCGAGTCACGCCTGCTGGAGCCCGGCATGGTGTTCACGATTGAGCCGGGTCTGTACGTGCCGGTCGATGACACCGGCGTGGACGCGAAGTGGCGGGGTATCGGCATCCGCATCGAGGACGACATCCTCGTCACCCGCGACGGCCACAAGGTGCTGACGGACCATCTGGTGCGGGATGCCGCGGACATCGAGGCCTTCATGGCGGATACCCGCACGGCTGCCTGAGCCGAACAGTCCGCAACGTTGTTCGCGGATGCCGTGGGGCAGCACCCGAGGCGGCAAAAAAAGCCCGCGGAAAACGCGGGCTTTTTCATGGCAGGCCGCGCCGGGCTCAGCCCGTTGCGAAGCCCTCGCGCGTCAGGTTGACCGGCGCCGCATCGGTGCACACGACATCATCCTCGATACGGATGCCGCCGAAGGGCTTGAATGCCTCGATCCGCGCCCAGTCCACGTCACCGGCGTGCGGGCCCTGGCGCAGCCCGTCAAGCAACAGGTCGATGAAGTACAACCCCGGTTCGATGGTGACGACCATGCCGGGTTGAAGCGTGCGGGTCAGACGGAGATACGGATGACCCGGCGGCTTGGGCAGGGTGCCACCGCGGTCGCTCTCGGCGAATCCAGCGACGTCATGCACCTGCAACCCGATGCCGTGGCCGATGCCATGCGGGAAGAACACGCTGCTCACGCCTGCTTCCACCGCCGATTCGGGCGACAGGCGGCAGATACCGAAGTCGCGCATGATGCCGGCGATCGCGAGGTGCGCGTTCAGGTGCAACTGCCGGTAATCGAAACCGGCACGAACCTCATCGCACATGCGCAGTTGCGCCGCGTCCATGGCTTCGATCAGCGCCTGGAACTCCCCACCCGTGTCCGCGGCATAGGTGCGCGTGATGTCGCAGGCATAGCCGTGGAAGCTGGCGCCCGCATCGATCAGGAAGCTGCGCGATGCGCGGGGCGGCAGCCGGTCACGGTCGGTGTAGTGCAGCACCGCGCCATGTTCGTTGAGGGCGATGATGTTGCCATAGGGCAGATCGTTGGCGTCCTGGCCGGCGGCCTGGCAGTACGCCAGATGGATGCCGAATTCGCTGGAGCCCGCGCGGAAGTTCCGCTCCGCGGCACGGTGCGCGCGCACGCCGATCCGGGTCGCTTCACGCATCATCGCGATTTCGTATGGCGTCTTGAATGCGCGGTGGTATTCCAGGTACTGCAGTACCGCAGGCGGGTTGTTGGGGATGAAGTCGCCCAGCGCACTCTGCGGCTCGCCGAGGATCGCGCAACGCGACGGGTCGCTGGGCAGATGCTGCAGGGCCTCCTCCGGCGTGCGGATCACCACGATGTCGAAGTGCTCCACCCACCACCCGGCCGGCGCTTCGGGTACGACGTGCCAGTAGTCGGCCGGCTGCAGGTAGAGCAGCGTAGGTTTCTTGCCCGGCGTCGCGACGATCCAGCTGCCCGGGTTTCGGGTCAGCGGCAGCCACGCCTTGAACTGGGGGTTGGTCGCGAAGGGGTAGTCCCGGTCATCGAAGGCCTGGTAGTGCAGGTTGCCGCTCGGAACGACGAGGTGGTCATAGCCGCCTCGGGCCAATGCCTCTTGCGTCCTTGCTTGCACCACGTGCACGTGATCGGGGTATAACATCGCCAGATCGTGGATCGTCATGGGGATTCTCTTGGGGGCGTCGAAGGATTCTGACGGTTTCTCCAACACGTTGCAGTCTCCCGCCTCACATGATGGGGGTCGGCCTTGGGCCGTCACGGCCTGGTTGTGGAGCGTGGGCGCGCTGCTGGCCGGCACGCTGCTCACGGGCGCACTGACGCTGCAACAGCAGCGTCGCCTGAACGCGGACCAGTATCGGGGCTTCGAGAATGTCGCCCATCGAGGCTATGACGCCCTCCGCAGCCAGTTGGAGGCCTGCGGGCTTCTGGCACGCACGGTGCAGACACTGTTCCTGACGTCGCAGACGATTACCGAGCCTGAATTCAGGAACCTGTACGACAATCTGCAGCCCCGCGACCGATTTCCCGGTTTGCTGGCACTGGCCTACGCCGATCGCACCGTGGTCGCCGATCGCGAACACTTCATCACCACGCGGGTCGTGCCGCTGGCGGGAAATGAACGATTGCTCGGCCTGGATATCACCACGCAGCCGCCGAACCTCGCCGCGCTGCGTCGTGCCCTGCTGACCGACCGGCCGGCCTTGTCCGGGCCTTTCACCTTGGTGCAGCGCGACGAGAGCGGACAGCCGACTGAAGGCGTGACGCTGAGGTTGCCAGTGTTCGCACCTGGGACGCCGCCGCGTAACGAAGCAGAACGATTGTCACGCGTGCAGGGCTCGCTGGCGGTGTCCTTCCGCGTCCGCAGCCTGATCGAAAGCGGCCTGCAGCCTGACATTCGCGACACCCTTCGGGTCCGCGTCGCCGATGTTACCGGCGGCGGTGCCGGGCACGTGCTGTACGACTCCCACCACGGCCATCCTCCACCGGACGGCGCCCCCACGTTCGACCGCGCGCTCCATTACGGCGGGCGCACCTGGCAAGTGCACATTCATCCGCTGACGTTCCGACCGGCAGGCCTGGGGTGGCGCGAGTCGGTCTTCTGGCCGGGTCTGTTGGCCAGCGTACTGCTCGCTTTGCTGGTGTGGTCGCTGGCAACGACACGGCAGCGGGCACTGGAACTGGGGCTGCGCATCAGCCAGCAGTATCGGGAGAGCGAGGAGCGTTTCCGCACGCTGAATGAGCTGCTGCCCGCGTTGGTACTGCTGGCCGATCGGGCCGACGGCCGGATCACCTATGCCAACCAGGTGGCCCGCGCGCGATTGGGGCCGGGCCAGTTGGGGAGCGGGCTGAATGCGCTTTTCGAGGATGAGTCCGTCCGGGGGCGCCTGGCGGCCGCGGGCGACGACGAAGTCGAGACGCTTGAGGTCGCGCTCCGCGACGCGGAGGGGCAGCGGTTCTGGGCGAGCCTGTCCGTTTCACCCGCGATGTTGGATGAGCATGCGCAATGGCTTTTGGTCGCCACCGACGTGTCGGAGCAGCGGCAGTTGACCGAACTTCTTGCCTATCAGGCCAGCCATGACGCGCTCACCGAACTGTTCAACCGGCGTGAGTTCGAGCAACGTGCGCAACAACTCATCCAGTCGGTGGACGAAGCCGGTCCGGCCAGTGCCCTGTTCTACATCGACCTGGACCAGTTCAAGCTGATCAACGATACCTCCGGTCACATGGCAGGCGATCAGTTGCTGATCCAGTTGGCGGCACTGATGCATGAGCAACTGCGCGGCGGGGACATCCTCGCGCGGCTCGGCGGTGATGAATTCGGCGTGCTGGCCTGCAACGTAGGCGACCAGGCCGGCGCCCGGATGGTGGCGGAACGATTGCGCGAACACGTCGATGGCTTTGTGTTCGTGTGGGAGAACAACACCTACATGATCAGTGCGAGCATCGGCGTGGTCATGATCGACCGCCCAGGCACCTCGTTGCGCGAAGTGATGGCCCAGGCGGACACCGCCTGCTATTTGGCCAAGGAATCGGGCCGCAATCGCGTCCACTTCTATTCCGAACAGGATGACGATGCGGCGCGCAGGCGCAGCGAGATGGAGTGGGCCAATCGATTGCGCTGGGCGATCGACGAAGATCGCTTCCAGCTCTACTACCAGGAGGTTCGCAGCCTGGGCGGGCAGGACGACGGTCGGCCCCGTATTGAATTGCTGCTGCGCTTCCGGGACGAATCTGGCCGCGTGGTCCTGCCGGGAGCCTTCATCCCCGCGGCCGAACGCTATGGCCTCATGGGCATGATCGACCGCTGGGTGATTGAAACCGCGTTGGCCAATTTCGATCGACTGCACCCGGCCGGAAACCGGCTTGCCCTGGCCAACATCAATGTCTCGGGCACCACCATCGAGGACGAATCGCTGACGGACCTGATCCTGACGTTGCTGGACAAGCATGGCATCGAGCCGCAGCGCATCTGCTTCGAAATCACCGAGACGGCCGCCGTGCGCAACCTCGCGCAGGTGTCACGATTCATCGAGCGTTTGCGCACCGCGGGCTGCCGCATTGCGCTCGATGACTTCGGCGCTGGCATGTCCTCGTTCGGGTACCTGAAAAACCTCCCCGTGGACATCATCAAGATCGATGGCAGCTTCATCCGCGACTTGCTCAACGATCCGATGAGCCACGCGATCGTGCGTGCCGTGGCAGACATCGGTCACCAGCGCGGACTGCAGGTCGTGGCCGAATGGGTCTCCAGCGAGGAAATCCTGGAGGCGTTACGCGGATTGGGCGTCGACTACGCGCAGGGCTTCGCACTGCACCAACCCGAGGTGGTCCCGTATCAGACGCATTGATCGTGGGCGATCAGTGGGGCTGTTCGAGCCACAGCCTGAGGTGTGCGTGGGAGTCGCCGGTCAGGGTGATGAAGCGGAATCCCAACCAGGCGTTGCCCGGGGCGCTGGCACCGTTTTGCCACAACAGGTGGGCGCCCACTTCAATCTCCAGTGCCGGACCCTCCGGCTGCGGTAACTGGAAACGCAGCTGGTACAGCCCGTCGTCGACCAGCGCGGTCTCGGAGATGAGCAACATGCCGGTTTCCGATACGTTGCCCAACCTGCCGACCACCTGATCGGTCATCGTGTCGATGACCTCGATGTCCTCAGGGGCGTCCCTGCGATGGGCACGACGGAATTCCTCGCTCATTGGGTCTCCCCGTTGTCAGCGGCTGGGCGGGCGAACTTGCGCAGAGCGCCAAGGGTTGCGTGCCACGCACGATCGATCAGGCGCCCCACCGAGCTCGTGACGATCCGTGCCTGGCCGCGGGCCATGGCTCGCGCCAACGTGTCCAGGGTCTGTTCGTCGACACGCTGGCCGCGCTGGTTCACGAACAGCACGTGTCCCGTGATCGAGCTGTGCCAGGCCAGCCGTCGGCGGACGACGTCGCCCTGCTGGTTGGTCTGGAATTCGAACCACGTGCCAAACGGAAGCGTGCAGAGTTTCTCGTAGCACGCCTCTTCTTCCTCGTTGCGCGGCGGCAGGGGCGGCCGTTCCGGCAACGCCTGCTCGCCAAGCCGGGCGCGCGCCTTGAGCTTCATTGCCAGCTCGGTGCGAGTAGCCGCATCGTCCGACTCCGGTGCGTCGATGCCGCAAAGCTTGCGCGCGATCACTTGCGCGTCGTCTTCGTGGTACCCCACCAGTTGCAGCCCCTCGCGGACGCGATGTTCGACCTCCGCAGGGACGGCCTGGCCGTCGAAGCTGGCGCTCACCAGCGCGCGGGTATCCTCCAGGATCACCCGCCAGGCCTCCGAGTCCTCACTGCTGCGGAGCAGCGTGAGGGTCAGTACGTCTGCCCAAGCCTGGTCGAACAATGAGCGGATGAACCGCGGGAGGTTGCGGTCGCCGATCAATCCATCGAGCACTTCACGGGCACGGGTCTTGGAAACTTCCAGGCGCTCTTTGCCGCGCGCGGCCTCGACGTTGCGACGCTCCGCCACCTCCGCCTTGCGGGCCATGGCGTGGAGGTGTTCCTGCAGCGGCCGGTTGGCGGCCACGAAGACCGAGTTGTCGCCCGTGTAGTGCTTGACCACGTGGTCGACCGCTTTCTGCAGCTGCCCCTCCAGGACGGGGTCGCGCTCGTCTTCGGCCAGCCAGCTGGCACCGGACTCGGCCACTGCGTTCAGGAGTTGCCGGGCGGGGTGCTGGGCCCGGGCGAAGAATGCATGGTCGCGGAGCGCGACCCGCAGCAGCGGGATCTGCAGACGCTCGAGCAGCGACGTCCCCGTCGATTCCTGACGCATGTCGCGTGCCATCTCGGTGAATAGCAACCCGAGCAGCTCGATGACGTCGGTGTCGGCTTGCGAGAGGGCGGCAGACTCACCGTGGACGCGGCGCCCATGCGACAGCAGCACCTGGCGTAGTGCCGCCAGCCCTGACTGGCCCGGCCTGGCAGGCCCGCCGGGGGGTGTGGTCGCGGCCTGGGCCTGCCGCGCCGCCAGAATCTGCTGCAGTTCCTCCGTGGAGAGGTACGGCCCGGTGGGCGTCTGGGGTTCGGTGCGGAGCTTCCCGATCAGCCCCTTGCGATCGGCCAGCAGTTCTTGGAGCAACTGGAACGTCACGTCGTCCTGTTCGCTGCCCCCGGTGACTTCGCCCATCCAGCCTGTGTGCGGTTGCGCGGCCGGCGATGCGCCCGCCACGCGCTGCCCGGCGGGCGCGCGCTCCGCGGATGCGGCGGCCGCCTTCGGATTGACCCGGCGCGTGCGCAGCGGGACGTAGGCCAGGTCCGGCAGGACGCCTTCCCGGGCCAAGAGGCCGTTCAACGCATCCACCAGGTGCGCATAGTGACCAAGGACGTGGGTCTCGAAGCTCTGGAACAGTTCAAGACGTGCATCCTGGCGGATCTGCAGCACGCTGCTGGCCTCGGCGAGGATGCGCGTGAGGGCTTGCGGCCCCACGGGAAGCGTTGAGGCCTCAAACGCGGGCGAGCCTGCGAGCACGCCAAAGCGTTGGCCGAGCAGGAGCAAGGGCAGGCTGCTGCGCGCTTCATGCCGGACGGCCATGGCCCGGAGCGCGGAGGCCTCGGTCACTTCGTCGTCATCCACCAGCCGGAGGTGACCGAAACCGCCAACCGGCTGCGGCGCTTCGTCGTGTCCTTCAACAGGCTCCCGAATCCGTGAGAGGGTCCGTTCAAGCTCGTGCAGGAACCGCGGCACGAGATCGGAGCGATTTACCCGGACGCTACGCAGCGTCTCGAAATGCATCGACTGCTGGGTGGGGTTGCGGGCCTGCTCCGCGTGGCGGAACAGGCGCTCTTCAAAGTCGATCAGCATGCGCTCCAGGCGCACGGCCAGTTCATCCGACGCCAGCGCCAGGACCCGCTCCAGGATGTGCTGGACACGGGACGGCAATCGGGCTGACTCAAGCATCGAACGCATGGGGTGGGTTTCCGTAACCGCGTTGGTTTCCATGGCTGCACTTGGCCCTGTCCAGGTCGCAGGCCCCTTCGCCACCTTTGCGCTACCGGTTCCCGCAGGCCGGCGCCTTGGGTGGACCCTGCTGTGCCGCCTACGTTACACCGAGACGGGCGCGGCGGGCAGGTCAGGCCTTGCCTCCAGGAACAGGCTGACCACGTCATTGGTGAAGCGACGTCCCAGTTCCGTCGGGCGAACGGTGTCGCCCACCTGTTCCAGCCAGCCCGCCTGGCGCGCTTCATCGAGGGGGGGCGCAATTTCCCAGGGCTCCAGCCCCGTGCGGGCCGCGAACTCCGACAGGCGGAATCCGTCCACCAGGCGCAGCGCATTCAACATGTATTCGAAGGGGCGCTTGTCCAGCGCCACCCGCTCATCGCCGCCTATGGCGGCGGCGGTTCCCGCATGGGCCAGGTAGGTCGACGGGTGCTTGTGCTTCCAGCGGCGCAGGATGGCCTGCTCGCTGCCCAACGTGAGCTTGCCGTGCGCGCCGGCGCCAATCCCGAGGTAATCGCCGTAGCGCCAGTAGTTCAGGTTGTGGTCGCACTGCCGACCCGGGCGGGCGTACGCGCTGACTTCGTACTGGGCGTAGCCGGCGTCCGCCAGCAGCGCCTGGCAGTGTTCCTGCATGTCCCAGCTCGCGTCATCGTCGGGAATGCCGACCGGCGGGCGGGCGGCAAATACGGTGTTCGGCTCCAGGGTCAGCTGGTAGTGCGAGACATGCGTCGGCTGCAGGGCGAAGGCGCGCTGCAGGTCGTGCTCGGCCATGGCCAGGGTCTGGCCGGGCAGGGCATACATCAGGTCCAGGTTGATGTTGTCGAAGCCTGCATCCTGCGCCAGCTTGACCGCGGCTTCGGCCTCGCCACTATCGTGGATGCGGCCCAGTCGCTGCAGGCAGCCGTCGTCGAAGCTCTGCACCCCAAAGCTGAGGCGGTTGATGCCGGCGGCGCGGTAACCCTCGAAACGGCCATGCTCGGCCGTGCCCGGATTGGTCTCCAGGGTGATCTCGCAACCGGGGGCGAAGCGCAGGCGCGCACTGGCGCCCTGCAGGAAGCGGTCGATCGCCTGTGGCGGCATGAGGCTGGGCGTGCCCCCGCCGAAGAACACGGTGCGTACGTTGCGGCCCCAGACCAGCGCCAGGTCGTGGTCCAGGTCGGCCAACAGTGCGTCCACGTAGGCCTCGAACGGCGGTTCGCCGCGCCGCTCGTGCGAGTTGAAATCGCAGTAGGGGCATTTGCGCACGCACCACGGGACGTGCACGTACAGGGACAGCGGCGGGGTGGTCAACGTCATCGGTCTATTGTCCCACCCTCGCGGTGCGGATGCCGCCCGCCTCAGCGCACGTGAAGCGGATCGTTCAGCGACAGCGCGCGCAGGCGTGCCCTGAGCTCGGTCACGGCTTGGCCGCGGTGGCTGATCCTGTTCTTGGTGCCAGGATCCAGCTCGGCGGCGGATCGACCCGAGGCGGGGTCGAGGAACACCGGGTCGTACCCGAAGCCACCTTCGCCGGTGCGGGCCCGGAGCACGCTGCCCTGCCAGCGGCCCTCGACCACCAGCGGCTGAGGGTCGTCCGGCGAGCGCAGCAGGACCAGTACGGCGATGAAATGCGCGGTGCGTGCCTCGTCCGGCACGTCCTGCAGGGCCCCCAGCAGCTTGTCGATATTCGCCTGGGCGTCCCCCTGCGACCCCGCATAACGCGCCGAATACAGGCCCGGTGCGCCGTCCAGCGCGTCCACGCACAGGCCGGAATCGTCCGCCAGCGCCGGCAGGCCGGTGACCCGGGCGGCGTGCCGCGCCTTGATCAGCGCGTTTTCCACGAACGTCAGGCCTGTTTCGGGTACGTCGTCCACGCCCAGGCTGCGTTGCGTGACCAGTGTGTAGCCGTCGCCGCCGAGGATCGCGTTCAGTTCGGCCAGCTTGCCGGCATTGCCGGAGGCGAGCACCAGTTGCATGGCGGCTTCAGCCCGCCAGGGCCTGACGCTGCATCTCCACCAGCCGGGCGATCCCGACCTCGGCCAGCGCGGTCATCGCCTGCAACTCGTCGCGGCGGAAGGCGTGGCCTTCGGCCGTGCCCTGCACCTCGATGAAGCCGCCGCCGTCATTCATCACCACGTTCATGTCGGTGTCGCAGTCGCTGTCCTCGGCGTAGTCCAGGTCCAGCACGGGCACGCCGCGGTACACGCCGACCGATACCGCCGCCACCGCGCCGAACACCGGGTCGCGGGCGATGTCCTTGCGCGCCATCAGCCAGCGCACCGCGTCCACCAGGGCCACGTAGGCACCGGTGATGGCGGCCGTTCGGGTGCCACCGTCGGCCTGCAGCACGTCGCAGTCCAGGGTGATGGTGCGTTCACCCAGCAGCTTGCGGTCCACGCAGGCGCGCAGCGAGCGGCCGATCAGGCGCTGGATCTCCAACGTGCGCCCGCCCTGCTTGCCGCGCGCGGCCTCGCGGTCGCTGCGGGTGTTGGTGGCGCGCGGCAGCATGCCGTACTCGGCGGTGACCCAGCCTTCGCCCTTGCCACGGAGGAACGCAGGCACCTTGTTGTCCACGCTGGCGGTGCACAGCACCCGGGTGTCGCCGAAGCTGACCAGCACCGAACCCTCGGCGTGGCGCGTGTAACCGCGTTCGATGCGCACTTCGCGCAGCTGGTCAGGGGCGCGGCCGCTGGGCCGGGAGACGCCTTGCGGCAGGGAGCTGGTCATCGGCGCGATTACCGGGATTGGGGCCGGCGAGTTTACCATTCGCCCCTCGCCGGCCCGGTTCCGGACAGGACACCCGCATGATCCGCAGCATGACCGCCTTCGCCAGTGGCGAACGCGACACCGAATGGGGCTCGCTTTCCTGCGAGCTGCGTTCGGTCAACCACCGTTTCCTCGAGGTGGGCGTGCGCCTGCACGACGAGTTGCGCGCCATGGAGCCGGCGCTGCGCGAACGCATCGCGGCACGCGTGGCCCGCGGCAAGCTGGACCTGACGCTTCGGTTGCGCGCACCGGAAGGCGAAGGCGAGCTGCAGGTCAACCCGGCCCGCGTGCGCGAGCTGTCGGAACTGGCGGTCGACCTGTCGGCGCGATTCCCGGCAATGAAGACGGATTTCACCCAGCTGCTGCAGTTTCCGGGTGTGTTGCAGGCCAAGGCCACCGATGCGGCGGCATTGCAGGCCGAGGCCTTGGCCCTGCTGGACACGGTGCTGGATGAGTTCGTCGCCGCGCGCGAACGCGAAGGCGCCAAGCTGGCCGCCGTCATCATCGAGCGTGTGGACGGCATCGCCGCCATCGCCGTCGAGGTGCGTCAGCTGATGCCCGCGATCCGCGCGGGCCAGCGGGCCAAGCTGGAAGCGCGGCTGTCCGAGTTGGCCCAGCCCGCCGACCCCGGTCGGCTGGAGCAGGAGCTGGTGATGTGGTTGCAGAAGCTCGACGTGGAAGAGGAGCTCGATCGCCTCAACGCCCACGTGGGCGAGGCGCGCCGCGTGCTCAAGCTGAAGGAAGCGGTCGGCCGCCGGCTTGACTTCCTGCTGCAGGAATTCAACCGCGAGGCGAACACCCTGGGCTCCAAGTCGGTGGATGCCCGTACCTCGGCCGCGGCCATTGAACTCAAGGTCCTGATCGACCAGGTCCGCGAACAGATCCAGAACATCGAATGACCATGCGCGGAACCCTGTTCATCGTCGCGGCGCCCTCGGGCGCCGGCAAGTCGAGCATCGTGAATGCGGTGCTGGCGCGCGACCCCAACATCGCCCTGTCGATCTCGTTCACCTCGCGCCAGCCGCGCCCGGGCGAGCGCCATGCCGAGCACTACCACTTCGTCAGCAAGGACGAGTTCGAAGCCATGGTCGCGGCCGGTGACTTCTTCGAGCACGCGCTGGTGCATGGCGACTGGAAGGGCACCGCCCGCCAGTCGGTCGAGCCGCAGCTCAACGCCGGCAAGGACGTGCTGCTGGAGATCGACTGGCAGGGTGCACGCCAGGTGCGCGACAAGGTGCCGGGCGCGGTCAGCGTGTTCATCCTGCCGCCCTCGCGTGAGGCACTGGAGCAGCGCATGCGCAACCGCGGGCAGGACTCCGAGGCGGTGATCCAGCAACGGCTGGCGGCCGCGCGCGAGGAGATGTCGCATTACGGTGAGTTCGACTACGTCATCGTCAACGAGCACTTCGCGGTGGCCGTGGACGAGATGTGTTCGGTGTTCACGGCCAGCCGCCTGCGCCGCGAGCAGCAGGTAGCGCGCCACGGGCGGCTGATCACGGCGCTGTTGTCCGACTGAGCCGCGGTTCAACCCGGACCGTTGCCCGCGTCGCTGCCAGCAGGGGCGCATTCGAGGGGACACGGCCGAAGTTTCCAGCGCGTTGCCGGTGGAGTGCGCGCCCAGGCACGCGAAAACCATCGTGGAAACAATGAGTTGCACCGAAAGCCCGGTCGCCCGTATAATTCCCGGTCCCACCGAGTCTGTATGGACGGCCCTCGGCCGCCAGGAGCCCCATGGCCCGCATCACCGTTGAAGATTGCCTGGAAGTGGTCAACAACCGCTTCGAACTCGTCATGATGGCCGCCAAGCGTGCGCGCCAGCTGGCCAACGGCGTCGAGCCGCAGCTGGACAACAGCGAGGCCAATGACAAGCCGACCGTCCTCGCCCTGCGTGAAATCGCCGCGCGCCGCATCGACCTCGAATACATCGACGCGGTGGAGAAGTCCGAGCGCGAGCGCAAGGAGCGCGAGGCGCTGGAGTGGGCCGCCGCCGAAGTGGTGGCCGACGACGACATGTCGAAGGGCGACGACTGAGTCTCCCTTCACGCGCTCCGGCGCGTGAGCTGATGGCAGCGGCCCCGCCAGTGCGGGGCCGTGTCGTTTTCGTCGTTCAGGCGTGCGTTGCCGCTCGGCGCCCGCACGCGTAGATTGCCAGCATGAACCCTCGCGAGACCGCCCTGCATCCAGCCCCGGCGCACGCGTCCGACGACGTAGGCGTGCCGGGGTATGTGCGTGATCTCGAGCGCGTGGCCGCGTACCTGCCGCCTGACCAGTTGCGCCTGCTCCGGCGTGCCTGGAGGGTGGGGGCCGACGCGCACGAGGGGCAGACGCGCAAGTCGGGTGAGCCTTACATCACGCACCCGGTGGCCGTGGCCCAGGTGTTGGCCGAGCAGGGCCTGGACGTCGAGACCCTGGTGGCGGCGATCCTGCACGACACCATCGAGGACACGCCGCTGACCTACGACGGCCTGGTCGCCGAGTTTGGCGACACGGTGGCCGAGTTGGTGGACGGTGTCACCAAGCTGGACAAGCTGCAGTTCCGTGACCGGCAGGAAGCTGCCGCCGAAAGCTTCCGCAAGATGCTGCTGGCGATGGCGCGGGACCTGCGGGTCATCCTCATCAAGTTGGCCGACCGACTGCACAACATGCGCACGCTGGGCGCGCAGAGCACCGAGGCACGGCAGCGCATCGCGCGCGAGACGCTGGAAATCTACGCGCCCATTGCCCAGCGTCTGGGCATGAACCTGATCAAGGCCGAACTGCAGGACCTGGGCTTCCGCGCCCTGTACCCGTGGCGGCACGCAGTAATCGAGAAGCGCATCCGCACCCAGCCGGTGGTGCGGCGCGAGGCGCTGATCCAGATCGAGGCCACTCTGGCGCAAAGGCTTGCCAAGGAGAAGCTGGTCCATCGGCTGGTCAGCCGGGTGAAGTCGCCGTGGAGCATCTACGGCAAGATGCGCGCCGAGCACAAGAACTTTGCCCAGGTAATGGACGTGTTCGGCTTCCGCGTGGTGCTGCGCAGCGTGCCCGATTGTTACCACGCACTGGGCGTGGTGCATGCCGCCTACAAGCCGCTTGATGCGCGCTTCCGCGATTTCATCGCGATTCCCAAGGCCAACGGTTACCAGTCCCTGCACACCGTGCTGTTCGGGCCCTACGGCTCGCCCATCGAGGTGCAGATCCGCACCGAGGAAATGGACCTGATCGCCGAACGCGGCATCGCGGCGCACTGGTCCTACAAGCATGGGGGCGAGGGCCCCACCAGTGCGCAGAACCGCGCGCAGGACTGGATCAGCGGGTTGGTGGAGGCGCAGCACGCCACTGGCTCGTCGCTGGAATTCCTCGAGAACGTCAAGGTCGACCTCTTCCCGGACGAGGTGTACCTGTTCACGCCCAAGGGCGACATCCTGGCGTTGCCGCGCAATTCGACGGCCCTCGACTTCGCCTATGCGGTGCACACCGACGTGGGCAACCGGGCCGTCGCCGCGCGCGTGGACGGCAAGTTGGTGCCGCTGCGCAGCAAGCTGTCCAGCGGCCAGCGCGTGGAGATCGTCACCGCGAAGTCATCCACGCCCAAGCCGCAGTGGCTGGAGTTCGTGGTGTCCGGCAAGGCGCGTACGTCGATCCGCCAGCAGCTCAAGCAGCTGGAGCACGAGGACGCGGTGCAACTCGGCCATCGCATGCTCGATCGCGCGCTGGAGGTGCTGCAGACCTCGCTGGAGCGCGTGCCGGCCGTGCGCATGGAGGCCTACCTGGCCGAACAGCGCTACGCGCGGCTGGAGGCGTTGCTGGCCGACATCGCGCTGGGCAACCGCATGCCGACGCAGGTCGCGCAGGCCTTGGTGCGCACGGCGCCGGAGAAACTGGAGCGACGCAAGGAGCGCGGGCCGCTGGCAGAGGACCTGATTCTCATCACCGGCCGCGAGCGCGGGGTGATCAGCTTCGCCAACTGCTGCCTGCCC
The DNA here is from genome assembly GCF_054777355.1 of Lysobacter olei. Lineage (NCBI taxonomy): Bacteria > Pseudomonadati > Pseudomonadota > Gammaproteobacteria > Lysobacterales > Lysobacteraceae > Lysobacter > Lysobacter olei. The sequence goes on along the minus strand of NZ_BAAHAT010000003.1, from coordinate 353,800 downwards.
GTACCCGGCGACGACATCATGGGTTACCACACGGCGGGCAAGGGCATCGTGGTGCACCGACTCGATTGCCCCAACGTGGGCGATTACCGGAAGTCGCCCGATCGCTGGGTGCCCATCGGCTGGGACCGCAAGGTCGAAGGCCACTTCGGCGCCGCGCTCAAGATCGAAGTTGACAACCGGCCGGGTGCGCTGGCGCAGGTCGCCGCGGCGATTGCCGAGGCCGACTCCAACATCGACCGCGTGGAGTACCTGGAGCGCGATTCCAACATGGCGGTGATGCGCTTCGGAGTCGAGGTGCGCGATCGCCGCCATCTCGCCGACGTGATGCGGCGCGTACGCCGATTGGGCGTCGTGCTGGGCGTGCAACGCCTTTGAAGCGCTGCCGGCGGGCGGAGCCGGCATTCCGCTAAACTGGGGCATTGCACGCTGGTTCCCGAGGAGCCCCCATGTCCCGCCAGATCATCCATACCGACAAGGCGCCCGCTGCCATCGGCCCGTATTCGCAGGCCGTGCGCGCCGGCAACACCGTGTACCTTTCCGGGCAAATCCCGCTCGACCCGGCCACCGGCCTGGTGGTCGAAGGGGGCATCGACGCGCAGGCACGCCGCGCCTTCGACAACCTCGTTGCTGTTTGCGAGGCCGCCGGCGGCTCGTTGGAAAAGATCGTGCGCCTGGGGCTGTACCTCACCGACCTGGGCGAGTTCGCCACGGTCAACGCGGTGATGGGCGAGTACTTCAATGCGCCGTTCCCCGCACGCTCCACCATCGAGGTGTCGGGGCTGCCCCGCGGTGTGCTGTTCGAGGTCGATGCGGTGATGGTGCTCGACTGAGCCCGTTCCGCGCCGCGTCCTGGACCTTGAGGTCCCGTGCGCGTGGCGCATGGGCGCTTGGCCTGCCGGCGCGGGGCATCGCCTGATGGCGCGCGCGCAGCGACCCGCGCCCGCCTTGGCGGCGGTTGGCGAAACGCCGCTCACCGCGTTGCCCGGTTGTGGGCCGAAGGTGGCCGAGAAGCTCGCGGCTCGCGGCCTGCTGTCGCTGCAGGATTTGTGGCTGCAACTGCCGCGGCAGTATGAGGACCGCACCCAACTGACGCCCATCGCGGCGCTCCAGCCGGGTGTGGCCGCCCAGGTGGAAGGGCAGGTGGAGGCCGTGGATCGCGGCTTCCGTTTCCGTCCGATGTTGCGGGTGGCACTCAGCGACGAGTCGCGCGGCACCCTGGTGCTTCGCTTCTTTCATTTTCGCGCGGCGCAGGTCGCGCAATTCCGCGCCGGTGTTCGTGTGCGCTGCTACGGCACGCCGCGTCCGGGCCAGCACGGGCTGGAAATCGTCCACCCCAGCTATCGCATCGTCAGCGAGGCCGATGAGGCGCTGGGCGACTCGCTGGATCCGGTGTATTCCGCCATCGAGGGCATTGGCCCGGCCACCTTGCGCCGTCTGATCGGGCTGGCGCTGGATCGCCTGCCCGCGGCGGATGCCCTGGAGCTGTTGCCCGAGCCCTTGCGCCGTGAGTGGCAGTTGCCCACGTTGCGCGAGGCCCTGCTGACCATGCACCGCCCCCCGCCGGACGCGGATGTGCGCGCCCTGCTGGCCGGCACGCATCCGGCGCAGCGGCGCCTGGCGCTGGAGGAATTGCTGGCGCATCACCTCAGCCTGCGGCGCCAGCGCATTGCCCAGCAGGCGCATGCCGCCGTGGTGCTGCGCGATACGTCGCTGGCCGAGCGTCTGCGGATGTCACTGCCCTTTGCCCTGACCGGCGCGCAGCAGCGCGTGTTTGAACAGGTGCGCAATGACCTCGCGCGGCCTTCGCCGATGCTTCGCCTGGTCCAGGGTGACGTGGGGTCCGGCAAGACCGTGGTGGCCGCGATGGCGGCGATGATGGCGGTGGCCGCTGGTCGACAGGCTGCGCTGATGGCCCCCACGGAACTGCTGGCCGAACAGCATCTGCACAACCTGCGCGGCTGGCTGGAGCCGCTGGGGGTCCGGGTCGCTTGGCTGGCCGGCAAGGTGACCGGCCGCGCGCGTACACAGGCACTCGCGGCGGTGGCGTCGGGCGAGGCGCAAGTGGTGGTCGGCACCCATGCCTTGATGCAGGAAGGCGTGTCCTTCCACGACCTGGCCCTGGCCATCGTCGACGAGCAACACCGTTTCGGCGTGCACCAGCGGCTGGCGCTGCGCGACAAGGGGGCGGGCGTTTTGGCGCAGGGGGACCGCGACCGCATCGAGGTCGTGCCGCACCAGCTGGTGATGACCGCCACGCCTATTCCGCGCACGCTGGCGATGGCCGCGTATGCCGACCTGGACGTGTCGGCCATCGACGAACTACCACCCGGTCGTACCCCGGTGCAGACCGTGGCCCTGGGCGCGGAGCGCCGGCCCGAGCTCGTCGATCGCATCCGCAAGGCGTGCGCCGAGGGGCGGCAGGCCTATTGGGTGTGCACGCTGATCGATGACAGTGACGAAGTCGTCGCGCAGGCCGCGCAGTCGACTTACGAAGAACTGGGCCGGCAGCTGCCCGACCTGCGCGTCGGACTGGTCCACGGCCGCATGAAAGCGGCCGACAAACAGGCGGCCATGCAGGCCTTCAAGCAGGGAGACATTGACCTGCTGGTGGCCACGACCGTGATCGAGGTGGGCGTGGACGTGCCCAACGCCTCGCTGATGATCATCGAGAATGCGGAGCGGCTGGGGCTGGCGCAGCTGCACCAGTTGCGTGGTCGGGTGGGGCGCGGCAGCGCCGTGTCCAGCTGCGTGCTGTTGTACCAGCCGCCGCTCTCCCAGCTGGCTCGGCAACGCCTGGAAACCATGCGCGAAACCAACGACGGCTTCGTGATCGCAGAAAAGGACCTGGAGCTGCGCGGCCCTGGCGAAATCCTCGGTACCCGCCAGACGGGGCTGGCGGCCTTCCGCGTCGCGGACCTCGCGCGCGACGCGGACCTGCTGCCGCGCGTGCAGCACCTGGGTGAGCGGTTGCTGGTCGAGGCGCCGGACACTGCCGAGCGCATCGTCACCCGCTGGATCGGCGGGGCGGCGCGTTACGCGTCCGCGTAGTGGTAAGTCGGCAGTGAGGCGGACCCGTGGCGCGCAGCGACCTGCCAACGCCGACCACCGCTTAACGCCGGAAAGGTGCTGCGGATGCGGCCGCGATCGGCGGCACGGTCGATCGAAACGCGCATAATCCAAAAATGACCGACACGATTCCGCTGCTCATCGATACCGATCCCGGCGTGGACGACGCGCTGGCCCTGCTGATGGCATTCAACGACACGCGCCACCGCGTGGTCGGCCTCACCATCGCCGCGGGCAACGTGGGGCTGCGGCACACCGTCGCCAATGCGCTCAAGTTGTGCGAGGTCGCGGGCATGGACGTGCCGGTGTTCGCCGGCTGTGCCTCGCCGCTGGTGCATGACGCCGAAGATGCCGCCCACGTGCACGGCCAGGACGGCTTTGGCGACATCGGCTACGTGCCCGCCACCACGCAGGCGCAAGCCGAGCATGCCGCGCTGGCCATCCTGCGCGCGTCGCACGAGCATGCCGGCCGCCTGTTGCTGGTCGCGCTGGGTCCGTTGACCAACATCGCACTCGCCCTGCGCCTGGACCCGACGCTGCCGCAACGCGTGGCACGCCTGGTGGTGATGGGGGGCGCGGTCACCGCGCACGGCAACATCACGCCGGCTGCCGAGTTCAACATCGCCTTCGATCCGGAAGCGGCGCACGTCGTGTTCGGTGCATTCCCGCATCTCGACCTGGCCGACTGGGAGGCGACCATCGCCCACGGTCTGTTGCATGACGACGTGCTGGAGTGGCTGCGGGTCGATGCGCCGCGCGCGCGATTCTACGACGCCATCTCGCGCAAGACCCGCGAATGGTCGGCTGATCGCCGGGGCGCCTACTGGCATTCGGCCGATGCGCTGGCGATGGCGTTCGCGCTGCAGCCCGAGGGTGCCACCGAGATGGTCGAACGTCCGGTGGTAGTGGAACTCGAAGGTCGGCACACCCGCGGCGCCACGGTGGTGGACTGGAACCGCCAGACCGGGCGCCCGGACAACGCCCGGGTGCTGCTGCGGTATGACCAGACCCGTTTCCAGGGCCTGATCCGCGCCGCGCTCGCGGCCGGGTGAGGGTAGGGGTTGCCCGCGGTCGCGAAGCTGGCTACAATGCCGCTCTTTCCTGTTTAGCTACTGGTGTGAGCCATGAAGGCCGGCATTCATCCCGATTACCGCGAAGTCGTCTTCCAGGACGTCACCACTGATTACCAGTTCCTCACCCGCTCGACGCTCGGCTCCAAGGAGTCGGTCAAGTGGGAAGACGGCAATGAGTACCCGCTGATCAAGGTCGATATTTCGTCGGCCTCGCACCCGTTCTACACGGGCAAGCACAAGATCGTGGATACCAGCGGTCGCGTGGACAAGTTCCGCAAGCGCTACGGCAAGTAATCGCCTCCGCTTTGCGATGCCAGACGGCCGCCTCCGGGCGGCCGTTTGCATTTCCGGCCATACGCCCAGTGCGCGCCGCGAATGGAATGGAAGCGCCGCCGCCTGACTAAAGTCAGAGTCCCGACTCAGGGGCAGTGTGCGATAATTCTTGATCGCAAGTCCGGGCCGGCTGGGCATCCGCCGCCGGGTCGACCTGCTCCCTTCCCCCTTACGTACCGTGGTTTTCCGCCGTACGCAGACCGAGGAGTGCTTCGTGTCCGATTCCAAGTCTGGCCTGACCCAGGTCACCCTTGCCGCTGGCGATAAGAGCGTCGTCCTGCCCGTGCAGCACCCGACCCTGGGCGCGCCCTGCATCGACATCGCCAAGCTGACGAAGGAAACCGGGTGCTTCACCTATGACCCGGGCTTCGGCGCCACCGCCAGCTGCAAGTCGGCCATCACCTACATCGATGGCGACGCCGGCGTACTGCTGTACCGCGGCTACCCGATCGAGCAACTGGCCGAGCATTCGAGCTTCCTCGAGGTCGCCTACCTGCTGATGCACGGCGAACTGCCGAACAAGGACCAGTTCGCCTCGTTCGAGCATGAGGTCACGCATCACACGATGATGCACGAGGCCTTCCGCACGTTCCTGTACGGCTTCCGCCACGACGCGCATCCGATGGCCATGCTCACCGGCATGCTCGGTTCGCTGGCGAGCTTCTACCACAACGACCTCGACCTCGAGGATCCGGAGCAGCGCCGCCTGGCCGCGATCCGCCTGCTGGCCAAGGTGCCGACGATCGCCGCCGCCTGCTACCGCTATTCGATCGGCTGGCCGATCCGCTACCCGAAGAACAACCTCGAGTACACCACGCGCTTCCTGCACATGATGAAGGAAGTGCCGTCCGAGCCGCTGGAGCTCAGCCCGATGGCCGCCAAGGCCATGGACCTGCTGTTCATCCTGCACGCCGACCACGAGCAGAACGCCTCGACCTCGACCGTGCGCCTGGTCGGTTCGACCGGTGCCAACCCGTACGTCAGCGTGGCGGCCGGCGTGGCTGCGCTGTGGGGACCTGCCCACGGCGGTGCCAACGAAGCCGTGCTCAAGATGCTGGAAGAGATTGGCCGTCCGGAGAACGTCGGTTCGGCGATCGCCAAGGCCAAGGACAAGGAGTCGGGCTTCCGCCTGATGGGCTTCGGCCACCGCGTCTACAAGAACTTCGACCCGCGCGCCAAGATCATCCGCGAGATGACCCACAAGGTGCTGGGCGAACTGGGCATCAACGACCCGCTGCTCGAGGTCGCGATGAAGCTCGAGGAGGCCGCGCTGAAGGACGAGTACTTCGTGCAGCGCAAGCTCTACCCGAACGTCGACTTCTACTCCGGCATCATCTACAAGGCGCTGGGCATCCCGACCGAGATGTTCACGGTCATGTTCGCCATCGCCCGCACCGCCGGCTGGGTCAGCCACTGGCTGGAGCAGCAGACCGATCCGGAAGCCCGCATCGGCCGTCCGCGCCAGATCTACACCGGTTCGCCGGTGCGCGATTACGTGGACATCGACCAGCGCTGATCCGCATGGCGCAAACGCTGGCCGGCGCACGCGCCGACGCGATGATGGAGCCGCGGCCTCGCCGCGGCTTCGTCGTTTTCAAGTGGCTGATGTATGCGCTGCTGGCCGGCGACGTGGTGCTGTATGCGCTGTACGGGCGGCTGACCGAACTGGTCGACACCGCGGCCTGGCTGATCCTGCTGATGCTGTTCGAGTGGGAGACGGGCGGATGGTCGCTGCCGCCGCGTTGGCGTCCTGCGCTGCATGGCGTGCGCGCTGTCGCGGCGCTGGCCGTGCTAGGCGCTTGCATTGGCTACGCCACGGAAGGCGAGTGGCTGGATTTCGCCAACGAGATGGTGTGGCTGGGCGTGGTGGCCCTGCTGGAGCTGGAAGTGCGATTGCCGCCAGACGCGATGCGGTTGCATCGCATGCGCCGCGTGTGCGCGATCGTGCTCTACACGGCCCTGGTCGGCTTCCTGCTGGCGTGGGCCATCGAAGGCGCCACGGGGCCTGAGCCATTGCATGCCTGGCTGGATGCCTGGGACGCGTTGCTGTGGTTGTTGGCCTTCGTCGTGATCGAGCTCAACGTGTTTGGTTACGCCAGGCACCGGCGCGGCAAGCACCGACTGGCGTAGCCCGCTGATCGGTCGACGGCCGAGCGCTGGGGCGGGTATCCCCGTTGGCCCTTTCGCGTTCGCGCCAGAAAGGCCAAGGCGCCGGATCAGTCCCGCGCCTGTTCAAAGCCGCTGATGTCCTCGTCTACCAGCAACTGCTGGAGTTGCGCGGCCGAGGCGCGCCGCATCGGTTTCTCGTCCAGGCTCGACAGCGGCGCCTGGCGCAGCACGGTGCGGGGTAGCACCGTCACGTCGAACGCGAGGTCCTCGGCGCTGAACACCCACACGGGGAAATCGCCTTCACGTTCGCGATCCAGGCGCAGGTGACGGCTGCGCGCCTCGGCGGGAATGCCGTGCTGGTCCAGGAAGCGCGGCACTGCGTCCGGGTCGTCGTCATGCAGGTGCAGGGCGACCGGGCTGCGGGTGTCGGCGGTGCCTTCCAGCACCGGGCCGACCAGGCGTGGGTCGAACCCAGCGAAGAAGGCCATGGCCCGCAACGCCGCCTCGCGACGCTGGCGGATGGCTTCGAGGTTGCCGGGCTGGAACAGGCGCTGGTACTCGCGCAGCGCCTCCTCGATCTCGCGGTTGCGAGGCAGCGACGCATCGTCATGGATGCCGAGCCGGGCCGCCGCCTTGAGCTTGGCCTGGTGGAAGTCGCGGATGCCCCCCTCGGCCATCAGGCGGGCGGCCTCGTGCGCCAGCCGATGGCGGCGCTCGCGGGTGCGGGTCTGCATGTGCAGGTGGGCGTGGCGCACAGGAACCTCCGCGGCGGCACGACGCAGGCGGAAACCGCCGCGGCCGGCCACAGGGGCCGGCCTTCAAACCCTAGCACACGTCAGAAGATGTCAAATGACTCTTCTGTCGGGGCTTCTGCTTCTTCCGGTCCGTAGTCGACGTAGGTGTCCATGCGCTCCAGATCTTCCGCCTTGACCCATTCAACAATACCGCCGGCGGCCGGGATCAGGCGGCCACCCGGGCCGACGGACACCTGCACCATGCCATCGGGCGGATCGTTGGGACGGATCGGCTGGTCCTTCAGGGCGACGCGCATGTAATCGATCCAGATCGGCAGCGCCGCCTTGCCGCCGTACTCACGGTAGCCCAGGGACTGGAAGTTGTCCCGGCCGACCCATACGGTCGTCACCAGCGGCCCCCCGAAGCCCGAGAACCAGGCGTCACGGTGGTCGTTGGTGGAGCCGGTCTTGCCGCCCACGTCCTCGCGGCCCAACGCCTTGGCGGCGGTGCCGGTGCCGCGCAGGACCACGTCGCGCAGCATCGACACGATCTGGTAGGCGATGCGGTTGTCGATGGCACGCGGTGCCAGCGTCAATTTGCTCAGGTCCAGCGGGGCCGCCGCCGGGGCCGGCTTGGCCTCGGGCTTCGCCGCTGGCTGGCTCGCGGCGGGGGTGCCGCCCGACGGGCCCAGGTCGAAGCCGTCGACCACGGTGGTAGAGGCCGGGGCTGCGGTCACGGTGGTGGCACCCGCCGCGCAGGTGCGACAGGCCACCGCAGGCGTTTCCTTGAACACAACGGCGCCGTCACGGTCCTTGACCTCGTCAATGAACCAAGGCGTGACGCGGAAGCCGCCGTTGGCAAAGGCGGCATAGCCCTGCGCCACGGAGATCGGGGTCAACGAAGCCGTGCCCAGCGACATCGAGAGGTTGGGCGGCAGGTCCGACTCGGGGAAGCCGAAATGGCTGATGTACTTGCGCGCGTAATCCACGCCGATCGCGTCCAGCATGCGCACCGAGACCAGGTTGCGCGACTGCACCATGGCCTCGCGCAGCCGCATCGGACCCGCGAAGTTGCCGGTGTCGTTTTGCGGGCGCCACACATGGCCACGGCGGTCTTTGAACACCACCGGAGCGTCCAGCACGATCGAGGCGGGATTGAACCCGCGCTCCATGGCAGCGGCGTAGACGAACGGCTTGAAGCTGGAGCCGGGCTGGCGGCGCGCCTGCGTAGCGCGGTTGAACTTGTTGCCGGCATAGCTGTAACCGCCGGACAGCGCGCGCAGGGCACCGGTGTCGGCGTCCAGAGACACCAGGGTGGCCTGTGCCCGCGGCACCTGCGCGAGGCGGTAGCGGGGCGGCGTCGCGGTACCGGGCTTTGCATCGGCGGGGGGCTCGATCCGGGTCACGCGCACGATGTCGCCGCGCTTGACCAGGCTGGCGGGGTTGCGACCGCCCCAGCCCTGATCGGGACCCAGTTCAACGGTGGTGCCATCGGCCAGCACCACCGTGGCGGCACGCTCCGCCGTGGCAAGCACCAGGGCCGGCCGCAGCGCGGCCTGCCGGCTGATGCCGCGCAGGTGGCTGCGGGCCTCGGGGGCGCTCTCGCCCGCGGCGAGGTCGATGTGCTTCTCCACGCCGTGCCAGCCGTGGCGCACGTCGTAGGTATGCAGGCCATCGCGCAGCGCCTTGTCGGCCGCCGTCTGCAGGGTCGGGTCAATGGTGGTGGTGACGTGGTAGCCCTTGGTCAGCGCCTCGGCACCGAACTTGTCCACCATGGCTTGGCGCACCATCTCGGCAATGTACGGCGCTTCCACTTCCACCGGGCGCTCATGCGGCGAGGCATGCATCGGCACGGCCTTGGCGGCCTCGGCCTCGGCCCGCGGCACGAATTTCAACTCGGCCATCCGCGACAGGATGTAATCCCGGCGCTCCTTGGCGCGCTCGGGGTTGCTCAGCGGATTGCCGCTGGACGGGAACTTCGGAATACCCGCGAGCGAGGCCATCTCGTCCAGCGACAGGTCGGCCAGCTTCTTGCCGTAGTAGAACTCGGCCGCCGCCGCCACGCCGTAGGCGCGGTTGCCGAAGAAGCTCTTGTTGAGGTACAGCTCGAAGATCTCGTCCTTGCTCAGTTCGCGCTCCATGCGCATCGCCAGCACCATTTCGGTCAGCTTGCGGGTGTAGCTGACCTCGGAGCTGAGATAGAACTGGCGCGCCACCTGCTGGGTGATCGTGGAGCCGCCCGGCACCCGCTTGCCGTCAGTGGTAGCCAACAGCCACACCGCGCGGGCGGTGCCTTTGTAGTCCACGCCATGGTGCTGGTAGAACCGCGCATCCTCGATCGCAATGAAGGCCTGCTTCAGCCGCGCGGGGACCTGTTCGATCTTGACCGGGTAGCGGCGCGTCTCGCCGAACAGGGCCATGAGCTTGCCGTCCCGCGAATAGACGTACATCGGTTCCTGCATCTCCACGTCGCGCAGGGTTTCCACGTCCGGGAGGTTGGGCACGATCAGGTAATACAGGACGCCAAGGGCGACCAGGCCCAGCAGAAACAGGCCGGCAGCGGCGGCCAACGCCCAGCGGAACAGGCGGCGGAATGGGGGCATCTGGGGGGCGGTCCGATTGCGGGTGTATTGGCGGAGGAGTATAGATGAGGTAGGGGTCGGACCTAGGCGTCCGGTCACGGTTCCAATTGCCGTTGAGGGGGAAAGACGGAATCGGCTCGTCAGTTTCTGACAAGAAGTGGTTGCCAGCCGGGGGAAAGTCCGTTATTTAAGACGCGGCCACACAAAGTGCGCGCAAGCGCTTGTGGCAAGGGGAGAATATTGTGGGCGTCATCACGAAAAGCCAGCCGGCCCTGGTCGGCGTGGATATCAGTTCGACGGCAGTAAAGCTGTTGCAGCTGTCCCGGTCGGGCAACCGCTACCGGGTGGAGCACTATGCGGTGGAGCCGCTGCCGCCCAACGCAGTGGTCGAGAAGAACATCGTCGAGGTCGAGGCAGTGGGTGACGCCATCAAGCGTGCCGTGGCGCGCTCGGGCACCCGCGCCAAGTTCGCGGCGGCGGCGGTGGCCGGCTCGTCGGTCATCACCAAGATCATCCCGATGCCGGCCGATCTGGACGAGGACGACCTCGAGTCCCAGGTGGAGCTGGAGGCGGTGAACTACGTGCCGTACCCGATCGAGGAAGTGAACCTCGACTTCGAGGTGCTCGGGCCGATGCCCAACAACCCTGAATCGGTGCAGGTGCTGCTCGCGGCTTCCCGCGCCGAGAACGTCGAGGTGCGATCCTCCGCGCTGGAACTGGGCGGCCTGACCCCCAAGGTCATGGACGTCGAGGCCTTCGCGATCGAGAACGCCTTCGCCCTGATCGCCGACCAGCTGAAGACGCCGCGTGACGGCCTGGTGGCGCTGATCGACTCGGGCGCGACCATGACCACGCTGAACGTGCTGCGCAACGGCCGCACCATCTACAGCCGTGAGCAGGTGTTCGGTGGCAAGCAGCTCACCGACGAAGTGATGCGCCGGTACGGCCTCAGCTACGAGGAGGCGGGCCTGGCCAAGCGCCAGGGCGGCTTGCCCGAAAGTTACGAAACCGAGGTGCTGGAGCCCTTCAAGGAGGCCATGGTCCAGCAGATCAGCCGCCTGCTGCAGTTCTTCTATGCCGGCAGCGAGTTCAACCGTGTCGACCAGATCGTCATCGCCGGTGGCGGCGCTTCCATCCAGGGCATTGCCCAGATGGTGGAGGAGCAACTGGGCGTGCCGACCGCGGTCGCCAATCCGCTGGCGCAGATGACGCTGGGTCCGCGCGTGCAGGCTCACGCACTGGCGCAGGACGCCCCGGCGCTGATGATCGCCTGCGGCCTGGCACTGAGGAGCTTCGACTGATGGCACGGATCAACCTGCTCCCCTGGCGCGCCGAGCGCCGCAAGCAGCGGCAGAAGGAATTCGCCACCATGCTCGGGCTGTCGGCCCTGGGCGCGGTGCTGCTGTCGTTCCTCATCATCAGCTTCTACAGCAGCCAGATCAGCGGCCAGAACGAGCGCAACCAGTTCCTGCGCGACCGCATTACCGAGGTCGACAAGCAGATCGTCGAGATCGAGGAACTGGACAAGAAGAAGGCCAAGCTGCTGGCTCGCAAGGAAGTCATCGAGCAACTGCAGGCCAACCGCTCGCAGATGGTGCACCTGTTTGATTCGCTGGTGCGCACCATTCCCGATGGCGTGATCCTGACCTCGATCAAGCAGGATGCCGAGATGCTCACGCTGGAGGGTCGCTCGCAGTCCAACGCGCGCGTGTCCACCTACCTGCGGAACCTCGAAAGCTCGGGTTGGATGACCAACCCCGAACTGTCGATCATCGAGGCGAAGGGTACCGACAAGGGCCTGCCGTACATGTTCAGCCTGCAGGTCAAGCTGGCGAATCCGAACGCGCCGAAGGATGAGGACGGCGATGGCGTGCCTGACGCGCCGGCGGCACCCGCTCCCGCGGCTGAAGGTACGGCACCTGCGGGCACGGCCCCGGCAACGCCGACCCCGCCTGCTGCGCCTGCGTCGACGACGCCCGCACCGCCACCGACTACTGCAGCGCCCGCCACAGGAGCCTCGTCGTGAGCCAGAAGAAGGTTTCACTGAAGGAACTCGATTTCAACAACATGGGCGCTTGGCCGCGGCAGGCCAAGATTGGCTTCTGCGTCATCGTGGCCGCGATCATCGTGGGCCTGGCCTGGTACCTGTTCGTCGCCGACAAGCGCACCGAGTTGCAGGGGCTGGAGCGCCAGGAGGCCGATCTGCGGTCGGAATTCGAGACCAAGCAGGGGCGCGCGGCCAACCTTGAGCCGCTGAAGCAGCAGTTGGCGCAGATGGAGCAGCAGCTGCAGCAGATGCTGCGCCAGTTGCCGAGCAAGACCGAGATGCCCGACCTGATCGTCGACATCTCCCAGACAGCGCTGGCGACGGGCATCACCAACGAACTGTTCCAGCCCGGACCGGAACAGCCCAAGGAGTTCTACGCCGAGAAGCCGATCGCCTTGCGCATGGTGGGCACCTACCACCAGTTCGGCGGTTTCGTCAGCGGCGTGGCCTCGTTGCCGCGCGTCGTGATCATGACGATGCATGACATCGCACTGCGCCCGCGCGCCAGCCAGGGCAAGGACGGCGCGATCACGCCGAACAGCCCGCTGGAGCTGGCGGGCACGGTGAAGACGTATCGTTACCTCGACGAAGCGGAAGAGGCGGCGCAGCAAGGCGCTGCTGCCGCTCCGGCGCCGGGCCAGGGGGGGGGCTGAGATGGCTGAAATGACTGTTCGTGGCCTGTCGCCCTTGGCGCGGCATGCATTGGCGATCGCGATGCTGGGTCTGCTTGGCGGCTGCGCGCGCGGCGTGACCAGCACGCCGGGCGACGCGCCCAACCTGGAAACCTGGGTCGCTGAAGTGAAGGCGCGTCCAGCGCCGCCGCTGGACCCGCTGCCGGTAATGCAGCAATTCGAAACCTTCGAGTATGCGGCACAAACCCTGCGTGACCCGTTCAGTACCGCCTTCACCGACGACGGTGGCGGTAGCGGGCCGCGACCGGATGCTTCGCGTCGCAAACAGGTCCTGGAGCAGTTCCCGCTGGACAGCCTCGACATGGTCGGGACGCTGGGCCGTGGCGCGGGACTGGTGGCGCTGGTGATGGCGCCGGACAAGGTGACCTATCGTGTGCAGCCCGGTGCCTACATGGGGCAGAGCGACGGTCGCGTGACCGGCGTGTTCGAGGACCGCATCGAGCTTGTGGAACTGGTGCCGGATGGCGCGGGTGGTTGGCTGGAACGTCCGGCCACGGTCGCGTTGGAAGATCAATGATTCTGGGGGATAGGAAGATGACCGATTTCAACGCCAACCGCTCCCGGTCCGACCGGCGTCCGTTGATCCTCCGCACGGGGGGCATCGGCCTCGCGATCGGCGTGGTCGCGGCATTGAGCGCGGCCCATGCCGGGGCACCCACGGCGTCGCCTGCCGTTGCCGCGCCAGTGTCGCTGGCCAATGGCGGTACGACCGCCGTGGACCCCGCCAAGCAGGTGGCGGGCACGGTGAACGTGTCCAACATCGACTTCAAGCGCGGTGATGGCGGCTCAGGTCGCCTGGTGATCAAGTTCGACGGCAACGGCGCCGCACCGGACCTGAAAAACCAGGGTCAGAAGATCGTGATCGATGTCGGCAACGCCCAGTTACCGGCCGCGTTGCAGCGTCCGCTCAACGTGACCGATTTCGCCACGCCCGTGCAGCGCATCGATGCCCGTACCGCCGGTGGCGGCACGCGGTTGGTGCTGGACACCCAGGGGGGCTTCGATTCCATGGCCTACCAGACCGGGAACGAGTACATCGTCGAGGTCATGCCAAAGGCGGTCGCTTCCGCCAAGGCCGCGGGTTCGCGCGCGGTGGGCGCCACCAGCACCGCACCGACCGCCAAGACGTATGGCGGCAAGCCGGTGACGTTCAACTTCCAGGACGTGCCGGTGCGCACGGTGCTGCAGCTGATCGCCGAGGAGTCCGGTCTCAACATCGTGGCCTCGGACACGGTGCAGGGCAACGTGACCCTGCGACTGATCAACGTGCCGTGGGACCAGGCGCTGGACATCGTCCTGCAGGCCAAGGGGCTGGACAAGCGTCGCAGTGGCAACGTGGTGTGGGTCGCGCCGCAGGCTGAAATCGCCAAGTACGAGCAGGACAAGGAAGACGCCCGCATCGCGCTCGACAACCGCGTCGACACGGTGACCGAGTACATCCAGATCAACTACCACAACGCCACGCAGATCTTCAAAGCGCTGTCCGAGGCCAAGGGCGTCGGCGGCGCTGGCGGTAGCGGTGGTTCCGGTGGCCAAGGCGCCAACCAGGACAGCGGTTTCATGTCGCCACGTGGTCGCATGGTGGCCGACGAGCGCACCAACACGCTGATGATCAGCGACATCCCGAAAAAGGTCGCGCAGATGCGCGAGCTGGTCCGGGTGATCGACCGTCCGGTCGACCAGGTCGTGATCGAGGCGCGCGTGGTAATCGCCACGGAGAGTTTCTCGCGCGACCTCGGTGCCAAGTTCGGCTTGAGCGGCAACACCGACAACGTCTATTACAGCGGCGACCTGGAAGCGAACACCCGGACGCGTACGTCGGTTTATGACACCGACCGTGCCAACCAGACGGCGATCAATACCTACAACGCGGCCTATGCGGCTTGGCTGGCGGGTGGTGGCCAGGGTGCCGCACCGGTGGCGCCCGTGCTACAGGCTGCCTCGATCACACGTGGCCTGATGACCAACCTGGGCCTGACCAATCCGGCGGGTGCGGTGGCACTGTCGATCCTCAACGCGGGTTACCTGCTGGACGTCGAACTGTCGGCCATGCAGCAGGAGGGCCGCGGCGAGGTGATCTCCAATCCGCGTATCGTGACCTCGAACCAGCGTGAGGCGGTGATCAGCCAAGGCCAGGAAGTCGGCTACGTGACGATTTCCCCGCAGCAGGGTGGCAATTCGATTCCGATTCCGAACGTGCAGTTCAAGGACGTGCTGTTGGAGATGAAGGTCGTGCCGACCATCACCAACGACGGCCGCGTGTTCCTGAACATGGACGTCAAGAAGGACGAGATCGACGGTTTCATCAATACCTCCATCGGTGACGTGCCGCAGATCAGCAAGCGCGCCGTCAATACCGCCGTGCTGGTCGAGGACGGCCAGACCGTGGTGATCGGCGGCGTGTACGAGTTCCGCGACCGCAACGACGTGACCAAGGTGCCGTTCCTGGGCGACGTCCCGTTCCTGGGCAACCTGTTCAAGAAGAAGGGACGCTCCAAGGAAAAGGCTGAGCTGCTGATCTTCGTCACGCCGAAGGTGTTGCGCGTCTCGCAGCGCTAAGGCATCTGGCAGTCAGATCTGCAAGGGGCTCCCGGTTGGGGGCCCTTTGTCTTTCGGGCCTGCAGTGCTGTCTCCTCGCCAGAGAGTCACGACGAAGATTCCTGCTTCGCCGCAAAGCGTGGCGGTCAGCTGAACCGGTGAAGGCTCCGGTGAACCTTGCCGCCGCCAATAGGTCAAAATCCAGGCAAACCCGGCATGGAATGGCAATGGACGCAGCGGACACCCAGGCAGCGCAACTGCACGAGGTCTTTTTGGCGCTACGTGATGACCTCGGTCGCAGGATCATCGGCCAAGCCGCGCTGGTCGATCGGCTGCTGGTTGCGCTGTTGGCCGACGGTCACCTGCTGGTCGAAGGCGCTCCGGGCCTGGCCAAGACCACGGCCATCCGCGCGCTTGCCGGACGCCTGGAAGCGGACTTCGCCCGCGTGCAGTTCACGCCGGATCTGTTGCCGGCCGATCTGACGGGTACCGAGGTGTGGCGGCCGCAAGAGGGCCGGTTCGAATTCCAGCCGGGACCGATTTTCCACTCGATCCTGCTGGCCGACGAAATCAACCGCGCGCCGGCCAAGGTGCAATCGGCACTGCTCGAGGCGATGGGCGAGCGGCAGGTGACGGTCGGACGGCATACCTATGCCTTGCCGCCGCTGTTCATGGTCATGGCCACGCAGAACCCGATCGAACAGGAAGGCACGTTTCCGCTGCCCGAAGCGCAGTTGGACCGGTTTCTGATGCATGTGCGGATCGGTTATCCGCGGATCGAGGCCGAATCGGAAATCCTGCGGCTGGCGCGTGAGCAGGCCCGCCAGGCGATTGCGCACGATGCCACCGAGCTGCTGGCACGCATATCGCAGCAGCAGGTGTTCGAGGCGCGCGCGCGCGTCCTGGAGCTGCACCTCGCACCGGCGGTGGAGCGCTACGTGATCGAACTGGTACTCGCGTCGCGGGATGCGGGGCGATACGACCCGCAACTGGGCCGACGAATCGGCTGGGGCGCCAGTCCGCGTGGCTCCATCGCACTGGAGCGCTGCGCCCGTGCCCATGCATGGCTGGCCGGACGCGACTTCGTCACGCCCGATGACGTGCGAGCGATCGCGCCCGACGTGCTGCGTCACCGGGTCTTGCCGTCCTACGAGGCGACCGCCGAGGGATGGGATGGCGACCGGCTGGTCGCCGAGTTGTTGCGGTTGGTGCCGCTGCCTTGAGGTCGACGCCGTGGGCATCCGCTTGCCATTGATGGGACGTCTGGCGAAGGTGCGCCGACGCAGCGCCGCACCCGAGCACGGCGCGGAAGCGCGCGACGGAGAAGACGGCGTCGTCCCTACGCTGCAGGAACTCGCTGCGCTGAGGGCCGTCGCAAAAGGCCGTCGGCGTGCACGCCAAGGACGATTCGGCGTGACGGGCCCCGCGCTGTCTCCGCTGCGCGGCCGTGGCATGGAATACGCGGAATCACGTGGGTACGTTGCCGGCGACGATGCGCGCCACATCGACTGGCGGCTGACGGCGCGCACGGGCCGTGCGCATACGAAATTGTTCCAGGCCGAGCGCGAGCGGTTGACGATTGTCGTGGCCGACACCGCCGCCAGTCTGTACTTCGGGACGCGCGTCCGCTTCAAGTCGGTACAGGCCGCGCGCGCGGGCGCACTGGCGGCCTGGGCGGCTGCGGAGGAGGGTGATCGCATCTGCGCCGTGCGGGGCACGCAACACGAGGCGCCGGTGGCCCCTGCCGCCGGCACACGAGGCGCGCTGCGTACGCTCGACGCGCTCGTGCGCTGGTACAGCGCTCCGCCCCCGGATGACCTTGGGTTGCCGGTAGCGTTGGACCACGCGCGCCGGCTTGCGCGACCGGGGTCTCGGCTGGTGGTGCTGGCCGACCCCGCCAGCATCCGTAGCGTTCCCGAAGCCCAATGGCCGGCGCTCAGCCAGCACCACGAAGTCATCGTGCTGCTCCTGACCGATCCGCTTGAGATGCAGCCTCCCATGAGCGCGTTGCCGTTCATGACCGGCGACGCGCGGGTTGAACTGGACCTCGCCAGCCCGGCCCAGCGCAGGCAATGGCAGGCGGCGTTTGTCGAACCGGTGCGCGCCGCGCTGGCGACATTGCCTGCCCGCGGGGTTCGCGTCCAGGCATTGTCCACGGATGCGCCCAGCGACACCTGGCTGCCGCTACTGGGGCGGCCGCGGAGCGTGGGCGCATGAGCATGAATGCCCCGCTCGTCCTGCGCGACGTTCACATGCCGGCTCCGCCGCCTTGGTGGCCGCCTGCGCCCGGGTGGTGGCTGGTGGCGCTGGCGGTGTTGCTCGCCGCGCTGGCCCTGGGGTGGCGCCGGCACGCACGCCGCCGACGGCACGCGCGCATTGTGGCCCTGTTCGACGAGGCGGTCCCAAGTGCGGCAACGTCGCCACAGGACGTGGCGGTGATGTCGGAACTGTTGCGTCGCGCCGCCCGGCGCCACGACGCACGCGCCGACCGCCTGGAAGGCGAGGCGTGGCTGGCCCTGCTCAACACGGGGCTGGCACGACCGGAGTTCGATAGCCCGCAGGGACGCTTGCTGCTGGATGGGGCGTTTCGCCCCGATGTGCCGGCGGAGGATGTCGCGGCATTGCGGCGCATCGCCCGCATGCGCTTCATCGCATGGATGACGGCACGATGACCGACTGGCTGTCGCATGCCGCGCAATGGCGCGACTTTTCCGTGGCGTGGCCGTGGCTACTGCTGGCCATCCCATTGCCGATGTTGATCGCCGCGTGGGCGCGACCTGCGCCCTTGCCAGGCTCCGCGCTGCGCGTGCCTTTCGGGGCGCGCCTGGAACGTGCAGCGACCGCGGTGGGCAGCAAGCGGCCGTTGCTAGCGGCAGGAGCCCTAGCGTGGTCGGCCTGGGTGCTGCTCTGCGTCGCCGCCGCGCGACCGCAACAGCTCGGGGACATGGTGCAGCCGCCCCATGCCGGCCGCGACCTGATGCTGGCGTTGGACGTGTCCGGCAGCATGAGCGAGCCAGACATGGAACTGGGCGGTCAGCGCGTGGATCGACTCACCGCTGCGAAGGCTGTCATCGCAGACTTTCTGGCTCGCCGCGACGGTGATCGGGTCGGCCTGCTGGTGTTTGGGCGAAGCGCCTACGTGCTGACCCCGCTGACGCTGGACCACCAGACCCTGCGCGAGCAACTGCAGGACGCAGTGGTGGGCTTGGCGGGACAGGAAACGGCGGTGGGCGATGCCATTGGACTGGCCGTCAAACGGCTGAGCCGGCAGACCGAGGGCCAGCGCGTGCTGGTGCTGCTGACGGACGGGGTGAACACGGCCGGCGTGCTGCAACCCGCGAAAGCGGCGGAGCTGGCCCGGGATGCAGGCGTCCGCGTGCATACCATTGCGCTCGGCGGCGAAGGCGTCGTGTCGTTGTTCGGGTTCCAGTTGCCGGTACCGGGCGGCGGTAACGAGATTGACGAAAAGAGTCTGGGCGACATCGCGGCAAGCACTGGGGGCCGATTCTTCCGGGCGCGGGATGCGGTGGAGCTGGCGGGCATCTACGCGGAAATCAATCGCATCGAACCTGTCGCGCGGCCGGGCGAGGCCATGCGTCCGCGCGTGGAGCGCTACCCGTGGCCGCTCGGCGCCGCGCTGCTGCTTGCGTTTTTGGCCTTCCTGCGTTCGCGACGGAGAGGGCATTGACCATGGACATGGGTGGGCTGCATCTCCTGCGCCCGGGATGGTTGTGGGCACTGACGCTGCTGCCGTTGTGGCTGTGGGTAGCGGTTAGGCGCGCGCGCGCCCCTGACCTTTGGCGGGGCGTGGTGGATGCCCAGCTGATGCCGCACCTGTTGGCCACGGCAGAGACTCCGGCTCGACGGCGGGGCTGGTGGTGGGGCGGCGCGGCCTATGTGTTGGCCGTGCTGGCGCTCACAGGGCCCAGCTGGCGGCTTGCGGAACAGCCCGTGTGGCGCCAACAGTCTCCGTTGGTGGTGGCGATGGATCTGTCGACGGCAACCCTGCAGCGCGACCTGCCGCCGTCGCGACTGGCGCAGGCGCGGGGCAAATTGGGCGAATTGCTGAAGCTGCGCCAGGGGGGGCAGGTCGGCCTGGTGGCCTATGCCGGGGATGCCTTCACCGTGGCGCCCCTCACTGACGACGCGAACAATGTGGCTGTGCTTCTGGACGCCTTGGCGCCGGACGTGATGCCGGAGGATGGCCAGCGCCTCGACCGGGCAATCGCATGGTCGACCCGCCTGCTGAGGCAGGGTGGACACGCGCGTGGCGACATTCTGGTGATGGCCGACCATGCGACTGACAGCGACATTGCGGCGGCGGCGACCGCCGCGGCGACGGGCATCCGCGTGTCCGCCCTGGGCGTCGGCGCTGCCGCGGGTGATGCCGCGTCGTCTGGTTTCGATGAGGCGTCGCTCCGACGGTTGGCCGCGGCAGGCGGTGGCCGCTACCGACGCATCAGCCTGGACGATGCCGACCTGCGCGACCTCGGGATACTGGTGGCGCGTGGCCCGGCGCAGTCGGATGACACCGAGCGCCGCGCGCGGCGTTGGAAGGACGAGGGCTATTGGCTGTTGCCGGTAGTCATGCTCCTGGTGCTGCCGCTGTTCCGGCGCGGGGTGGCGATGGCCGCGCTGTTCGTCGCCGTGGGCTTGCCGTTGGGCAAGGCGCAGGCGGCCGACTGGTGGCGCCGTGAGGACCAGGTCCAACACGCGACCATGGCGGCCGCAACGCAGCGCTACCGCCAAGGCGACTACGAGGGGGCTGCCAAGGGCTTCGCGCAAGTGGACAGCGCCGATGGACACTACAACCGGGGCAACGCCCTGGCGAAGGCGGGACGCTATCGGGAGGCGATCCAGGCGTACGACCGGGCCTTGGAGCGTGCGCCGGGCATGGCGGACGCCATTGCCAACCGTCGCGCGGTGGAGGCAGCGATGAAGCGCCCGTCGACGTCAGGTCCGCAAGGAGGGCGACCATCGTCCGGGCAAAGTGGCTCGAAGGACTCGACCGCCGGTGGCCAGGGCCGCGACGGCACAGGCGAGGCGAGTGGCAATGCGTCCGGTCCACCGGATGGCCACCAGGGCGGCCGTCAAGCAAGCGGCGACGGTGGCGCGGCACGTCCTTCGGAAGCAGCCACGACGGAGCCTCCTGCAGGGCAACGTCCTGCCTCCGGGGACGCCACTGCGCCTGCGCCAAGCGCGAAACCGGCGGATGCGGCGCGGCAGGCGCAGGCGGACGCCGCGCAGCGCGCGCGCATGGCGCAGGCGATGCCCACGCGCGGGTCGGAGCGGGGTGATGCCCGGGCATCGCAATCCACGGCAGCACGCACGGAAACCGCGCAAGCGCGCGAGCGCCGAATCGCGAATGAGGCCTGGTTGCGACGCGTGCCCGATGATCCGGGCGGATTGCTTCGCGAGAAGTTCAGCCTGGAACACCAACGTCGTCTACAGCAGGGAGGAGCGTCGCCATGAGGTCGTTGGACGACGTGCGGTCCAGCGTGCGCGTGACCCTGTGGGCAATGCTGTGCGTGGCGTTGCTCTGCTCCGGCTTCGCTGCCGAAGCCTCCGCCCAGGCACGCGCATGGCTGGACCGCGACAGGATCGGACCGGGCGAAACGGTCACGCTGAACGTGGAGGCGACGGCCCCAGGGTCGGCCACGCCTGACTTCTCGCCGTTGCAGCGCGACTTCGAGATCAGCGGCAACACCAGCCGCCGCGAGTTCGAGATGCGAAACGGGCGAGCGACGGTTCGCGCCTCCTTTGGCGTGGTCCTGCGTCCGCGACGCAGCGGGACGCTGACGGTGCCGGCGCTCGCGGTTGGAAACATGCGGACGGAGCCCATGGCGCTGGTCGTGATCGCCGGGCCGAACGGGTCGCCGGTGCCTGCGCGCGCCGGGGACGATGTATTCATCGAAAGCGACGCCGATGACGAATCGCCCTACGTGCAACAGGCCGTCGGCTGGGTCGTGCGGTTGTATTCCGCGGTGCCGCTGGTGTCCGGCCAGCTGGACCAGCCTGCACCGGAAAACGCGACGTTGCAGCGCGTGGGCACGGATGCGCAGTACACGCGCGACATGGGGGGGCGGCGCTACGTGGTGGTGGAACGCCGCTTCCAGTTGGTGCCCGAGCGCAGCGGCACGCTGACGATGCCTGCGGCGACCTTCGAGGGCCGGGGCGCCGGCGGATTTTTCGACGACCTGTTCGGCGACCGTGGGGGCGCGTTGGCCGCGCAGGCACGCCCGCGATTCCTGCAAGTCAAAGCACCGCCCGAAAACGCGCCCCAACCCTGGTTGCCGCTGCACACCCTGACGATGCGGTACCGCGCGACGCCGGCGACGCTGCAGCTGGGCACGGCGAGCGATCTGGTGGTTGAGATCACCGCGGACGGCGCGACGGCCGCGCAGATGCCCGACATTCGGTTGCCTCCCGTTGACGGTGCCCGGGTATTTGCCGACCCGGTAAAGACCGACGAGTCCTTGGTGGGTGGGCGCCCGCGGGTGAGGCAGGTCCGGCGCTTTTCCCTGGTGCCGACGCGCGAGGGCGAGATCAGTGTCCCCGCCGTGCGGGTGTCCTGGTGGGATGTCGGGTTGGGCCGGGCGCAGGTGGCGGGCCTGCCGGCGCTGGCACTCCGCGCCCTGGGTACACCTGGGGCAAATGCGTCCGGGCGCGCAAACGCGGCCGCCGCGCAAGCCGCCTCCGTCCCCCCTTCGGCTAGCGAGCAATCGAAAAACGTCATGGATCTTCGTACGCCCTGGATACTGGCCACGGTCGTCTTTGCCGTGTTGTGGCTGGTGACGCTGATGTGGTGGTTGGGCCATCGACGCGGCCGGGCGGCGCCGGTCGCACCCGTTGACGCTGGCGCGCTGACGCGAGCGCCGCCGTTGTCCGGGCTCGCGAATGATCCCGGGATGCTGCGCCGGGCGCTCGATACCGGCAGTTTGACGGATGTGGCCGATGCCTTGCTGGCGCAGGCGCCTGTGCCTTGTACGGGCATGGATGCGGTTTGCGACTTGCTCGCCGATCCGCACCAGCGGGAAGCGGTCGATCTGCTGCAACGCGCGCGCTGGTCCGACGGCGATGGCCGTGCGGCCCGTGCGGCATTGCGCGAGGCGTTTGCGAAAGGGGCGAAGTGGCGGCATCCAGCGAACACGCGCGAACAGGTGCTGCTGCCGCCCCTCTACCCCGAGCGGTAAGGCGCCCCAGGCGGGTTTGGTAAGCTCCGAGGATTACAAAGGGAACGCCGACCATGACTGAAGCCCGTGCCACTGCCCAGGGCAAGCCCAAGATGCCCTTGCACTGGAAGATGGCCATCGGGTTTTTTTCCGGCCTGTTGCTGGGCATGTTCGTGCACTACGGCGCAGGCGCGGATACGGGCTGGGTGCAGTGGCTGACCAGCCACGTAACCCAGCCGGCGGGCACGCTGTTCCTGCGCCTGATCTTCATGCTGGTGATCCCCTTGCTGTTTTCGGCACTGGTGGTGGGCATCGCCGAGATGGGCGACATCCGCGCGCTGGGGCGCGTGGGCTGGCGCACGCTGGCCTACACCATCGTGGTATCGGCCATCGCGGTGCTGATCGGGCTGGTGCTGGTCAACTGGCTGCAGCCGGGCGCGGGGGTGGACCGGGCCGCCGCGCAGCAGATGCTGGCCGAAGGCTCCGAACGCGCGCAGTCGATCATCAGCAGCAGCGCGGAGCAGCCCAAGGGCATGGACATGCTGCTGTCGATCGTCCCCGACAACGTGGTGGCCGCCGCTTCCAACAACGCGATCCTCGCGGTGATGTTCTTCGCCTTGATGCTCGGCATTGGCCTGGTCGCGACGCGCAGCGAGGCGGCCGACACGCTCAAGCGCGGCATCGAGGGGCTGTTCGAAGTGTCGATGACGCTGATCGGCATGGTGATCAAGCTGGCGCCCTACGCGGTGTTCTGCTTCATGTTCAACCTCGCCGCACTGTTCGGCTGGGACCTGCTGGCGCGCTTGGGTGCTTACGTGGGCGTGGTGGTGCTGGCGCTGGCGCTGCACATGTTCGTGACCTATTCGCTGGCGCTGAAGTTCGTCGGCAATTACTCGCCGGTGAAATTCTTCCGCGGGTCGCAGGAGGCGATGGTGATGGCCTTCTCGACCGCGTCGAGCAATGCCACGCTGCCGACCGCGTTGCGCGTGGCCGAGGAGGACCTGGGCTTGCCCAAGCGCGTGTCGCGCTTCGTGCTGACCGTGGGCGCGACCGCCAATCAGAACGGCACGGCGCTCTTCGAGGGCGTGACGGTGCTGTTCCTGGCGCAGTTCTTCGGGGTGGACCTGTCGCTCTCGCAGCAGGTGACGGTGATGTTCGTGTGCATCCTCGGCGGCATCGGCACCGCGGGTGTGCCGGCGGGCTCGCTGCCGGTGGTGGCGCTGATCTGCGGGATGGTGGGCGTGCCGCCGGAAGGCATTGGCCTGATCCTGGGCGTGGACCGGTTCCTGGACATGTGCCGGACGACGCTGAACGTCACCGGCGACCTGGCCGCGGCGGCCGTGGTGTCGCGCGGGGAAGCGGATTCGCCGGCCTAGGGCTTGAGGTTGTGGGTCGGGTTTCGGGCACCCATGGCGCGCTTTTCCGCAACGCCCCCGAGGCCCGAAGCCCTTTTCACCTTGGCGGCGGCTCGTAGGACGTTGATTCGCCGAAGCTGAATGGCGCCAAGGGCGACACAGCCCCCCGGGGATGGGACAATAGGGGTCCGGCCCGCCCGTCCAGGCCCGGCCGCGCCTCCTTCCGCCTCCCAGACGCCCACGCCGCCCCATGACGACGCCCAGCCGCCGCGACCTCGCCAACGCCATCCGTTTCCTTGCCATCGACGCCGTACAGGCCGCCAACTCCGGCCACCCCGGCATGCCGATGGGCATGGCCGACATCGCCGAGGTGCTGTGGAACGATTACTACAGCCACAACCCCAACAACCCCAAGTGGTTCAACCGCGACCGCTTCGTGCTGTCCAACGGCCACGGCTCGATGCTGCAGTACGCGCTGCTGCACCTGTCGGGCTACGACTTGCCGCTCGATGAGTTGAAGAACTTCCGCCAGTGGGGCAGCAAGACCGCCGGCCACCCCGAGAACACCCACACCCCGGGCGTGGAGACCACCACCGGCCCGCTGGGCCAGGGCTTCGCCAATGCCGTGGGCATGGCGCTGGCCGAAAAGCTGCTGGCGCAGCGCTTCAACCGCCCGGAACTGGAAATCGTCGACCACCGCACCTGGGTGTTCATGGGCGACGGTTGCCTGATGGAAGGCATCTCGCACGAGGCCGCGTCGCTGGCCGGTACGTGGGGCCTGCACAAGCTGGTCGCGTTCTGGGACGACAACAAGATCTCCATCGACGGCAACACCGATGGCTGGTTCACCGACAACACCCCGGCACGCTTCGAGGCCTACGGCTGGAACGTGATCCGCGGCGTCGATGGCCATGACGCCGTCGAGATCAAGACCGCGATCGAGACCGCGCTGAAATCCACCGACAAGCCGACCCTGATCTGCTGCCGCACCACGATCGGCTTTGGCTCGCCGGCCAAGGCGGGCAAGGAATCCAGCCACGGCGCGCCGTTGGGCAAGGACGAAGTGGTCGCAACCCGCGCCGCGCTGGGCTGGGAACACGGTCCGTTCGAGATTCCGCAGGCCATCGCCGATGGCTGGCGCGCCGGCAACGCTGGCCTCGTGCGCGAGGATCAGTGGAACCGCCTGTTCGACACCTACGCCGCGCAGTACCCGGAGCAGGCCGCCGAGTTGGTGCGCCGCTCGCACGCCGAGCTGCCGGAAGGCTTCATCGCCGATGCCGACGCCTACATTGCCAAGCTGCAGGCCGAAGGCCCGGTCGTGGCCTCGCGCAAGGCCTCACAGATGGCAATTGAGGCCTTCGCGCCGCTGCTGCCGGAACTGGTCGGCGGCTCGGCCGACCTGGCGCACTCCAACCTGACCCTGTGGAAGGGCAGCAAGTCGGTCGCCACCGACGACCCCAACGCCAACTACATCTACTTCGGCGTGCGCGAGTTCGCGATGACCGCGATCAGCAACGGCCTGAGCCTGCATGGCGGCTTCGTGCCGTACGACGCCACGTTCCTGGTGTTCAGCGACTACGCGCGCAATGCCGTGCGCATGAGCGCGCTGATGCGCGCGCAGGCGATCCACGTCTACACGCACGATTCGATCGGCCTGGGCGAGGACGGCCCGACGCACCAGCCGGTCGAGCACCTGGCCAGCCTGCGCTACATCCCGCATAACGACGTCTGGCGTCCGTGCGATGCGGTGGAGTCCGCCGTGTCGTGGAAGGCCGCGATCGTGCGTGCTGACGGCCCGAGCTGCCTGATCTTCTCGCGCCAGAACCTGGCCCACCAGCCGCGCAGCGCGCAGCAGGTGGCGGACATCGCGCGTGGCGGTTATGTGCTGAAGGACAGCGTCGGCGCGCCGGAGATCATCCTGATTGCCACCGGTTCGGAAGTGGGCCTGGCCACGCAGGCCGCCGAGCAGCTGGGCGACAAGGTCCGCGTGGTGTCGATGCCGTCGACCGACGTGTTCGACCGTCAGGACGCGGCCTACCGCGAAGCGGTGCTGCCCAAGGCCTGCCGCAAGCGCGTGGCCATCGAAGCCGGTGTCAGCGATTTCTGGCGCAAGTACGTGGGCCTGGATGGCGCCGTGATCGGTGTCGACGAGTTCGGCGCCAGCGCACCGGCGGAGAAGCTGTTCGAGGAATACGGCTTCACCGTGGAAAAGGTGGTCGAGGCGGCGAAGGCGCTTTGATCCATTGGCTGTGAGGTAAAAGGAACGGGGCCTCAGGGCCCCGTTCTTGTTTGCGCACCGCCGCACGCGAATCCATTGCGATCAGCGAGACGGTCGAGGGTGCGCGGATCCATATGGCCCTTCAAGTTGCTGCTTCAAGCGCCGCATCCTGCCTCGCGCAGTGCGGTGTCGACGAGCATTGCGGGTGCGGCGTAGGGTTTGATTGCCCGTTCAGCACGCTGCCAGGATCCATGGCGGAGTTGTCGGCACGCAGGCTGACGAAGTTCAGCGCATGACCATCGCCGCTGAAAGCCGGGGTGAAGTCCATGCCCGTGCCATTGATCGGTGCAGGCAGTCGAGCGGCGCGCGACCAATGGGTCGGCCGCCTGCAGGCGGCGAACAGGTCCAGCTCGTCGGAGCCGTCGCGCCATTGAAATTCGACGCATACGTGCTCCATTACATCGCGGGGCACGCCCGGCGCGGCGATCACCTGGGCTTGCTGTACCAGAGCGCGTTGACGATGATCCAACGCTCGCCGAACTTGCCCATGTGGAAGTAGTCGACGAACCACGGCGTCTCCAGCCGCACCGATGCGGCGTTGCCGGTGACGTCCAGCACGCGGCACGTCCGGTTCCACTGTTCGCGGGGCGTTCTGATCACCCCTTGGCGCGTGAGACCGACCAACTCGTCTTTCGACATCCGGCGCAGGCCCAGTCGCTCGTAGGGCGTGTCGCCAATCACCATGCGCTTGGCCAGATCAGGATGCAGCGCACGCGCGACGCGTTCGGGATCGGCTTCCAACTGACCATCCACATAGTCGTGGCATGTCGCCTCGATCGCGGCCAAGGTGGCGGCATCGGCCGGGATTGGATTGGCGGTTGCCGCAGCGGCGGCAAGCAACAGGGCAAGCGTGGACATCGTTTCTCCAGATGGGCGCGTGATCGAGTACAGACTGGCATTGGACGATACTGATCCAGCCACTGTCTGCGGGGCCTGCGACAAACTTTTAGCGGTTTGCGGTGAGGTTCGACGCCCCGAAAAGAATCGCGCCCGCTCGTCCGGTGGTGAGGTCAGGGGAACCCATGGACCGGACGGCGGGCGCAAGGGGGAATCACACGTGAGAGATGGCCTTGTGGCCGGCGGGGACGAACATCCATAGCAACACGTAGGCGATGATGCCGGCGCCGCCGGCCAGGGCCAGGCCGATGAACGCGCCGCGCCACAGCCAAGCGGGCACCGGGCTGTGCTCGGCCAAGCCGGCGCACACGCCGGCCACCTGCACGTCGGTGGTAGCGCGCTTGATGGCCTGCAGGTCCCAGGCGTCGGCGGCGGGCGCACCCGCGCTGCCGGCCTTGGGCATCAGCAGGGCGAAGATCAGGTAGGCAACCGCGCCGGCACCGCCCGCAAAACACAGTGCGACGAACAGCACGCGCCACATCCAGCTCGGGACGGGCGTGTGTTCGCCCAGGCCGCCGCAGATGCCATCCAGCTGGCGGTCGGTGGCGGATTTCCGCAGGGCTTTCAGGTTCCAGTCCATGGGGGCGTCTCATCGGGGGGCCGTTGGGGGGTGGCCCTATGGACGCATCGTCGGTTAGCGCAGTCGACGTCGCACAGTGTCGAAAGACAGGGGGACCAATGCCGCCGCGATGCCACGTGCGGTATGCCATCGCGGCGCGCTGCGCGGCGCCGCCGTATGCCGTGGATTGAGGGCTGCGCGGTCGCAGCTTTTTGCTGCACCACCTTCGCGCGCACCTGCGCCAACATCGCGTCCAGCGCGGTGCGGTCGTGCATGCGGCCGGCCAGCACCACGGCGTAGATGCGGCGCGGAGCGGAGATGTTCTGTAGCGGGTTGGCGTCCAGCAGCACCAGATTGGCGCGCTGGGCTCCGGCGACCGGGCACGGCAGGCCGCTCGCCTGGATCCCATCGCCGCGCTGCGCCATGACTGACGGGGCGACGGACGGGGCGACGGACGGGCTCGCCCCGTCCGCCGCCGATGCTCGTGCCCACTCGGTGAATCCCGACGCATTCCGGGGCCAGGGCTTGACACCACCGTTTACAAGCGTAATCTCAATATCGATTACGAATGTAAACGGAGTGGCCCCCGTGCAGATAAGTGAAGCCGAATCGATCGTCATGGACGTGCTCTGGCACCGCCACCCGTTGGCGGCCGAAGAGGTGGTCAGCGCGCTGGGTGATGCCCAGCAATGGCAGGAAGCCACGATCAAGACCCTGCTCAACCGCCTGCTGAAGAAGGGCGCCATCACCGCCGAGAAGGACGGCCGTCGCTACCTGTACGCGCCGGTGCTGCGCCGCGAGGACTGGGTGCTGGGCGAAAGCGAAAGCCTGCTCGGCCGGCTGTTCGGAGGGCGCGTGGCGCCGCTGGTGGCGCACTTCAGTGAGCACCGCAAGTTGAGCCCCAAGGATGTGGCAGAACTGCGCAAGCTGCTTGAGGAGATCGACGATGGAAAGCGCTGAACTGCTGGGTACGTTGGTCGAGGCCACGCTGGCGACGAGTGCGGCGCTGGTGTTGGTCCTGCTGTTGCGCCGCCGGCTGCGCGGCATGTTTGGTGCACGCGTCGCCTATGGCGCCTGGCTGCTGGTGCCGGCCGCCTTGTTGGCGGTGCTGCTGCCGGCCGCCGTGCAGGCACCGCTGCCGGTGAGCGTTGCACCGGTGGTGGCCGCGCCCGTGGCGGTGGTGGCCCCCGTGGTCGTTACCGCGCCAACGGATTTTTCGTCGTGGTGGCTGGCGACGTGGGTGCTCGGCGGTGCGGGTCTGCTCGGTTGGATGGCGCGGCTGCAGCGCCGCTTCCACCGCACGCTGGGGCGCGTACGCGCACGCGGCGACGGTTTGCACGAAGCGGACACCGTCGCGGGCCTGCCCGCGGCAATGGGTCTGGTCCGGCCGCGCATCGTCGTCCCTGTCGATTTCGAGCAGCGCTACGACGCTGACGAGCGCGAACTGATGCACGCCCACGAACGCATGCACATCCGCGCCGGCGACCTGCACAGCAATGCGCTGGCCTCCGTGATGCGTTGCGTGTTCTGGTTCAACCCGCTGGTGCATGTGGCGTGGTTCGCGTTCCGCCACGACCAGGAACTGGCCTGCGACCAGCGTGTGATCAGCCGCTATCCGCATGCGCGTCGCCGCTACGGCGAGGCCATGTTCAAGACCCAGCTCGCAGCCAACCCGCTGCCGCTGGCCTGCCATTGGGGCTTTGGCCACCCGCTCAAGGAGAGAATCGCCATGCTGACCCGTCCCGTTCCTTCGCGCGCCCGCCGTGCGGGTGGCGCGCTGTTGATGACTGCACTTGCAATGGGCGTGGGCTTTGCCGCCTGGTCGGCACAGCCCGCGCGCACCGCTGACGCGCCGTTCGCCAGAACCGCGCGCCCGCTGCCCAAAGGCCACGTGATGGCCCGCATTGAGGCCCGGGTAGATGCCAACCGTGAGGAGTCGTTCCTCATCGCCAATCGCGCCGGCGAGCCGTTCGCCATCGCCGTGGGTGAGGGGGCGACCGCTTATCAGATGGAGGCCGCGATGAAGCCGCTATCCGGCGACCGCATCGAGCTGGATGCAGTGCTGACCCAGGCCGGCAAAGTGGTCGGCAAGCCGAAGCTGGTCGTGGTCGATGGAAAGCAGGCAGTGATCAAGCTGGGCGAGGAGCCGGCGGCCGGTGCGTTCAAGGGCATCGAGCTGGCAATGACCTTGACTACGCGCGGAGAGCTGCCGGCGCCGCCCACGCCGCCACCCGCCCCACCCGCGCCACCCGCGCCACCCGCAGCGCTTCCGGCGCCGCCGGCCGTGCCTGCCGCACCTCCGGCCCCGCCTGCGTTGGGTGGTTCGCGTTCCATGCCGGCACCGCCCGCTCCGCCTGCATTGGCCGGGGAGCGTGCTCTCCCGGCGCCCCCCGCGCCGCCGGCCCCGCCCATCGCAGCTGGACACGCGCCGTTACCGCCGGAGCCACCGTCGGAAGGCGTCCGGATCAAGGCGAAACGCGTCGTGGTGCAAAGGGTCCCCGACAAGGACGGCGCTCCGGCGGCAACGCGCACGACGCGCCTTCGCGTCAAGGGCGCTCCCGCGACGTTCGAGGGCGCTTGGGAGCCGTTGGCAGCGGACGGCAGTCGGACGTGCGAAGGCACCGTGGAGACCGATGAGGCCGGAAATCACTTCACCTGCATCCCCGACGCAAAGGCCGCCGAAGCGCAGAAGGCCGCCCAGCCACCTGCGCCAGTGGATCGCTGATGGTCAGACCAGCCCGTCCGCAGGCGCCTCGATGCGCAACGGCGTGCTCAGGTGACGCCTGCCGTGCGGATCTTCCGCCGGCAGGCGTCCGCCGCGGATGTTGACCTGCAACGAGGGGTACAGCAGGTTCGGCGCCGGCAGCCCCGCATCGCGCGCATGGCGCGCTTCGGAAAATGCTTCCAGCGAGGTTTCGCCGTCGAGCATGCGGTTGTCCCGCTTCTGCTCGCCCACGCTCACGCTGGCACGGCGCTCGCGCCCGGCCGGCGGATAGTCGTGGCACAGCCACAGCGTGGTTTCGTCGGGCAACGTGTAGAAACGCTGGATCGAGTGGTACAGCTGCTCCACGCTTCCACCCGGGAAGTCGCAGCGCGCGGTGCCGATGTCAGGCGCGAAGATCGTGTCGCCCACGAACACGTTGCCGTCGATGCGGTAGCTGAGGCTGTCGGCGGTGTGCCCGGGGGTGGCCAGTACCTCGATGCGCAGCGCGCCGGCCTCGATCACGTCGCCATCCTCGAGCAGCCCATCGAAGGCGTCGTGCAGCGCCGGATCGTCGGTGGTCAGCTGGAACAGGTCGGCGAAATGCGCCTGCACCGAGCGAATGCCGTGGCCGATCGCCACCGGCGCACCCGTGCGCGCACGCAGGAACGCCGCCGACGTCAGGTGGTCGGCGTGTGCGTGCGTTTCCAGGATGCGATGGACGGTCAGGCCGCGATCCACCACATAGGCCAGCAGGTGGCGTGCACTGTCGGTGGCGATGCGGCCCGAGCGCGCGTCGTAGTCCAGCACCGGGTCGATCACGACCGCATCGATGCCGCGGTGCACGACGTAGCTCCAGGTGCCGGTGCCATCATGGAAGAACGGCTCGATGTGCAGTGCTTCGTTCATCACGTTCCCTCGCAAAGCGGGCGCTGGTCGGCGCAGTAGATGCCGTGCAGCGTGTCGATGATGCGCTGCGCCGGGCCTTGGGCGAGTGAATAGTAAATGGTCTGCGCTTCACGCCGCGTGTTCACCAGACCGTCCTCGCGCAGGACGGCAAGGTGCTGCGACAACGCGGGCTGGCTTAGCGCCAGACGTGAGTTGAGTTCGCCCACGGAGCGTTCGCCCTCGACCAACAGGCACAACAGCATCAGCCGGTTCTCGTTGCCGAGCGCCTTGAGCAGTCGTGCGGCGTCGCCGGCGTGGGCGCGCATCGACTCGGGGTCGATGGCCGATGGGGCGAGTGGCTTGCGGTCAGCGGCCATGCCGGCGTCAACGCTGGGTCACGGGCAAACCAACGTTGGCCCATTCGGTGATGCCGCCCGCGAGGGAGCGCACGTTGGTGAAGCCCATGCGCTGCAGGTTGAGCACGGCCAGCGCCGAGCGGCCGCCGGTGCGGCAGTACACCACGAGCGGCTGCTCCTTGTGCGACAGGGCCGGGTCACTGACGTTGGCCACGGCCGGGTGCGCGTCGACCTGGAACTCCAGCACGCCGCGCGGGATGTTGACGGCGCTGGCGATATGCCCGGTCTCGAACTCGGCGGGTTCACGCACGTCGATCAGCACGACGCCCTGGGTGTCAGACGCGAGTTCGGACGGGCTGATCTCGCGGATTTGGCGGCGGGCATCGGCGACGAGGTCGGCGGCGGTGAGGGCCATGGGGGACACTCCGATGGGTGGGGGTGCACGCAATATATCACTTGACGCTAATATAAGGAAGGGCTAATGTGGCGTGGTGAACCGTCGCGCCGCGGCGGAACCGGACGCCGGACGGAGGTGGTCGATGGCCAGGATCGTGGTGTTGGGTGCAGGGCTCGGCGGCATGGCCGCCGCCTACGAGTTGCGCGAAACGCTGGGCAAGGCGCACGCGATCAGCGTGGTCGGCCTGGGTGACCGTTTCAGCTTCACCCCTTCAAACCCGTGGCTCGCCGTCGGCTGGCGCAAGCCGGACGAAATCACCTTGCCGGCGGCTGAATACCTCGGGCGCAAGGACATCGCCTTCCACGGCTCGGGCGCGCAGCGCGTCGATGCCGAGGCGCGCCAGGTGCATACCGGCGCCGGCGAGGTGCTGGACTACGACTACCTGCTGGTCTGCACCGGGCCCAAGCTGGCCTTTGACGAAGTGTCGGGCACCGGCCCGGACGCTGGTCACACCCAATCGGTATGCACCACGCCGCACGCGCAGCACGCGTGGGAGGCCTACCAGGCCTTCGTGCAGGATCCCGGTCCGATCGTGATCGGTGCGGTGCAGGGCGCGAGCTGCTTCGGCCCCGCGTACGAGTTCGCGATGATCCTCGACGCCGACCTGCGCAAGCGCAAGATCCGCGACAAGGTGCCGATGACCTTCGTCACCAGTGAGCCGTACATCGGCCACATGGGCCTCGGCGGTGTCGGCGACTCCAAGGGCCTGATGGAGTCGGAGATGCGCCAGCGCCACATCCGCTGGATCACCAACGCCAAGGTGCAGGAGGTGCGCCCGGGCGAAGTGGTTGCCGTCGAACACGACGCACAGGGCCAGCCGCTCAAGGAGCACGTGCTGCCCTTCAAGTACTCGATGCTGCTGCCGGCATTCAAGGGCGTGGATGCGGTGGCCGCGGTGGAGGGCCTGTGCAACCCGCGCGGCTTTGTCATCGTCGACAAGCACCAGCGCAGCCCGAAGTACCCGCAGATCTTCGCCGCCGGCGTTTGCGTGGCGATTCCGCCGGTGGAGGCCACGCCGATCCCGACGGGCGCGCCCAAGACCGGCTTCATGATCGAGTCGATGGTCACCACCATCGTGCGCAACATCCACGCCGAGCTGCAGGGCCAGCCCGCCACGTTCGAAGGCACGTGGAATGCGGTATGCCTGGCCGACATGGGTGACACGGGCGCGGCGTTCGTAGCGCTTCCGCAGATCCCGCCGCGCAACGTGACGTGGACCAAGATCGGAAAGTGGGTGCACCTGGCCAAGATCGGCTTCGAAAAGTACTTCCTCTACAAGATGCGCAACGGCACGTCCGAGCCGATCTACGAGAAATACATCCTCAGCGCGCTCGGCATCGAGCGACTGAAGAACGGCGGGAAGTGAGCCGCGGCCCCGCGCCTCATTACCACCTGCTTCGCGTTACCACCCACCTCGACACCATCTTTCAACACACCACTGCAATTTCCAGGAGATCCACCATGAGCCTCGACCGCGCCATCATGGCCTTTGCCGGCGTGATGATCCTCATCAGCATCGCGCTGACCAAATTCGTGCATCCCAACTTCTGGTGGTTCACCGCCTTCATCGGCGCGAACCTCTTCCAGTCCGCGTTCACCGGCTTCTGCCCGGCCGGCATGGTGATGAAGAAGCTCGGCATTGGCCGCAACGCCAGCGGCGCCAGCTGCTGCAACTGACCGCCCCACGCGTCCCCCGCCGTTCCGCATGAGGCGGGGCGGCGCTTTACCCCACGGATTGACTCTGCGATGAAGCCCCTGCGTACCACCCTGATTGCCTCCGCGTTGCTGGCCCTGGCGGCCTGCGGCGGTGAACCCGCCGCGCCCACGCTGCCCCCGTTGCCCAAGCTGCAGACCCTGACCGTTGGCGGCACCGCCGATGCGTCCGGCCGCAGCTGGGACGGTGTGGTCGAAGCCGTGCAGCAGGCCGACCTGACCGCACAGACCGCCGGCCGGGTCACGGTCGTCAACGTCGACGTCAACGACCGCGTGGCCAAGGGCGATGTGCTGCTGCGGCTGACCGCGGTGGAGCAGCAGGCCGGTGCCAACACCGCGCGTGCGCAGTTGCGTGCGGCCGAGGCGGCCGCCGCCGAGGCGGAAGCCAATTACCGCCGTTACGCCGCGTTGGCCAACGGGCAGTACGTGTCGCGCTCGCAGATCGACCAGGCACGCGCCGCGCGTGACAGCGCCGCCGCCGCGCGCGATGCGGCCCGTGCGCAGGTCGCGCAGGCCAGCCAGCAGACGGATTACACCGTGATCCGCGCGCCATTCGCCGGCATCGTCAGCGCGCGTCGCGTGGAGCCGGGGGAAAGCGTGGCTCCGGGGCAGCCGCTGATGGCGGTGTACGCGCCCGGCGCGCTGCGTATCGAGGTGCAGGTGCCGCAGTCGGAAGCCGACGCCATCCGCTCAGTCGGCAGTGCCCGCGTGGCGTTGGCCGATGGCCGCACCGTGGATGCCGCCGAGGTGGTGGTCTTTCCGGCCGCCGATCCCGCCACGCACAGCGTGGGCGTGCGCGTCACGTTGCCGGATCTGAAGCAGGCGCCGGCGCCGGGTGTCACCGCCAAGGTGCTGTTCCCGATCGCCGTCACCGCCCAGGCCGGCACCGTCAGCATTCCGGCAAGCGCGCTGGTGCAGCGCGGCGAGGTCAGCGGCGTGTACGTCATCGCCGGCAACGGCATCGCCCTGCGCCAGGTCCGCCTCGGTCAGCGCAGCGGCGATCGCGTCGAAGTCTTGGCCGGTCTGAAGGCTGGCGACGTCGTTGCCGCTGATCCGGTCGCCGCCGTGCAGGCGCTGGCCGCGCAGCGCAAGTCGGCGGGCGGCCAAACCGGAGCCGCTGGCCATGAGTGATTCGCGCAACCGCTTCGGCATTTCCGGACGGTTGGCCGCGGCATTCCAGGCCAATCCGCTCACCCCGATCCTGGCCATCATGGGCCTGCTGCTGGGCCTGGTCGCGGTGCTGATCACCCCGCGCGAGGAAGAGCCGCAGATCGACGTGACCATGGCCAACGTGTTCGTGCCATTCGCCGGCGCGAGCGCGCGCGACGTGGAGCAGCTGGTCAGCACGCCGCTGGAGCAGAAGCTGTCCGAAATCGAAGGCGTCAAGCACGTCTATTCGATCAGCCGGCCCGGCATGGCCGTGCTCACGGTGGAATACACCGTGGGCGTGGAGCGCCAGCCGGCCATCGTGCGCCTGTACAACCAAGTCTATTCCAACCAGGACTGGCTGCCGCCCGGCATGGGCGTGGGCCAGCCGCTGATCAAGCCCAAGGGCATCGACGACGTGCCGGTGATGGCACTGACGTTGTGGACCGACGACGCGCAGCGTGGCGCCACCGAGCTGGCCGAAGTGGCGCACTCGCTGGAAACCGAACTCAAGCGCATCCCCGGCAGCCGCGACGTCTACACCATCGGTGCACCTGACCGCGTCGTGTCGGTGACGCTGGACCCGGCCAAGCTCGCTGCGTACGGCCTGACCGTGGCCGACCTCGGCCAGGCCTTGCGCGCCGCGAATGCGGTGCAGCAGGTGGGTGAGCGCGTAGGCAGCGGTGCGGCCGTGCCGGTCACCGCGGGCACTTTCCTTGCCAATGCCGACGAAGTGCGCGACCTGGTCATCGGTTTGTCCGGTGGCCAGCCGCTGCGCCTGTCCGACGTGGCGACGATCCGCGCGGGTGGCGACATCGCCAGCCGCTATGCGTGGCACGGTGCGCCCGCTGGCAAGACCGGCCCCGCGCAGGGCATCGCGCCCGCGGTCACGATTGCGATCGCCAAGAAGCCCGGAAGCAACGCCGCCGACATCACCACCGCGGCCACGCAGCGCGTCGAGCAACTCAAGGGCGAGTTGATCCCCGAAGGCATCAACGTCACCGTGACCCGCGACTACGGCATGACGGCCACCGACAAGGCGCAGAAGCTGATCCAGAAGCTGGTGTTCGCCACCGGCTCGGTCGTACTGCTGGTGCTGTTCGCGCTGGGCTGGCGCGAGGCCATCGTGGTCGGCAGCGCGGTGGTACTGACCCTGGCGCTGACCCTGTTCGCGTCGTGGGCGATGGGTTTCACCCTCAACCGCGTGTCGCTGTTCGCGCTGATTTTCTCCATCGGCATCCTGGTCGATGACGCCATCGTGGTGGTGGAGAACATCCACCGGCACATGACCCAAGGCGGCAAGACCCTGCGTGAAGCGATCCCGCCGGCGGTGGACGAAGTGGGTGGCCCCACCATCCTCGCCACCTTCACCGTGATCGCGGCGCTGATGCCGATGGCGTTCGTGTCTGGCCTGATGGGCCCGTACATGCGTCCGATCCCGATCAACGCGTCGGTGGGCATGCTGCTGTCGCTGGCGATCGCGCTGATCGTGACGCCGTGGCTGTCGCTGAAGCTGCTGGGCCGCCACGTGCCCGGCCATGGCGATGGCGGCCATGCGCCGGAAAGCCACGACACCTGGCTGCATCGCCTGTTCGGCAAGGTCATGCGTCCGTTCCTGGATGCGAAGACCGGTGGTCGTCGTCGCCTGATGCTGTTCGGCGGCATGGCCGCGCTGGTGGTGCTGGCCGCATCGCTGGCAGTGTTCCAGCTGGTCGTGCTGAAGATGCTGCCGTTCGACAACAAGTCCGAGCTGCAGGTGGTGGTCGACCTGCCCGAAGGCCGCACGCTGGAAGACACCAACGCGCTGCTCACCGAGCTGGCGTCCGTGGTCGACACTGTGCCCGAAGTCCTGGATTACCAGGGCTATGCCGGCACGGCCGCGCCGATCAACTTCAACGGCTTGGTGCGCCAGTACTTTCTGCGCAGCGGCAGCAACGTCGGCGACCTGCAGGTCAACCTGGTCGACAAGCACGCGCGCGACCGCCAGAGCCACGAGATCGCCCGCGACCTGCGACCGAAGCTCGCGGAGATTGGCCGCCGCCACGCCGCCTCGGTGAAGGTGGTGGAAGTGCCGCCGGGGCCGCCGGTGCTGTCGCCGCTCGTCGCCGAAATCTACGGCCCGGACTACGCCACCAGCCGCAAGCTGGCGAAGGCGTTGGAACAGCGTTTCCTCAAGACCGAGGGCATCGTCGATGTCGACACCACGGTGGAAGCCGATGCGCCGCGCGAAGTGATGGTCGTTGACCGCGCCCGCGCCGCACGCTTGGGCGTGCCGCAGTCCGCGATCAGCGATGCGCTCGCGGCGGCCGTGGCCGGCTTTGACGCAACCTACGTGCACGACGGTACCTCCAAGTACCCGCGCCCGGTGCGCCTGCGCCTGCCGCCCGGCGACCAGGCCAGCACCGAGCGCCTGCTCGCGGTGAAGGTGCGCGGTGGTCAGGGTCAGCTGGTGCCGTTGTCGGAGTTGGTGACCGTCCGCAAGTCCCCGTGGGATGGCGCCATCCACCACAAGGACCTGCTGCCCGTGGTCTACGTGATGGGTGACGAGGCCGGTGAACTCGACAGTCCGTTGTACGGCATGTTCGACCTGGTCGGCCAGGTGTCGGACAACGCCATCGGCGGGCAGACAATGGCGCAGACCTTCATCTCCCAGCCCGAGGACACCAGCGGTTTCGCGATCAAGTGGGACGGCGAATGGCAGATCACCTACGAGACCTTCCGTGACATGGGCATCGCCTACGCCGCTGGCATGGTGCTGATCTACCTGCTGGTGGTGGCGCAGTTCCGCAGCTACGTGGTGCCGCTGGTGATCATGGCGCCGATCCCGCTGACCGTGATCGGCGTGATGCCGGGCCATGCGCTGCTGGGCGCGCAGTTCACCGCCACCAGCATGATCGGCATGATCGCGCTGGCCGGCATCATCGTGCGCAACTCGATCCTGCTGGTGGACTTCATCAACCAGGAAACGGCGCGCGGCGTGCCGCTGGCCGAGGCCGTGGTCGACGCCTGCGCCGTGCGCGCCAAGCCGATCGTGCTGACCGGCGTGGCGGCAATGATGGGCGCGTTCTTCATCCTCGACGACCCCATCTTCAACGGGCTGGCGGTGTCGCTGATCTTCGGCATCCTCGTCAGCACCGTGTTGACGCTGGTTGTGATTCCATTGCTGTATTACGCGCTGTTGCGGCGCGGGCAGCGTGCGGAGGCGGCCCTGTGAAACGCGGATTTGGCATCGGGCTGATGGCGGGGGTCGCCCTGCTCGCCGGCTGCGGTCAACAGGCAAGCGAGGCGGGGGTCGAGCCCCCCGCCGCCACTCCCAGTGCCGCGGGCACCGCAACTGCTGCCGCGACGACAACCCCGGGCCTCGATGAAGCACCTGCCGATGCGGCATCCGCACAGGAGATGCCCTCGCCCGAGCCGGATGCAATCCCTGATGCGGCCCCCGCCAACGCCGAGGCG
The DNA here is from genome assembly GCF_054777355.1 of Lysobacter olei. Taxonomy (NCBI): domain Bacteria; kingdom Pseudomonadati; phylum Pseudomonadota; class Gammaproteobacteria; order Lysobacterales; family Lysobacteraceae; genus Lysobacter; species Lysobacter olei. Next base: position 315,648 of record NZ_BAAHAT010000003.1, on the reverse strand, counting down.
CGCGCGAAGGCTGCCGCCGCCGACTTCAGTGGCCAACTCAAGTCCGCGCTGATGGCCCAGCTCCAGGCAGGTGGCCCGGTCCAGGCCGTCGAGTTCTGCCACGCACAGGCGCCGCGCATCGCCAAACAGGTGGCGCAAGTGCATGGCGTGCGCCTGGGGCGCGTGGCGGTGCCGGGCCGCAACCGCAATCCGGCCCACGAGGCGACGGGGTGGCAACTGGACGCCGCGCAAGCTTTCCAGCAGGCCGTGGACGCCGGTGGCAACGCCAGCGAACAAGTCCGCCTGCTGACCGCCGACCTGCCCCAAGGCGTGGCGGCACGCTTCGCCAAAGGCATTGCCGTCGAGCCGGCCTGCCTGGCCTGCCATGGCCAGCAGGTTTCGCCACCGGTTCTAGAGGTCCTTGCCCGCCACTACCCGGGCGACCGTGCGACCGGGTTTGACGTTGGCGACCTGCGCGGCCTGCTATGGGTGGAAGTCCCGGCCGGTGCAGGCGCATCCCGCGAAGCGAACACCCAAAAGGAGAACCGCCCATGAGCGCAGAGGGACAGATCCGACTGACTCTGGAACAGGACAGCGACTACGCGTTCCGCATCCATTTCGACGAGACCTCGCTGGAGCCGCTGCTGGCCGACGAGGCCTCGCCGCTGGGTCATGACCGTGGTCCCACGCCGTCGCGCCTGCTGCTGGCCAGCATCGCCAACTGCCTCAGTGCCAGCCTGCTGTTCGCACTGCGCAAGTACAAGAACCAGCCGGGCACGCTGCGCGCGGAAATCACTGCCACGCCGTCGCGGAACGCCGACGGTCGGCTGCGCATCCCGAAAGCCTTCGTCACCCTGCAGCTGCCCGAGGGTAACGAGGACTACCAGCACCTCGAGCGCATCCTCGACCAGTTCGAAAACTTCTGCACCGTGACCCAGAGCGTGCGCCACGGCATCGAGGTGGAGGTCACGGTGAAGGACGCGCACGGTCGCACGCTGCTGGGCGACAAGAGCTTCGAGGCGGGGTCGTGAGCGAGGGGCTGCACATCGCGTGCCCGTACTGTCACGCGGTCAACCGCGTGCCGCCTGCGCGGCTGGGTGAGGCGCCGGCGTGCGGTCGCTGCCATCGCCCGTTGTTTTCCGGAAAGCCGGTGGCGTTGGGCGTGGACAGCTTTGATGCGCACTACCTGCGCTCGGACGTGCCGCTGCTGGTGGATTTCTGGGCGCCCTGGTGCGGCCCCTGCCGGGTGATGGCGCCGCAATTCGAGCAGGCAGCCGCCGTGCTGGAGCCGCAGGTGCGGCTGGTCAAGGTCGATACCCAGGAGCAGCCAACGCTGGGGCAGAAATTCGGCGTGCGCAGCATCCCCACGCTGGCGTTGTTCCACCAGGGCCGCGAGGTCGCCCGGCAGGCCGGTGCGATGCCGGCTGCCGCCATCGTGGACTGGGTGCGTCGGCACCTGGGCTGAGCATCCCCAGCGATGCGACGTGCTTCCGTTTCCATCCGACGTTGGAGTCCTTCGTGAGCCCCTCCTTCCCCGATCTCATCGACGATCTCAACGCCGCCATCGGCACGCTGCGCGCAGGCACGCCCGGGCCGATGAAGGCGTTCAGCGGGTTGGCCCGCGAAGCACTGGCCCCGGGCCAGTTGGACGTGAAGACCAAGGAATTGATCGCGATAGGCATCGCGATCGCCACGCGCTGCGATGGCTGTGTCGGCTTCCACGTGAAGGCCGCGATGCGCGCCGGCGCCACCCGCGAGGAGCTGCTGGAAACCGTGGCGATGGCGATCTACATGGGGGCCGGCCCGTCGATGATTTATGCTGCGGAGACACTTCGCGCCTTCGACGAGCTCACGGCTGCACAGGCCGCGCCCGCCGCCAGTGCCTGATGACCTGCCACTTGATTCGAAAAGGCTCGCACGCATGAACATTTCAATTCGCATTCCCCGCGCGCTCGCGGCCATCGGCCTCGTGTGGCCGGCATTGGTGCTGGCGGGCTGCGTTGCGCCTGGCGTGGCGGGTACTGAGGCCAATGCCCAAGCGGCCGCCCCCGTCTCCCAGGCCGTGACGCTGCCCGGGCTGCGCCAGCCGCGCCCGGGCGTGTACACCGGGGGCCAGCCAGCGGCGGACGCGTGGGCCGGCATGGCCGCGGCGGGCGTGGGCACGGTGATCAACCTGCGACCGGATGCCGAACTGGCCGGGCGCGACGAAGCGGCCGAAGTCCGCGCCGCGGGCATGGCATACCACCAGATTCCCGTCGCGGGCGCGGGGGATCTCACCGGCGCGAATGCCGACCGCCTGTGGGCGTTGCTGAAGGACGCCAAGGGGCCGGTGGTGGTGCATTGCGCCTCGGGCAACCGGGTGGGCGGGCTGCTGGCCATTGCGCTGGCGCGCCATGAGGGGCTGGATGCCGACGCGGCGCTGGCAGCGGGCCGCGAGGCCGGCATGGCCAGCACCGAAGCCAAGGTCAAGACCGTGCTGGCCTCCGACGAGGGCCGCTGCACGGCGGACTGCTGAGACGCCTCAGGGCGTCAGGGCGGCGTTCAGCAGCAGCGCGAGCTGGGTGCCGCCGCGCCGCAGTCGCTCCTCCAGGACGGGGCGCCAGGTGTCGGCATAGCCATCGGGCAGCTTGGCCGAGGGCGGATACACTCCCGGCTGGGTGGCAATCGCGCACGACTGGCGCGCCCACGCAGCGCTGTCGGGTGGCAGCACCTTCAACGGCACCGGCACCGCCACGGGCAATTCGCGCAGCCGCTGCAGGTAAGCGGCTTCATCCAGCGCCGTGGCCGCCAGCAGCTTGCTGTCCCACAGCGTGTGGAGGTTGGTGCCTTGCCCATTGAGGCTGACCTGCACCGTGTTGCCGCCCTTGTCATGCGCGTAGCCGGCATGCAGCGGCTGGTGTGCGTCGCCGACGAAGTGCACCACGAACTTCAGCGCCTGTAGGCGCTCGGCACGGCTGCGATGGCGGTCGGCCAGAATCGCGGTCTGGGAGTGGATGGCCTCAACCACGCAGTCGCCATTGCGGCAATCGCGCGCGACGTCGTAGCTGCAGCCCTGTTCGCCCAGGTTGACGTAATGCCACGGGGCACTGCGCTTGCCGAGGACGGGGTCGTGGGCGCGCACGTCGTCCGCCCACGCGGCGGTGCCGGGCAGCGTTGGAACGGCCTCGCCCTCCAGCAGGCGGGCGACCTCGTCGCGTGCGGCCGGGCTGAGTTCATCGGCCGCCAGCGCGGCTACCAGCCGGTGTCCCATCGCGCCCCACGCCTGCGCGGGAAGTGGCAATGCGGCCAGCACGGCCAGCACGCCGGTCGCAAGCGGCGGGGCGAGGCGGCGGCGGTGGGCGTGGAGATATTCGGAAATGCGACGGGCCATGTCCGGAAGGGTATCGGACATGGCCCGCGCTGGCAGCCCTGACTGATGTCAGGGTGTGTTTTAGAACGAGAACACGTAAGCGACGCCGTACACCAGCGGGTCGATGTTGACCGTGCCCAGGTCCTGGCCGTCCACGCTCACGTCGGTGTCGATGTCGATCCAGCGGGCGTCGACGCGGATCGCGCCCTTCTCGCCGACCTTGAAGTCCACGCCGGCGTGCGCGGCCAGGCCCCACGACGCATCCAGTTCCAGGTCCGTGCCTTCCAGCGCGCCGGAGGTCTCTTCGCTGAAGAACTTGGTGTAGTTGACGCCGGCGCCGACGAACGGCTTCACCTTGCCCTGGCCGAAGTGGTACTGCAGCGACACGGTCGGCGGCAGGTGCTTGGTTTCACCCACAGTGCCCAGGCCGTCGATGGTGATGTCGTGCTGGAACGGCAGCGAGGCCAGCACCTCGATGCCCAGGTTGTCGGCGATGAAGTACTCGCCGGTGATGGTCGGGCGGATGTTGCTTTCGACTTCGACCGCCAGCGCGCCATTGGCCAGTTCGCCGTTGTCGGACTTCGGGTTGACCTGGTGGGCGCCAACGCCGAGCGTCCAGGTGCCGGCGGACTGGGCCAGGGCCGGGGTGGCGACGCCGCCCAGGACGAGGCCGAGGGCAAGGGCGGATGTGCGGAGCTTCATGGGCAAACCTCTGTGGGAGATGACGTTGGGAACGCGTTGAGGTCATTGTCCGCAGGGGCTGGAACCCGCGCTTGATCATCGTCAAGTGGGTGTTTGACTTTGATCAAGCTGGCTTTTAGCGAAGGCTGCTAGGCCCGCCGGGGCCGTCCGGCCGGCGGGGCGGGGGGCGCCGGGATGGGGTAAAATGGCGGTTTCTCAAGCTCGCCCCACTCAGGAGTCCCGGTAATGGCGATCAAGGTTGGTATCAACGGTTTCGGCCGCATCGGCCGCAACGTGCTGCGTTCGGCCGTGCAGAACTTCGGCAACGACATCGAGATCGTCGCCATCAACGACTTGCTGGAGCCGGACTACCTGGCCTACATGCTGAAGTACGACTCGGTGCACGGCCGCTTTGAAGGCGACGTGTCGGTCGACGGCGGCAACCTGATCGTCAACGGCAAGAAGATCCGCCTGACGCAGGAACGCGACCCGGCCAACCTGAAGTGGAACGAAGTCGGCGCCGACGTGGTCATCGAGTCCACCGGCCTGTTCCTGGACAAGGTCACCGCGCAGAAGCACCTCGACGCGGGCGCGAAGAAGGTCGTGCTGTCGGCCCCGTCGAAGGACGACACGCCAATGTTCGTGTTCGGCGTGAACCACGCCAAGTACAACGGCGAGGCCATCATCTCCAACGCTTCGTGCACCACCAACTGCCTGGCGCCGATCGCCAAGGTGCTGAACGACAAGTGGGGCATCAAGCGCGGCCTGATGACCACCGTGCACGCTGCCACCGCCACGCAGAAGACCGTCGACGGCCCGTCCAACAAGGACTGGCGCGGCGGCCGCGGCATCCTGGAGAACATCATTCCGTCGTCCACCGGTGCCGCCAAGGCCGTGGGCGTGGTGATCCCGGAGCTCAACAAGAAGCTCACCGGCATGTCGTTCCGCGTGCCGACCTCGGACGTGTCGGTCGTTGACCTGACCGTCGAGCTGGAGAACGCCGCCACCTACGCCGAGATCTGCGCGGAGATGAAGGCGCAGTCGGAAGGCGCGCTGAAGGGCATCCTGGGCTACACCGAGGACAAGGTGGTCGCCACCGATTTCCGCGGCGACGCACGCACCTCGATCTTCGATGCCGAGGCCGGCATCGCGCTGGACGGCACCTTCGTCAAGCTGGTCAGCTGGTACGACAACGAGTGGGGCTACTCCAACAAATGCCTGGAGATGGTCAAGGTCGTCGCCGGCAAGTAAGCCGCAACGCCCGCTGACTGCAGCACCCCGGAAGCCCCGCGCAAGCGGGGCTTCTTCGTAGAATGGACAACGAAATGCGGCGTACCCTGCCGCACGTCTGCGGACACTGGCCTCCACTGCGCCGCGGCGCGGGGCGCCGGGCGACGCGCTATTGCAGGACGGCCACACGATGACATCCGACCCCCAAGACAACGTGGCGCTGGACGAAGCGCAGATCGCGCTGCTGGTTGCCCGCTTCTACGCCAAGGTGCGTCGCCACCCGGAGCTGGGGCCGGTGTTCAACGCCGCCGTGCACGACTGGGACGACCACCAGCGCACGCTGACCTCCTTCTGGGCGTCGGTGGCGCTCAAGCACGGCACGTATCGCGGCAATCCGATGGCGAAGCACCACGGCCATCCGATCCGCCACGAGCACTTCGACCAGTGGCTGGCGCTGTGGCGTGAAACCACCGCCGAAGTGCTGTCGCCCGACGATGCGGCGCAGTTCAACCATTACGCCGAGCGCATCGGACAGAGCCTGCGGTATGGGTTGGGGTTGAACGGGGGCGTGGGCGCCCGTTCGCTGGGCCTGCCGATGGTGGGCTCGGGCCGCTGAGTCGACGGCTGCGGCGCGTGCCGCCCGGATCCCGGGCCGCGCCTGGATGGGGCAGCGGCATCCCTGCCGCCCTCCCGCCGGCATCCCGCCGCTTCCCCGCCTTCCTGGCCTAGCGACGTCGATGCCTTCCGACGCGGGCGCGCCTCCTGCCGCCCTGAGCTCCCACGGCCTTGTGGGTGTGACTTGTCGGACTGCCACGTCCTGTGGAACCCGACACGGCGTTGCCGCCGTACTGCGCTTGCCTCCCCGAAGTCCAAGGCCGGCGCAGATTTCTGAATCCCGTGGCAGCTAGGGTCTGCCAGACGGGTCGTGTCTGCCTACTCAACGCGGGGGGCGGTCTGCCCCCCTACCTCCTGGTGCCCCGGGGCTGATACCGCAGCCATGCACCCCCGCCACCGATAGGCTCGCCTACTTCCGCTGGCCCCGCCGGCCCCGCTGGTGCTGGCCGACACGGGGCCGAAAGGCTTCAGAACGCGGCGTCGAACGCCACCTCGCCCTCCACCCCCACCTGGTAGGCGGATACCCGACGTTCGAAGAAGTTGGTGACCTCCTGCACGTCCTGCAGGTCCATGAACGCGAACGGGTTGCTGGCCCCGAAGTGCTTCGGCAGGCCCAGTTGTGCCAGACGCTGGTCGGCGCAGTACTGCAGGTACTGGCGCATGTCGCGCGGCGACAGCCCGGCCACGCCGCCGGACAGCACGTCCTCGGCGAACTGCATCTCGCACTCCACGGCCTCCTCCAGCATCCGCACCACCTGGCGCTGCAGGTCCTCGTCGAACAGGCCGGGCTCTTCCGCACGCGCGGTGCGGATGACCTCGAAGGCGAACGCCATGTGGCAGCTCTCGTCGCGGAACACCCAGTTGGTGCCCGAGGCCAGCCCGTGCAGCAGCCCGCGCGAGCGCAGGTAGTACACGTACGCAAAGGCGGCAAAGAAGAACAGGCCTTCGATGCAGCACGCGAAGCAGATCAGGTTGAGCAGGAACTGGCGGCGCTGCTCGCGCGTCTCGATGCGCGTGAGTCCCTGGAGCGAGTCGATCCACTTGAAGCAGAACTCGGCCTTGGCGCGGATCGAGGGGATGTTCTCGACCGCCGCGAACGCCTTGGCGCGCGCGACCGGGTCGGGCAGGTAGGTGTCGAGCAGGGTGAGGTAGAACTGCACGTGCAGCGCCTCCTCGTACAGCTGGCGCGACAGGTACATCCGCGCCTCGGGCGCGTTGATGTGCTGGTACAGGTTCAGCACCAGGTTGTTGGCGACGATGCTGTCCCCGGTGGCGAAGAACGCGACCAGCCGCTCGATCAGGTGGCGTTCGGCCGGGCCAAGCTTGTGCTTGAGGTCGTTGACGTCCAGCGAGAAGTCGACCTCTTCCACGGTCCAGGTGTTTCGGATCGCGTCGCGGTACATCTCGTAGAACTGGGGGTAGCGCATCGGCCGCAGGGTCAGGTCGAAGCCGGGATCGAGCAGGCGGGGCGCGGCGGGTTGGGCGGACATGGGCGTTCCTTCGGACTTGGGGTGGGTCCGGGGGCAGGGCGGGCCGCGATCGTGTGCGTCCTTGCGGTCGCACCTCCGTGTGCGGCAACGATCGCGGCCCGCGATGCCCCCGGACCGCAAGGGCGGCGGGGCGCTGGGTGCAGTGGGCACCCCAGCGCTGGCGTGATCAACGGCGCGGCCGTCGCGACCGCGCGCGGATGTGGGCTTACTGGCAGGCCTCGCACGCCTCAGGGTTTTCCAGCGAGCAGGCCACGGCTTCGCTCGGGCTGTGCTCCGGCTTCGGCGCGGCGGTGCTCGCGCTGCTCACCGTGGTCTTGGCGATGCGCGTGGCCGGCCGCGAGCGCAGGTAGTAGGTGGTCTTCAGCCCCTGCTTCCAGGCGTACATGTACATCGACGACAGTTGGCCGATGTTCGGGCTCTCGATGAACAGGTTGAGCGACTGGCTCTGGTCGATGAACGCGCCGCGCTCGGCGGCCATGTCGATCAGTGATCGCATCGGCAGTTCCCACGCGGTGCGGTACACGGCACGCAGCGACTCGGGAATGGCATCGATGCCCTGGATCGAGCCTTCGGCCAGCTTGATCGCATCGCGCAGTTCCGGCGTCCACAGGCCCAGGGTCTTCAGCTCCTGCACCAGGTAGCGGTTGACCACCAGGAAGTCGCCCGACAGCGTCTCGCGCTTGAACAGGTTGGACACCTGCGGCTCGATGCATTCATAGCAGCCGGCAATCGACGCGATGGTCGCGGTGGGCGCGATGGCGATCAGCAGCGAGTTGCGCAGCCCGTGCGCCTTGATCCGCGCGCGCAGGCCGTCCCAGTCCAGCGTCGCGCTCGGCGCCGCGCCCCAGGCCTCGAACTGCAGTTCGCCCTGTGAGGCGCGGGTGTCGCCAAAGCCCGGGTGCGCCCCGTGCTCCAGCGCCAGTTCATTCGAGGCCGACAGGGCGTGGAAATAGATCGCCTCGGCGATGTCGCGCGACAGCGCGCGCGCGGCGTCGGAATCGAACGGCAGCCGCAGCTTGAAGAACACATCCTGCAAGCCCATCGTGCCCAACCCCACCGGGCGCCACTTCAGGTTGGCGGTGCGCGCGGTTTCGATCGGGTAGAAGTTCAGGTCGATCACCCGGTCGAGCTGACGCACCGCCAGGCGCACGGTCTCGGCGAGCTGCTCGAAATCGAAGCGACCGGCCTGCCCGTGCACGTTGCCTTCCGGGTACAGCTCGACGTGGTGGCTGAGGTTGATCGATCCGAGGTTGCACACCGCGGTCTCGTCCTGCGAGGTCACTTCCAGGATCTCGGTGCACAGGTTGGACAGGTGCACCACGTTGCCCTCGCGAAGGGTCTGGTTGCAGGCGCGGTTGGACTTGTCCTTGAAGTTCATCCAGCCGTTGCCGGTCTGGGCGAGGGTGCGCATCATCCGCGCGTACAGCTCGCGCGCCTTGACCTGCTTCACTGCCAGGCCCGCGGCTTCGGCCGCGTGGTAGGCGCGGTCGAAGGCGTCACCGAACAGGTCAGTCAGCTGCGGCACTTTGTGCGGGTCGAACAGTGACCACGCGGCATCGGCCTCGACCCGGCGCATGAACTCGTCGGGAATCCAGTTGGCCAGGTTGAGGTTGTGGGTGCGCCGCGCTTCGTCGCCGGTGTTGTCGCGCAACTCCAGGAACTCCTCCACGTCGGCGTGCCACGGCTCCAGGTACACGCAGGCTGCGCCCTTGCGCCGCCCGCCCTGGTTGACCGCGGCGACCGAGGCGTCCAGCGTCTTGAGCCACGGCACGATCCCGTTGGACAGGCCATTGGTCGAGCGGATCAGCGAGCCGCGCGCGCGGATGCGGCTGTAGCTCAGGCCGATGCCGCCGCTGAATTTGCTCAGCTTGGCCACGTCCATGTAGCGCTTGTAGATCGCCTCCAGCGAGTCTTCCGGCGAGTCGAGCAGGAAACACGACGACAGCTGCTCGTGCGTGGTGCCGGCGTTGAACAGCGTCGGCGAGCTGGGGATGTAGTCCAGTTGCGCCATCTTGCGGTACAGCGCCAACGCGTCGGACACGTCGTCGGTCAGCGCGCAGGCGATGCGCAGGAAGAACTGCTGCGGGGTCTCCACTACCGTGCGCGCGGTCGGGTGCCGCAGCAGGTAGCGGTCGTACAGCGTGCGCAGGCCGAAGTAGTCGAAGCGCTGGTTGTGCGTGTTGTCGATGGCATCATTGAGCTTGCGCGCGTTGGCCTGGACGAACGTCAGTAGCCGGTCATTGATCAGTCCCAGTTCGTGGCCGCGGGTGACCGACTGCGAGAACGCGTAGATCTCGATGCCGGCGACTTCCTTCTCGATCACGCCGGCGAGCAGGCGCGCGGCCAGCCGGCCGTACTCGGGCTCCTCGGCGGTGAGCAGTGCGGCGGTGCGGATCGACAACTCGTCCAGTTCGCGGGTGCTGGCACCGTCGTACAGGCCCGAGATGGTGCGGGTGGCCACGCGCATCGGATCGACCGCGTACAGGCCTTCAGCGTTGCGGGCCACCGCGCGCACGATCTTGTTGAGGTCGACGGGCTCACGGCGACCACTGCGCTTGGTCACGGTCATGCTGAAAGCGGTGGCCGGCGGGGTCAGGGCGAAGCCGCCGGGCCGTGCCCCGTCGGTGTCGGAGCGTTGGTCAGCGGCGACGCCGTCGGTGCGGGCGTCGGCAAGGGTGTCGATGGACGGGGACGCGGTCATGGCTGGAAGACTCCGGTGCATGGGCGCACGGATCGCCGCCTTCCCTCGAAGGACGACGCGCGGCGGTGCGGACGCGGCCGGATGCCACTGGCATCGGCTGCGCGACCACGCCCCCGCGGGCGCGGAGTCAGCAGGGTGCTACGGAGGTGTCGCGCCGCCCGAGACTGCAGCGGACGGGGGCGATGGCAGGCCATCGCCACGGCCAGGACGCGGGGCGTCGTGGCGCGACACCGACCGTCCTCCCCCGAGGACTCCCTGGCCGGTCACCGCGCGGTGTGCATCGCGCGGCTGTCGGCAGGTCTTCGGGCTCGGGACACGACGCCGTGCGTCACCTACTGGCGGTCGCTTCCCAGGCCGTGTCGCCCAGTGCCAAGACCGCGGTCGTTTCCCATACCGCTGCGGGGCAGCGCCGGCATTTCACCGGCTTCCCTTTTCAGCCGACCCGTGAAGGCCGGCACCGACGACCCCAAGATATCGGGTTTTCTGTCCCCGTCAACACGAAATGTGGGGCTAACCTGCCCGGGGCTTGCGGGGCAAGGGTTTGCGCGACGTGGGCGCGGTGGTGGCATGGAGGGCGTGTGGTCGGTGCTTGGGAGGGTGTGGGGTTGGTGCGTGCGCGGTTGGGGCGTGGAGCGCGGCCCGCGATAGGACGCCGCGTGATGCCGGCATCGCGCGCGTCGAGTGAACGGCCCCGGCCGGCCCGGCGGCCGCGGTTTGCCGGCGGGACGACCGGGCGGGACAATAGCGAGCTACGCGCCGGCCGCCCGGGCCGTGCCGCACCCCCTCCCCATCGCCCCAACGGAACCGACCATGTCCATCGTCCGCATGACCGACCTCGACCTCGCCGGCAAGCGCGTGCTGATCCGCGAAGACCTCAACGTGCCGATCGAGGACGGCCGCATCACCTCCGAGCAGCGCATCACCGCCTCGCTGCCGACGATGAAGTTGGCGCTGGAGAAGGGCGCCGCCGTGATGGTCACCTCGCACCTGGGCCGCCCGAAGGAGGGCGTGTGGTCGGAAGCCGATTCGCTGGCGCCGGTCGCCAAGCGCCTGTCCGAGCTGCTCGGCATGGACGTGCCGCTGGTCAAGGACTGGGTCGATGGCGTTGACGTCGCGCCGGGCCAGTTGGTGCTGCTGGAGAACTGCCGCATGAACGTCGGCGAGAAGGCCGATGACGAGGCCCTGTCGCAGAAGTACGCCGCGCTGTGCGACGTGTTTGTCATGGACGCCTTCGGCACCGCGCACCGCGCACAGGCCTCCACCCACGGCGCGATCCGCTTTGCCAAGATGGCCGCTGGCGGCCCGCTGCTGATGGCCGAGCTCGACGCGCTCGCGAAGGCGCTGGAGCATCCGGCGCGTCCGCTGCTGGCGATCGTGGCGGGCAGCAAGGTCAGCACCAAGCTGGAGCTGCTGGCGTCGCTGGTGGGCAAGGTTGACCAGTTGATCGTGGGCGGCGGTATCGCCAACACCTTCATCGCGGCGATGGGCCATTCGGTGGGCAAGTCGCTGGTGGAAATGGACCTGATCGACACCGCCAAGCAGATCATGGCCGACGCCAAGGCGCGCGGTGCCGACATCCCGGTGCCGACCGACGTGGTCGTCGCGCCGGCCTTCGCCGCCGATGCGCCGGCCACGGTCAAGGCCGTCGATGCGGTGGGCGCCGATGACATGATCCTCGACATCGGCCCGGACACCGCCGCGGCCTATGCCGCGCTGATCGCCAAGGCGGGCACCGTGGTGTGGAACGGTCCGGTGGGCGTGTTCGAGTTCGACGCATTCGGCAAGGGCACCGAGGCGCTGGCGCGCGCGATCGCGGCGTCGCCGGCGTTCTCGATCGCGGGCGGCGGTGACACGCTGGCGGCCGTGGACAAGTACGGCATCGAGCAGGACGTGTCGTACATCTCCACGGGTGGCGGTGCGTTCCTGGAATTCCTGGAAGGCAAGGAGCTGCCGGCCGTGGCGGCGCTGAAGGCGCGCGCCTGAGTCATCGCGGCGTCGTTGCGCAGTCCTGATGATGCCCTGAGTTGTCCTGCGGGCCGGTGTGAACCGGCCCGCTTCGTTTCCACGTTTACGAGTCCCCCATGGCACACCACAAGCCCACGCTCTTCTTCGACATGGACGGCACGCTGATTGATTCCGCGGTCGGCATCACCCGCTGCGTGGCGCACGCGCTGCAACGCATGGGGCTGGACGTGCCGCCGGACGAAGCGCTGCGGCAGTGGATCGGTCCTTCGTTGCGCACCAGCTTCGCGCCGCTGCTGCACGATGCTGCACGGGTGGAACAGGCGGTGGAGCACTATCGCGAACGCTTCGAGACGCACGGCTGGGCCGAGCATGAGGTGTATGCCGGCATCGACGAGGCGGTCCGCACGCTGCATGCAGCAGGGCATCGGCTCGCGATCGTCACGGCCAAGAACGAACCGCACGCGCGCAAGATCGCCGCGCACCTGCCGTTCGGGCATCTGTTCGAGGACGTGATCGGGGCCACGCCCGATGGCAGCCGCAGCCACAAACCGGAGCTGATCGGCGAGGCATTGCAGCGGTTGGCGCTGGCGCCCGAGGGCTGCGTGATGATCGGTGACCGCCACATGGACATCGAAGGCGCGCGCCACCACGGCATGCGCCACGTGGGCGTGTTGTGGGGCTTTGGCGGTGAGGTCGAGCTGCGCGCAGCCGGCGCCTTGCACCTGGCAACGTCGCCCGCGCAGTTGCCGGCGTTGCTGGTGGCCTAGCGCCTCTCTGCGTGGTGCGGCGCGGACTTGCCGCCGTGGTGGCTCAAGGCTCCCCGGTGCGCCAGTCGCGCGCCAGCAACCCGTACATGGCGGAGTCCTGCAGGTCGTCGGCCACGCGCCAGCGTTCGCGCAGCAGGCCTTCGCGGACGAACCCGAGGCGCTCCACCAGCCGGCACGAGGCCACGTTGCGGGGATCGATGTCGGCTTCGACCCGCCGCAGCCCGAGAGGGCCGAACGCATGGTCAAGCACCGGGCGCAGCATGTTGCGCGCATGGCCCCGGCCCCACTGCGAGGAGTGCAGCGCGTAGCCGATTTCCGCTCGCCCCTGGTCGGGGTTGATGGCGAACAGCGTCACGCCGCCGATCAGCCGGTCGCTCTCCACGTCGGCCACTGCCCAGCACAGCAGGCGCGCGGGATCTTGGCCTTCGAGGGCGCCTTCGAAGCGCTCGCGTGCCTGCGCCACGTCGGTCCAGGCAGGGAAGCTCCAAAAGCGCATCACCTGCGGATCGGCGTACAGCGAATAGAAGTCCTGCAGGTCGTCGCGCCGATGCGGACGCAGGCGTACGGTCCCCGCGTCCAGCACGGGCAGTGCGCACGATGCGTGGGGTACCGCGGACGTCGTGGCGGTTGGCATACGTATTCAATCCGTTCGGTAGCGAGGCTGTGCTAGCGTGAATCCACTCACGGAAGTCTGACATGCCCACTACGCTTCGACGCACCAAGATCCTCGCTACCCTCGGCCCGGCCACCGATGCGCCGGGCGTCCTCGATGCTCTCCTCGCCGCTGGCGTGGATTGCGTCCGGCTCAATTTCTCCCACGGTGACCCCGCCGGTCAGATCGCGCGTGCGCACGCGCTGCGTGAAGCCGCGGGCCGCGCCGGACGCGAGGTCGGCATCCTCGCCGACCTGCCGGGCCCCAAGATCCGCATCGAACGTTTTGCCGACGGCAAGGTGCAGCTCAAGGCCGGCGACCGCTTCGACCTGGTGGCCCGCGCCGATGCGCCCGCCGGCACCGTGCACGAGGTGGGCGTCAGTTACCTCGGGCTGCCCGGCGACGTGAAGCCCGGCGACGTGCTGCTGCTGGACGACGGCATGATGCAGCTGCGGGTGGAGGCAGTGGAGGGCGAGCGCATCGTCAACACCGTGCTCAACGATGGCGCGCTGTCGGACCGCAAGGGCCTGAACAAGCAGGGCGGCGGACTGTCGCTGGGTGCGCTGACCGAGCGCGATCGCGAGTTGATCGCGGTGGCCGCCGAGCTGGGCGCGGACTTCATTGCGGTGTCGTTCTGTCGCACCGCCGAGGACATGCACGAGGCGCGCCGGGTGGCACGGGCGGCGGGCAGCAACGCCGCGCTGGTGTCGAAGATCGAGCGCGCGGAGGCCATCGAGAACCTGGCCGAGATCGTCGAGGCCAGCGACGTGGTGATGGTGGCGCGTGGTGACCTCGGCGTGGAGATCGGCGATGCCGAGTTGCCGGGCCTGCAGAAGAAGATCATCCGCGAGGCCTTGGAGCGCAACCGGGTGGTGATCACCGCCACGCAGATGCTGCAGTCGATGGTCGACAGCCCGATCCCGACCCGCGCCGAGGTGCTGGACGTGGCCAACGCGGTCATTGACGGCACCGACGCGGTGATGCTGTCGCAGGAGTCCGCCGCCGGCCGCTACCCGGTCAAGGCGGTGGAGGCGATGGCCCGCATCTGCCTGGGCGCCGAGCGCCAGTTCAACCACGACACCGACTTCGAGGAAGCCCCGCGTGGGCTGGACCGTGCCGACCATGCGATCGCGATGGCGGCGATGTTCCTGTCCGAGCACATCGGGGTGCGCGCCATCGTGGCGATGACCGAATCCGGTGGCACGGCACGCTTCCTGTCGCGGTTCCGGGCGCCGTCGCCGGTGTTCGCGCTGTCGCGCCATGCCGACGCACGCCGCCGCATGGCGCTGATGCGCGACGTGACCCCGTTTGCGTTCGACAGCCGTGGCATGGCCTCGCGCGATGCGGCGCGCGGCGCGGTCCGCCAGTTGTTCGAGGCGGGCCACCTGATGCCGCACGACCGGGTGATCTTCACCAGCGGCGACACCATGGAGCAGCACGGTGCGACGAACACGCTGCGCCTGCTGGAAGTGGGGGCGGATGGTTGCGCCCAGGGATTGGGGGAGCTGTAGGCCGGCAGGGGGCGGTGGCTCCCGCTTGGATCGGCCAGTCGCTCCCCGATACTCGCTTGGTGTCCGACCCAAGCGGGAGCCACCACCCCCTGCCCACTGGGTTTGAGGGTGAGAGGGGTTGAATAGGTCGCGGTGAGGGGTGCCTGCCTTCCGGGTTGGGCACCAAGCGAGTATCGGGGAGCGACTGCCCAACCCGGGCGGTAGGCACCCCGTCCCTCGCAAGGCGCCGCAGGCCAAGGGAATTAACCATTCCCGCCAAGGATTTGCGCCAGCGCGGGCGGGACGTGGGGTGGAGGAGCGGGCTATAATCCCGTTTCTTTCCCAGCCGCTCCCTCAGGATCCCATGAGCATCGAACAGCTTGCCGAAACCGCCCTGGCCATGGTCGCCCCGGGCAAGGGCATCATCGCCATCGACGAGTCCAACGCCACGTGCAAGAAGCGTTTCGACAGCGTCGGCATCGAGTGCACCGAAGAGACCCGCCGCGCCTACCGCGAGCTGCTCCTGACCGCGCCGAAGCTGGGCGAGCACATCTCGGGCGCGATCCTGTTCGACGAGACCCTGCGCCAGTCGACCAAGGACGGCGTGCCGTTCACCAAGGTCATGATGGACAACGGCATCATCCCGGGCATCAAGGTCGACAAGGGCACCTTCCCGCTGGCCGGCTTCCCGGGCGAAGTGGTGACCGAGGGCCTCGATGGCCTGCGTGGCCGCCTGGAGGAGTACTACAAGCTCGGCGCCCGCTTCGCCAAGTGGCGCGCGGTGATCAACATCGGTGACGACATCCCGTCGGGCACCTGCATCGACGCCAACACCCACGCGCTGGCCCGCTACGCCGCCCTTTGCCAGGAGCAGGGCCTGGTGCCGATGGTCGAGCCGGAAGTTATCATGGACGGCAGCCACGACCTCGACACCTGCTACGAGGTCACCGAGGTGACCCTGCGTTCGCTGTTCGCGTCGCTGTACGAGCACAACGTGCTGCTCGAAGGCACCATCCTGAAGGCTTCGATGGTCATCTCCGGCACCACCTGCGAGGAGCAGGCCGGTATCGAGGAAGTGGCCGCCGCCACCCTGCACTGCCTGAAGGCCAACGTGCCGGCGACCCTGCCGGGCATCGTGTTCCTGTCGGGCGGTCAGTCCGACCAGGCCGCCACCGCGCACCTCAACGCGATGAACCAGATGGGCGACAAGCCGTGGCCGCTGTCGTTCTCGTACGGCCGCGCGATGCAGCAGGCCGCGCTGAAGCTGTGGGCGCAGGACATGATCGGCAACTACGCCGCCGCGCAGCAGACCGTGTACGAGCGCGCCCGCGCCAACGGCCTGGCCGCGCTGGGTGAGTGGCAGGCCGCGTAAGCGACCTCGCCCTCTCGGGTTCAAGAAAAACGCCGGTCACATGACCGGCGTTTTTTTGTTTGCTGGGCGCGTCGGCCAGCGGGTGGGGCGCAAGCCGCGCTGTTGGGCCGCCTGCCGTGTTGGGCACCTGCGCGGCTGCGGATCCGTGGCGTATCCCCATTCCGCGCGCGTGGCAATTACGGCAGGCTCGCCAGCCACTCGTCGTCCGAGCCCTCGTTGACGTCCTCGAACAGGAAGGTACTGAGGTAGCGTTCGCCCGTGTCGGGCAGCATGGCGAGGATCGCCGCGCCGGGGTCGGCGGTGCGGGCGACTTCCAGCGCCGCGGCCAGGGTCGCGCCAGCGGAAATACCGACGAACAGCCCTTCCTCCGCGGCTAGCCGGCGCGCGGTGTCGCGGGCCAGTACGTCGTCGATGGGCAAGATGGCGTCGGCGATTTTGCGGTTGAGCACTTCGGGCAGGAAGTCCGGGGTCCAGCCCTGGATTTTGTGGGGCTGCCATTCCTTGCCGGACAGCAACGACGCGCCGGCCGGCTCGCAGGTGGTGATGCGCACTTCGGGGCGCGCCACCTTCAGCACCTCGCCCACGCCGGTGAGAGTGCCACCGGTGCCCCAGCCGGTGACGAAGTGGTCCAGCCGTCGACCGGCGAAGTCGCGCAGGATCTCGGTCGCCGTGGTCTGGCGGTGGTAGGCCGGATTGGCGGGGTTGGCGAACTGGCGCGCCAAGAACCAGCCGTGTTCTTCGGCCAGCTGCGCGGCGCGCCGGACCATGCCGCTGCCGCGCTCGGCTGCGGGGGTCAGGATCACCTTGGCACCGTAGGCGCGCATCAGCTTGCGGCGCTCGATGGAGAAGGTCTCGGTCATCACGGCCACGAACTTGTAGCCGCGGGCCGCGCAGACCATAGCGAGCGCCACGCCGGTGTTGCCGGACGTGGCCTCGACCACGGTGTCGCCGGGCTTGATCAGGCCGCGGGCCTCGGCATCGAGGATGATCGCGATGGCAAGCCGATCCTTCACCGAGCCACCGGGGTTGAACGACTCGACCTTGGCGAAGAGCTCGATGCCGGGCGGCCCGATGCGGTGCAGGCGCACGACCGGAGTGCGGCCGATGGTGTCGAGGATGCTGTCGTGGATCATGGGGAGGCCTCGGGGGACGGTGGCCGGGCGTTCCCGCACGGCTTGCAGGAAGGATCACGGGACAAGGGCCGGCACGCGGCCGCGCCCATGCATGCGGCAGCCTACGCATCGGGGCGTGCAGGGGGCGTCACGCCACCTGTGCATCCAGCCGCCGCAACGGGCCGTATATCCCGGTGCCTGTCTGTGACCCCCGGCTGGCCGAATCTGGCGGTTGGCCCCTGGGTCAACCAATGGCCCACGTGGCCGTTAACACCAAGCTACTAGAATCGGGGTCCCCAGCCCGAAACCGGCCCAACGCATGCCTATCCTGTCCCTGTCCCGCACCGCCTGCGTTCTCGCACTTGGCCTGACCCTCAGTGCCTGCGGCGGTGGCAAGGACGGACCCGGCAAGGGCGGCGGCGACCGGCCGACCACGGTCACCACCACCGTGGTGCAGCCGCGGGCATGGAATGACACGGTGCAGGCGCTGGGCACGGTGAAGGCGCACGAATCGGTCACCGTCACCGCCAAGGTCAGCGAGACGGTGGAAGGCGTGCATTTCGACAGCGGCGATGTGGTGCCCAAGGGTGCGCCGCTGGTGACGCTGAGCGGGCGCCAGCAGCAGGCCGCGTTGAACGAAGCGCAGGCCAACGCCAACGAAGCGCAGCGCCTGTTCAAGCGCCAGGAAGAATTGGCGTCGCAGCAACTGATCGCGCGCGCCTCGCTGGACAGCCAGCGGGCCACCCGCGATGCGGCCAACGCGCGCGTCGCGCAGATCCGCGCCAACCTCGGCGATCGCGTCATCCGTGCGCCGTTCTCCGGCGTGCTGGGCCTGCGCCAGGTGAGCCCGGGCGCATTGGTCACGCCGGGCACGGTCATCACCACGCTGGATGACACCTCACGGGTGTTCATCGATTTCCCGGTGCCGGAGGCGGCGTTGGGCCACGTGGCGCCGGGCCAGCGCGTAAGCGGCACCAGCGTGGCCTGGCCCGGCCGCACCTTCGATGGCACGGTCGCGACGGTGGACTCGCGCCTGGATGCGGCGACCCGTGCGGTCATCGTGCGCGGTGACTTCCCCAATGCGGACCGCGCGCTGCGCCCGGGCATGCTGCTGCAGGTCACCCTCAGCCGTCCTGAGCGCCAGGCGCTGCTGCTGCCGGAGATCGCGGTGGTGCAGGTGGGCAATGCCAGTTACGTGTTCCGCGTGGGCGCCGATGGCACCGCCGAACGCGCGGACGTCAAGGTTGGCGTGCGTCGTGATGGGCTGGCCGAGATCGTTGAAGGGCTCAAGTCCGGCGATCGCGTGGTCGTGGACGGCACTGGCAAGCTGCGTCCGGGCGCGAAGATCGTGGAGGCCTCGGCCTCCACGCCCGCCGGCGCCAAGGGCTGACCGCCGATGCTGCTCTCCGACATTTCCATCCGCCGACCCGTCTTCGCGACGGTGATGAGTCTGCTGCTGATCGTGCTCGGCGTCATGGCGTTCTCGCGCCTGACCCTGCGCGAGCTGCCCGCCATCGACCCGCCGATCGTGTCGGTGTCGGTCAGCTACCCCGGCGCTTCGGCCGCGGTGGTCGAGACCCGCATCACCCAGGTACTGGAGGATGCGCTTGCCGGCACCGAGGGGATCGAAACCATCGAGTCACGCAGCGTCAATGGGCGCTCGGGCATCACCATCGAGTTCAGCCTGGACCGCGAGATCGAAGCGGCGGCCAACGACGTGCGCGACGCGGTCAGCCGCGTGGTCGACCGCCTGCCAGAAGAGGCCGACGCGCCGGAGATCGAGAAGGTCGAAAGCGACGCCGAGACCATCATGTGGCTCAACATGAGCTCGGAGAAGATGGACACCATGGAACTCAGCGACTACGCCGAGCGCTACGTGGTGGACCGCCTCTCCAGCATCGACGGCGTGGCCCAGGTGCGACTGGGCGGCGGCCAGCGTTACGCGATGCGCGTGTGGTTGGACCGTGACGCACTGGCCGCGCGCGGCATCACCGTGGGTGACGTGGAAAGCGCGTTGCGCGCCGAGAACGTCGAGCTGCCCGCCGGCCGCATCGAATCGGCCGATCGGGACTTCACCCTGCGCGTGGCGCGCGGCTACGAGCGCGCCGAGGAATTCGCGCAGATGCCGCTGCGCAAGGGCAGCGACGGCTACGTGGTGCGCCTGGGCGACGTCGCCAAGGTGGAGCTGGCCTCGGCCGAGCGCCGCGCCTACTTCCGCAGCAACGGCGCGCCCAACGTGGGCCTGGGCATCATCAAGACGTCCACGTCGAACGCGCTGGATGTGGCCAAGGCGGTGCGCGCTGAAGCCGAACGCATCCAGCCGAGCCTGCCACAGGGCACGAAGATCTTCGTCGCGTTCGACAGCACGGTGTTCATCGACGCCTCGGTGGAGCGCGTGTACCACACGCTGTTTGAGGCGATCGCGCTGGTGCTGATCGTGATCTGGTTGTTCCTGGGCAGCGTGCGAGCGGCGTTGATCCCGGCGGTGACGGTGCCGGTGTGCCTGGTGGCGGCGTTCATCCCGCTGTACCTGTTCGGGTTCTCGATCAACCTGCTGACGTTGCTGGCGCTGGTGTTGTGCATCGGTCTGGTGGTGGACGATGCGATCGTGGTGCTGGAGAACATCCAGCGCCGTGCCGACCTGGGCGAGCCCAAGCTGGTGGCGTCCGCACGCGGTACCCGGCAGGTGGCGTTCGCGGTGATCGCGACCACCGCGGTGCTGGTGGCGGTGTTCCTGCCGGTGGGCTTCATGGAAGGCAACACGGGTCGCCTGTTCCGCGAATTGTCGGTGGCGCTGGCCGGCGCGGTGGCGCTCTCGGCCTTCGTGGCGCTGACACTGACGCCGATGATGTCGTCCAAGCTGGTGCGGCCGCACAAGGAAGAGAAGTCGCTGGCCATCAACCGCTGGGTCAATGCGCGACTGGACGGCGTCGGCGTGCGCTATCGGCGCTTCCTGGATCGCAGCGTCGAACGCCCGTGGTTCTTCGGCGCGCTGATGCTGGCGGCGCTGGCGCTCAGCGCGGTGCTGTTCAAGCTGGTGCCGTCCGAACTGGCACCGCCGGAGGACCGCGGCGCGTTCTTTGTCTCGGTGATGGGCCCGGAAGGCGCGGGTTTTGATTACACCGTGGGGCAGATCCAGCAGGTGGAGTCGGTGCTGATGGGCCAGATCGGCGAAGGCAAGCCGATCCAGCGCGCCAACACCCGCGTCCCCGGCGGCTTCGGCGCCAGCGAGGAGATGCACACCGGCCAGGTGATCGTGTTCCTGCAGGACTGGGACAAGCGCGACGTCAGCACCAGTGACGTGGTGGACAACCTGCGCGGCGAACTGGGCAAGCTGCCGGGCGTGCGTGCCAACCCCTCGGTGCGCACCGGCCTGGTACGCAGCCGCGGGCAGCCGGTGCAGATCGTGCTGGGCGGACCGGACTACGCCGAACTGGCCCAATGGCGCGACCGTTTGCTGGCGCGGATGGAGCAGAACCCGGGCCTGTTCTCGGTCGACTCCGACTACAAGGAAACGCGCCCGCAGATGCGTGTGGACATCGACCGCCAGCGTGCGGCCGACCTGGGCGTCAGCGTCACCGCGATCGGCAGTGCGCTGGAATCGATGATGGGCAGCCGCCGCGTCACCACCTTCGTGCAGGACGGCGAGGAGTACGACGTGGTGGTGCAGGCCGGCAAGGAGGGCCGCGCCTCGCCCGCGGACCTGGCCGCGATCCAGGTGCGCGCGCGCGACGGGAGCCTGGTGCCGCTTTCGAACCTGGTCACGCTGCGTGAGCTGGCCGAGCCGGGCAGCCTGAATCGCTTCAACCGCCTGCGGGCCATCACCATCAGCGCGGGCCTGGCGCCGGGTTATCGCATGGGCGAGGCGATCGAGTGGCTGCAGGGCGTGGTCCGCGAAGAGCTGCCGGAGCATGCCCAGATTGACTGGAAGGGCGAGTCGCGCGAGTACCAGCAGGCGGGTGGCGCGGTGCTGCTGACCTTCGCGCTGGCATTGCTGATCGTGTTCCTGGTGCTGGCGGCGCAGTTCGAGAGCTTCATCCACCCGCTGGTGATCATGCTGACCGTGCCGCTGGGCGTGCTGGGCGCGTTGCTGGGCCTGTGGCTCACCGGGGGCACGCTGAACCTGTTCAGCCAGATCGGCATCGTGATGCTGGTGGGCCTGGCGGCGAAGAACGGCATCCTGATCGTCGAGTTCGCCAACCAGCTGCGTGACGAGGGCCGGAAAATCCACGACGCCATCGTCGAAGCGTCGGCGGTGCGCCTGCGGCCGATCCTGATGACCTCGATCGCCACCGTGGCCGGCGCGCTGCCGCTGGTGCTGGCCGGTGGTCCGGGCTCCGCGAGCCGGGCCACGATTGGCGTGGTGGTGATCGCGGGCGTGTCGTTCTCCACCCTGCTGTCGCTGGTGGTGGTGCCGGTGTTCTACGTGCTGCTGGCGCGTTACAGCCGCTCGCCGGAAGCGGTGACCCGCGAGCTGGAGGAGCAGGAAGCCACCACGCCGCAGGCCGGCGGACACGCCTGATCCCCGGGGGCAGCGCCACGCGCCTGCCCCTGCGGTCGCCGGGAATTGCCGGCCTCCCGCGTGAATCCGCGCCGAAAACCGTACCGTCCGCCCCCCCAATACGGGTATCTTGGGCGCCTTGAGCGCGCGTCCGGGGGCGCGCGTGCCACATTTCGGGGAGTTACTGTGGAATCACTGCTGGCCTCAATCAACGCCATCATCTGGAGCAAGGCACTGATCTTCATGTGCCTGGGCGCCGGTATCTTTTTCACCATCCGCACCCGTTTCATGCAGGTGCGCGGCTTCGTGGAGATGGCCCGGCTCACGGTCAGCGGACAGAGCTCCGCGGCGGGCGTCTCCTCGTTCCAGGCACTGGCCATGTCGATGGCCGGCCGCATCGGCATTGGCAACATCGCCGGCGTGGCCACCGCCATCGCCTTCGGTGGACCCGGCGCGGTGTTCTGGATGTGGGTGATGGGCTTCCTGGGCGCGTCTACCTCGTACGTGGAATGCACCTTGGCGCAGATCTACAAGGTCAAGGACGCGGAGGGGCGCTATCGCGGCGGCCCGGCGTACTACATCGAGAAGGCAATGGGGCTGAAGTGGTACGCCCTGCTGTTCGCATTCGCCACCATTGTCGCTACCGGCTTCCTGATGCCCGGCGTGCAGGCCAATGCCATCGCCGACAGTGTGGCCAATGCCTGCCAGGGCACGGCGCTGTGCGGCCCGATGGATGGCGAGTGGATGGGCCTGTCGGCGCGCGAGACGCTCAAGCTGGGTATCGGCCTGGGCGTGTCGATGCTGCTCGCGGTGATCATCTTTGGCGGCGTCAAGCGCATCGCCAACTTCGCCGAGGTGGTCGTGCCGTTCATGGCCGGCGGCTTCATCCTGATGGCGATCACCGTGATGGTGCTCAACGCCGAGCAGGTGCCGGCGATGTTCGGCCTGATCTTCAGCAGCGCCTTCGGCGCCCATGCCGCATTTGGCGCGATGATCGGCCTGGCGGTGGAGTGGGGCGTCAAGCGCGGCGTCTACGCCAACGAGGCCGGCCAGGGCACCGGCCCGCATGCCGCCGCAGCGGCCGAGGTCTCGCACCCGGCCAAGCAGGGCTACGTGCAGGCGTTCGCGATCTACATCGACACCATGCTGGTGTGCACTTCCACCGCCTTCCTGGTGCTGGCTTCGGGCATGTACAACGTGCACGCGCCGGACGGCGTGGCGATGCTGCACAACGCGTTGCCGGGCGTGGAGCCGGGCCCGGGCTTCGCCCAGGCGGCCGTTGAATCCATCTTGCCGGGCTGGGGCGCCGGCTTCGTGGCGGTGGCGCTGTTCTTCTTCGCGTTCACCACGATCATGGCCTACTACTACATGGCCGAGACCAACCTGACCTACGTGGCCGGCACTGGCCGCACCCACCCGCTGGCGATCCTGCTGCTGCGCCTGGGCATCATGGGCATGGTGATCTTCGGTGCGTTCCACAACGCCGGCCAGGCTTGGGCGCTGGGCGACATCGGCGTGGGCCTGATGGCGTGGCTGAACATCATCGCCATCCTGATCCTGCACAAGCCGGCCATGCTGGCGCTGCGTGACTACGAGGCGCAGAAGAAGGCGGGCAAGGACCCGGTGTTCGATCCCGATGCGCTGGGCATCCGCAATGCCGACTTCTGGCGTCGCCAGGGCGGCAACAACCCCTGATAGGCCGAAACAATGAGCGAACGACGTCCTCCCCGACCGGGTCAACACCGCGGCCAGCCGCCGCGACGGGAGGGGAGTGCGGGCCCGTGGGGTGAGCCGCGCCCCGAGCGGCCGTCGGCGGATCGCCCGCCGCGGCCGCAGATCGAGCGCGAGCGACCGGGTCGACCGGCCGAGCGCCCATGGGTCGAGCGGTCCCCGCGCGGTGGCGCCTTCGAGCGCGGGCCCGGGCGTGAACAGGAGCGCGAACGGACGCCGCGTCCTCGGCCGCCCATGGCGCCTGCCGAGTCGGAAAGCGCCGAGTCCGCCGCGCCACGCGGTCCGCGTGAGCTGCGGCTTTACGGGCTCAATGCCGTGCACGCGGTGTTCGCCAAGCGCCCCGAGGCCATTCGCAAGCTGTACCTGACCGAATCGCGCATTCCCGCCCTCAAGCCGCTGCTGGCGTGGTGCGTGGCCAACCGCGTGGGTTACCGCGTGGTGGAGGAGGCCGACCTGGAGAAGCTGTCGTCCAGTGCCCACCACGAAGGTGTGGTCGCCGATGTGCTGCGCGCCGAGCCCGAGTCGCTGTCCACCTGGCTGCGCGACCTGCCGGCCGGCCCGCAACTGGCGCTCTGGCTGGACGGCGTGGGCAACCCGCATAACCTGGGCGCGATCCTGCGTTCGGCCGCGCACTTTGGCGTGACCGCGGTGCTGTTGCCCAAGCATTCCCCACTGGCGCTGTCCGGGGCCGCCGCGCGCGTGGCCGAGGGCGGTGCCGAGCATGTCCCGATGGTGCGGCTGGGCCGCACCGACAACGCACTAGCGCAACTGCGGGGCGCGGGGTTTGCCTTGGCCGCGACGGTGGTGGACGGTGGCCGCGATGTGTTCGCGACCGAGCTGCCGCCCCGGCTGGTGTACGTGATGGGCGCCGAAGGCGAGGGCATGGACCGCGAGCTGGCGCGCACGTGTGACCTGCAACTCTCGATTCCGGGCACCGGTGCGGTGGAAAGCCTGAACGTGGCAGCCGCCACCGCGGTGCTGCTGGCCGCCTGGCGTCGCGGCCATCGCTAAAAAAACAAAGCCCCCCGGGGAGCGGGGGGCTTGGCCACCGTTGCGAGTGCGCGGGGCCTAGAAGAGTTCCACGCTGCCGACATCCATCGACTGCTGCGAGACCGGCTTGTGCGGGGGGCGTTCCCACTCGCCGCGCATCTGCGAGATGCGGTCGCCGATGTGCTTGAGCGCGCGCTTGACGTCGTCGTCCTGCGGGTTGCCACCGCTGCGGTGCAGCAGTTCCTGCAGCGAGGTGGCCTCGCGGTTGATCTCGAGCATGCGGTCCAGGTGCATCTGGGCGGCGCCCAGCGCCTGGGTGGCGATGTCCTCGAACTGCAGCGAGCGCACGGCTTCGGCCACGGAGTTGTCGATGGCACGGCCGCAATCGGCGATCTCGCGCATGCCATTGCCGAGATTGCGGTTGATGCCTTCCACGTGTTCGAGCATCTGCGCGGCTTCGGCGCGAGCACCGCGGGAGCGGTCCAGGTCGCGCGAAGCCATGTGCGAGACGGTGTCGCGCACCTTGGCGATGGCGTCCTTGGAGCTGTGGGCCAGCTTGCGGATTTGCTCGTTGAACGCGGTGGAGCGCTCGGACAGGTTGCGCACCTCGTCGGCCACGACCGCGAACCCGCGGCCCGCCTCGCCGGCACGCGCCGCTTCGATCGCGGCATTCAGTGCGAGCAGGTTGGTCTGGTCGGCGATCGACTTGACGTCCTCGAGCAGGGCGAAGATGCCGTCCAGGTGCTCGGCCATCGCGTCGATGTGGGTGACGGTGGTGGTGCTCTGGCCGCTCACGGCCTCGAGCGCTTCCACCAGCTGTTCCATCTTCTGGCTGGCTTGCAGCGCGAAGCGGTGCACGTCCAGGCCGCCCTGGTCGCCATCGGTGCGGTCGATGATGCGCTTGATGGAATCGTTCTGCTGGCGCGACTGGCGGTTGACCGCGTCGAAGCTGGTGCCCAGGCGGGCGACCGATTCGCGGATCAGGTCGCGGGTGCGCTCGATTTCGCTGCGCGAACCCTGGATCTCGCTGCCCACGAAGTTGCGCAGTTCGTCCAGCAGGCGGGTCTGTTCACGCAGCGAGGCCGACTGTACGGCGTCGGGTCGCGTGACGGCCCAGAAGGCGAACAACCACGCCGAGGTCATGGCCACGAGAGCGCCCCAACGCACGGCGCCTGGCCAGCCAAGGGCTTCGGCGAGGAGGAGCAGCAGGGTGAGCGCGAGGGGCGGTGCCAGGCGGATCAGGATGCGGGGAGCCATTGCAGTTCTCGTCGGGACTTCAACCGGGGTATCGGCGGGGGGGCGCGGGGCTTGAGTGTGTGAAGCGGAATTCAGTTCGCGTTCTGCGCAGTGGAGGCGAGCAGCCGCGATGCCACCTGGTGCAGCGGCACGACTTCAGTCGCGGCACCCAGCGCCACGGCCGAGCCCGGCATGCCCCACACCACGCTGCTGTCGCGGTCCTGCACGAACGTCGCGGCGCCGGCATTGCGCAAGGCCAGCAGCCCGCGCGCGCCGTCGTCGCCCATGCCGGTGAGCAGCGCGGCACTGGCGTTGCTGCCCGCATGCGCGGCGATGGACTCGAACAGCACGTCGACGCTCGGACGATGGCGACGCACCGGCTCGTCGTCGCCAAGCTGGCACCACCAGCGCGCGCCGTTGCGCACCACGCGCAGGTGGCGTCCGCCGGGTGCGACGTAGGCGTGGCCGGTGAGCAGAGGTTGGTCGTGGGCGACTTCGAGCACCGTCATGCGGCTGTGCCGGTCCAGGCGCTGCGCAAACGGGCCGCTGAACGCCGCCGGGATGTGCTGCACGATCACGGTGGCCGGGGCGTCGGCCGGCATGGCCTCGAGCACTTCGCGGATGGCTTCGGTGCCGCCCGTGGACGCGCCGATGGCAAGCAGGCGGTCGGTGGTGCGATAGCCGATGGCGGCGATGGGGGCTGGTGGCGCGCGATTGTCGATGACATGCACGCGGGCGCGCGCGGCATCCTTCACCTTTTCGACCAGCACCTCGGCATAGCCGGCCAACGTGCGGGCGACGTCGATCTTGGGCTTGGTGACGAAATCCACCGCCCCCGCCGCGAGCGCGTCGAGGGTGACGGCCGCGCCCTGTTCGGTGAGCGAGGACACCATGACCACCGGCATCGGTCGCAGGCGCATGAGGTTGCGCAGGAACGTCAGACCGTCCATGCGCGGCATCTCGACGTCCAGCGTGAGCACGTCGGGCGAAAGTTGCTTGATCTTCTCGCGGGCGATGAACGGGTCGGCGGCGGTGCCGACGACCTCGATGCCGGGGTCGGCACCGAGTATCTCGGTCATCAACTTGCGGATGATCGCGGAGTCGTCGACCACCAGAACGCGGATCGGGCGGGCCATCTCAGAACAGCTCCACACCACCGGAGGTGGGGCGGCGCGCCAGGCGACCGACATAGTCGCGCTCGGCCGTCACGATCTCGCCGTCGCGCGTGGACGGCAGGCGGCGCACCAGTGCGCGCCCGTCCTGGGGGAAGAACGCCACCTTGCGTGGAAACACGTCACCGAGGTCCTGCGCCAGCAAGGGGATCCGCTCGGCCTCCAGGTACTCCAGGATGAAGCGCGCGTTGCGGGTTCCGATGGGGTCGGTGTAGAACCCGTTGAGGACATTGCCGCCGCCGAAGACCTTGGCCTGCAGCCGGTTGCGCCGCGCACCGCGCTTGAGCAGGCCGTTGACCAGCAGTTCCATGGCGTGCACGCCGTAGCGCGCGCTGTTGCCGTCACCGGGACCGCCGGCCGGCAGCATGAAGTGGTTCATGCCGCCGATCTGGATGGCGGGGTCGTACAGGCAGGCGGCCACGCACGAGCCGAGCAGGGTGACCAGCGGCTCGGGCAGGTTGCTGACGCGGTACTCGGCCGGGAGCAGCTTGTAGGCCTCGGTCCGGAGTCCCGTGTCGAAGTAGGTGCCGGAATCGCTTTCCAGGCGTTCGGCGGCACTCACGATGCACGCTCCGCACGGGGGGCGGCCGCCGCCCGGTAACTGGTGCGTCCGGCGGGACGGACCAGGTCGGCGGCATGGGTGAAGCTTTCGGAATGCCCGGCGTAGAGCACGCCGTCGGGTTCCAGCAAGGGCACGATGCGGGACAACACCTGCAACTGCGTGGGCTTGTCGAAGTAGATCATGACGTTGCGGCAGAACACGGCTGAGAAGCCGCCTGCGATGCCGTAGTGCGGCGACAGCAGGTTGAGCGGCCGGAACTGGATCAATGCCTGCAGCGCGGGCAGCACGCGGCACAGTCCCGCGTTGGGTCCGGTCCCGCGCTGGAAGTAGCGGTGGCGCAGTGCGGGCGCGACGGCCTCGACCCGCTCGATCGGGTAGACGCCGCGGGCCGCGGTTTCCAGCACGTTGGTGTCGATGTCGGTGGCGAGGATGCGAACCGGCGGCGTCAGCGTGCCGAACGCCTCGCAGGCGGTAATCGCGAGCGAGTAGGGTTCCTCACCGGTGGAGGCGGCGCAGCACCAGATCTCGTGCGAGCGACGGGGCCCGGCCCGCAGTTGCTCGGCCAGCATGTCGAAGTGGTGCGACTCGCGGAAGAACGAGGTGAGGTTGGTCGTCAACGCGTTGACGAAGCCTTGGACGACCTCGTGGTGGCCCTGCTCCACGCGATCCAGGTAACTGTCAAACGAGGCGTCGCCTTCACTGCGGATGCGCCGCGCCAGACGGCTGTACACCATGTCGCGCTTGTGCGGACCCAGGCTGATGCCGGCATGCTCGCGGATCAGGCGGCAGGCGCGCTGGAAGTCGCGCTCGGTAAAGTCGAATTCGCGATCGGTGATGCCGCCGTGGGGCGCGGCCCCGCCAGCGCCGGTCTTGCGCGGCTGGCGGGCTTCAGTGTGCATTGCACGGGGACCTGCGGTCATGGTCACTTCGAGGGATTAGCCTCAGAACTCCTGCCAGTGCTGGTCGCCGGAGGCCGGCTTGCTGGCACGTGACGCGACCGCCTTCGGGGCACGCGGCGCGTGCTTGGCCACCACCGGCTCACGCACCCGCGCATGGGTGTGCGCGTGCGCGCGGCGGCTGGAGGGCACGGCCTCAAGCGGCGCCGGCTCGGCCTGGTCGGCGTTGGTGAGGCGGAACGCGGCGACCGTCTGCACCAGGCTGGCGGCCTGCTGCTCCATGCTAGCAGCGGAGGCGGAGGCCTCTTCGACCAGCGCGGCGTTCTGCTGCGTGCTCTCTTCCATCTGGGTGATGGCCTGGTTGACCTGCTCGATGCCGGCGGTCTGCTCCTGCGAGGCGGCGCTGATGTCGGCGATGATGTCGGTCACGCGCTTCACGCTGGTGACGATCTCGTCCATGGTCTTGCCGGCCTGGTCGACCAGCACCGAGCCTTCCTCGACCTTGCCGACCGAGTCGGTGATGAGCTGCTTGATCTCCTTGGCGGCGCCGGCCGAGCGCTGCGCGAGCGAGCGCACCTCGGCGGCGACGACGGCGAAGCCGCGGCCCTGTTCGCCGGCGCGGGCCGCTTCGACCGCGGCGTTGAGCGCCAGGATGTTGGTCTGGAACGCGATGCCATCGATGACGCCGATGATGTCGACGATGCGGTGCGAGGAGCGGTTGATCTCGGCCATGGTGTCCACGACCTTGCCGACCACTTCGCCGCCCTTGGAGGCCACGTCCGCGGCGCCCACGGCGAGCTGGTTGGCCTGGCGCGCGTTGTCGGCGTTCTGGCGGACGGTGGAGGTGAGCTCTTCCATCGAGGAAGCGGTTTCCTCCAGCGCGGCGGCCTGCTGTTCGGTGCGGGCGGACAGGTCGCTGTTGCCGCTGGCGATCTCGCCGGCGGCGGCGCTGATGGCGTCGCTGCCGACGCGGATGTTGCCGACGATGGCGGCGAGCTTCTCGACGGTGGCGTTGGCGTCGGCCGCCAGCTGGCCGAACTGGCCCGGCAGCTCCGCGTCGGCGCGGCGATCGAGGTCTCCGTCGGCGACGGCAGCGAGCAGGTCGCCCACTTCCTGGATACCGCGGTCGGCGGTGGCCATCAGGGTGTTCAGGCCCTCGATCATGTCGCGGTAGGCGAAATCGAAGCGCTCGGCGTTGCCGCGCTGGTGGAAATCACCGGCCACGGCGGCGTTCACGAGACGCGAGATTTCCTCGTTGACCTGCAACAGACCGGACTTCATGGCGTCGACGGCCTCGGTGACGCGTGCCTTCTTGCCCGGCAGGCGCTCCATGTCGATCGACAGGTCGCCGCGACCGTAGTGCGAGACAACGTCGATGGCCCGGAACTTCACGTCGATGTGGGATGCGACCAGCGTGTTGATCTCGTCGGCCATGACGCCGAACGATCCGGCGTACAGGCCCGTGTCCAGGCGTGCGTCGATGTCGCCGGCCTCGTGGGCACGGAAGAGCGCCTGCTGTGCGTCGGCGAACTCGCGCAGGGTGCGGATCGCGCTGCTCATGCCGTCGGCGATGTCGCGCAATTCGTCGCGCGTGTCCACCGTGATGCTGGCGGGGAACTGGCCGACGGCCAGCATCCTGGAGGCCTCGTCGATCTTGCTCAGCGCGGTGCGGGTGCTGCGCGAGAAGCCGAGGAACAGGTAGGCCGAGAGCAGCAGCACCAGGACGCAGATCAGTGCGGTCAGCGCGGTGCGGCGCTGCTGGCTGGCGATCTGGCTGTCCGCCGCGTCCTGCAGCGCCTTGTTGGCGCCAGCGAGGGCGGTGGTGATGGCGGCGCGAGTGGCGTCGTCGCGCAGCGCCATCGTCTTGACCGGCAGGACCGGAGTCTCCGCATCGAGGACGTGGGTCTGGATGGCCTTGTTCTGCTTGTCGATAGCGGTCAGCGCGCCCTTCAGCGGCTTGCCCATGCTGTCGGCCAGTCGCGGCATTTCCTTCTGCGCGTTGCCCACGTCCTGCTCGATACGGCCGCGCAGGAAGGACTGCATGGTCTGCGACACGGCAAAGCCGGTGCGGTCTTCCACCCAGATGGCGCCTTCACCCAGCACGCGCAAGCCGACGGCGGCCTGCTGGCTGGTGTACTCGGAGAGGGTGGGCAGCCATTCGCTGGCAGCGCGGCCCATGTACAGCATCGGGGCGCTGGTGGCGTGGGACAGGCTGGTGTGCTCGCCGACCAGGCTCATCTGGTTGCGCAGGGCGGCGATCGCTGCGTTGTGCAGGTCCACCGAAGTGCTGGTTTCGTCCTGTGCAAGGGCCTTGGCCCAGGCGGCGCGCACGTCCTTCAGCGGCTTGGCCAGCGGCGCGTCGGGCAGATTGGCTGCCTGCCAGGCCTCGTAGGCGTCCAGCGCCGTCTTGACCTGTTCTGCGCTGGCGGTCACCGCCCCCGCCGAAACGGCATCCTTGGCGGCGCGCCGCACCAGCAGCTGCCGGTGGTGCTGCATCGCGCCCATCGCGCCGTGCAGGTGTTGCAGGGCTTCCACCGCGGTGCGCTGCTTCTTGGCGGCGGACAGCTCCTGCAGGGAGCGCGTCATGAGCATGCCGCCCAGCACCAGGCAGGTCAGCAGGAACGCGGTGCCGATCACCATCGCCTTCTGCGCGAACCGGAAGCGGGACATGAGGCGGACCGAGGGGGCAAGGATGCGGTCCAGGAGCGAGGTAGGACGGTGGGACATGAACGGCCTCGGAAGTGCGTGGGCAGGGCCCGGTGCGGGCTCTCACACGAGGTCATCGGCGGCGCGGGGACGAACTTTAGGGGGCTAAAGCTCGCCCCGGTCCGGCCGATACCTGCGTTGCATCCACCCGATCCAGCCCCAGGAGCCCTCCTATGTCCCGCCCCCTTCCGTTTGCCGCCGCGATCCTCGCCCTGGCATTCGCCCTGCCTGCCCAGGCCCAGCCGAAGCCGATCAAGCGCGTTGAGCCGCAGTACCCGGCCGATGCCGCGCGTGCCGGCACGACCGGCTTTGTCGAGCTTGAGTTCACCGTCGGTGGCGATGGCAAGGTGAGCAAGGTCTCGGTGCTCAACGCCAAGCCGGCGCGCACCTTCGAAACCGCGGCCGTGCGCGCGATGAAGCAGTGGGAGTTCGCCGCGTCTGGCGGCGAGCAGCGCGGCAAGATCCGCCTCGACTTCAGCCTCTGATCCCCGAAGGGTGGCGCCGGCCTGGATGGGCTGGCGATACCTGAAGGGCACCGCCGGCGCGGCCGGCGGTGCCCTTTATTTTGCCTGCTTGCCGGGAAAGGGCTGACGCCGGTGGCGTCAGCCCGCGGTGTCGGCCAACTGGAACGCCGCCACAGTGCGGCGCAGGTGTGCGGACTGGTCGGCCATGCTCGCAGCTGCGGCGGCAGCCTGTTCGACCAGCGCCGCATTCTGTTGCGTGGCCTCTTCCATCTGCATCACGGCCTGGTTGACCTGCTCAATGCCGGCACTCTGCTCGCGCGAGGCGGCGTTGATCCCGGCGACCAGCCCGGCAACCTGCTCGATGCTGGATACCACCTGCTCCATGGTCGCACCGGCCTGTTGGGCCAGTTCGGCGCCTTCGCGCACTTCGGTCACCGAATCGGTGATGAGTTGCTTGATTTCGCGCGCGGCGGCGGCCGAACGCTGGGCGAGGGCACGGACCTCGCCGGCCACGACCGCAAACCCGCGTCCTTCCTCGCCGGCGCGCGCGGCTTCCACGGCGGCGTTGAGCGCGAGGATGTTGGTCTGGAAGGCGATGCCGTCGATCACGCCGATGATGTCGGCGATGCGGTCGGAATGCTGGCGAATGGCCCGCATCGACTGCACCACGTTGCCGACCGCCTGGCCACCGTCGCCGGCGATGGTGGCGGCTTCGTGCGCCAGCCGGTTGGCTTCGCCTGCGCTGTTGGCGTTCTGCCGGACCGTGGAGGTCAGCTCCTGCATGGATGCAGCGGTTTCCTCGAGCGAGGCGGCCTGCTGCTCGGTGCGCCGCGACAGGTCGTCGTTGCCGGCGGCGATTTCCGCGGCGGCGTGGTCGATGGCCGCCGAGGTGTCGCGGATCGTCGCGACCATGCCGTCGAGCTGGTCGAGGGTGGTGTTGGTGCTGTGCTTGAGTTCGCCGAACACGCCCTCCATCTGCGAGGCGATGCGCGGCCGCAGGTCACCCTCGGCCAGGGCGCCGAGCACGGCACGGGTTTCGGCCAGGCTGCTGTTGGTGGCGTCGAGCAGGCGATGGATGCCCTCGGACAGGACGCGCAGGAAGCCCTGCTTGTCGTCCAGTGCGAGGCGGTGGCCAAGATCGCCGCGCGCGGCAGCGTCCACCACCGCCTGGACTTCGCGTTCGAGCGCCAGTTCGACGGTGCGATCGCGCCATTCGGTCACTACGCCAATGCGCTCGTCGCGTTCGTTGCGCACCGGCGTGACCAGCAGGTCCATGGTGCGGCCGCCGGCGCGGATGGTCGCCTTGTGGGTGTCCTGCAGGGTGTCGAGCAGGGCGCGCTGGTGGGCGGGGTCGCGGTGGAACTGGTCGATGCTGCGGCCGATGACCTGCCCGGCGTCGAAGTCGGGCAGGTGCTGGCGCAGGTCGGCTTCGGCGGTGCGCAGCATGGCCAGCATGGAGGGGTTGGCGTAGACGATGTCGTGGTCGCGGTTGGCGACCATCACGTTTACGTCGGCGGCGTCCAGCGCGCGGCGGATGCGGATGGCCTCATTGGCGCGCCGCGTCTGGTCCTCGAGCATGAATCCCTGGCGGATCTGCATCGACTTCAGTGCGTTCAGCACGCGACCGACTTCATCGTTGCGATCGATGTGGATGTCGCGGCCGTAGTCGCCGCCGGCGATGTGGTGGAACTCCTCGACGGCTTCGTCGAGGCGGTCGACCACGTCGTGCGACAGCCACCACATGGAGTACACGGTCACGGCGGTCGCGACCGCGCTCAGCCCCAGCAGCAGCGGCGTGCCTGCACCGCGCGAGGCCAGCAGGGCCATGGCCCCGCCAAACACCGCGACACCCACGCCGGACAGCATCATGCGCTGGCGCAGCGACAGCAGCCACAGCGGGTTCAGTTGCCGCAGGCGGTCAGGTAGGCCGACGTGGCCGTGGCGGATGCGCAGTGCGGTGTTGCCCGAACGCAGCGCTGCGTAGTCGCGCTCCGCGGCGATGATCCGTTCGCGGCTGATCTTGCGGCGTACCGACATGTAGCCGACGTGCTTGCCGTCCTCGAACACGGGCGTGGCCTGCGCCTCGACCCAGTAGTGGTCGCCGTTCTTGCGGCGGTTCTTGACCAGGCCCACCCACGGCCGGCCGGCCTGGAGCGTGGTCCAGAAATCGGCGAAGGCCGCCTCGGGCATGTCCGGGTGGCGGATGAGGTTGTGCGGCTGGCCGATCAGTTCGGCTTCGGTGAATCCGCTGACGCGGATGAAGTCGCGATTGACGCGCGTGATGATGCCGCGCAGGTCAGTGCGTGAGGTCAGGCGGTCACTGTCGGCAAGTTCGAATTCCTTGCCGGTGACCGGGAGGTTCTTGCGCATTTCAACCCTGGGGGTGGGCGGGGGGAGTGGGGGCGTCGGTTTCCAGCGCGGTGTCGGCCAGCAGCTGGTCGACATCGAGCAGCACCAGCATGCGTTCGCCGAGCACGGCAATCGCTGCGAGGTAGCGCGCATCGACGATGGCGGCCATGTCCGGCACGGGCAGGATCTGGCGGCTCCCCAGGGTGATGATGTCGGACACGGCGTCGGCCACCAGGCCGACGGTGGCGACGGGCGTGTCGAGGACGATCATCACCGGCGAGCCGCCGGCGTGCAGGTGGTCCGGCCGGAGGCGCTGGCGCAGATCCAGCACCGGCACCGCGCTGCCGCGCAGGCTGACGGTGCCCAGGATCTGCCCAGCCGCACCCGGCTGGTCGGTGATGCCCTCGCAATCGCGGATCTCGCGCACGGGGCGGATATCGATGGCGTACTCTTCGCCCCCGAGCGTCACGGCGAGGTAATCGCCGGCAGCGGGAAGCGGGAGCGGGGGCGGAATGGCGGTCACGGGCGTCAGGCGGCCTCGCTGCCGGCCAGGCCCATCTCGGCGCTGGCCATCAGGCCTTCGATATCGAGCAGGATCAGCATGCGGTCATCGAGCGCACCGATGCCGGTGACGAAACGTCCGTCGACCGCGCCTTCGAGGTCGGGGTTGGGGCGGATCTGCTCCGCGGCCAGCGCGGCCACGTCGGACACGCTGTCGACCACCACGCCGACGATGCGATCGCCCACGTTCAGCACCACCATCACGGTGAGTGCGTTGTAAGTGGGGCTGCCGAGCTGGAAGCGGATGCGCAGGTCCACCACCGGCACGATGGTGCCGCGGATGTTGACCACGCCCTTGATGTGCGAAGGCGCGCCCGGCAGGCGGGTGACGCCTTCGTAGCCGCGGATCTCCTGCACGCAGAGGATGTCGATGCCGTATTCCTCGTTGCCAAGGGTGAACGTCAGGAACTCGCGCGGCTGGCCCTGGCTGTGGTCGGCATCGGTCAGTTCGGCGGTGGCGGAGGCGTGGGTCATGCGTGGAAGGCCTTGGATGCTATGGATGACTCAGGCGGCGCTGGGCAACGTGGCCGCCTGGGCCAGTCCGACCGGATCGACGATCAGGGCGACGCGGCCATCGCCCAGGATGGTGGCGCCGGCCACGCCCTGGATGCGGTGGTAGTGGGTTTCCAGGTTCTTGACGACGACCTGCTGCTGCCCGACCAGTTCGTCCACTTCCAGCGCGACGCGCTGGCCGTTGGCTTCCACCACGACGGCGATCGGATCGGCGTCGCCAACAATCCATGGCGTGCGCGGCAGGCGGTACTGGTCGGCCAGGTTGAGCAGGGGCAGGTAGTCGTCGCGCAGGCGCATCACGCGCGACTGCCCGCCCATGGTGCGGATGTCTTCGGCGCCTGGCTGCAGCGATTCGACGACCACGTTGAGCGGCAGGATGAACACCTCGCCGCCGGCCGACACCGACATGCCATCGAGAATGGCCAGGGTGAGCGGCAGGCGGATGGCGATGGTCGTGCCGCGACCGCGTTCGCTGCGGATCTCCACGGTGCCACCCAGCGCGGTGATGTTGCTCTTGACCACGTCCATGCCGACGCCGCGGCCCGACAGGTCGGAGACGGCATCGGCGGTGGAGAAGCCCGGATGGAAGATCAGTTCGTGGATCTGGGTGTCGGTCGCGTTTTCCGGCACGTACAGGCCGCGCTCAAGCGCCTTTTTCAGGATCTTGTCGCGGTCCAGGCCGCGGCCGTCGTCGACGATCTCGATGAGGATGTGGCCGCCCTGGTGCGCGGCCGACAGCGACAGCGTGCCGGTCTCGTCCTTGCCCGCGGCACGGCGTTCCTCGGGCATTTCGAGACCGTGGTCGATGGCGTTGCGCACCAGGTGCACCAGCGGGTCGACGATCTTCTCGATCACGCCCTTGTCCAGCTCGGTGGCTTCGCCCGTGGTGCGCAGTTGCACGCGCTTGCCCAGCCGCGAGGCGATGTCGCGGACCATGCGCGGGAAGCGGCTGAAGGCGAATTCCACCGGCAGCATGCGCACGCCCAGCACCGATTCCTGCAGGTGGCGGGTGTTGCGTTCAAGCTGCACGAGGCCTGCGAGCAACGGTTCGTGCTCGTTCGGGTCCAGGGCGGCGGCGCGCTGCTGCAGCATCGCCTGGGTGATGACCAGTTCGCCCACCAGGTTGATGAGCGCATCGATCTTGGCCACCGCGATGCGGATCGAGCTTTCCTGCGGCGCGTCGGTCGCGCGCCGGCCCGTGCGGTCGATGCCGTCAGTGGCCACGGAGGCGTCGGTGGTGGGCGCGGGCGCCGGCGTGGGGGCGACCACCGGTGCGGCGGCGGGCAGCACGGCCTGAATCTCGAGCTCGCACTCGTCCTCGACCCAGGCAAACACTTCGTCGATGGCCGCGCGCTTCACCGTGCCCGGCAGGGTGATGTCCCAGCCCAGGAAGGCCTGGTGCGGGTCGAGCGCGGCAAAGGCCGGCAACGTCGCATCCAGGCATCGGCTGGTCATGGTGCCGAGCTGGTCGAGCTCGCGCAGCATGCGCAGCGGGTCGTTGCCGCTGAGGAACAGCGACGGGAACGGCTTGAACACGATGCGCCACGCTTCGGGCGCGGCATTGGCAGCCGGCGCGGCGGCCGCGGACGGCGCCGGGGCGCCATCGGCCGGGCTGGCCAGCACGCGTTCCAGGGCGCGGCGGGCATGCGCCAGCGCCTCCTCGTCGGTGCCGCCGCCATGCTCGGCGGCTTCCAGCAGTCCGCGCAGCACGTCCACGGACACCAGCAGCGCGCCCGTGGCAATGCTGTCGAGCTGGCGCCGGCCGTTGCGGGCCTCGTCCAGCAGCGTTTCCAGCAGGTGGGTCAGTTCGGCGATGGTGGAGAAGCCGAACGTGGCGGCACCGCCCTTGATCGAGTGGGCGGCGCGGAACACCACGTGCAGGGTGTCGGCCGCCGACTCGCCGGATTCCATCGCCAACAGGCCACGCTCCATCGCGTCGAGGCCTTCACGGCTCTCTTCGAAGAACGCGGCGTGGAACCGGGACATGTCCATGGGCGTCAGCCAAGTACCTTGCGGACGGTCGCGACCAGCTGCTCAGGGTCGAACGGCTTGACCAGCCAGCCGGTGGCACCGGCGGCGCGGCCTTCCTGCTTCTTGTCGGCCGCCGATTCGGTGGTGAGCATCAGCAGCGGCGTGAAGCGGTAGTCGGGCAACTGGCGCAACTGGCGGATCAGTTCGATCCCGTCCATGCGCGGCATGTTGACGTCGGTGACAACCGCGTCGAAGCGGGTGGTGCGGGCGATGTCGAGGGCGGCCTGGCCATCCTCGGCCTCGCGCACCTGGTAGCCGCCCGAACTCAGGGCAAAGGCGACCATCTGCCGCATGGAAGTGGAATCGTCGACGATCAGAAGCTGCGCGCTCACACGGAGTCTCCAGTGGAATCTGAGGGGGCATCGACACCCAGGGATACCGCCAGGCCAAGCAGGCGCAGCGCATCCACCAAGGCGGGCGATGCCTGGGTGACAAGGGTGGTGTAGTGGTTCCGCGCGCGTTCGCAGGCGAATGCATGGAGGAGCTGCACGCCCGCGGCATGCACGCGGCGGACGTCGCTGGCGACCAGTTCGAGCGCCTGCGCGTCTTCAACGTGGGCCGACAGCAGTTGCTGCAGGCCTGAGACGTGTTCGATGCCAAGGTCGGCGGGCAGGGTCAGGGCGGTCATTTGGGCAGCCGTCGGAAACTTTCACTGTCTCTAACGGCGGGTGCGGCGGGTTCTTTAGCCCGCCCACACCGATCACTCGAACAGGCGCGAAGCGTCCAGCAGGACGGTCGGGACGCTGCCCACGCGGGCGACGCCCACGGTGGCGCCGCGCGCGGCATTGGCGTGGCTCGACTCGGTCCGCGCCGGCGTGAGCAGGGTCACGTCCTCGATGAGGGTCGGGCCGGGCTGGCCCGCGGTCGCGGCGCGGCGGCGCTCGCGTTGCAGGGTCACGACGTCTTCGACCATCGACACCAGGATGCCGATCAGTTCGTCATCGCGCTCCACGACCACGATGCGCGTGGTCTCGCTGGCGTGGGCGGCGCGGCCGCCCAGCCAGACTGCGAGGTCGATCACGGGCACGATGCGGCCGCGCAGGTTCATTACCCCCAGCGTCCAGGTGGGTGTGCCGCGCATGGCCACGATGGGCGCTGGACGCAGCACCTCCTGCACGCGGAGAAGTTCCAGCGCGTAGCTGTCGCCCCCCACGCACACGCGCAGCCAGCGGGTGCCGCCGCCTTCCGCCGGATGGCCGTCGGCGCGGCGCTCGCGTTCGTGGTGAAGCGCCGGGGAGGGCGCGGCCACGTGGGGCGAGCTGGCCGGGCGTTCCGTGCGCGCGAGCGGTGCCAACGGCGCGCGGTGCGGTGCGGGGGCGGGGGGCGGCGCGTGGGCCGCGTGCGGTTCGTCACGCGGCGGTGGGATCGTCGCGGGCGACGGCGCTACGGGAGCCGCGGCAGGTGGCGATGCCGGGGCCGCAGGCGCTGGATGGCTGGCGGCCGGTTCCGGTGGGGCCGCGGCGGGCGCGGCGGCCTCGGGGGCGCTGGCGGCAGGCGGCAGGGGAGCGGCCTCCGGTGCCAGCAGCATGTCCACGTATTCGTCTACCCATTGGGCGTTCATGCAGCCTCCCGGCGACGATCCGCCACGTTGAGGATCCAGTTGAGGGCTTTCGCATACGCCTCGGCGCCGCGGCCCTGCAGTTCTTCCGCGCCGGTGACCGCCGCCGGGTCGCGCAGCTTGGTGTCGGTGGGCACCGCGCCCGGCCAGATGCGGCCTTCGTGGCCATCGCGCAGGGCATCCAAGCTCTGCACGCCCGAGCGCGTGCGGCGGTCGTACAGCGTCGGCAGGATGTAGTGCGGCAGCGGTCGCCGGCGCGAACGCTCGATCATGGTGGCCGTTCGCAGCATGTCCGCCAGGCCGTGCAGGGCCAGTGGGTCGGTCTGGGTGGGGATGATGAGGCGGTCCGCGGCCGCCAGGGCATTGACCATCAACAGGCCCAGCGTCGGCGGGCAGTCGAGCAGGGCGTAGTCGTAGTGATCGCGCGCCGCGTGGAGGGCCCGGCCCAATGCCAGCCCCAACCCGGGTTGCGTGGCGCCGCGTCGCTCCAGCGTGGCCAGCGCAGGCTGCGCCGCCACCAGTTGCAGGCGCGGGATCGCGGTGTGGCGCGCCAGGTTGGTGAGCAGGTTGGCGGGGCTGATGAAGACTTCGTGCGTGCCGGACGGGATGGGCTCGGCCGGCACACCGAACGAGCGGGTTGCCGAAGCGTGCGGATCCAGGTCAAGCAGCAGCACGCGCTTGCCGGAGGCGGCCAGCCCTCGGGCGAGGCAGATCGACGTGGTGGTCTTGCCCACGCCGCCCTTCTGGTTTGCGATGGCCCAGATTTCCATCATGTCAACCAACCTCCGGGGGGCTGCTCAGCGGTGCATCGGTTGCGGCGGTACGCGTGGGCGTCGGCGCGGATGTCGAGGTCGGAAGCGGCGCGGCGTCGGGGGTGTCGGGCCCCTGCGGCGAGGCCAGGATGACCAGGGTGACGCGGCGGTTGGCGTTGCGGCCTTCGGGCGTTGCGTTGTCGGCCACGGGCTGGTGTTCGCCGTAGCCCACCACGGCGAGGCGGTGGGGCGACACGCCGCTGGCCACCAGTTCGTGGGTCACGCTGGCGGCGCGCGCGGCCGACAACTCCCAGTTGGACGGGTATTGCAGGTTTCGGATCGGCAGGTTGTCGGTGTAGCCCTCCACGCGCACGGCGTTGGGCTCGGGCGCGAGGACGCCCGCCAGTTCGCGCACGGTGGTCACGGCGACCGCACTGGGTGCCGCCGATCCGCTCTGGAACAGGATGTCGCTCTGGACCTCCACTTCGACAAAGGTCTCGCTCTCGCGCACCTTCACCAGCCGCATCTTCACCAGCTCACGCAGCGCCAGGCGGATGCGCGTGCCCAGGCGTTCCAGTTCCACGCGCTTGCCGGTGGCCTCGTGGTTGGCCGTGTCTTCCTGCATGCGCCGCACCGCGGCAAAGGTCGGCAGGTCGAGCACCTGCAAGCGGCTGGGCGATGCGATGGGGCTGGCCGAAGACGGGCCGGCGCGGCTGCCGGGGGTCTGCAGCGAGGGACGGTCGAACGAGGAACCGCGGATCTGGGTCTGGCCGAGTTGGATCGGCGAGATGGTGCGCGGCGGTCCGCCGAACGCCGAGGACAGCGCGTCGGACAGCACGCGGTACTTGCCCTCGTTGATCGAGGAAATGGCGTACATCACCACGAAAAAGGCCAGCAGCAGCGTCAGCAGGTCGCCGTAGGGGATCGCCCAGGCCTCGTGGTTGGCGTGTTCTTCGTGTTGGTGGCGTTTGTGCCGGGAGCCCATGCGATGCGTCCCCGGGTCACGACACGAAGCCGCTGAGGCGCGACTCGATGTTGCGCGGGTTCTCGCCCTGCGCGATGGCGATGAGGCCTTCCACGATCATCTCCCGCTCCTGCGTGCGGTCGTGGATGATCCCCTTCAGCTTGGATGCCATGGGCAGCAGCGCCATGTTGGCCGAGCCGATGCCGTAGATGGTGGCGGTGAACGCGGCGGCGATGCCGTGGCCCAGCTTGCTGGGGTCGGCCAGGTTCTTCATCACCGCGATCAGGCCCAGCACCGCGCCGATGATGCCCAGCGTGGGCGCGTAGATGCCCATGCCCTCGTAGACCTTGGCCGCGTCGATGTCGCGCTTGGACTGGCCGTAAAGTTCGATCTCGAGCATCTGGCGGATCGATTCCGGCTCCAGTCCGTCGACGACCATCTGCAGACCCTTGCGCAGGAACGGGTCGTCAAGCTTTTCGACTTCGGGCTCCAGGCCCAGCAGGCCCTGGCGACGAGCGACGTTGCTCCACTCCACCAGGCGCGCAATGGTCGCGGAATTGTCCAGCACGGGCGGGCGCACCACCCAGCGTGCAATCGCCATTGCGCGCTTGAAAGTAGGCATCGGGGTCTGCAACAACGAGGCGGCGATCGTGCCGAGAATCACGATCACGAAGGCGGCCGGCGACCACAGCGCCGCCAAGCCCGCTCCCTTGAGGATGCTGCCGCCCAGCAGCGAGCCGAGGGCGAGCACGATACCGATGATGCTGAGTCTGTCCATTACCCGGATTAACGGTCCATCGCACGCGGACTTGAGCGACGCACGCCGCTGTCGTAGAGCCCGTCCACGTCCAGGATAAGCGCCATGCGGCCGTCGCCGACGAGGCTGGCGCCAGCGTATCCGGCGAGTCCGCGCAACGTGCGCGGCAAGGCTTTGATCACGACTTCCTCGCGACCGCGCACGCGGTCGACCAGCAGGCAGAACGTCAGTTCGCCCGATTGCAGCACCACGGCGGTGCGCTCGCGCTGGTCGGGATCGCCGATGCCGAGCCACTTGCGCAGCGACAGCACGGGCACCGGCCGCTCGCGCAGATCGAGCATGGGTTGGGTGTCCAGTTGCGTGGTGGTGCCCGGCGTGTGCGGCAGCACTTCCACCACGCGCACCAGCGGCAGTGCATAAACGTCGTCGCCGATCTCAACCAGCAGGGTGGGCAGGATTGCGAGCGTGAGCGGAACGCGGATGACGAAACGGCTGCCGCGTCCCACCTCGGAATGGATCTGCACCTGGCCGCTGAGTTCGCGCAGCTTGGACTGCACCACGTCCATGCCGACGCCGCGGCCGGAGAGGTCGCTGATTTCGGTGCGCGTGGAAAAGCCTGGCAAGAACAGCAGCTGCAGGCATTCCTCGTTGGACATGCGCGCGGCGGCGCTGGCGTCGACCAGTCCTTTGCGGACGGCACTGTCGCGCACGTTCTCGGGGTTGATGCCAGCGCCATCGTCGGCCACTTCGATGGTGACGTGGTCGCCTTCCTGCTGCGCGATCAGCAGGACGCGGCCCTGTTCGGGTTTGCCGGCGGCACGGCGCACGGCGGGGCTCTCGATGCCGTGGTCGATGGCGTTGCGCACCAGGTGCACCAGCGGGTCGGCCAGCGCTTCGACCAGGTTGCGGTCGAGCTCGGTATCGGCGCCGATGACTTCCAGCTCCACCGTCTTCTTGAGTTGCCGGGCGACGTCGCGGGCCAGCTTGGGGAAGCGGGCGAACACGCGGCCGACCGGCTGCATGCGCACGGTCATCACCGCGGCCTGCAGGCGCGAGGTGGCCGCATCGAGCGCGGTGACGGCGCGGTCCAGCGCCTCGTTGCGCAGTTGCGGGCGCAGGGTCTTGAGTCGGTTTCGGGCGAGGACCAGTTCGCCGACCAGGTCCACCATGGAATCCAGGCGGCGCACGTCCACGCGCACGGTCGCTTCAGCGGGTTCGGCATTGCGCGGGCGCGCAGCGGCCTCGGCCCGGGGTGGCGCCATTTCGCGCGCTGGCGGCGCGGCGGGCGCGGGCGGTGGCATGGGCGCAGGGGGCGGTGCGGGAAGGGGATCGGGTGCGGCCGCGCCCGCACCGGGAATGCCGCCGGCTCCGTGCAGGCTGTCGAGCAGCGCTTCGAAATCCAGGTCGTCCAGCTCGTCGGGAATGGCCGGTGCGGCGGCGACGGGCGCGGCGACCGCCACCGCGGCGGGGGCCGGTGCGTGCGGCGCATCCAGGCCGGCGCGCAGGCTCGACAGCAGCGTCTGTGGCGCTTCCGGCAGGGGCTCGCCGTGGGTGATGTCGTCGATCATCTCGACCAGCAGGTCTAGCGACTGCTGCGCGTGGTCGAAGGCCGCGGCATCCAGCGGTACTTCACCCGTGCGCGCGGCATTGAGGCGGTCTTCGACGGCGTGGCAGATCGCGACCATCGGCACGAAGTCCAGGAAGCCGGCGCCGCCCTTGATGGTGTGGAAGCCGCGGAACACCGCGTTGAGGCATTCACGGTCGGCCGGGGCGTGCTCCAGGTCGACCATCTGCTCGCCGAGCTGGTCCAGGATCTCGCGCGCCTCGACGAGGAAATCGGCGCAGATGTCGGAGGCGAGCCCGCTCATGGATTACAGCCCCAGGGAAGAAAGCAGTTGGTTGGCGTCGTCCTGGCTGGCCGGCGCCGGGTCCAGGCCCGCGACCGCGGGGCCGGTGCCGCGCGACAGGTGCAGGGCGTCGTTTTCGTCGGCGGCGAGGCGGTGATCGCCCAGGCCTTCGTGCACGGCGCGCACGAGCTTGACCACGCGCAGGATGATCTGCCCGGTGAGGTCCTGATAGCCCTGCGCGGCGGTGATTTCCGACAGTCGGCTGCGGATCTCGGCCACGGTGGCGGCGTGCTCGGCCGCGTCCTGCGGCATCGTGCCCAGCAGCGTGCTGCACTCCTGGATGAGGTCCAGGGTGCGCATGCTGGCGCCTTCGGTGAGTTCAACCACGTGCTCCAGGCGCGCGCAGGCCTCGGGCAGCGAACCGCCGCCGCGTGCAGGGGTCGCGGAGGCTTCACCCAATGCCTGGTCCAACTCGCGTGCCAGGCGCGCCAAGCCCTGCACCAGCGGCTGGGTGCGCCACTCGATCAGCGCATCGAC
The DNA here is from genome assembly GCF_054777355.1 of Lysobacter olei. Taxonomy (NCBI): domain Bacteria; kingdom Pseudomonadati; phylum Pseudomonadota; class Gammaproteobacteria; order Lysobacterales; family Lysobacteraceae; genus Lysobacter; species Lysobacter olei. Next base: position 272,118 of record NZ_BAAHAT010000003.1, on the reverse strand, counting down.
GTTGCTGCGCCAGGCATCGTTGTCATCGCGCTCCAGCGCGGACAGCGCATCGTGCAGCCGGTCGATGACGTGCTGGCGTTCGCCGTTGGCGGGGATGTGGCTCATGCCGTCGCCCCGATCCGCTCGAAGATCTTGGAGAGCTTGTCGCCCAACGTCGCGGCAGTGAAGGGCTTGATGACGTAGCCGTTCACGCCGGCCTGCGCGGCTTCGATGATCTGCTCGCGCTTGGCCTCGGCCGTGACCAGCAGCACCGGGATGGTCTTGAGCGTGTCGTCGGCGCGGATGGCCTTGAGCAGGTCGATGCCGGCCATGCCGGGCATGTTCCAGTCGGTGATCACCAGGTCGAACGGCGCACGCCGCAGTTCGGCCAGCGCGCTGGTGCCGTCGTCGGCCTCGGTCGTGTTGAAGAACCCGAGGTCGTTGAGCAGGTTCTTGACGATCCGCCGCATGGTGGAGAAGTCGTCGACGATGAGGATGCGCAGGTTCTTGTCCATGGTGCTGTGGCGCTCGCTAGGTATGGGGGGAATCAGGAAGGTTCGCCGGGCAGTGCGTCCGCGCTGCCCCAGTCGCCGAGGCGGGAGCGAAGGCGCAGTACCGCCTGGCCGTGGATCTGGCACACGCGCGACTCACTGACCGAGAGCACGGCGCCGATCTCCCGCAGGTTCATCTCCTGCTCGTAGTAGAGCGAGAGCACCAGCTGCTCGCGCTCAGGGAGTTGGCCAATGGCGTCGGCCAACGCGGTGCGGAAGGCGCCCTGGACGAATTCGCGTGCCGGCGTGGCGCCCACGGAGGAAGCGATGCGCGCTTCGCCGTCGTGCTCTTCGGCATGCGCCTCGAGGCTGACCAGTTGCCCGCGCGCGGCGTCCTCCAGCATGTGGTGGTAGTCGGCCAGCGGCACCTGCAACTCCTGCGCGATTTCCTGCGCGCTGGCGGCACGGCCCAGGCGCTGCTCGACGTCGCGGGTGGCGGCGACGATGCTGCGGTAGCTGCGGTGCACCGAGCGCGGCACCCAGTCGCCGCGACGGATCTCATCGATCATCGCGCCGCGGATGCGGATCGAGGCATAGGTCTCGAAGGTCGCGCCCTGGTCGGACTGGAAATTGCGCGCGGCTTCGATCAGCCCGAGCATGCCGGCCTGGACGAGGTCATCCAGTTCGACGCTGGCGGGCAGTCGTGCGGCGAGGTGGTGGGCGATGCGCCGGACCAGTTCGGAGTGGCGCTCGACCAGCGCGGCGGGGTTGGGTGCCTGGTGGGCACGGTATTGGGCGACGGCGGCGTTCATGCGGTGGCCCTCCGCGGTGCGGCGACGAGGCGTTCGACGAAGAATTCCAGGTGGCCCCGTGGGCCCGTCGGGGCATCCCAGCGGTTCACCCGCGCGGCGAGGTCACGGAACGCGAGCGAGGACGGGGCCGACGGATAGGCGCGGACCACCGGCTCCTGCCGCTGCACCGACTGGCGCAGCCACGGATCGCGCGGCACGCAACCCAGGTAGACCATGGTCACGTCGAGGAAGCGCGCGGTCACCCGCTCCAGCTTGTCGAACAGCTGGCGTCCTTCGATGTCGTTGTGCACCTGGTTGGCCAGCACCTGCACGCGCTCCACACCGCGCTCGCGGTTGAGCACCTTGACCAGCGCGTAGGCATCGGTGACCGAGGCGGGATCGTCGCAGACCACCACCACCACGTCCTGCGCGGCCTGGCAGAAGGTCAGCACGCTGTCGGCGATGCCGGCGGCGTTGTCCACCACCATCACGTCGACGTGGTCCTGCAGCTGCGAGATGGCGTTCACCAGCCCGACGTGCTGCTGCTGGGTGAGTTCGGTCATGTGGCGCTTGCCGGACGAGGCCGGGATCACCAGCAGCCCGTCGGGGCCTTCGAGCAGGGTGTCGGCCAGCTCGCAGCGGCCGGCGATCAGGTCGGCCAGGGTGTAGCGGGGCGACAGGCCGAGCATCACGTCGACGTTGGCCAGGCCCAGGTCGGTGTCCATGAGCAGCACCCGCTGCCCGCGTTGGGCGAGGGCCACCGACAGGTTGATCGAGACGCTGGTCTTGCCGACGCCGCCCTTGCCGCTGGCCACCGCGATCACGCGCACTGGGGCGGGCACGCCCTGGGCGACCGGGGCGATCGGGGAGGTGGGGAAATCACGCGATGGCATGGCGGTCCTCGTTCACCAGGGGGTTATCGGCCGCACGACGCAGTTTCTCCAGTCGCAGGACCAGGTTGGATGCGTCGCCGGACTCCAGGTCGGTCGGCACCTGCTGGCCGTGGCAGGTGTAGGCCACGCGCAGTTCGTTCTCCAGCAGCACCGAGAGGGCGGCGCCGAGGCGCCCGGTCTCGTCGATCTTGGTCAGCACCGCGCCTTCCGGACGCAGGCCGCGGTAGCGGCGGGCGATGTCGGCCAGGTCCAGCGGATTGCCGTTGGCCGGCAGCACCAGCAGGCTGCGCAGGCCCTGCGTGGTCCGCAGCCATGCCAGCTGGCTGCCCAGCGCGCGGTCACGGCCCGCGTAGCCGGCGGTGTCCACCAGCACCAGCGGGTAGTCGGCCACCTGCTGCAGGGTGTCGGCCAGCGCTTCGGGGCCGGCGGCCTCGCAGACGGTGATGCCCAGGCGGCGGCCGAAGCCTTGCAGCTGCTCGCGCGCGCCGGTGCGGTGGTGGTCGGTGGTGACCAGGGCGACATCGCGGGTGCTGTGGCGGGCCGCGAAGCGGGCGGCCAGCTTGGCGGCGGTCGTGGTCTTGCCCGCGCCGGTGGGGCCGACCAGGGCGATGACGCCGCCGCGCTCGATCGGCTCGTCGCGCAGCACCGGGATCATCTGCGCCAGGGCGGCGAGCATGACCGGGGGCACGCGGGCGGGGTCCAGGTTGGGGTCGATGCGTTCGGCCACGGCCTGGGCCAGCGCCTGGGTGCAGCCGTAGTCGAGCAGCAGGTCCATGGCGAGCGCGCGCGAGGCCGAGCCGCGCAGGCGTTCGCCGGCCAGCTGGCCCAGCTCGCGCTCGATCATGCGCCGCATCAGGCCCAGCTCTTCGCGCATGGCGACGACGGTCGGGTCGGTCGCCGGAGCGGTGGGCACGGCGGCCAGGGCCGGTGCGGTGGCGTCGCCCGCGGTCGGGTCGAGGGTCTCGGCCGGGGCGGCCTCAATGGGTTCGATGGCCCACTGTGCCGGAGGCGCGGTCACCGTCGCCGTCGCGTCAGCGGCGACCGGGGCCTCAGCCGCGGCGGTGGCGGTCGCGGTGCTTGCCACGAAGGCGGCCGGGGTAAAGGCGGCGGGGGCACGGGCGGGAGTCGCGGCCGCGGCGGCCATCGACGGCGCTTCGATTCGGGCGGCCTCGCTGGCCGGGGTCACGCGGTCTTCGATCGCCGGTGGGGCCACGGCCTCAATCGGCGCTGCCTCGGCGGCCGGCGTGGGCGCGACGACATATTGACGGGTCAGGGCGGCCATCATCATTTCGAATCGGCTGGGCGCCGGGCGCGCGTCGGTTGCGTCTTCCGCCACCGGTTCCACTGCCGGCACGTGGGCGGGAGCCGCCACTTCGGCGATGGGGGAGGGGATCACGGCGGCCTCGGCGCGGGCCTGGGCCAGGTCGATCCGCGATTCCGCGGTGGGGCGCTCGTCGATGTGGAACACCGCGCGGCGTTCTGGCGCCGCCGTGGCGGCCAGCGCGGGCTCGCGGGCGACGGCTTCGGCGCGGGCGGACCAGGACACGCTTTCGCCGCGCTGCGCCAGCAGCACCGGCTCGAACGCGGCGGCCTGCGGGCTGGCTTCCGCCGCTGACGCGGCCGGGGCGGCCTCGGCACGCGACTCCGCGCCCGCCGTGCGCAGCGCCTGCTGCACCAGCGCTTCGTCGTAATCCGTGGCGGCGACGATCTCGATGCCATCGGCCGTGGTGCGATTGGACAGGATCACCGCCTCGGCACCCTGTTCGTCGCGGACCATCCGCAGCGCACTGCGGATGTCAGGGGCGATGAAACGCTTGATTCTCACATCGTTCTCCAGTGGGTGCCGGTGGCCGGCCCCCGGTTCGCATCAGCTGCCGGGCGGGACACGGAGGGGGTGTCAGCCCACCGCACCGACCAGCCGCAACCGCTTGTCTTCCGGCACTTCGTTGTAGGCCAGCACCGAGAGCGCGGGGACGCTGTGCCGCACGAGCCTTGCCAGGGTTGGCCGCAGGCTGGCCGGGACCAGCAGCACCGCGGGCTCGCCGCGGCTTTCCTGCTGGCCGACACAGTCACTGAGGTTCTGGTGGAGGCGTTCGGCAAGTCCCGGTTCCAGTGCGGCCCCTTGGCCGTTGACCGAGTCTTGCAAGAGCCGTTCCAAAGCCGGCGCCAAGGTATAGACGGGCAGCTCCGGCGCCATGCCGTTGAGCTCCTGCACGATGAAGCGGCCCAGCGCCGTGCGCACCGCCGCGGTCAACAGGGACGGGTCCTGGTTCATCGCGCCGTGTTCCAGCAGGGCTTCCACGATCTGGCGCATCTGCCGCAGGGGCACGCGTTCGGCGAGCAGCGACTGCAGCACCCGGACCACCACCGACAACGGCAGCAGCTTGGGCGTCAAATCCTCGACGAGCTTCGGCGTCGACCGGCCGACGCTGGCCAGCAACTGCTGCACTTCTTCGTGGCCCAGCAGTTCCGAGGCGCGCTCGCGCACCACGTGCGACAGGTGGGTGGCGATCACCGAGGAGGCGTCGACCACGGTGTAACCGAGTGATTCGGCGTGGGCGTGCTGGCTGGGCATGATCCAGACCGCGTCCAGGCCGAACGCCGGGTCCTTGCCCGGCAGGCCGTCCAGCGGGCCGAACACCTGCCCCGGATCCAGCGCCATCTCCCGGTCCGGGTGGACGTCGCCCTGCGCGACCGGCACGCCGTGTACCAGCAGGCGGTACTGGCCCGGCGCCAGCGCCAGGTTGTCGCGCACGTGCACCGCCGGGATCAGGAAGCCCAGGTCCTGGGTCAGCTTGCGGCGCACGCCCTTGAGCCGCGCCAGCAATTCGCCGCCCTGCTGCTTGTCCACCATGGCGATGAGCCGGTAGCCCACTTCCAGCGCCAGCGGTTCGACGGGACGGATCTCGTCCCACGACAGCTCGGCCACCGCCTGCGACGGTGCCGCGGCCCCGCCTGCGCCGGCGTCCGCCTCTGCCTCGGGGAGGTCGCTCCCCCGCATGCGCCAGGCGGCGTAGCCCATGCCCACGGCCAGCAGCAGGAACGGCACGTTGGGCATGCCCGGGATCAGCCCGATCAGGCCCATCAGCGCGGCGCCCACGACCAGCGCGCGCTGCTGCCCGAACACCTGGCTGGACACCGCCGCGCCCATCTCCTGCTCGCGGGTGGCGCGGGTGACCAGCATGGCCACCGCCGTGGACACCAGCAGCGCCGGCAGCTGGGCGACCAGGCCATCACCGATGGCCAGCAGCGAATAGGTCTGGGCCGCGTCCGCAAAGCTCAGGTCGTGCTGCAGCATGCCGATCAGCATGCCGCCGATCAGGTTGATGGCCATGATCAGCAGGCCGGCGATCGCATCGCCGCGCACGAACTTGCTGGAGCCGTCCATCGCGCCGTAGAAGTCCGCCTCTTCGCGCACTTCCTCGCGGCGGCTCCGTGCTTCCTCGCGCGTCAGCAGGCCGGCGTTGAGGTCGGCGTCGATGGCCATCTGCTTGCCGGGCAGCGCATCCAGGATGAAGCGCGCCGACACCTCGGCGATGCGCCCGGCGCCCTTGGTGACCACCACGAAGTTGATGATGGTGAGGATGGCGAACACCACCAGGCCGACGGCATAGCTGCCGCCGATCACGAACTGGCCGAAGGACTCAATGACGTGGCCGGCCGCGCCCGGGCCTTCGTGGCCGTGAAGCAGCACCACGCGGGTGGAGGCCACGTTCAGCCCCAGCCGCAGCAGGGTGACCATCAGCAGCACGCTGGGGAACACCGAGAACTCCAGCGGGCGCTTGACGTAGACCACCGCCAGCAGCACCACCAGCGACAGCGCGATGTTGATGGTGAACAGTGCGTCCAGCATCAGCGGCGGCAGCGGCACCACCACCATGGCCAGCATGGCCAGCACCACCACCGGCGCCGCCGCGCCACTGCGCACCGCCGACGTCAAAGCGCCGACGGTGGGAAGCCCCTTTCCGCTCACCGCGACGGGTTCCCGTCAGCCGGCGGGGCGGGGGTGGGCTCCACGGCCACCGGGCCCAGCGTGGGCATGGGCCCATGCGCGGGGTGCCAGCGGCGCAACTGGTACACGTAGGTCAGCACCTGGGCGACGGCAGCGTAGAGGTTCACCGGGATCTCCTGGTCCACTTTCGCCTGTCCATACAAGGCGCGTGCCAGAGGCGGTGCCTCGACCAGGGTGATGCGGTGTTTGCCCGCCACTTCGCGGATGCGCAGGGCCAGTTCGTCCACGCCCATGGCCACCACCCGCGGGGCGCGCATCTTGTCGGCGTCGTACTTCAGCGCCACCGCGTAGTGGGTCGGGTTGACCACCACCACGTCGGCGGAGGGCACCGCTTCCATCATCCGGCGCTGGGCCATGGCGCGCGCAACCTGGCGCATGCGGCCCTTGACCTCGGGGTTGCCCTCGGTCTGCTTGAACTCGTCGCGCAGCTCCTGCTTGGTCATGCGCAACTTCTTGATGTGCTGGAAGCGCTGCCACGGCACGTCCGCCAGTGCCAGCACGCCCATTGCGCCGACCGTCCACAGCAGGATGGTGAACGCGGCATCCACGCCCACGCCGGCCGCCGCGGCCAGGTCCATGCTCGGAATCCGCAGCAGGCGCGGCATCACCGCCAGCATGGCCAGCGTGCCGGCCCCGCCCACCAGGGCCACGCGCAGCAGGGAGCGCACCAGCTCGGCCAGGCCTTCGCCGCCGTACATGCGCTTGAGCCCGGCCATCGGGTTGAGCCGACTGAACTGCGGCTGCAGGGACTGCCCGCTGAAACGCAGGGTGCCCATCACCGCCGGCGCAATGAAGCACGCCAGCAGCGCCACCAGCAGCACCGGCAGCACCGCCACCACCAGTTGCAGCGTCAGGTGGCCGAAGTGGCCCAGCAGGCGGTCGGGTTGGTCCAGCAGCGTGGGGTCGAACGTAAAGGCGCCGCGCATCCAGTCGTGCGCGCGGCGGGCCGCCATCGGCCCGGTGAACACCAGCGCCAACGTTCCGGCGCCCAGCACGGCAACGTTGGATAGCTCGCGCGAGCGCGGGACCTGGCCTTTCTCGCGGGCCTCGCGCAGCCGTTTTTCTGTTGGCTGTTCGGTGCGGTCTTCCTGGCTCTGCTCGTCGGACATGCGGTCAGTCCGTCACGCCGCGCGCGGCTTCGAAGGCCGCGTCGAACAGGTGTTGCACCGGGGCCTGCAGTTCGCGGAACAGCACGCCCAGCAACAGCAGGCCCACCAGCAACGACACCGGAATGCCGAGCTGGATGGGGTTGAGGGCCGACGCCGCGCGCGACAGCACGCCAAACGCCAGGTTGACCGCGAGCAGCGCCATCGTCACCGGCAGCGCCAGCAGCACGCCGGTACGCAAGGCCGTCCCGAAGAAAGTCGGCACCGAGGCGGCCAGCGCGGCCGGATCGGGCAGCGCGGTGCCGATCGGCAGGTGGCGGTAGCTTTCCAGCAACAGTTGCACCAGCGCCAGGTGCGCGTCGAAGGCGAAAAACAGCAGGCCGAAGGCGAGGTAAAACCATTGCGACAGCACCGGCGACGAGGCGCCGCTGAGCGGGTCGGCCAGCGTGGCGAACGACAGCGCCATCCCCTGTGACACCAGTTCGCCGGCAATCTGCCCGGCTTCGAAGGCGATGCGCAGCATCAAGCCCATCGCCACGCCCACCGCGAATTCGCGCATCACCGACAGCACGGTGGCGGCGTCCACCGCAGCGGTGGGTGGCGTCGGCAACACCGGCGACAGCGCGCCGGACAGGGCGAGGATCACGATCAGGCGCGCGCGCGCCGGCAGGCTCCGCCCGCCCAGCATCGGCATCACCTGCATTGCCGCGCCGATGCGCAGCGCGTGCCACAGCACGGTGCCGAGCATGCCGAACAGGTTGAGCCCGTCGACGGTGGTCGCGGTCACCGGATCCATGCGGTCAGCCGATCAGGTGCGGAATGCGCTGGTACAGCTCGGTGGTGAAGGCCACCAGCCGGCCGAGCAGGAAGTGGCCGACCAGTGCCAGCGTGGCGACCATGGCCACCGCCTTGGCGACGAACGCGATGGTCGGCTCGTTGATCTGGGTGGCGGCCTGCAGCACGCCCACCACCACGCCGACCACCAGCACGGCCAGCAGCAGCGGGGCACCCAGCAGCAGCGCCATCTGCAGGCCGCGCGCGATTTCGGTGAGTGCGGTCTCGGGCGTCATGGCGTCAGCCCATGTTGAAGCTGGCGGCGAGCGAGCCGACGACCAGCACCCAGCCGTCCACCAGCACGAACAGCAGGATCTTGAAGGGCGCCGACACCAGCATCGGCGACATCATCATCATGCCCATCGACATCAGCACGCTCGCCACCACCAGGTCGATGATCACGAACGGGATGTAGATCAGGAACGCGATCTCGAACGCGGTCTTCAGCTCGCTGGTGAGGAACGACGCGGCCAGCACGCTGAACGGCACGTCCTGCGGCGTGGCAAACGGGCCGCTGTTGGACAGCCCGGCAAAGGTCATCAGGTCCTTCTCGCGCACCTGCGCCAGCATGAAGCCGCGGAACGGTTCCGACGCGGCGGCCCACGCGGCCTTGAAGTCCATCTGCTTGTCCAGGTACGGCGCGATGCCCGCGGCCCAGGACTGCTCGAACACCGGCGTCATGATCATGAAGGTCAGGAACAACGCCAGAGCCAGCAGGATCTGGTTGGAGGGTGTCTGGCCCGTGCCCAGTGCCTGGCGCAGCAGGCCCAGCACGATGATGATGCGGGTGAAAGCGGTGAGCCCCAGCAGCGCTGCCGGCAGCAGCGTGATGCTGGTCATCAGCAGCAACACCTGCATCGGCATGCTCACCGGCTCGCCGCCCACGCGGCCCACCGTGACGGCCGGCAACGGCGTGGAAAGCGGCGACGGCGCCGACGCGACGGCCGGCGCAACGGAGGCTGCCGGTGCGCCGGTAGCGGGGCTGGCTGGCGTGGCGGTCGCGGCCGGCGGCGTGGCCGAAGGCGCCTGCGCCTGTGCGTCCGCGGCGCCCGGCCAGGCCAGCGCCACCAGCAGCGTCAACGCCAGCAGCGACGCCATCAACGAGTACAACCAGCGGCTCATGCGCGCTTCCTGAAGTGTTGCGCAAGCACTTGCGCGAAGGGAGACGGAGTCGAGGGCGTGGGTGCCGGCAGCGGCGTGTCGAGCGTGTGCAGCGTTCGCGGCCCGCCCGCGCCTACGCCCACCAGCAACTGCGTCTCGCCCACTTCCACCAGCACCACGCGATCACGCGGCCCCAGCGCCACCGAACCCAGCACGCGCAAGCCCGGATGAGTGGTGCCGGTCAGGCCGGGCATGCGCTTGGCCAGCCAGGCCAGCAGCAGGATTAGGCCGACCACCAACAACAGCGCCAGCACCGCGCTGGCGGCCGTGCCGGCACCGCTGGGGGCGTTGGCGGCGGGACGTTCGGGGGCCTGCGCCGTGGCGTGCGTGCGTGCGGCCGGCGGCGGCAGGGCGACGCCATGGCTGGCTGTCGCGGTGGCCTCGGCGGCCGTCGCCGTCGTGGTCGCCGTCGCCGTCGCCGTCGCTGGGGCGGGCGTGACCGCCGCTGCGACGTCCGGCGAAGCCGGTGAGGCAGCAACTGGCGTGGCACCGGTTGCCGTCACGGACGCGTCGACGACCGCGGTATCCGCCGCGGCAGGCGCGACGTCGGGCTCTGCGACCTTTGGTGCGGTAGCGGCGGGCGTGGGGGCCTGCATGGGGTCAGCGCAGCCGCTTGATGCGCTCGGACGGGCTGACCACGTCGGTCAGGCGCACGCCGAAACGGTCGTTGACCACCACCACTTCGCCTTGCGCGATCAGCGTGCCGTTGACGTACACGTCCAGCGGTTCGCCGGCACCGCGCTCGAGTTCGACCACCGAACCCTGGTTGAGCTGCAGCAGGTTGCGGATCGGAATGCGCGCGCGCCCCACTTCCAGCGAGAGCGACACCGGCACGTCCAGGATCACGTCGAGGTTGAGGTCGCCGGCCGTGCCGGCATCGGCACTGAGCGGGTCGAAAGCGGCGCGCAGGGCGCTGGAATCGTTGTTCATGGCGTGCTCGCGAGGTGTTCAAGGTTGGAGGTGGTGCGCGGCGAGTGCACCTGGGTGATCTTCACGGCGTTGCGGCCGTTGTGGATGCCGAATTCGCCGCTGAAAAGCGGCATCTGCTCGACCTGCAGGGTGACCGTGTCGGGCAGGTCGATCGGGATGATGTCGCCCACCTTCAGCCGGCTGAGTTCGCGCAGGCTGATCTGGCGCTCCGCAATGGCGCTGCTCAGTTCGACCTGTGCGTCCTGCAGCTGCTGGCGCAACGCGATGATCCAGCTTTCGTCCTTTTCGATGCGGTCGCTCTGCACGCCCGCGTCCAGTTGCTCGCGGATGGGCTCGAGCATCGAATAGGGGAACGACACGTGGAACTCGCCGCCACCGCCGTCCAGTTCGACGTGGAAACGGCTGACGACGATGTACTCGCGCGGGCTGATGATGTTGGCGAAGTGCGGATTGACTTCGGAATTGAGGTATTCGAAGTCCACCGGCATCACCGGCGCCCAGGCCTCCACCAGGTCGGAGAAGGTCTGCTTCAGCAGCAGATGGATCACCCGCATCTCGGTCGGGGTGAACTCGCGGCCTTCGATCTTGGCCGGGTACTTGCCCATGCCGCCGAAGAAGTTGTCCACCACGGTGAACACCAGTCGTGGTTCGTACATCACGATCGCGGTGCCGCGCAGCGGCTTCATCTTGACCAGGTTGAGGTTGGTCGGCACCTGCAGTGAGTGCATGTACTCGCCAAAGCGCATCAGGTCCACGCCGCGCACCGACAGGTCGGCCGAACGGCGCAGCAGGTTGAACAGTCCGATGCGCCAGGTGCGGGCGAAGCGCTCGTTGATCATCTCCAGCGTGGGCAGGCGACCGCGGACGATGCGGTCCTGGCTGGCGAAGTCGTATTGGCGTGCCTCGCCCGGCGCGGGCGGCGGCTCGGTCTCCACCGCACCGCTATCCACGCCGTGCAGCAGGGCATCGATTTCGTCCTGGGAAAGCAGGTCGCTCATGGGGATCCCGTCTTACTGGGTGACCAGGCTGGTGAAGAACACGGCATCGACCTTCGCCGGCGCCTGCTCGCGGCGCAGCAGCAGGCGGGTTTCCTCCAGCGCCTGTTCCTGCAGTCGCTCCTTGGCGGAACGCTGGCGCAACTGCACCGCTGACTGCTGGCTGAAAAGCAGCAGCAGGCGGTTGCGCAGGGCGGGGCTGTGCTGCTGGATCGCGGCCAGCGTGGCCGGATCGCGGGTCATCATCTGCACATCCGCCTGCATGTAGCGGACCGCATCGACGTCGCTGAGATTGACCACGAACGAGGGTTCGAGCGCGTGGTACAGGGCCGGCGACTTGCTGGCCGGCTTGGCCTTGCCTTTGCCAGTGGAGGCCGCGGCCACCGCTTGGGCCTGCTGCCACCAGACGTAGCCGCCGGCGCCGCCGCCGGCGAGCACGAGGACGAGCGTGATCCAGACCGCCACGCCGGGGCGGCGCTTGGTCTTGGCGGGGGAAGAGGCATTTGCGGTGGGGTCGGCCACGTATGGGGTCTCGCGTCGGTTTCCCGTTCACAAGCAAGACCCGTGCCGGAGGTTGCGCCGGCCCGCCGTCGGGGTTTTGACGGCCCCGCGGGGCCGTGCGTCAGGCGTAGGTGTCGAGCAGTCGCGCGCGGCGGGCCGGCGAGACGGCAGTGGCGGTCACGGCGTGTGCGGGGCCGGGACGTTGCGCGTCTGCGTCCCGCGCGGGTGCGTCTTCACGCCGCGGTGAACGGCGGGAGTCGCCGCCATCGCCCACTTGCGCCTGGACGAGTTGCAGGCCGTGCTGCGCCAGCTGGTCCCGCAGGCGTGACAGGCCGCCTTCCAGGGCCTGGCGCACATCGGCGTGGGCCGACTGGAACTCGGCGCTGATGCGCTGGCCGTCGAGGTTGAGCACCAGATCAATGGTGCCGAGGTGGTCGGGGGTGACGCGGATGCGGGCTTCGCCCAGGCCCTGCGCCGCCATCCAGGTCAGTTGTGTGGTCAGGCCGTCATCGAAGCCCTCCGCCGGGTCCGCGGGCATGGCCAGGCTGGCGGGTGGGACCGGCGCGGTGGATGCGGTCGATGCCGTCCCGGTGGTCGGCAGTGCGGCGCCCAGCCACGCGGGGCTGTCGGGCAGCGGATCGCCGCCGCGGGGCGCATCGGTCGGGGCGATCGTTTCAGCGACGAGGGCCAGGCTGGCGGCATCGGCCAGCGTCGCCGGCGTGGCCGTCGCCTGGGCCGCGGCCGGTGCTGCGGCCGGCAGGCCTGATCCCAGCAAGGCCGCCGGATCGGTAAGGGGCGCCGGACCGGAGGCGGGGCGGGCTTGCCCAGGCGCGCTCGTCTGTACGCCGGCGGCAGTGACCAGGCCGGGTGGCAGCGCCATCGCACCAGCCGCATCGGCCAAGCCGAACGGCGCGGCGGCGACCGCCGGGCTGCCCGGGGCGGCCGTCGGGGTCACGGTGGGACCCATGACCAAGCCGGGGCCCACGCCCCCAAGGGAGGCCACGGTCGTCGAAGGGGATGCCGCGCCCACCGGCGTCGATACGCCGGTGCCCACGGCCGACGCGGCGGTAGTGCCCCCATCGCCCGACGCTACCGCGCCCGCCAGCGCCGACTGCGACAGCAGGGCCAGCAGTTGCGCCGGATCCGCGGCGGGGCTGGTCGCCTCGGCCGGCTCGGGCGCGCTTTCGTGGGTCTCCGGGGTCGCCGCGGGAGCCGAGGCGCTGGCCGCCGGCTCCATCAGACGCTCGAAGGATGAGGTCGCGGGGCTTTCGTCCGCACCCGACGGCGCGGCACCGCGCACGGGGACCGCGTCCGTCGCCGGGGTGGCCGACGGGGCCGCGGCGGGCATGCTCACGCCCGGCCCGATCATGCGTCCGACTCCGTCTCGTCGGCCAGGCGCGCCCGCGCACGGCGGGCGCCCAGGTCGTCCAGTTCGCGCTGGCCGCGGCGTTCGGCATGGCGGTGTTCTTCGGCGCGGTAGCTGGCGGCCAGTTTTTCCAGCACGTGGGTGTCGCGGCTGGCCAGCATCAGCCGGGCGCGCTCCACGTCGCAGCTCAGTCGGCTGTGGTCCACCACCTTGCTCTGCTCGGCCACCGCCGCGTCCAGCCGCTCGCGAAACGCCAGCCGGTTGGCCAGCAGGGCCGGGTGGGTGACCGTTGCGGCCGGCGTGGCGTACTCGGCGGCATAGCGCTGCAGCGCGTCCAGCCGGGCCTGTTGCTCGGCCAGCGCGCGGTCGCGGTCGGCCAGTTCGCGGGCCACCGCGTCCTGGCGTTCTTGCACCACTTTGAGCAGGGGATCCAGACGTTGCGAGCGCATGTCAGCGTTCCGGGGCGTTCAAGGGGAAGGAAGGGGTGGAGCCGTCGTCCAGCAGGCGCGCCAGCGCTTCGCGGCTGGCTGCCACGTCGGCAGCCTCGTCCACGTCCTGGCCGAGGAAATCGAGGATGGCGGGCCAACGGGCCAGCGCTTCGTCCACGATCGGGTCGTTGCCGCGCTGGTAGGCGCCGATGGCGATCAGGTCGCGTTGCGTGTTGTACGCGGCCATCAGCCGCTTGAGTTTGCGGATGCGCTCGCGCCACGGCGCGTCGGTGATGTCCTGCATCACGCGGCTGACGGAGACTTCCACGTCGATGGCCGGGTACTGGCCGGCATCGGCGATGCGGCGGGTCAGCACGATGTGGCCGTCGAGGATGGCGCGCGCGGCGTCGGCGATGGGTTCCTGCTGGTCGTCGCCTTCGGTCAGCACGGTGTAGAACGCGGTGATGGAGCCCCGGCCCTTCGCGCCATTGCCGGCGCGTTCGACCAGTGCTGGCAGCTTGGCGAACACCGACGGCGGGTAGCCGCGCGTGGTCGGGGGCTCGCCCACCGACAGGCCGATCTCGCGCTGGGCCTGGGCGAAGCGCGTCAGCGAATCCATCAGCAGCAACACGTGCAGCCCCTGGTCGCGGTACCACTCGGCGATGGCGGTGGCGCGCAGGGCGCCGTGCAGGCGGGCCAGCGGCGGGCGGTCGGCCGGCGCGGCCACCACCACGGCGCGGCGCAGGCCTTCCTCGCCCAGCGTGGCCTCGACGAAATCACGCACTTCGCGTCCGCGCTCACCGATCAGGCCGACCACGATCACGTCGGCAGCGGTGAAGCGGGTCATCATGCCCAGCAGCGTCGACTTGCCGACGCCCGAGCCGGCGAACAGGCCCACGCGCTGGCCGCGCCCGATGGGCAGCAGCGCGTTGATCGCGCGCACGCCCACGTCCAGCGAGCGGGTGATCGGCTCGCGCATCAACGGGTTGATGGCGGTGCCGGCCAGGCCCACCCAGTTTTCGGCGCGCAGCGGGCCGCGGCCGTCCAGGGGAACCCCGTCGCTGTCGATGACGCGGCCCAGCAGGCCGTCGCCCACCGCCACTTCCCCGTGCTGGCGGGCGCTGACCACGCGCGCATTCGGCAGCAGACCGGCAATGTCGGCCGTCGGCATCAGGAAGGTGCGGTCCCCGGAGAAACCGACCACTTCGGAGTCGATCCAGCGGCCGCCGGAAATCTCCACCTGCACGCGCGAGCCCAGCGGCGCGCTGCAGCCGGTGGCCTCCAGGGTCAGGCCGACGGCGCGCCGCAGCACGCCCTCGCGGGCCAGCCCCAGTGCCGGGGCGGTGGGCTGCAATTCGTCCAGGCGTGCTGCCAATCGCAGCTGGCGGGCGGCTTCCCAACGGTCGGCGGCGACGGTCGTCATGCCTGGCCTCCGGCGACCTTTTCCAGCATCGAGTCCAGGCAGCTCTGCAGGCGGGCCTCCAGGGTGCCATCGATGCGCAGGCCCTCGCTGTGCAGGCGCAGTTCGCCGCGGGCCAGGCCGTTGTCGTTGGTCAGGCGCACGCCACTCAGGCCGGCCAGGTGCGGGGCCAGCACGCCCATGTCGTCCGGGTGCAGGCGCAGCTCGACCTCGCGCTGGGTGGTGCCGACCGTGTCCAGCGCTTCGCGCACCAGGTCGGCCAGCAGGGTGGGGTCGGCCATGTACGTGCGCCCCAGCAGGGCGCCGGCCACGCGCACGGCCAGATGGCCCAGCGCGTCGGCCACTTCGCCGTCGAGACGGGCCAGCGGGCGGGTGAAGCCATCGAGGATGCCTTCGATCTGGGCGACGAGTCGGCGGACCTCCGCCTGACCCGAGGCAAGGCCCTCGGCATGGCCCTCGGCCAAGCCGCGGCGGTAGCCCTCCTCGCGCGCGGCTTCCTCCAGCGCCTGCAGTTCCTGCACGCTGGGGGGTGGCGGTGACACGGGCGCGGCGACCGTGGCCAGGCCCGGGGCATTCCAGCGCACCACGGTGGCGGCGTTCATACGAAGGCCTCCGCCTTGGCGGCCAACTGGATCGCGCCGCTTTCAGCCATGCGCCGCACGATGGTGAGGATTTCCTTCTGCGCGGCTTCGACTTCGGCTAGGCGCACCGGGCCGCGTACTTCGATGTCCTCGAGCAGCATTTCGGCGGCGCGCTGCGACATGTTGGAGGTGATCTTGTCGCGGACCTTGCTGTCGGCGCCACGCAGCGCGACCGCCAGCCGGTCGGTGGGCACGTCGCGCAGCACGGTCTGCATGGCGCGGTCGTCGATCTCGGCCAGGTTGTCGAACACGAACATCAGGTCGCGGATCTGGACGCTCAGCGTCTCGTCCAGGCGCTGGATATCGCCCAGGATCGTCTCGTCCTGGCCGCCATCCATGAAGTTGAGGATGTTGGCCGCGACCTTGATGCCGCCAATGGTGGAGGACTTGATGTTCTGCGCGCCGGCAAACTGGCGCGTCATCACGTCGTTGAGCTCGTTCAGCGCATGCGGCGGAATGCCGTCGAGGGTGGCGATGCGCAGCAGCACGTCCGGCCGCACGCGCTCGCCCAGGCACTTGAGGGTTTCCGCCGCCTGGTCGGGGTCCAGGTGCGACAGCACGATCGCGATGATCTGCGGGTGCTCGTTGCGCACCAGGTCGGCCACCGCGCGCGGCTCCATCCACTTCAGCGTGTCCAGCCCGGACGTGTTGCGGCCCAGCAGGATGCGGTCGATCAGGCTGTTGGCGCGGTCCTCGCCCAGCGCCTGCACCAGCACCGCGCGCACGTAGTCGTCGGCGCCGGTCCCCAGGCCGCCGGGCTGCTCCAGCACGTCGACGAAGTCGTCGAAGACCTTGAGCACGGTGTCGCGCGAGACGCCGCCGACCGAGGTCATGGCCACGCCCAGCTTCTGCACTTCCTTGGCGCCCATGTGCTTGAGCACCTCGGCCGCCTGCTGCTCGCCCAGCGAGAGCAGGACGATGGCGGCGCGCTGCACGCCGGTCAGGTTGGCGGTCAGGAACGCGTCAGCCATCGGATTCCACCAGGTCGCGGACCACCTGCGCCACGCGCTTGGGGTCGGTATTCACGGCGGTGCGGGCCACGTCCAGCTTCTCCTCGAAGCTGGCGGCCTTGCGTGCCGCCTCCGGATCACGGGTCGGGCGGGTGACGGCGACTTCCGGCGCTTCCAGCGGCATCGGCTCATCGACCACCGTGGCGACCGTGTACTGCGGCTGCTTCGGCGCCAGCAACTGGCGGAAGGCGGGGCGCAGCACCACCCAGATCACCAGCAGCACCGCGAGGCCACCCAGCACGGTGCGCAGCAGGTCGCGCGCGCCGGGCTTTTCCCACAGCGGCGGCCCTTCCGGCTCGGCCTGCGGCGTGGTGGCGAACGGGGCGTTGACCACCGAGACCGCGTCGCCGCGGGCGGCATCGAAGCCAATCGCCTGCTGTACCAGGGTCTGGATGCGCGCCAGTTCGGCACCATTGAGCGCGCGCGTGCTGGGCTTGCCGTTGCTGGACGCGCCCGGGAGGTTATCGACCAGCACCGCGGCGGTCACCCGGCGGATGCGGCCGGTCGCCTGGCGGGTATGGGTCAGGGTGCGGTCCAGCTCGTAGTTGCGGACCGCCGTGCGCGACGTGGCACCGCCGTCGGCGGCCGGCGCGGCGGGGGTTACCGGCGTGGTGCCCGTCGGGTCCGGGGTGTTGCTCGCGCTGCCCGGGACCCCCTGGGCCCCGGCGGCTGCCGGCGCGGCGGCCAGCCGACCGTTTTCGGAAATCTGCTCGCTGCGCACCCGGGCCGGATCCTGGCCGTAGATCTCGCGCGCCTCTTCGGTCTCGGAAAAATCCATGTCGACGCTGACCTGGGCACTGACGCGGCCCGGGCCGGTCATCGGCTCCAGCAATTCCTGGATGCGCTGCACGTACACCGCTTCCTGGCGGCGCTGCTGCTCGAACTGCTTGGCGCCGCGCGCGGCTTCGCTGTCCGGATCCGGGTTGGAGAGCATCCGGCCGAACTGGTCCACCACGGTCACCCGGTCCGGCGCCAGGTCCGGAATGCTGGAGGCCACCAGGTGCACGATCGCGTCCACCTGGCCCTGTTCCAGCGCGCTGCCGGCCTGCATCTGCAGCACCACCGAGGCGCTGGCCGGCTGCTTCTGCCGGGTGAAAGCGCTCGGCTTGGGCAGGGCGAGGTGCACCCGCGCCTCGCGCACCGGGCGCAGCTGGGCGATGGTGCGGGCCAGTTCGGTTTCCAGCGCGTGCTGGTAGCGGGCGTTCTCGACGAACTGGCTGGTGCCAAAGCCCTGGTCGCCCTGCATCAGCTCGAAGCCCTTGTCCTGGCTGGCCGGCAGGCCGGCCGCGGCCAGCGCCAGCTTGGCCTGGCCCAACTGCTCCTGCGGCACGGCGAGGGCGCCGCTGGCGCTATCGATCTTGAACGGAATGTTGGCGGTGCGCAGCAGTTCGCTGGCCTCGGTGGTGGACTTGGCGTCCAGCCCGGCGAACACCGGCACGAAATCCGGCTTCTGGGTCCAGAAGAACAGCCACAGCCCCAGGGCGATCGCGGCCGCGGTCACGGCCAGCACCCCGAGCTGGCGGACGATCGGGATGTCCTGCAGGCGGCCCAGGTTCTTCAGGCGGTCCTGGGCGGTGTTGGCGGGCACGACGCTCATCGGGCGGGTCTCGGGGTGGTGCGGTCAGGGGGTGGGAAGGTCAGTCAGGTGGGACGGGGTCAGACCGGCATGTTCATGACGTCCTGATAGGCCTGGACCAGCCGGTTACGCACCTCGACCGTGGCGCGGAAGGCGACCTGCGACTGCTGCATCGCCACCATCACCCGGGCCAGGTCGGCGCGCGGGTCGCCCAGTTCAAAGGCCTGCGCCAGCGCGCCGGCGTCGTTCTGGGCCTTGCTGACGCCGTCCATCGCCCGGTTGAGGGTCTGGGTGAAGCCCGCGCCTTCGCCGGGCTTGGCGCCCGCCGGGCCCGGCGCGATGGCGCCCGACGACGGCGCAT
Source organism: Lysobacter olei (assembly GCF_054777355.1). Lineage (NCBI taxonomy): Bacteria > Pseudomonadati > Pseudomonadota > Gammaproteobacteria > Lysobacterales > Lysobacteraceae > Lysobacter > Lysobacter olei. The sequence continues at coordinate 253,623 of NZ_BAAHAT010000003.1, read as the reverse complement.
CGGCCAGCACGCTGCGGCTGCGCATCTCGTGGGCGCGGATCTGCGAGAGGATGGAGGAAATCGCGTCGCTCATGGCCTGGCGGTGGTTCTCCTTGCTTGACGGTGATCAAGCAAGGGCCGTGCCAGAGGCGGCGTCAGGATTCCGGCGTTGCGCCGTCGTCGTCGCGCTCGATGCCGTACTTGCGCAGTTTTTCCACCAGGGTGGTGCGGCGCAGGCCCAGCAGGGTGGCGGCATGGGCGACCACGCCCCCGGACTGCTGCAGGGCCGCGCGGATCAGTTCCAGCTCGATGGCGGCCATGTGCTCGCGCAGGGCAATGCCCTCCGGCGGCAAGGTGGCCGTGGGCGAGAGCGCCGCTGGGGCGGCCTCACCCCCCGCCAAGGGGGCGGTGCCGGCAAATGGGGCCGCAGCCGTGGGCGCCGGGGTGGCCACGAGGGGCAGGACGACGCCCGTTGCCGCACGGGCGGGCGCAGCGGCATCCGTCGGCGGGCCAAACAGCGCGTCAAAGCTGGACCGCCCCGGCAGGTTGGGTTCGCGGCCGTGCAGCATGGCGAATTCCGCGGCGCGCTCCTCGGCGGAGTCCGGTGCCAGCACCGCAGGAGGGGCCGGGGAGGTGGGCGCCACGGCCCCGACCAGGGGCATGGGCGCGGCTGCTTCCACGGCCACCGGCACGGGGGGCGGCGCGGCAGGCGCGATCGCGGGCGCACCCGGCGTAGCGGCGGCAGCGTTCGCCACCGCGACGGGCGCGGGGGCCGCCGTCAAGGCCGCCTGCCGGTACCGCGCCGGCAGGTCGTCCACGTCCGCCTGGCCGCCCGGGTGGAGCACCGCCATGCGTTCCAGCAGGTTGCTCAACTCGCGCACGTTGCCGGGCCACGGGTAGGCCTGCAGCGCCTGGATTGCCGCCGGCGTCAGCCGGATCCGGCCGCGGCCGCTGTCTTCCAGTTGCCGGGTGATTTCCGTGATCAGTTCCGGCAGGTCCTCGCTGCGCTCGCGCAGCGCCGGCATCTCGATGGGGAACACATTGAGCCGGTAGTACAGGTCCTCGCGGAAGCGCCCCTCCGCAATGGCCTGCTCCAGGTTGCGGTGCGTCGCCGCGATCACCCGCACGTCGCAATGCATGGTCTGGGCGCCGCCCACCCGCTCGAAGGTGCGCTCCTGCAGCACGCGCAGCAGCTTCACCTGCATCGGCATCGGCATGTCGCCGATCTCGTCCAGCAGCAGAGTGCCGCCTTCAGCCATCTCGAAACGGCCCTTGCGCTGGGTCAGCGCACCGGTGAAGGCGCCCTTCTCGTGGCCGAACAGTTCGCTTTCCAGCAGATCAGCGGGGATCGCGCCGCAGTTCACCGCCACGAAGGCCTTGTTGCGGCGCTTGGAGCGGTCGTGGATGGCGCGGGCCGCCACCTCCTTGCCGGTGCCCGATTCACCCAGGATCAACACGGTCGTGTTGTGCGGGGCCACCTGGTCGATCATCCGCGACAGGCGTGAGGCCGCCGCGCCGTGCCCGGTCGGGCCGCCGCGTGGCAGTTCCGCTTCTTCGTCCTGGGTCAGGCGGCGCAGGCTGGCGCGGCGCAGGGCCTCCTGCAGCTGCGCGTGGCGCACCGGGTACTCCAGCGGCCAGATGTTCTCCGGGTGCACGCGCCCCCGCACCAACGTGCTCGACTGCCCCGGCAGTACCAGGACCGGCGGCGGGTGCGGCTGGCTGGCCAGCCACTCCACGAAGGCGGGGGCGTCGGGGTCGTGGCTCACGTCGCCCATCACCACCGCCAGCCACTGGCTGGCCCGTGCGCGCGACAGGTCGAGGTCGGCCGCGTCGGTGCACAGCCGGGGCACGAAGTCCATGAACTCCAGCAGCGCCGCGAATTTCTCCGCGCGCTCGAAGTCCTGGTCCAGCAGCAGGATCCGCGACTCGCTCATTCCGCCGGAGCATCCCCGGTCGCAGGCGCGGCGAGCCGCTGGTCGCGAAGGCGCTCCAGCAGCGGGATCGCATCGTGCAGGTACGTCAGCTTGCTGATGAAGGCGTCGGCACCCGCGCGCGTGGCGTGTTCGCGGTGCTCGGGGTCGTCGAAGTGGCTGGCGATGACCACGTAGGGCGCCTCGTCCTCGGCCTTGATCAGGCGCGTGGCCTGCAGGCCGCCCATCTCAGGCATCGCCAGGTCCATCAGCACCACGTCCGGACGCAGCGCGTCGCAGCGCACGATGGCCTCGATGCCGTTGGCCGCGGTACCCACCACCTTCAGCCACTCCAGCTGGCGCAGCTGGCGCAGCGTCGCATTGATGAAGGCTTCGTGGTCGTCCACCAGCAACAAGGTCAATGGGGGCATCAGCGGCTCGCTTCGGCAGGGGCGCCGCCGGAGGGCGTGCGCATCCGCGACCGGGCAGGGCCGATCGCCAACTGATCACGATACTTCGCCACGGTCCTGCGCGCGACCCGTATCCCGTTGCGGGCCAGTAGCACGGCGATGGTTTCGTCGGCCAGCGGCGCGTCGGGCGGCTCGTTGTCGATCAGGCGCTTGACCATTGCCCGGACCGCATTGCCCGACACCTCGGCGCCTTCCAGGCGCACGGCGAAGAACTGCTTCAGCTCCAGCACGCCCCGCGGGGTCTGGATGTATTTGCCGGTGGTGACGCGCGACACGGTGGACTCGTGCATCGCGATTTCCTCGGCCACCTCGTTGAGGGTCAAGGGCGCCAGGGCCTCCGCGCCGCGCTCCAGGAAGCCGCGCTGGCGGCGCACCAGCACCTGGCCGGTGCGCAGCAGGGTGTCGTTGCGCATGCTGATGCCGCGCAGCAGCCAGCGCGCCTCGTCCAGCAGGCCCCGCAGCGCCGAGGTGTCGCCCGGGGCGCCGGCCAGCGCTCGCTCGCAATGGACGGCGATGCGCACCCGCGGCAGCGCGCGTTCGTTCAACGCGACCCGCCACTCGCCGCCCACGAAGGTGGCCACGAGGTCGGGGATGATGTGTTCGGCGGCGGGCGCCGCGGCGTCGTCGACCGGGGTGGGGCGCAGGCTGCGGATCTCCGCGACCGCCTCCGACACGAGGGCCGGGGACTCGCCCAGCTGGGCGGCCAACCGGGCAATCTGCCCACTGGCCATCAGCTCCAGGGCTTCGGCCACGATCCGCCGGGCCAGTCGGACGGCGGGGGTGTCGGCGCGTAGCGCCAGCTGTGCCTGCAGGCATTCGGCGGCGGTCTCGGCGCACATGCCGGGCCATTCGCTGTGCAACAGGCGCTGGCGGACCACCTCCAACTCGTCCGGCGCCACGTCCAGTGCGTCGGCGCCTTCGGCCAGCAGGCGCTGGCGCGGCTCTTCCAGCAGGCCCACGTCGCTGCAGCGGTCCAGCCACCACGCCGCCAGCCGCAGGTCGGCCGGGGCCCAGTGCAGGGCAAGTCGTTCCAGCAGCCGCAGCCGGGGATCGCTGGATTCGCCGGCGGCGATGCGCGCGGTGGCATCCAACTCGTCGTCGGGGAGGCCGCTGCCCGCGCCGGACAGGTAGGCCGGCTCGGGCAGTTCATCCCAGGCCCCCGTCTCGACCGCACTCTCCGCCGGGGGGGCGTCGAGCGGGTCGATGTCGGCCTCGCCGACCTCGTCGCCCTCGTCGCGCTCCAGCATGGGGTTGTGCTCCAGCGCCTGCAGCAGCTCCAGCTCCAACTGCTGGGCAGTCAGCTGCAACAGCCGGATCGACTGCAGCAGCTGGGGGGTCAGGTTGAGGGTCTGACCCAGTTGGGGGCGGAGCGTGGTCTTCACGGCATGTGGGCACGGGACTTGCTTGTACCTGCCAGTGTCCGCAAAAAGCGTGGCGTAGCAAGCCCCGGCCGCCGGTCGGGAAGCGACGGGAAGCAGGAACTAAGGCTTGCGTCGCAGTTCGGCAATGGCGCGCCGGTGCACCCGGAAGACGTGCCGTTCCAGTGCGGCCTGCAGGGCGTCAGGCAGGGGGGCAAAACGCAGCCACAGGCGCCAGGACGCGCCACTGGGCTCGGCGGCAACGACCGTGGCCGGCAGCCGCAACGGCTCGGACAGCCAATCGGTGGGTTGGACGCAGAACACGCCCTCGGTATCCGGGGCGACGATCGGCTGGCCGTCCAGGCAGGCGGCACTGGCCGACCAGCACAACCGCTGCGCCGGGTCCTGGCGGTCGCGCACCGAGTGCAGGTTGGCGATCAGCGCGGTCAGCAGGTCCAGCTTGGCCTCGATGCGCTGCAGCGCCTGGTTTTTCTCGCCGCTTTCGTCGGCACCCTCGCCGCGCTGGTCTTCCACCACGGCCAGGGCGCGCAGCAGGCCCTCCGCGGCCAGCATCGCGGTGCGTGATTCGGCGGCACTCAACGCACCCACGCGGAACGACGCGGGGCGCAGCTCCTCGCACACCAGCGCGTCGGTGAACAGCGTGGCGTGGGGGCTGTCGGGGATCATCCCAGCGTGCCGCTCAGGTACGCATTCATGCCGCGACGCTGCTGCGACAGCTCGCGCAGGCGGCGGCCGGTCTCATCGCGGGCGGCCTGCAGTTCGGCCAGCAGCTCCAGCTGCTGCACCAGCAGCGATTGCCACTGCGCCAGCATCTGAGCGTCCATCGGGCCGTCGTCCATGCGTTGCTTCACGGCGTCATCGTACGCCGCCAGCAGGGCCGAGGCGGCCTCCCAGTCACTCTTGGCAATCGCCGCGCGCACGGCCTCGGCCGGCAATTCGGGGATGTTCATGCACCCTCCGGGGCAATGGCGTTCCACGCGCTCTCGATGTCGGCCAGCAGGGCGTCGATCTCGGTCAGCGGTGCGGCATCGTTGTTCACGTTGGCGTCCACCAGACGGCGCTGCGCATAGTCGTACAACGCCGCCAGCCCGTTGGCGATGTCGCCGCCAGCCTCCAGGTTCAGCGAGCCGTCCAGCCCGCCGATGATGGTGGAGGCCTCATGGATCGCCTTGACCTTGCGCGGCAGGTCGCCACGCTCCAGGCAGGCGATCGCCAGCTGGGCACGCTCGCGCGCGCCGGCCAGCATCAGGGAAACGAGCTGGTGGGGACTGGCGTCAAGCACGGCACTGCTGACGGCCGTCTGTCGGTACTGGTTGGCGTAGCCGCGAGGTGACATGGCAAGGCTCAAGGAAGTGGTCAGGAGGACTTCTGGAACTGGCTGATCTGCTGTGCGAGGTAACTGGATGTGTTCTGCATCTGGCTCATCATCGCGTCGAGCGCGGTGAACTGGCGGCGGTACATCGCGGCGATGCCCTCGATGCGCTGGTCGAGGTCTTCGCGCTGCTTGGACAGGCCCTTCAGCCGCTTGTCCAGCGCCTCGCTGCGCGACTGCAGCATTCCGTCTACGCCCACGTAGGACGCCAACGAATCGCGCAAGCGCCCGCCCAGGCCCGACTCGCTGCCGACCAGTCGCTTGACCGACTCGGGGTCGGCCAGCATGGCCGCATCGAACTTGCTGCCGTCCAGCGACAGCGAACCGTCGACGCCGGTCTTCAGGCCCATCGCGCTGAGCTCGCCGTAGTACGCGCTGATCGCGCCGCGCAGCGACTGCATGATGGCGCGCGGCGCGGCATCGCCGCTCAGCGGGCCGGCGGCCTTGCCTTCACCACCGGACGCGCTCTGCGTGCGCATCGCGCTCAGCGCGGTGTTGTAGGCGCTGACGAAGCCCAGCATCGCGGCCTTGAGCGTGCTGGGGTCCGAGTTGATCTCAAGATCGAACGTTTCGCCCGGCTTGGCCTTCGTCAGGTCCAGCGTGACGCCGTCGATGAGGTCGGTGAGGTGATTGCTCGTCGCGGTGCGGGTGATGCCATCCACGATGACCTGCGCGTCCTGCGCGGGGGTCACGGTGGTCATCGTGCCGCCACTGGTGGCCAGCGCCGACAGTCCGCCATCGCCGCCGCTGGTGGTCACGGTCAGCGCACCCGCGCTGCCCGCCGTGCCGGAGGTCAACACCAGCACCTGGCCAGCGTCGCCATTGACCAGCGTGGCGGTAACGCCCTTGCCCGCCGCCTGCGTGTTGATCGCGTCACGGATGTCGGACAGCGTGCCCTTGCCCTGGTCGATGGTGACGTTGAACGCGTCGCCGCTGCCGACCTGCAGGGTCAACGTGCCGTAGCCCACCTGCGTATCGGCGGCCTTGGCGGCGGACTGCAGCTTGTGGGCGGTGGCGAGGCGCTCAACACTGATCGCGTAGCGACCCAGCGCTGCGCTGGCGGACGCACTGGCGGTGAAACCCGCATCGGCGCCCACGGTGGCCTTGCGGCCGGGCAGGGAGCCGTCGCCCTCCAACTTCTTGAGCGCGCTTTCCAGACCGGACAGCGCGGCCTTGATGGTGCCAAAGGCCGAGACCTGCGCCTTGGTCGTGGTTTCGGCCCGATTGATGCGTGCGTCACCCGGAGCGCGCTCGGCCGCAACCAGCTGCGAGACCAGACTGTTGACGTCCAGGCCTGAGCCGATACCTGCGCTGGAAATGGCCATGCTGCCTCCGGGTCGGCGCCGCGTGCGGCGTCCTGCGTTGAATGGGTTATCGGCGCGGGCGGCGCAGGCTTGAGTGGGCTGCGTCGGGCATGGCCGGACTCACGCCTCGTCCGACAATAGCCCGGTGCCCGTATCGGCCAGCCGTCGCGCAAGTGCCAGCGCCGTGTCGTCGGGGATCTGCCTCAGGGTTTCGCCGCTTTCCGCGTCCACCACCGATACGACGATGCGACGCGCGTCCTGGTCCACGCGGAAGCGCAGCGCCGTGGGCGCACGCGCCTGCGCCAGCGTCTGGTCCAGCTGCCGCTGCAATGCGGCGGCGTCGTGGGCCGTGCGGGCTGGCTGGGCGGCAGCTTCCGCTGGGCTGGCCACGCCCTCGGTGGGCGTGCCCGTGACCCCGCCAGTACCCGGTGCCACACGCGGCAAAGCCCCGGCGCGGGGCGTCGGGGCCAGGACCGCCTCTGCGGCGGTGTGCGGGATGGGTGCTATGCCGTTCATGGCCACTCATCGTTGTAAGCCGCGCAGGGAGGCCGGTGAACCGACCTCCCCGACGGGTGCCACGGGGGTATCAGCGCAGCAGGCTCAGGACACCCTGCGGTGCCTGGTTGGCCTGGGCCAGCATCGCGGTGCCGGCCTGGGTCAGGATCTGCGTACGGGTCAGTTCCGCCGTTTCCTTCGCGAAGTCAGTGTCGCGGATGCGGCTGCGCGACGCGGTCAGGTTCTCGGACGTGGTGTTGAGGTTGGCGATGACCGAGCTGAAGCGGTTCTGGATCGCACCCAGTTCGGCGCGCGAGGAGTTCACTTCGGTCAGGGCCGAATCCATGATGCCGATCGCTTTTTGGGCGCCGGCGAAGCTGGAAACGTCTACATCATCCACTTGCGATGCCGTGGTCGCAGCCACAGTGGGGTTGTTGAAACCGCTTTCGGCCGTGGCCGAGCCGGCAATCACCAGGGCCTTGCCCGCAATCGTCGAGGTCAGCGTGATTTCGTTGCTGCCGGCCCCGCCCACTGAAGCAACCACGCCGGTCTCACTGGTCTTGGCGTTGATCGCCTTCGCGAGCGATGCGGCAAAATCCGCGCCGCCATTGGCGGCATTGGCGGCCACATCCGCGATATCCACATTGTTGATCTTCAGCCCCGCCGAAGCGGTCGCACCGTCCACTGCAGAACCAGTGGTGGCGGCGGCGAAGCTCGTGGCACCCAGAGTGCTCGTCTGCGCGCTGGCGATGGAGTCCACAGTGATCAGCTGACCGGCATTGGCGCCGACCTGGAAGGCCTGGCCGGAGAAGTTGCCGTCCAGCAGCTTGGTGCCGTTGAACTCGGTCTGGCTGGCCACGCGCTGGATTTCGGACTGCAGCTGCGTCACTTCGGCCTGCAGGGCGTCGCGGTCGGACTGCGAGTTCGTCGCATTGGACGACTGCACGGCCAGCTCGCGGATGCGCTGCAGGTTGTTGCCGATCTCGGCCATCGCGCCTTCGGCGGTCTGGGCGAGCGAGATGCCGTCGTTGGCATTGCGGGCGGCCTGGTTCAGGCCACGGATCTGGGTGGTGAAACGCTCGGAAATGGCCAGGCCGGCGGCGTCGTCCTTGGCGCTGTTGATGCGCAGACCCGAGGACAGGCGCTGGATGGTCGTGCCGAGGCTGGCGTTGTTGGCCGCGAGGTTGCGCTGGGAGTTCAGCGACATCACGTTGGTGTTGATCATCGACATGGGTGGTTCACCTCATGGGCGCACCGGATGGGTGCGCCTTCGTAGTGGTTAACGGTAGGTTGCCGAGAAAACTTGAGAGAAAAACGCCAGAAAATCAGCGCAGCAGGCTCAGGACACCCTGCGGTGCCTGGTTGGCCTGGGCCAGCATCGCGGTGCCGGCCTGGGTCAGGATCTGCGTACGGGTCAGTTCCGCCGTTTCCTTCGCGAAGTCAGTGTCGCGGATGCGGCTGCGCGACGCGGTCAGGTTCTCGGACGTGGTGTTGAGGTTGGCGATGACCGAGCTGAAGCGGTTCTGGATCGCACCCAGTTCGGCGCGCGAGGAGTTCACGCCCTTCAGGGCTGCATCCATGATGCCGATGGCCTTCTGGGCGCCTGCGAACGAGGAGACGTCCACGCTGCTCACGAACGTTTCGTCGCCAGCGGCGAGCGCGGTGTTGGTGAACGTACCTCCGGCCAAGGTCGATGCCACTTGATCGCCGATCTTGCCGGACTGCAACGAGCTGATGGTAACCGTGCCGGTCGTGCTGTCGATGGAGGCCACCACGCCGGCTTCGCCGGACTTGGCATTGATTGCGGAGACCAGTGCATTGCCGGCCGCATTGCGACCAGCCAGTGCAGCGTCGGCGGCAGCCGTGCCACCCGTGAAGGTGCCGTCGTTGATCCCGGCAACGTTGATCGCACTGAAGCTGGTGGTCTTGCCGTTCGCCGTGATCGTGAATGCCGCGACGGTTTGCGCATCGACGCCAAACGTTGCGGCATTGCCATCGTCGCTGGGGCCGGCAGCGTTGGCGGCACTATTGCGCTGGTAAGTCGCGTCAGCGAACAGCGTCCCACCCAGCGCACTGGTCTGGGCATTGGCAATGGAGTCGACGCTGATCAACTGACCGGCATTGGCGCCGACCTGGAAGGCTTGGCCAGAGAAATTGCCGTCCAGCAGCTTGGTGCCGTTGAACTCGGTCTGGCTGGCCACGCGCTGGATTTCAGCCTGAAGCTGGGTCACTTCGGCCTGCAGGGCGTCGCGGTCGGACTGCGAGTTCGTCGCGTTGGACGACTGCACGGCCAGCTCGCGGATGCGCTGCAGGTTGTTGCCAATCTCGGCCATCGCGCCTTCGGCGGTCTGGGCCAGCGAGATGCCGTCGTTGGCATTGCGGGCGGCCTGGTTCAGGCCGCGGATCTGGGTGGTGAAACGCTCGGAAATGGCCAGGCCGGCGGCGTCGTCCTTGGCGCTGTTGATGCGCAGACCCGAGGACAGGCGCTGGATGGTCGTGCCGAGGCTGGCGTTGTTGGCCGCGAGGTTGCGCTGGGAGTTCAGCGACATCACGTTGGTGTTGATCATCGACATGGGTAGTTCACCTCATGGGCGCACCGATGGGTGCGCCTTCACTGTGATTAACGGCGTGGCTCAGGGGTTATTGAGCCCGTGCGTTGGCCGGGAGGATCAGCGCAGCAGGCTCAGGACACCCTGCGGTGCCTGGTTGGCCTGAGCCAGCATCGCGGTGCCGGCCTGGGTCAGGATCTGCGTGCGGGTCAGTTCCGCCGTTTCCTTCGCGAAGTCGGTGTCGCGGATGCGGCTGCGCGACGCGGTCAGGTTCTCGGACGTGGTGTTGAGGTTGGCGATGACCGAGCTGAAGCGGTTCTGGATCGCACCCAGTTCGGCACGGGAGGAGTTCACTTCGGTCAGGGCCGAATCCATGATGCCGATGGCCTTCTGTGCGCCGGCAAAGGTGGAGATGTTCACGTCGTCGGTCTGGGAGGCGGTCGTCGCCGCCGTGCTTGCCACGGTCAGGCCCGAGTTTGTGATGGTGCCGCCCACAGCGGTCGCGGTACCGGCCTTCAGTGACTGCAGGGTCACGCCGTTGCTGCCGTTGGCGACGGCGAACACACCGCTCTCGCCCGACTGCTTGTTGATGGCGGCAGCCAGCTTGGCCGCGCCGGCGGCATCGGCAGTGACCGTCACGTCTTCAATGGTCTTGCCGTTGATGGTCAGGCCGGACACGGTGCCGGCGGTGACCGCGTTACCGGCCACATCGGCGGCAAAATTGGTGCTGCCCAGCGCGCTGGTCTGCGCACTGGCAATGGAGTCCACGGTGATCAGCTGACCGGCATTGGCGCCGACCTGGAAGGCCTGGCCGGAGAAGTTGCCGTCCAGCAGCTTGGTGCCGTTGAACTCGGTCTGGCTGGCCACGCGCTGGATTTCGGACTGCAGCTGCGTCACTTCGGCCTGCAGGGCGTCGCGGTCGGACTGCGAGTTCGTCGCATTGGACGACTGCACGGCCAGTTCGCGGATGCGCTGCAGGTTGTTGCCGATCTCGGCCATCGCGCCTTCGGCGGTCTGGGCGAGCGAGATGCCGTCGTTGGCATTGCGGGCCGCCTGGTTCAGGCCACGGATTTGGGTGGTGAAACGCTCGGAGATGGCCAGCCCGGCGGCGTCGTCCTTGGCGCTGTTGATGCGCAGGCCCGAGGACAGGCGCTGGATGGTGGTGCCGAGGCTGGAATTGTTGGCCGCGAGGTTACGCTGCGAGTTCAGCGACATCACGTTGGTGTTGATCATCGACATTGCATTTGTCTCCTGGGTAGCGATGCCGGCGCGGGTCAGGGCGTTGCCGGTAGGTTCCGCAGGGGTTTGCCGTTCGATTCGGCCCTGTCCTCTGCTGGGCTAACTAACGGCGTTGTCAAGAGGATCTTTAGCGCGATGTCGATTTTTTTGAACTGCGGCTCAAAGCTTGCTGAACAACGACATGCCCTGCGCCTGCAGGATCGTCTTCTGCGCGGCTTCCAACGCCACCATCTGCAGGTTGAGCCGGCTGATGGCCTCGGCGTAGTCGGTGTCCCGCAACGTGGACAGCGACTCGGCCAGCGACACTTCCTGCAGTCCGCGGTCGTCGTTGGCGGTGTCGATGTTGGCCAAGCGCCCGCCCACGTCCGAGCGCAACGCCAGCATGTGGTCCTGGGCCGTTGCGATGTCGGCGATGGCGCTGCCAAATGCATTGGCGCGTTTCGCATTGTCCGAGGCCGTGGTGCCGGGCACGGCCAGCGCATCGGCCAGCGCCTGAAGCGTCGCAAATACGTCCTGGTTGGGTGCGGGCTGCACGGTGAACGTATCACCGGCCGCGGGCGTGCCGATCACGCGGAATTCCACGCCCAGTCCCGCCGAAGCCGGCGGCACCGCAGCACCGGCGGTCCAGCTGCCGGTAACGGCCGGGCTGAGCGCATTGCCCGCGCCGTCCACCACTTCATAGGCGTCAGGTGCGGTGAAGCGCAGCGTGAGCGCCGCGCCGCCCCAGTTGGCCGCATCCGTGACCTGTGCGGTCTGTAGCAGGCCGCTGCCGGTGTTGGTGCTGGCGGCCGTGCCGCGTACCAGTCCGTCGCCGGTCCGCACGCGCACGAACACGGCGCTGCCAGGATCGCCATCGGTAATCGTGACATCGGGTGCCACGTCCACGCGGTTGCGTCCGTCGTCGCCGTGGTAGGCCACGGTGCCGGCGTTGTCCACGAACGGCGTGACGCCATCGCGCGTGCCGGCAAACAGGCGGCGGCCGTTGCCATCGTCGCGATTGGCGATGTCCAGCAGGTTCTGCCGCAGCTGCAGCACCTCCGCGGCAATGGCCTTGCGGTCGGCGGACGACAGTGCCGCGCTGTTGGCCTGGATGGCCAGCTCGCGTGCGCGGGTGAGGTTGTCGTTGGCGTCCTGCAGGGCGTTTTCATGCAGGCGCAAGCGGTGGTCGACGCGATCGGCGTTGCGGCCAAACTGCGCCAGCGCCTCCTGCACATGGTCCAACCGCTGCGCGGTGGCCATGCCGATGGGGTCGTCCTTGGCCTGCGTGAGCTTGGTGCCGCTGGTGAGCTGCTGCTGCGTGCGGGCGATGTCGGCCTGGCGTGCGAGCAGGCTGCTCAGGCCCTGCATGTGCAGGCTTTCGGTGGACAGGCGAACGGTCATGGGGGCTCTCCTTCGCGGCGTCAGCGGCGCACGGCGCCGAGCAGGGACTGGAACATGGTGTCGGCCGTGGCGATCACCTGCGCGGCGGCCTGGTAGGCCTGCTGGAAGCGCAGCATGTTGGCCGCCTCTTCGTCCAGGTTCACGCCCGAAACGGATTCGCGCTCGGCCACCACCTGGTCGTGGATGGCCTGCTGGGCATTGAGGTTGAGCTCGGCATGCCGGGCGCCGCTGCCCACGCGCGCGGTGAGCTGGGTCATGGCCGCGGTGACGTCCAACCGGCCGCCGTCCAGTACGTCCTGATCATCCACTGCCGCGAGCAGGCGCGCATTGGCATTGTCGGACGAACGCGGACCCGTGCGTCCCAGCGTGATTTCATCGCCCGCCGTCGGCGCGCCGTTGAGCACCAGTGACCAGCCGGCGCCGGTAATCGTGTCCCCGGGGGTATAGGCCACGGGTGCGCCGCCATCAATGCTGTAGGTGTTGGCATCGATGAAGCTGATGGTGGCGCCGCTGAACGACGCGAACGCCGTCGCATCGGTGATGCGCGCGGTGCCGCCGGTCACGTTGCCCAGATTGCCGCTGTCCAGTCCCACGGTCATGGGGGCGGCCGCCGCGATCTTGCTCGGATCCGTCAGTGCCACCTCGATCCCGGCGGCGGCATTCGCCGTCGGCCGCAGCAGGAAGCGATCTCCGGCTGCTGCGGTGTTCGACACCACCAGCTCCACGCCATCCACGCGCAGGGGATCGGCCGCGGAGCCCGTTCCCGTCACGCTGACGGCCTGCCCGTTCTCGGCCCGGATCGCGCTCCAGTTGGCGCCGTCAAAGCGCAGCACCAGGTCGTGGCCGGTCAACGCACCGACATCGGCCACGCGTGTCGTGAAGCTGGCGTTGCCCGTGTTGGCCGCATGGTCGTTGATGTGCGGCGCGGGCACGTTGAAGAAGTCGCTGCCCGCGGCACCGGTGTAATCCACGCCTCCCCGCTGCACCGCGTTGAACGTTTCGGCGAACGCGGTGGCCAGGCGCCCGAGTTCGGCGCGTGCCGGGTCAAGCGTGCCGCTGCGAAATTCCAGCAGCCCGCCAATTTCGCCGGACACCGCGCCCTGCGGCAACGCGATCGTGCCGCCGGGCGTCTGCAGCGCCAGTTGCATCCGGTCGGCCTGGTACGGATCGGGGGTGGTGGTCAGCGGCATCGCCTTGGTGCCCAGCACCATCGGCTGGCCGCCGGCCGTGAAGACGTTGAGTGCGCCGTCGTCCTGCAGCACGGCCGTGCCACCGACCAATGCCGAGAGCTGGCCCACGCGCAGTTCACGCTGGTCCAGCAGGTCGGGGGCGACGTTGGCACCCGCGGAGATGATGTCGCGGTTCAGCAGTGCGACTTCGCCCGCCAGCTGGTTGGCGGCGGTGACCTGGCCTTGCAGGCGCGCCTCGGTATCGGCACCCACCTGGGCCAGGTGGCTGTCGAGCGTGCGCCAGCGCGTGGCGAGTTGCTCGCCGGTGGTCAGCAATTGGTTGCGCGCGGCCGCCGATGTGGGATCGGCGACGACCCCCTTGGCCGCACTGAAGAACGCCGACCAGCTCGTGGCCAAGCCGGTGGTGGGGTTGGAGACCAGCTTGTCCACTCGCGAGGACAGGTCGGCCAACTGGGTCAGCCGCCCCAGTTCCCCGTTGCTGTCCACTTGCCGGGCGAACACCAGGCCGTCGGCCAGCCGTTGCAGCCGCGCCACGTCGACACCGTTGCCGATGGCCAACTGGCTCGCGCTATACCCGGGTCGCGCTTCCAGTTCCACGCGCTGGCGGCTGTAGCCCGGCGTGGCCGCGTTGGCCACATTGTGACTCACGGTGGAAAGCGCTCGCTGGAAGGCGAGAAGGGCGGAGCTGCCGGTGGAAAGTACGTCGGCCATGGTCGTCAGCCCCGGGTGGTGGTCGGCAGCGCGTCAAGCGCGCGGCGCAGCGTGGCGCCATTGGCAATGGCGGAAATCTTCGCGGCGTAGCTCGGGTCGGTGGCGTAGCCCGCCGACTGCAGCGCCGAGGCAAAACGGTGCACGTCCTCGCCGGTACCGCGCGCGCCGGCGTAACGTGGCCCCTGCAGCAGGCGCGCGTAATCGGCGAAGCTCTCCGCGGGCGAGCCGTAGGCGCGGAAGTTGGCGCGTTCTTTCACGCGCACGCCCCCCACGAATTCATGCGTGGCCGCGCTGACGCGCGCGCCACCCCACGAGCGCCCGGCCTTGATCCCGAACAGGTTGTGCGACGTCACGTCGCCACCCGCCCCGACCAGTCGGCGTCCCCAGCCCGTTTCGAGTGCGGCCTGTGCGACGAGGGCCTTCGCCGGCACGCCCAGTTCTTCAGCGGCCTTGCGTGCGTGCGGCCAGACCGAGCGCACGAACGCCTCGGGGCTGCTGCAGTCCAGGGGCGCGGCGGGGTCGCAGACCGCCTCGGTGCCGGTGGTCGCCAACGGCGGTGCCAGCGTCGCCGCCGGAATGGCGGCCATCGACACGCCGCTGTGGCTCGGTGCGAGGGCCAGACTGCCGTCCGCGGACAAAGGCATTGGCGCCACCGCCGGCGTCGACAGCGGCAGCCCGGCAGGCGCGCCGATGGCCGCAGGCAACGGCATGGGCGCACCCGGCGCAGCGGGCGCGGGCGTGGTGCCCATGCTGCGTTCCAGCTGCTGGATGATCATCGGCGCCAGCCCGAGGCCCCGGCCCTTGGCCAGTTCCTTCGCCAACTGCTGGTCGTACATCTCGCGGTAGGTCGTGTTGTCGCCGCCCAGCGGGTCGCCGAAGCTCGCGCTGCGCATGGACTTGATCATCATGTGCGCGAACTGCGTTTCCAGTTCGCGCGCCGCCTTCTCGATGCGCTCGCGCGACGCGCCCGTAGGGGGCGTCAGCGGCAGGCCAGCGGTGGAAGGCAGCGTGATCATGTTCAGATCACCTCAAGCTCGGCCCGCAGCGCGCCGGCGCGCTTCAGCGCCTCCAGGATCGCGACGATGTCACCCGGCGCCGCGCCCACGGCATTGACCGCACGCACGATGGCTTCCAGCGACGTGCCGCCCTTGAACATGAACATGCGGCCGCCATCTTGGCGCACGTCGACGGTGGACTGCGGCACCACCGCCGTGCGCCCGTTGCCGAAGGGCTCCGGCTGGCTGACCTGCGTGGCCTCTACGATGGACACCGTCAGCGAGCCGTGCGCCACCGCCGCCGGCAGCACGCTCACCTGGCCGCCCATCACCACGGTGCCAGTGCGCGAATTGACGATGACCTTGGCCGCCGCGGCGCCCGGCGCCACGTCCATGGATTCGAGTTGCGCAAGGAAGGCGATGCGATCGCCGGCCGGCGGCATCACTTCAATCGTGACGCCGTCCAGCGCACGCGCACGGCCGGCGCCGAAGGCGCCATCGATGGCCGACACGATCCGTGCGGCGGTGGTGAAGTCGGCCCGGTGCAGGTTCAGCGTCACAGGGCCCGCCTGTGCGCTGCCCGGCACGGCGCGCTCCACGATGGCGCCGTTGGGGATGTTGCCGCCGTTGGGCGCATTGACCGAGATCCGCGAACCGTCCTTGCCCGACGCGCCAAA
Organism: Lysobacter olei; assembly: GCF_054777355.1. NCBI lineage: Bacteria > Pseudomonadati > Pseudomonadota > Gammaproteobacteria > Lysobacterales > Lysobacteraceae > Lysobacter > Lysobacter olei. The sequence continues at coordinate 237,973 of NZ_BAAHAT010000003.1, read as the reverse complement.
GCCGCCGACCACCAGGTTGCCCTGCGCGATCGCATAAACCTGGCCGTCGGCGCCACGCAGCGGCGCCATCAGCAGGCTGCCGCCGCGCAATGAGCCGGCATTGCCGATCGACGACACGGTCACGTCGATGGACTGGCCGGGCTTGGCGAACGCCGGCAGCTCGGCATGGATCGCCACCGCGGCCACGTTCTTCAACTGCGGGTTGACGCTCGGCGGAATGCTGACGCCCAACTGGTCGAGCATCGACTTCAGGCTCTGCACCGTGAACGGCGTCTGGCTGGTGCGGTCGCCGCTGCCGTCCAGGCCCACCACCAGGCCGTAGCCCACCAGCGGGTTGCCGCGGACGCCGGCCACCTGGGCCAGGTCCTTGATGCGCTCGGCGTGCGCCGTGGGCAGCGCCAAGGCGGCGAGGGCGGCAATGAGCAGGCTGGATAGAATGCGCATGGGTCGCCTCAGTAGGGGAATGCGGCGGAATTGAAGAAGCGTCCCAGCCAGCCCATGGCGTTGGAGCGGGCCAGCGTGCCGCGCCCGCCATAGACGATGCGCGCATCGCCCACCCGGTCGGAGGTGATGCGGTTATCAGGACCGATATCGGCGATGCGGACGATGCCTTGAACTTGCACCACCTCGTCGCCCTGGTTCAGGCGCACGCGCTTCTCGCCGCCCACCAGCAGGTTGCCGTTGCCCAGGGCCTGCAGCACGCGCACGGTGACGTTGCCGTCCAGCTCGTTGCTCTGGGTCGAGTTGCCGTTGCCGTCAAAGCCGCGGCTGCCTTCGATTTCCGCCTGCAACACCGGCTTGCCATTGAGCGTCACGCCCTGGCCGAAAATCGTGGGCGCGGCGATGCCGATGCTGCTGTCCTTGGCGACACTGGTCTTCGCGGCGGTGCGCGCGCTGGTGCTTTCCACCAGCACGATGGTGAGCAGGTCGCCCACCTCGCGCGCCTTGTTGTCCTGGAACAACCGCAGGCCGCTGCCACCTGCATAGATCGAGCCGGCCGAAGCGGCCGCGGGCGCCGCGACCGCGGCCGGCGCAGCCAACTCGGCCGGCGCCACCGGCGGCGCGAACGTGCGCACGTCGCCCATCGTGGCGGCGCAGCCGGCCAGCAGGGGCAGGGTGAGCAGGGCGGACAGGGCAAGGCGCTTCATGGCGGTCACAGCTGGTTGTTGAGGTAGGCCAGCATCTGGTCCGTGGTCGAGATCGCCTTGGCGTTGGTCTCGTAGGCGCGCTGGGTCTCGATCATCGACACCAGCTCTTCCACCACGTTGACGTTGGAGCCTTCCAGCGCGCCCTGCACCAGCCGGCCCACGCCGCCGGTGCCCGGGGCGCCGCCCTGCGCCGGGCCACTGGCGCCGGTCTCCAGGTACAGGTTGCCGCCGATGGCCTGCAGGCCAGCTGGGTTCACGAAGTCGGTCAGGGTCAGCGCGCCGACCTGCACCGATTCGGCTTGCCCGGCCACCTGCACGCTGACCGTGCCGTCGGCCGCGATGGACACGCTCTGCGCGCCCTCGGGGATCTGCAGGCCCGGCTGCACCGGGTAGCCTTCGCCCGTGACCAGCTCGCCCTGGGCGTTGATCTGGAAGCTGCCGTCGCGGGTATACGCGCTGCTGCCGTCGGGCATCAGCACTTCAAAGAAGCCGCGGCCGTTGATCGCCACGTCCAGCGCGTTGCCGGTCTGGGCCAGGTTGCCTTGCGCATGCTGCTTGGCGGTCGTGGCCACGCGCACGCCCGTGCCGACCTGCAGGCCGGTGGGCAACTGCGTCTGCTCGGACGAGGCACCGCCGGGCTGGCGCACGGTCTGGTACAGCAGGTCCTCGAAACTGGCCCGGTCGCGCTTGAAGCCCGTCGTGCCCACGTTGGCGAGGTTGTTGGAGATGACCGCCATGCGCGTCTGCTGCGCATCGAGGCCGGTCTTGGCGATCCACAGGGCCTGGGTCATGGCAAATCCTCAGTCATCATCAGTCAGGGTCAGCGCGTCGACAGCAGGGCGTTGGCGGCGCGGGCGTTCTCATCACCGGTATGCAAGACCCGTACCTGCATCTCGAACTGTCGAGAGAGTTGGATCATTGACACCAGCATCGCGGTGCCATCGACGTTGCTGCCTTCCAGCGCGCCGGCCACCAGGGACGGGCCGTTGGCGGCGGGCGGGGTGGTCCCCGGCGCCGGGCGCATCAGCCCATCGTCGCCGCGCACCAGCGCGTCGGTGCGGGCCTGGACCACGTTCAGCCGGCCGACCGTGGTCAGCGTGGACGCCGGCTGGCCCTGCGGCACGATCGACACCGTGCCGTCGGCACCGATGTCCAGCGACTGGTGCGGCGGCACCGCCATGGGCGCGCCACCGGCATCCAGCACCGGCAATCCTGTGCCCGTCACCAGCATCCCGTTCGGCGTCAGCCGCAGGTCACCGGCGCGGGTGTAGGCCACGCCGCCGGCCGGGTCCTGCACCGCCAGCCAGCGGTCCTGCTGCAGCGCCACGTCCAGCGGATTGCCCGTGTTGGTCACCGCGCCGTCGGCATCGCTGACCCCAAAGGTGCGGCTGGACGCCGCCACCCGCGAGGCCAGGCCCGGACCCGTCACCGGCACCGCCACGGTGCCGTTGAGCGTGGCCTGGAAGCCCACGGTGTTGGTGTTGGCCAGGTTGTGCGAGACCGCCGCCTGCGTGCGCAGCGTGGTGCTGGCACCGGTCATCGCGACATACAGGCTCTTGTCCATGGCGGCTCAGCCCCGGTCTTAGCGGATGTTGATCACGGTCTGCGTGATCTGGTCCTGGGTGGAGATCATCTGCGCGTTGGCCTGGAAGTTGCGCTGCGCGGTGATCATGTTGACCAGCTGCTCGGTCAGGTTGACGTTGGACGCTTCCAGCGCGCCGCCCTGCACCAGGCCGAACTCCGAGGTGCCGGCCGGCCCGCGGCGCGGCTGCCCGGAGTCGAAGGTTTCGGCCCAGGTGTTGTCGCCCAATGCCTGCAAGCCCTGCGGATTGTTGAAGGTGGTCAGCGCCACCTGGCCCAGCGGGTTGGCCACGCCATTGCTGTAGCGCGCCAGCACCACGCCTTCCTTCGACACTTCGATGCCGGTCAGGCGGCCGGTCGCATACCCGTCCTGGCTCAGAGAGAACACGCTGAACGCGTTGCCGTATTGCGTCGACTGGCCCATGTCCAGCGTCATCGTCATCGGCGCGGCGCCGTTGGTCGGGGTGAACGCCGGCATCGCGATCTGGCCATTGGCCGGCGAGAGCATCGCGCCCGTGTTGGAGTACTGCACCAGGTTGGGGCCGGCCGCGGCGCCGCCGTCCATCTGCGTGTACACCTCCCACTCGTTCGGGTTGGCGGTCTTCACGTAATAGACGGACTGCGTGTGGCTTGCGCCCAGCGAGTCGTACACGGTCAGCGAGGTGGTGTGGTTGTAGGTGTTCGGGTCGGTCGCGTCGAACGGCGTGACCGACGGCACCGCCGCATCGGCGGGCAGGTTGGTGCTCACCGTCGACAGCGTGGTCGCATTCGGCGCCGAGTCGCCCGTGACCAGCTGCAGGTCGCCCATGCGGCCCGTGTCGAAGCCCGCGCCATTGGCGTTGGGCAGGAACACCTGCAGGCGATGGCCCGCCGGGTTGACCACGTAACCATCGCGGTCCGCACCAAAGTTGCCGGCGCGCGAGTAGGTGGTGGCACCACCGTTGGACATGGTGAAGAAGCCTTCGCCGGTCAGTGCCATGTCCAGCGCGCGGCCAGTGACGTCGACGTTGCCCTGGTCGAACTGCTGCGCGACTTGGGCCAGGCGCACGCCGGCACCGATCGCATTCTTCGACAGGCCATAGGCCGACGCCGGGAACACGTCACCGAACTCCGCGCGCGACTGCTTGAAGCCGGTCGTGTTGGCATTGGCGATGTTGTGCGAGGTGACGTTGAGGTCAGAACTGGCGGCGTTCATGCCGCTGAGGGCGATGCGGAAACTCATGCGGGCTGCTCCTGGGTGGTGGCGATGTCGCCGTCGTTGTGGGGTGTCCGGATCAGCCGATCCGGCGGACCGAGCCCAGCGCGAAACCGCCGAGTCCGGAGAGGTTGAGGGTCAGGCCGGAGGCTTCGATGGACACGCTGTCCACGCGCGCGGCCAGGCGCACCGGCAATGCGGCGGCGTTGTCGCCAATGCCGCTGCCGGCCTTGATCGAATATGCGCCCGCCGCCACCGGCCGGCCGGCGTCGTCGCGGCCGTCCCACTGCCACGCCACGGGGCCTTCGCCCGAGGCCTGCACGGTGCGTCGCGCCACGCGCTGTCCGTTGGCGTCGAGGATGTCGACCTGGATCGTGCCCGCCCCTTCGGCAACGACTTCGCCGCGCAGCGAGCCTTCGCCCGAATACTGGAATGCGTTGGCATCGACCAGCGCCTCGCGGCCCACGAGGGCGGCGGCACGCAGTGTCTGGTCGGACTCCATGACGCTGGCCATCGCGCCCATCGCCGAGTTCATCTGCTCGATGCCCTGCACCGTGGAGAACTGCGCCAGCTGGGCGAGGAACTGCTGGCCTTCCAGCGGCTTCAGCGGGTCCTGGTTCTTCATCTGCTCCGTCATCAGGCGCAGGAAGTCCGCCTGGCCCATGCCGTTGGAGCGGGCTTTGTCCGCGTTGCCGGCCAGGCCGAACGCGGCGTAGGGGTTGTCATTGCTGGTGGAAGCGATTGCGCTCATGGCGTCCGGGGCTCCGAGGGGCCGAAAGATCAGCGGCCCATGGCCAGGGTGGCCTGGGCGAGTTCGCGGGCGGTGTTGAAGACCTCGACGTTGGCCTGGTAGCTGCGCGAGGCCGAGATCATGTCCACCATCTGAGCCACCGGGTCGACGTTGGGCGCGTAGACGTAGCCCTTGTCGTCGGCCAGCGGATGGCCGGGTTCATAGCGCTGCACCGGCGCGGCCGTGCTCTGCACCACCTCGGTGACCTGCACGCCCGACAGGCCGGGCTGCCCGTCCACCTGCTGGGCCTGAAACACCGGCATGCGGGCGCGGAAGGTGTCTTCCGGCTTGCCGGCCACCGAGTCCGCGTTGGCCAGGTTGCTGGCGATCGTGCTCAGGCGCACCGACTGCGCGTTCATCGCCGAGCCGGCGACGTCGAAGATGGGAAGGTTGCTCATGGCTCAGGTCCCCCGGGCCTTATTGGCCGGTGATGGCGGTCAGCATCGAGCGCACCTTCGACTCGATGAAGGAAAGCGAGGCGCGGTACTCCAGCGCCGCCTGGCCGAAGGCGGCCTTCTCGCGGTCGCCGTCCACGGTGTTGCCGTCCAGGCTGGGCTGGCTGGAGGCGCGTTCATAACGGGCGACGGCCCCGGCCTGGGTGATGCCGTCCCCCGGGCCAGGCTGCATGGCGGCCTGCAGAGCCCGGTTGAAGTCCAGGTCCTGGGCTTTGTAATTAGGGGTGTCCGCGTTGGCCAGGTTGGCCGACAGCAACTGCAGCCGCTGCTCGCGCAAGGCGAGGGCGGTGCCGTGGATGCCCAGGAAACTCGAGGTTGGCTCGGCCATGACTGGCCTCCGTCAGGAATTCGACAGAGACCAAGCAAGCGGCGTGCCACGGCCGCCCCCGACGGGCGGCGCGGCCGGTCAGGCCATCGACATCAACCGCTGCTGGATCCGCTCCGAAAGCTCCTGTTCGGAGTACTTCGGCACGAAATCGTCGGCGCCCACCCGCTCCACCATCGCGTGGTTGAAGACGCCGGACAGCGAGGTATGCAGCAGGACGTACAGGTCGCGCAGGACCGGGTGGCGACGGATTTCCGTCGTCAGGGTGTACCCGTCCATGGCCGGCATCTCGATGTCGGAGATGACCATCGCGTAGCGCTCCAGCGGCGAGCGGCCGGCATCGACCATCTGCAGCAGGTGGTCCAGTGCCTGGCGGCCGTCGTTCAGCAGGTTGGCGGTCAGCCCCATCTGCTCCAGCACCAACCGGATCTGGTTGCGCGCCACTCGCGAGTCGTCCACCACCAGCACTTCGCGCGGGCCGTCGGGCATGCCGTCCGGCAGTGCCGACACCCCCAGGGCATCGCTGGTCCGGGGGATCGCCTCGGCCAGTACGCTTTCCACGTCCACCAGCTGGATCAGCTCCCCGTTGTAGCGGGTCACGCCCGTCAGCGAGCGGCAATCCCCGCCAAAATCCGGCGGCGGCAGCACGTCCTCCACGGCGATGTTGACGATGCGGTCCACGCCCGACACCAGGAAGCCCTGCACCGACCGGTTGAACTCGGTCACCACCAGGTACATCGGCTCCGGCGCATCGACCGGGGTGCCATGGCCAATGGCCCGCGCCAGGTCCAGCACGGGCACCGTCCGGCCGCGCACGTCCGCGGCGCCGGCAAAGGCCGCCGGCAGCTGCGGCAACGTGAACAGGGGCGGCCGGGGAATGACCTCCTGCACCTTGAAGACGTTGACGCCAAAAAGCTGACGCGTCCCCAGCCGGAACAGCAGCAGCGCGAGCCGGTTGTGGCCGGCCAGGCGGGTACGTTGGTCGATGCGGTCCAGAAGGTCACGGCTCATGCCCGGGTTGACGGCGCCCGTCGCGCAATCTTGAGCCCCGCGACGCCCCCGCGGCGGCACGCCCCTTGCTTGATGGTCGGCAGCCAACCCTGGCCGAACCCAACGGGCTGTCCGTGCGACCACTGATCCTGCTGCTGTCCCTTTGCCTTGCCGCCACCGCGGCGGCGGGCGGCTGGGAGTCGCACGCACGCATCCGCGATGCCGCCGCGGCGGCACTCGGCGGGCGTGTCGCGCCGCAGGACGTCCAGGTCGACCCCGACTTGCGCCTGGCGGCCTGCACCAAGCCGCTGGCCGCGGCCGCGGCCGCCGCGCGCTCGGTCGAGGTCCGCTGCCCGGACAGCCCCGGCTGGCGCACGTTCGTCCCCCTGAGATTGAAGGAGGAAGCCGCTGTCGTTGTCCTCACCCGGGCCGTCCGGGCCGGCCAGCCGCTGGGGCCGGATGATCTGACCGTGCAGCACCGCGACGTGGCTGCCGTCGCCGGGACACCGTTTGTCGAGGCCACGGGGCTGGCGGGCCGCGTCCCGCGCCGCGGCCTGCCTGCCGGCGCCGTACTCACCGAGCAGGCCCTGGCCAGCGAGGTCATGTTCCGGCGGGGCGACCCCGTCGTGCTGGTATCGCGCCTGGGCGGCATCGAAGTCCGCGCCGAGGGGAGGGCGTTGGGCAACGCCACCGCCGGTGGTACGGTGTCGGTCGAAAATCTGGCCAGCCGCCGCATTGTCCGCGGCCGGGCCACTGCCAGCGGGGAGGTCGAAGTCCTGCGCTGAACCGCCGCCGACGTGGGTCAAACGGGGGCTAAAGTTCCCCCGCGTATGGCCGTTAGGGTGTTCGAGCCCAGAAAACAGGACGACAGTCACATGACTTCCAGGATCGATGCCAACCCGGTGCCCAGCGCACGGCCGGTAGACCCGGCCCAGGGCAGCACCGTGTCCCGCGCCGGCAACGAACGCAGCGCGCCCGTCGTGGCCGCCGCCCCGGCCGAAAGCCTGCGCCTGACCGGCGAAGCCGAAGGCCTGATGGCGCTGGAGCGCCAGATGGGCGGCGCGCCGGCCGGATTGGACCTGGCCAAGGTCGAGTCCGTACGTGCGGCCATCGCCAACGGCAGCTACCGCGTGGATCCGCAGGCCATCGCCGACCGCATGCTGGACCTCGACGCGGCGCTGGGTGGCTGACATGGGCACGGCCGTGCATCCGCTGGACGCACTCGAGCAGGCACTGAATGCCGAGCGCCAGGCATTGCTTGACCGCGATGCCGAACGCCTGCTGGATTCCACCCAGGCCAAGTTGCGCGCCCTGCGCTCCATTGAAGCGCTGGCGCTGGACGACGATGCCCCGGCCCGCGTGCTCGCGCTGAGCGAGCTCAACCAGGCCAACGCGGCGCTGCTCTCGCGCCGTCGCCGCGAGCTCAACTGGGCCCTGCGCCACCTCGGCATGACCGAGGGCGGTAACGTGTACGATGCAGCCGGAAGGGTGGGCATGCGCCCCCAGCTGCGTAGTCTCGGTACCGGATGAATGAACCCCTGCAGCCTGCCATGATCCCCTCGGGCGTGGAGCCCGCCTGGATCCTGTCCCAACTTGATCGTGCCGCACTGCTGTTGGACGACGGCGGCGCGGTGATCCATGCCAACCCGGCCGCCTACCAGTTGCGCGTGCGGCTGCCCGCGCAGGGCGACAAGGCGTTCGCCGTCCTCGTGTCCAGCCTGCCCACCGCCGCCTGGGACGCTGCCCGCCAGGGCCAGCGCTGGAACGGCCGCGTGAGTATCGAGGCGGCCGGCGTGACGCTCGCCGCGACCCTCGCCCGCCAACCCAGGCCGGCGGACGGCGTTTACCTCGCCACGTTCCACGAAAACGGCAACGGCAACGGCAACGGCAACGATGCCCGCGTACGTGCGGGTGAGCCGCCCTTTGCGCTGTCCCGCGAGCAGCTCCAGCAGTCCGAGAAAATGGCCTCGATTGGCCAGCTTGCTGCTGGCGTCGCGCACGAGATCAACAACCCCATCGGCTACGTCCATTCCAACCTCGGCACCCTGCAGGGTTACGTGGAAGGCTTGTTGAACATGCTCGACGCGCATGAGCGCGCACTCGCGTCCGGCGACATGATCGCCGCGCGCTCCAGCATCCTCGTCCTGCGTGATCGGCTGGACATCGACTTCATCATCAACGACGTGCCCAAGCTGCTGGCCGAATCGCGCGAGGGCATCGAGCGCGTGTGCAAGATCGTGCAGGACCTCAAGGAGTTCTCGCACGCCGGCCACAACGAGCCCATGCGCCTGGCCGACCTGCACCGCGGCCTGGAATCGACGATCAACATCGTCTGGAACGACCTCAAGTACAAAGTGCGGATGGAGAAGCACTACGGCGAGCTGCCGCTGGTGGAATGCCGCATCTCCGAGATCAACCAGGTGCTGCTCAACCTGCTGCTCAACGCCGGCCAGGCCATCGAGGAAAGCGGCACCATCACCGTCGCCACCGGCACCGAGGGCGATGAGGCGTGGATCAGCATCGCCGACACCGGCTGTGGCATCCCGCCGGACGCGCTGCCCCGCATCTTCGATCCGTTCTACACCTCCAAGCCCATCGGCCGCGGTACCGGCATTGGACTGGCGGTGGCCTACGGCATCATTACCCGCCACCACGGACGCATTGAAGTGCGCAGCCGTGTGGGCGTGGGCAGCATGTTCCGGGTGGTGTTGCCGGTGCACCAGCCCGAAGCGGCCCCCGCCGAGGCCTGAGCCCGGCGCTCAGGCGCGTTCCGTGCCGCGGGCCGCGCGGTTGCGTTCGAAGTTGGCGAACGCATCCTGGATGTGCCCGCGCAGTTCCTCGTCGTTCCAGGGCTTGACCAGGAAGCGGTAGATCGCGCCGCGGTTGATCGCCTCGGTGATCGTCGCCAGGTCGGTGTAGCCCGACAGCACCAGCCGCACCGTGTCCGGGTACAGGTCGCGCACCCGCGACAGGAACTCGGTGCCCGGCATGTCGGCCATGCGCTGGTCGGACACGATCACCTGCGGCCGGTGGCTGGCCAGCAGGTCGAAGGCCTCGCGCACCGTATTGGCGGTGAGAATGCGATAACCGTCGCGCCGGAACAGGCGCGCCAGCGAACGCAGCACGTTTTCCTCGTCGTCCAGCAGCAGCAGCGTCCGCTCCGACTGCGGCGTGGCAAACGCCTCCTGCAGCAGGTGCCGCTTGCGGATCAGTTCGTCCAGGGCCTCCGCGGGCTGCGGCGGGCACAGCACGTAACCCTGCAACAGGTCGCACTGGCTGCTGCGCAGGAACGCCAGTTCGGCCTCGCTGCCCACGCCCTTGGCAATCACCTTCATGCCCAGCTGGTGGCCGAGCGCGATGATGCCGCGCACGATCGCCGCGCTGCGCGGGTTGCTCGCCACGCTGTGGATGAAGCTGCGGTCGATCTTGATGTGGTCGATGGGGTAATGCGACAGCGCATTGAGCCCCACGCCGCTTACGCCGAAGTCCTGGATCGTGAGGGTGATGCCCAGCTTGTGCAGGCCCTCCAGCGATTGCAGCACCCGGCGCGCGTCCAGGGTCAGGGCGCTTTCGCCGATCTCCAGTTCCAGGCGCTGTCCGTCCAGACCATGCTGGTGCAGCAGTGCGCCGATGCGGTCCACGCAGTCGGCCTGCTGCAGCAGGCCGTCGGGCACGTGGATGGCCAGGTCCAGGTATTCCAGTCCGCGCTCGCGCCAGCTGGCAATCTGGCGCACGGCCTCGCCCACCACCCACCACGCCATGTGCGTGGTCAGGCCCACGCGCTCCACGGTGTCCAGGAACGCGTGGGGCTGCAGCACCCCATGCGTCGGGCTGTGCCAGCGCAGCAGCGCACTGAAGCCGGAGATGCTGCCGTCGCTGGCGGCCACGCGCGGCTGGTAGTACAGGCGGAATTCGCCGCGGTCCAGCGCCTCCACGATCCGGTTGGCATCGGCATCGTCGGGCCGCTCGCGCGGGACCGGTCGGGCGTACATGCCGATTCCGGCCAGTCCCAGTTCCTTGGTGTGGCGTCGCGCCTCGTCCGCGCGCGCCAGCAGGCTGGCGGCATCGGTGGCGTGGTCCGGGTAGATCGCGATGCCGGTGAACAGCCTCACCGGGAACGTATACGGCGGCAAGGACAAGGGCGCCTGGAACGCCTCGTGCAACCGCTCGGCCAAAGCCGCGCCGTCCAGTTCGCCCGGCAGGTAGCCAATGCCCGCCAGGAATTCGTCGCTGGACAGCCGCCACAACCAGCTTTCGGCGGGCATCGCCGCGCGCAGCCGCTGCGCGATCGCCGCCAGTGCCTGGTCGCCCACGTCCTCGCCCATGTTGACGTTGATCAGGCGGAACATGTCCACGTCGATGTGGAGCAATGCGATGCGGCGGCCCGTGGCGCCCGCCGCCGCAATCGCCGCCGTCAGGCTGGGGCCGTTGGCACCCAGCCGGAACAGGCCGGTCACCGGATCGACCGGCGTCCCGCTGCTGAAGCCGTACCCTTGTGGCACCGGGGTCCCGCGTCAGTCCTGCGCGCCGCGGCCCGCGGGCTTGGGCATGCTGCCGAAATCGCCTTCCGCCTGCGCGGCCAGATAGGCGAACACCGCGTAGGCGGCCACGTTCTGCGCCAACGCCTGCGGGTCGATCTTGTCGAACGTGTCGTCGGGCGTGTGGTGCAGGTCGAAATAGTCACTGCCGTCCTGCGCCAGCCGCGCCCACGCCAGCCCCTCGGCCGCGAACGGACTGATGTCCGGCCCGGGGCCGCCTTCGCCCGGCGCATGCGCGATACCCAGCGGCGCCAGTGCGGCCGCGATCTGGCGGTCGGCTTCCTGCGCGTACTCAGGCGCCGCGCTGGAGTAGGCGTAGATGCGGCCCGCGCCGAAGTCGCTCTCGGCCGCGATCTGGTGGCGACGCACGGCCTTCGCATGCTGCTGCGCATACGCCTTGCCGCCGTACAGACCTTGTTCCTCGTTGGCGAACGCCACGACGCGGATGCTGCGCGCCGGGGCCTTCGGCAACTGGCCAATCAGGGCGCCGGCCGCCATCGTCAGGCCCACGCCGGCGCCGTCGTCCACCGCACCGGTGCCCAGGTCCCAGGAATCCAGGTGGCCGCCGATCAGCACGACCTCCTCGGGGTGCTTGCTGCCACGGATCTCGCCAATCACGTTGTAAGAAGTGGCCGTGCCGGTCCAGCCGCAGTCCAGGTGCATCCGCACGCGCTGCGCCCCGCGTTGCAGCAGGCGCGCCAACTGGTCCGCATCGGGCACGGACAGCGCGGCCGCCGGGATGGGCGTCAGGCCCTCTTCGAAGCGGGTGATGCCGGTATGCGGCTGGCGGTGGGTGTCCGTGCCCGCGGATCGCATCAGGAATCCGGCCGCCCCCTTGGTGATCGCGACGGACGGCCCGCGGCTGCGCACGCGCGAGCCCGGACCATAACCGCTGCCGTCGCGGGCGCGTTCCATTCGGTAGTCGACGAAGGCGATCTTGCCAGCCAGCGACCCCACTGGCGCCGCTTCCAGCGCCGCCAGGTCAGCAAACCGCACCACCTCGGCCTCCACCGTGCCACCGGGACTGCCGCCCAGAGCGGTCAACGTCAGCGGCTGCGCGTGTGCGCCCAATACCTGTGCCTGCTCGGCGCGGCGCTCCCATTTGGGGAAGGTCACCGGCTCGACCCAGACCTTGTCATAGCCCAGCTCGCGGAACTTGGCCTGCGCCCAGGCCACCGCACGCGCGTCGCCTTCGCTGCCGGCCATGCGCGGGCCGACTTCGGTCGTCAACGACTCGGTGACCCGGTAGCCGAGGTCGCTGGCCAGCGCGGTCTCGCGCAGCGTGCCGGCCACTGTCATCGCCGATTCGGGAATGCGGGTGGTGCGTTGCGCGGCGTCGACCGCCATGGGGAGCAGGGTGGCCGTGGCCAGCACCATGCCAATGGCCGCAGACAGAACGCGCATTCCAATACCTCGGTTCAAGGATGAGTCCGCGAGCGTAGCAATCCTTGTTGCCCGTGGTGTGTGCCACCGGTCATGCCACGGCGGGCAGGACCGGTGCGTTGGCCGGATTACTTGCGCAGCGCGTCGCGGATGTCACGCAGCAGCAGCACTTCCTCGCTCGGGCCGGTCGGCGCCACGGGGGCCGGCTTGCGCGCCCGGTTGTAGGCCTTCAGGAACAGGAAGATGACCATCGCGATCAGCAGGAAGTCGATCATGGTCTGCAGGAACATGCCGTACTTGACCGCGACTTCCGCGGCGACCTCCTTGCCCGCCGCATCCAGTTGCGCCGGACTGATCACATACTTCCAGTCGCTAACGCTGACGCCACCCGTGGCCGCGCCCACCAGCGGCATCACGATGCCGTCCACCATCGCGGTGACGATCTTGCCGAACGCCGCGCCGATGACCACGCCGACCGCCAGGTCGACCACGTTGCCGCGCGCGATGAATTCCTTGAATTCGCTGACCATGCCCATGGACCGATCCCCTTCTGTCGTTGGTATGCCGAGTGGCGTGCGGCGACTATAGCGTGGCCGCCGCGGGCGGGAGGACGCGGCCTTCCAGCGTCACCACCCCGTCCAGCGAGGCGACGAAGGTGTCGCCCACCTGCAGCGGACCCACCCCGGCGGGCGTGCCCATGAACACCAGGTCGCCGGCCTTCAGTACGAACAGCTTGGACAGCTCGTGCAGGATCTCCGGCACCGTCCAGATCAGGTCGGACAGCGCGCCCTGCTGGCGCACCGCCCCGTTGATGGTCAGGGTCAGGCCGCGGTCGGCCAGCCCGGACACCTCGGCGACCGGCACGATGGCACTGATCGGCGCGGAGTCGTCGAACGCCTTGCCGGTGTCCCACGGCAGGCCCTTGGCCTTGGCCGCGCCCTGCAGGTCGCGGCGGGTCAGGTCCAGGCCGACTGCGTAGCCGTACACCAACGCCTCGGCGTGGGCCGGGTCGAGCACGCCCGCCGGCGCGTCTTGGCCCAGCGCCACCACCAGCTCCACTTCATGGTGCAGGTCCTGCGTGCCGCGGGCGTAGGGCACCTGGCCATCCAGCACCAGGGCGTCCGCCGGCTTGCAGAAAAACACCGGCTGGCCGCGTTCGGCCGGGGAGGCGGGCACTGCGGCACCCATCTCGCGGGCATGGTCGGCGAAGTTGCGGCCGACGCAGAAGATGCGGCGGACCGGGAACGTGGCGGACACCTGCCCGCCGAGGCGGACCGGGACGCGCGGGATGGCCGGCGCCGGAATGACGTCGCTCATGGGGGTCTCGCGAAGGTAGGAAACCGATAGTGTGCTACGTCGGCGGCGGGCCGTCAGGGGGGCCGGGCCGCGGCGCGGCGGCGTCAGCGGTTCTGCGTCAACGCCTGCGGCGCCACCACGCGGTACTCGCCTTCCACCACGTTCGGGGCCGCGACAAGCGGCTTCGCGCGGCGCTTCCACAGGCGATAGAGCAGGCCGCCGCCGATCATCACCGCGCCGATCACCAGGCTGAAGGCCAGCAGCACCAGCACCAGCCCCAGCCCGACCAGCCCCAGCACGAAGCGCAGGACGCGGTGGCGCGGCTTGCGCGGGCCCAGGGCGGCTCGCAGGCGGGATTGGAAAGTGAAGCTGTCAAAGCGAAAGGCTTGGGCGGACATTCGGCTCGTCATGACACAATGGCGCAATACGCCGGTCACCCAAGTATCGTTCAGCCTTTCCGGTGGAGGTGTGATGGATTCGTTAAACGAGGCCCCGACCCAGGGGCCCCTGCTGGCACTTGACCGCCTCCCCGAGGGCGGTTTCGCCGAGACCGAGGCCGTCGTCGACGGCGATGCCGAGTCCCTGATCCTGTATCGCGAAGGCGACACGGTCCGGGCCTGGTTCAACATCTGCCCCCACGCGGGACGCCGCCTGGACTGGGCGCCGGGTGAGTTCCTGCGCAGCAAGGACGGGCTGCTGGTGTGCGCGGCGCACGGCGCCAGCTTCGAGCTGGGCGGCGGCGAGTGCGTGGCCGGCCCGTGCCGGGGCGAGGCCCTGCGCGCGGTTCCGGTGGTCATCCGCGATGGGGCGGTGTTCCTCGCTTAGGGCAGTCGAGGGTTCTGGAGGGAGCGGCGCAGCCGCATTCCCCGGCCACCGCAGCGCGCTCAGAACATCAGGTTGACCATCACCACCGCGATCACGGTGTAGATCAGCGACAGCGGTCCGCCCACCTGCCACAGCTCCTTGCCGGTGTAGCCGGCGGGGCCGGTCACCATCGAGATCACCGGGTTGGACGCGGTCATGAAGTTGTTGGACGCCGACAGCGCCACGATCAGCGCGTAGGCGGTCGGACTGCCGCCGGCCGCCAGCGCCAGGTTGACCGCCAGCGGCACCATCACGATGGTCGCGCCGACATGGCTGATGACCAGCGAGAACGCCGTGGTTAGCAGGGCCAGCGCCAGCTGCATCACCCAGGCCGGCGTCCCGCGGGGGAACTGCTCGATGCTGTGGCCCGCCACCCACGCCGCCGCGCCGCTGGAGTCCATCGCCCAGCCCAGCGGGATCAGGCAGGCCATCAGGAACACCGTCTTCCAGTTGATCGCCTCGTAGGCCTCGTCGATGTTGATCACGCCGGTGATCAGCATGCCGGCCACGCCGGTCATCAGCGCGATCGACACCGGCAGCCGCGAGGACAGCGCCAGCAGCATCGCCACCGCGAAGATCGCCAGTGCGACCCGCAGCTTGTGCGGGCGCTGCTCGCCCTTCGGGTAATCGGTCACCACCACCAGGTCCTTGGACTTGGCGGTCTCGGCCAGGTCCGTCCAGATGCCGTGGATCACCATCATGTCGCCCGCGCGCAGCGCCACGTCGCGCACGTTCTCGCGCAGCACGGTCTTGTCGCGGTTCACCGCCAGCAGGTCCAAGCCCATCTGCCGCCGCAGCGCCAACGCCCGCGCGGTCTTGCCAATGAACTTGGACGTGGCCGGGATCACCGCCTCGGCGATGCCGGCGCGGCTGGGGTTGAACAGGTCGCCGAAGTTGCGCAGGCGCGCGTTCATCCGCAGGAACTGGTTCTGCGCGAAATCGCTGATCTGGTCCTTGGGCCCCATCGCCCCGAGCACGCTGCCCACCCACAACCGGGTGTCGGCCGGCGGCGCCAGGCGCGCGTCGTCCCCGGTCTTCAGCGCCAGCAGCAGCGGCGCGTTGTGCAGCGCCTCGGCCTCGCCCAGCGACATGCCCACCAGCGGGCTCTCGGCGGTCACGGTCAGTTCGTAGACATCGCCCTCGATGCCGTAGGCCTTGGCGAAGTAGCTCTGGGTGCGGGCCGGCGTGGCGCCGGTGCCGTCATCCTCGCGCTCCAGCTTGTTGCCGCGGAAATGGAAGTAGGCCAGCGAGGCGGCCAGCAGCGCCAGGCCGATCGGCAGCGGCGCGAACATCTTCAGCGGCTCGATGGTGGCCGCGCCGGAGGGCAGGTTGCTGTTGGCCGCCAGCAACAGGTCGTTGAGCAGGATCAGCGGCGAGTTGCCCACCATGGTCAGCCCGCCACCCATCACGATGGCCGCCGCGATCGGCAGCAGCAGGCGCGGCAGGGTCAGGCCGGTGCGGGAGGACAGCCGCGAGGCGACGGGCAGGTACAGCGCCATCACCGACGGGTTCTGCATGATCGACGAATTGAGGCCGGCCACCGCGCCGGTCAGCAGCATCAATCGCGCTTCCACGCCGTGCGCGCGGCGCAACAGCCAGCCGGCCAGGCGGTTGAGCGCGCCGGTGCGGTCCAGCCCCGCGCCCAGGATCATCGTGGCGATGACGCTCATCACCGCGTTGGACGAGAAGCCGTTGAAGATCTCTTCCGGCGCCACCAGCCCGGCCAGGCCGAGCATCACCAGCACCACCAGCGCCACCACGTCGGCGCGGATGCGCTCGAACAGGAACATCACCATCGTGAAGCCCACCAGCCCGAGCACGAGCATCATGTCGGTGGTGAGCGTCAGCGCGGTGTCTTCCATGCCGTTGGGGTCAGGCTCTCAGGTCAGGTGTCCGCGACGCGGTCGTAGACAAGGTCCCACACGCCGTGCCCGAGCTTCTGGCCGCGCGTCTCGAAATGGGTCTGCGGACGCCATTCCGGACGCGGCACCGAGCCACGCGGGCCGGCACGGTTGCGGATGCCGGGCGTCGCGTCGAGCACGTCCCACATCTGTTCCGCATAGTCGTGCCAATCGGTGGCGAGGTGCAAGCGGCCGGTGGGCGCGAGTTTACGTACCAGCAGGGCGGCGAACTCGGGGTTCACCAGCCGGCGCTTGTTGTGTCGCTTCTTGTGCCACGGGTCCGGGAAGTAGATGCGGATCTCGTCGAGGCTGCCGTCGGCAACTTCGTGCTCCAGCACTTCCACCGCATCGTGGTGGTAGACGCGCACGTTGTCCGAGCCGTCCTCCGCCAGCGCGTTGAGCACGCGGCCCACGCCCGGGGCGTGCACTTCCAGGCCGATGAAGTCGCGGGCCTTGTCGTGGGCGCCCGCAAAGCGCAACGCCTCGCCGTTGCCAAACCCAATCTCCATCACCCGCGGCGCGTGACGGCCGAACACGGCGTCGAAGTCCTTGGGCGTGCCGGCGTAGTCCAGCCCGAAGCGCGGCCACAGCGCGTCGAACGCACGCTGCTGCGCCGGCGTGAAGCGGCCCTGGCGCAGCACGAAGCTGCGGATGCGGCGATGCCCTTCCTCGATGGTGAAGGGCTTGGGCGGCACCTTGGCGCCTTCGCTGTTGAACGGATCAGTCATGGTTCACGGGTTTGGCGCGCAATGCCGCCATCAGCCGATGAGGCCATCGATGGGTGACGAGGCGCTGGCAAAGCGCTTGCGCGGAATGCGGCCGGCCTTGAACGCGGCGCGACCGGCTTCCACCGCCAGCTTCATCGCGTGCGCCATCAGCACCGGGTCCTTGGCACCGGCAATCGCGGTGTTCATCAGCACGCCGTCGCAACCCAGCTCCATCGCGATCGCCGCGTCCGACGCGGTGCCCACGCCCGCATCGACGATGATCGGCACCTTGGCGGTCTCGATGATCTCGATCAGGTTGTACTTGTTCTGGATGCCCAGTCCCGAGCCGATCGGCGCGGCCAGCGGCATCACCGCCACGCAGCCGATCTCCTCCAGCCGCTTGGCCAGGATCGGGTCGTCGCTGGTGTAGACCATGACGTCAAAGCCGTCCTTCACCAGCAGCTCGGCCGCGGCCAGGGTCTGCACCACGTCGGGATACAGCGTCTTCTGGTCGCCCAGCACTTCGAGCTTGACCAGCTTGTGGCCGTCCAGCAGCTCGCGCGCCAGGCGGCAGGTGCGCACCGCGTCGTCGGCGGTGTAGCAGCCGGCGGTGTTGGGCAGGATGGTGTAGCGGTCCGGCGGCAGCACGTCGAGCAGGTTGGGCTGGCCCGGGTCCTGGCCGATGTTGGTGCGGCGGATCGCCACGGTCACGATTTCGGCACCCGCGGCCTCGGTGGCCCAGCGGGTCTGCTCCAGACCGGTGAACTTGCCGGTGCCGGTCAGCAGGCGGGAACGATACGACTTGCCGGCAATGACGAGCGCGTCGTCGGCCAGCGGAGTGGGGGCGTGCAGGGTCATCCCCGTATGTTAGCAGCGGCGCCCGTCGGCTGGCCGGCCCCGGTGGTCGCCCTGGGGGTGCCCGCGGGCACGTGCGTGGCCGGATTGGGTGCGGGCGCGCGTACTGACAAATGGGCGGCGCATCCAGACAGCCGGCGTTCCCCCCTGTACCCGGCGCAGATCGCAGCCCGCGGCACAGGTCCGCGAGGTACGAAATGGCACGGCTGGCGCATGCCAGCTTCGCAAAGCTTCGGGTCCGGACGCTCAGGAGGAGTGGCGGGCGGCCGGGTTACCTCACCTCGCGGAGCCTGTCCGCATTTCTCTCGTCCGGCGCGGTCCATTGACGCGCCTTCACGCGTCGCGTCGCACGCGGCCGCCCTCAGCCTCCGCCCAGCGCGTGGACGATCTCGACCCGGTCGCCCGCACAGAGCTGCCAATCGGCATGGCGGCTGCGCGGCACGATCTCTCCGTTGACTTCCACCGCCACGCGGCGGTTTTCCAGGCCTTCTGCGTGCAGCAGCAGCAGCACCGTGGCCGGGGCATGCAGGCTGCGGGGTTCGCCGTTCAACAGGATTTCCATCCGCGCATTGTCCTCGCTCCCCCGCGGCGCGGCCAGCCCGTCGTGCCGGACGGCCGCGGATTGTTAAGGAAATGTCGCGCTGCATCTTGTTCCGTGACGGCGGGCATGCTTCGATGCTCCATCCGCGAGGGTACGTTTCAGGGGGGGCGTGCCTACCGCGATCGCTCGCACCACCATTTCCGGGGAGTTACATGAAGAAGATTGTTCGCACGGCGCTGGCAGCAGCGCTGGCATTGGCGGCCGCACCGACGCTGGCACAGACCTATTCGCAGACCGTGTTCTTTGGCGACAGCCTGACTGACACGGGCTTCTATCGTCCGCTACTGGTCCAGCAGAACCCGCAGGCCGCGATCCTGGGGCGGTGGACCACCAACCCCGGACTTGTCTGGGCCGAGTACCTCGCCGACTTCTACGGCACCGGCGCCGCGCCGGCCTGGGGCCTGACCGCCACGGGTGTGGTGAATGGCACCGGCACCAACTACGCGGCAGGCGGTGCGCGGATCACCCTGCAGCCCGGCTTCGCGCCGCAGCCGCCCACCAATGCAGCGCCTTCGCTGGCGATGCAGATCAACGCCTACCTGGCACGCAACGGTGGGCGCGCAGACCCGAACGCCCTGTACACCGTCTGGGGCGGCGCGAACGACCTGTTCTTCCACCTCAACGGCCTGACCACCCAGCAGCAGTTCCTGACCGCGGCGGCCCAGCAGGTCGGCCTGGTCGGCACGCTGCAGACCGCTGGCGCGCGTTACATCCTGGTGCCGACCATGCCGGACGTGGGGCGCACGCCGTTCGGCCTGTCCCAGGGCGCGGCCGGTTCCGCGGGCATCACGGCGCTGGTGAACGGCTACAACCAGACGCTGTTCGGTGGCCTGGCGCAGGGTGGGTTGCGTGTCATTCCGCTCAATACCTTCGGCCTGCTGCACGAAGTCACGGCCTCGCCGGCGGCCTATGGCTTCAGCAACGTGACCCTGCCCGCGTGCGGCCTGACCACGTCGTTGATCTGCAGTCCCGCCAATTACCCGGCCGGCGCTGCGGAATCGTTTGCCTTCGCCGACGGCGTGCACCCCAGTTCGAGCACCAACCGCATCATCGCCCAGTACGCCGTGTCGGTGCTGGAGGGGCCGCGCCAGATGGCGCTCCTGCCCAACGCCGCCTCGATGGTCGGCCGTGCCCGTGCCGAGCGCGTGGCCGCGCAGCTGACGCCGGCCGACGGCGATGGCATGCGCTGGTGGGCCGACGTGCGCGGTGACTTCCAGCGTTATGGAAAGGGCAACACCTACGACGGTGCCGGTCCGGCGTTGAGCGTCGGTGCGAACTGGGCCCGCGGCAACGTGGTGTTCGGCGCGTTCGGTGGTTACGGCCAGCAGGCGCAGGATTGGGGCCAGAACGGCGGCAGCTTCGACCAGAGCGATGCCAGCCTGGGTGGCTTCATCGGCTGGAAGGCCGAAGGCGGTCTTTGGGCCAACGCGCAGGCCAGCTACACCCAGCTGGGCTTCGATACGGACCGCAACGTGGTGCTGGGGCCGGCGACCCGCGTCCATAGCGGCTCGTTCGACGGCAGCAACGTCACGGTCGGCGCCAGCGCAGGTTGGGAGTTCGGTGAGGGTTCGCTGCGCCACGGCCCGGTGATTGCCGTGCTGTCGCAGAAGATCGAAATCGACGCGTTCGCCGAGAACGATCCGAGCATGTCCACGTCGCTGGCCTACCCGGAGCAGAGCTTCGATTCGCTGATCGGTTCGGTGGGCTGGCAATTCAGCGGCACCATCCACGAGCACCTGAAGCCCTACGCCCGCATGACCTGGGACAAGGAGTACGAAGACGCGCCGGCCGAGGCGTTCGCGCAGCTGCAGTCGATGCCAAACACGCTGCCGTACGCGGTGCCGGGCCAGAGCTTCGACCAGTCCTACGGCACGCTCACCTTCGGTGCGCGTACGCAGCTGATGGGCATGGATGCCAACCTGGGTACCAGCATCACCGTGGGGCAGCAGGGTGGCAACCACGCCACCGTGTTCGCCTCGGTGGGCATGGGCTTCTGAGTCGGTTGCGCGGCGTCCGGTCGACGGACGCCGCGTTGCCAAGCGTGTGGCTCGCGGCATAGACTTGCCACGTCGCGGGTGTAGTTCAATGGTAGAACTGCAGCTTCCCAAGCTGCTAGCGTGGGTTCGATTCCCATCACCCGCTCCAGATCCAACGGCGGTCAACCTCGTGACAGGTTGACCGCCGTTTTTGGTTCCGGCGTCGCGGTCATCGTTGCGCAACCGCGGGCCTGAATGCTGTCGTGGACGGCGGTGCCGCATGGGTTCACCTTGGATGCGCCACGCTGTGGTGAACCGGCCGTCGCATGCGTCCCGTCCCGTCCGCTCCTCCTGCCTTGGGCGACCTCGCCATGAAGCTCGCGATCCTTTCGCGCAACACCAAGCTCTACTCCACCCGACGGCTGGTCGAGGCAGCGCGCGAGCGCGGCCACACGGTGCGCGTGCTGGACCCGCTGCGCTGCTACATGCGCATTTCCAGCGAGGGGTTCCAGATGCATTACAAGGGGCGCGAGCTGCGCGGCGTTGACGCGGTCATCCCGCGCATCGGTGCCTCGGTCACCCGCTATGGCTCGGCGGTGTTGCGCCAGTTCGAACTGATGGGCACCTGGACCCCCAACCCGTCGGATGCCGTGCTGCGTGCGCGCGATAAGCTTCGCAGCCACCAGTTGCTCGCCGCGCAGGGGATCGGCCTGCCCGTGACCGTGTTTGGCGACAACCCCGATGACACCTCGGACCTGCTGTCGATGCTGGGTCCGCCGCCCCACGTGATCAAGCTCAACGAGGGCAGCCAGGGCGCCGGCGTCATGCTGACCGAGAAGCCTTCGGCCTCGCGCGGGGTGATCGAGGCGCTGCGCGGCCTCTATGCCCAGTTCGTGGTGCAGGAGTTCATTGCCGAGGCCAAGGGCGCGGACCTGCGCTGTTTCGTGGTGGGCGACCGGGTGGTGGCGGCGATGAAGCGGCAGGCACCCAAGGGCGACTTCCGCTCCAACCTCCATCGCGGGGGACAGGCCAAGGGCATCAAGCCGACGGCGCTGGAGCAGGCCACCGCCGTCCGCGCGGCCCAGGCGCTGGGGTTGGGAGTGGCCGGCGTGGATCTGATCCGTTCCGCGCGTGGCCCGCTGGTCCTGGAGGTCAATGCGTCTCCGGGGCTGGAGGGCATCGAAGAGACGTCCGGCGTGGATGTGGCCGGCGCCGTGGTCGACCATGTGGCCGGGCAGTTGCGCTTGCGTGCGGAGGCACCTGTCGTTTCCGCGGGTTATTCCTATTTGGCGACAAATGCCGACATGATTGGCGCGAATGACGGAAGTTCCGCGCGGCGTGCCCGCAAGCGGGTCACGCGTCCGCGGCGCGCATGACGCCAGACACCCTGGTGCGGGCCGGCGACTTTAACGGCCCTTTAATCGGACCCTGCGTAACCTGCCCCTACCGCAGCTTTGCCTCTCCGCGTCAGGAATGGCCCGGGTCAGCGGGCTTCGGTATCGGGGCAACACCTTTTGGCCCAGGCGTGGCGAACCCACGTCTGGGTCTTTGTTTTGGTCGACGTCGCGCTTGCCGCCGCGCGCGATCGATTGCACCGTATGCGCATGCGACGGGCATGAAGTGGATGCTGACGGACGCTCTGGCAGAATCGGACCATGCGATGGCGCTCGCGCCATCGCGAACACTGGAACCCGCACGCGGCAACGCGGTCGAAAGACCCACACACAGGACGGTTCAATGCGCATCCTAGTCATTGAAGACAACCAGGACATTGCCGCCAACCTTGGCGACTTCCTCGAAGACCGCGGCCATACCGTGGACTTCGCCGCCGATGGCATCACCGGCCTGCACCTGGCCGTGGTGCATGATTTCGACGCCATCGTGCTCGACCTCAACCTGCCGGGCCTCGACGGCCTGGAGGTGTGCCGCAAGCTGCGCAACGAAGCGCGCAAGCAGACGCCCGTGCTGATGCTGACCGCGCGCGACAGCCTGGACAACAAGCTGGCCGGGTTCGATTCGGGCGCCGACGACTACCTGATCAAGCCCTTCGCCCTGCAGGAAGTGGAAGTGCGCTTGAATGCGCTGGCCCGCCGCGGACGTGGCGTGCAGACCCGCGTGCTCAACGTCGGCGACCTGGAATACAACCTCGATACGCTCGAGGTGCGTCGCCTGGGCAAGCTGCTGCAGCTCAACCCCACGGCGCTCAAGATCCTGCAGGCGCTGATGGAGGCGTCCCCGGCGGTGGTGACGCGACAGGAGCTGGAAACGCGGGTGTGGGGCGAGGAGCTGCCGGATTCGGACAGCCTGCGCGTGCACATCCACGGCCTGCGCGCCGTCGTGGACAAGCCGTTTGGCGAACCGATGATCCAGACCCGCCACGGCATCGGCTACCGCATTGCCCCGCCCGATGGCGCCAGCTGAGCCGGCCCCCGCGCCGCGCCGCAACCGGCGGCGTTACCGCAGGCGGCTGCGCAGCCGCATCATCCTCGGCTTCGTCCTGCTCGGCTTCGGGCTGACGATGCTGTTTGCGTTCGCGACCAACTGGACCCGCACCCGGGTCGAGAACACGCTGGTCGAGGACGTGATGAACCGCAACATCACCGAGTACGCGCGCCAGTACTTCGCCGCCCCCGACAAGAATCCTGAGCTGGGCGTGCAGCAGATGTACGGCCGCGTGGTGGGCCGCGACCGCTTCGAGGCGCTGCGGCTGGAGCAGCCCGACTGGTACGACCTCGGCGATGGCATCCACAACATCACCGGGCGCAACCCCGACGGCAGCCCGTTCGCGTACAAGCTGGCGGTGCGCAAGACGCCCAACGAGTGGTTCTTCCTCGCGTACGACATGACCCAGTCGATGCGCGGCGAGACCCAGTTCAACCGCGCCATCTACAGTTCGGTCGTGGTGTTCACCCTGCTGTCGTTGCTGGTGGGGTGGTGGTCGGCATCGCGGGTGATGAGTCCGGTGTCGGAGCTGGCGACGCGACTGAAGAAGTCCGGCCGCACCGCCCAGGCCGAAGCGCTGGCAAGCCATTTCCCGGACGACGAGGTCGGCCAGCTGGCCGCGGCCCTGGACGATTACGCCGAACGCCTGACCGAAGTCGTGCAGCGTGACCGCGAATTCAACGCCGACGTGAGCCATGAGCTGCGCACCCCGTTGGCCGTCATCCGCGGCGCAGTGGAATTGTTGCTGTCCAAGTCCGACCTTGACGACAAGACCCGCGGTCGCCTGCAGCGCGTCCAGCGTGCCGAACAGCAATGCACCGACCTGATCAGCGCGCTGTTGCTGCTGTCGCGCAACGAGCGCGGGCACGGCGCGACCGACGTGGCGCGGCAGGCCGAACAGTTGCTGGACGCGCATCGTGCGCAACTGGGTGGCAAGCCACTCGCACTGCGGCTGGAAGGCGAGCGTGGGCTGGTGGTGGACGCGCCCGAGGCTGCCGTGGCCGTGGCCCTGGGCAACCTGATCGGCAACGCGGTGAAGTACACGCCCAGCGGCGAGGTCGTGGTGTGCATCAAGGGCCAATCGATCGAGGTCATCGACTCCGGTCCGGGACTGAGCCCCGAAGATGCCGCCAAGCTGTTCCAGCGCGGCTACCGCGGCACCCACGCCGGCCATTCGCAGGGCGGGGGCATTGGCCTGTCGATCGTGCGCCGCCTGTGCGACATGTATGGCTGGGACGTGAGCGTGCGTCCGGGTGACGAGCGCGGCGTCGTGGCCACGCTCCGACTGGCGCGCTGAGCCCTAGAACGCGCGACGCCGCCGGGGATGCCGGCGGCGTCGGTGGATTGCGCGGCCCGGGAAGTCCCGGGTGTGGGCAGGGACCCCACGGGCGCCCGCCCGGTGGAATCAGTCCAGCATTTCCAGCCAGCCGTGCTTGTCGGCGGTCTTGCCGTTGAACAGGCCGAAGAACAGCTCCTGGATGCGGCGAGTGACCGGGCCGGCGTGGCCCGCGCCCACCTGGCGGCCGTCGACCGAGCGAATCGGCGTGATCTCGGCGGCGGTGCCGCACATGAACAGCTCGTCGCACAGGTACAGGTATTCGCGCGGCATGTCGCGCTCCACCACTTCGATGCCGGCGTCCTTGGCCAGCGTGATGATGGTGTTGCGGGTGATGCCGTTGAGCAGCGCGGCCGACACCGGGGTGGTGTGCAGCGCGCCATCGAACACCAGGAACAGGTTCTCGCCGGCGCCTTCGCTCAGCAGGCCGGTGGAGGCCAGCGCGATGCCCTCGCCGAAGCCCAGGCGACGCGCCTCGCGCGCGATCAGCTGGCCCGACAGGTAGTTGCCGCCGGCCTTGGCGCCAGCCGGGATGGTGTTGGGCGCGAAGCGCTGCCAGCTGGACACGCAGGCGTCGATGCCGGCTTCCAGCGCGCCTTCGCCCAGGTACGGGCCCATGAACCACGACGCCACCGACATCTCCACCGGGGTGTCGGCCGACAGGCCGAAGCCGCCCAGGCCGCGGTAGGCGAATGGACGCAGGTAGGCCTTGGTCAGGTCGTTCTTCTTGATCACCTCGCGGCAGGCCGCGTTGATCGTGGCCAGGTCGTACGGCATCGGCATGTCATAGATCCGGGCCGAGGCGTACAGGCGCTTGTTGTGGTCAGTCAGGCGGAAGATCGCCGGGCCGTTGGGCGTCTCGTAGCAGCGGATGCCTTCGAACACCGAGGAGCCGTAATGCAGGGCATGCGCCATCACGTGGGTGGTGGCCTCGGCCCAACGCTTGATCTCGCCGTTGTGCCAGATCCATTCGGGGTATTGCATGCTCATGCCAGCGTCTCGGTGGGGGCGAAACCCCGCATTTTACTGGCTGGCGGCGCGGACTGGAGGGATGGTTGCGCCGGCGAGGGTTTGGGCCGGGCCGTCGCAGGCCAGCCGGAGACGCGGCGGGACGTGCCCGGTGGGCGGCCTCAGAAGGTGATCCAGAGGCAGCCCACGTGGCGTTTCAGCGCGAAGAACGTGCGCGAAGGCGTGCTGCCATTGGGCAGCGTCTGCTCCAGCCGCAGGCCGATGGGGGCTGCACCTGCCGTCGTCTGCGGGTAGTAGTTCCCGTCTTCCCCGTCGGCCGTGGCCGGCATCACCGCTACGACATCGACCAGCGGTCGCTCGACGATGGTGCTCAGGCGCCCCATGACGCGGTACGCCGCCTCGTTCGGCATGCCCGTCCAGTGGTAGAGGGCGGCGAGGCGGTTGGGATCCCGCCGGTCGATGGCGCTGGTGACCTCATAGACCAGGTCCTGGAGGTTGCGCGGGCAGCGCGGCAGCCGGGCGCCCTTGATCACGGCCCCGCCGGCGGCAGGCCGCGGGGGCGCCGCTTCGGCCCCGATGTCACGGCAACGCTGGTCGGTGTAGGTGATGCGCCCATCCGGGGCCACGCAACGCCGCACCTGGGCCGCCACGTCGCCCGGCAGGGCGGCGAGGGAGGCCATCGCCGACGTCGCCAGGGCGAAGGGAATGAGGATGGACCGAAGCGACATGCGGGCAGGGTAGCGCCGGCGGGGAAGGGCGAACAGTGCGGGCCGTCGCGTTAGGGCGCGAGGGTTTGGGCGGGGTTCACGCCCCAGCGTCGCGACATTCCGGGCGCCCGTTCCAAGCTTGCAGCCGTGCGTCGCGGGCCGTGGGTCGTAAGGCCTCCCGCGTCGTGCGCGCGTCAGAACGCCACGAAGTAACAGCCCTGATAGCGCTTGACGTCCAGATCGACGATGCGCTGTGTCCCGCCTTCGCCAAACCACAGCTGCATGACGCCAGCGTTCGCGTTGGCCATCGCCGTGGAGGCGTCCGCCATTTGCAGGCCGGCCAAGCCGATGGTCGCGTCCAGGTAGCGCGCATCCACCAGGGGCGCGTCGTTCAGCCGATCAATGCGCTCCATGCCCATCTGGCCTTCACGGTGGCTCATCCCCGCCCACTGGAAGCTTTCCGCGATGCGATTGATGTCACCCAAGGCAAACGCACCACGCAGGTCCATGGCCAGCTGTGTGGCCGAACGTGCGCAACCGGCGGTGGGCGAGCGTCGGCCGGGGGCGCTGGGTGCGGCAAACGAAGCGTTTGCATCGGCCTGGTCGTACGAAGTGTTCGCATCGGCCAGGTCGTAGTGGGCTTCTGCCATCGCTTCCTCGCGGGCGATGCGCGTCATCAACTCACCGGACATCGGTGCCGCGGTGGCGCCGTGCACAGAGCACGGCTTATCCGTGTACACGACCGTTCCGTCGGCGCTCTGGCAGCGTTGGATGCTCGTGGCCGCGCTTACGGGCGTGGCGACGGGAATCGATGCGGCAAGCAGGGTGAGGGTGGCAATGGCACTGGCATGGAGCGTTTTCATGGCACGTGCAACGCATTACGTGGGGGTACGCAAATGCTCCCCGCGCCATCGTCAACGTCGTGTTTGAAAACAGCCCCTGGGGCTGAACCCTGCTCAAACCCCGCCGATTCGGCTCATGACGTTCAGTGTCGGTTTTGAAAGATTGAGCGTGTAGAAATGCAGGCCCGGTGCGCCGCCGTCGATCAGGCGACGGCACAATTGCGCGACCACGTCCGCGCCAAATTCGCGCACGCTTTCGACATCGTCGGCGAATGCACTCATGCGTTGCGCGACCCAGCGTGGGATCTCGGCGCCGCACAGGTCCGAGAACCGGCGGATCTGGCTGTAGTTGGAGATCGGCATGATCCCCGGCACGATCGGGATGTCGATGCCGGTCTTGCGCACGTCGTCGACGAAGCGGAAATACGAATCCGCGTTGTAGAAGTACTGCGTGATCGCGCCGTTGGCGCCGGCCTTGACCTTGGTGACGAATGCCTTGAGGTCGGCGTGCGCGTCGCGCGCCTGGGGATGCGTCTCCGGGTAGGCCGCCACTTCGATGTGGAAATGGTCGCCGGTCTCGTTGCGGATGAACTCGACCAGCTCGCTGGCGTAGCGCAGGTCGCCCGGGCTCACCATGCCCGAGGGCAGGTCGCCGCGCAGGGTGACCAGGCGGCGAGCGCCCAGCGCCTTGTAAAGCTTGAGCAGGCCGCGGATCTCCTCGCGCGAGCCGCCCATGCATGTGATGTGCGGGGCCGCGTCGTAGCCGTGCGTGCCGCGCAGGTGCTGGATGGCCTCGGGGGTGTGGCTGAGCGTGGAACCGCCGGCGCCGAAGGTGACGCTGACGTAGTCGGGGGTCTGCGCCTTGAGCTTGGCGGCCGTCTTGTCGAGCTGGGCCCGCTGCTCGTCGGTCTTCGGGGGGTAGAACTCGAAGCTGATGGGGAGGGACATGCCGGGGCCCGATGCAGGAATGGTCATCATTATATCGCTTCATCGCGATGAAGCAATCAAGTATTGGAGCGCCGTGGACCTGGCGGCACGACACCCCGCAATGGGACCGCTCCCCCGTCCGTCCCGCCGTCCAGCACGCCGGACAGCCACTCGTCACGGAAACCCTGCGGGTGCGGGGCGGCGCCGCCACGCTATGGCCACACCCAACGCAAGGAGCCCGCCATGAAGTACCTCGTCCAGTCGACCTTCCGCCATGCCTTCCGTGGCCTGGTTGCCACCCTCGCGCTGTCCTGTGCCGCGTGGCAGTCGGCACAGGCCGCCGCGCCGCAGTCGTTCCATGGGCTGGCGGTCGAAGTCGTGGGCCAGGGGCGTCCGTTGCTGATGATCCCCGGCCTCAACAGCGCCGGCGAGACCTGGCGCGACACGTGCGCCGCGTTGCAGGCCGACCAGGTGCAGTGCCACATCGTGCAGTTGCCCGGGTTTGCCGGCCTTCCGGCGGCGGCGGACGCCAGCAAGGAGGCCTGGCTGGCCGACATGCGCGAGCGCCTGCTGGCCTATGTCGACGCACGCAAGCTCAAGCGCCCGGTGGTGATCGGCCACAGCCTGGGCGGCTTCCTGGCCATGGACATGGCCAGCCGCCGCCCCCATGTGTTCGATCGCGTGGTCATCGTTGATTCGCTGCCATTCTTCAGTGCCATCCAGAATCCCGCGGCCACGGCCGAAACGGTCAAGCCGATGGCCCAGGCCATGCGCGCCCGCATGTTGTCCCAGGACGACGCCAGTTACCGCGCCGGCGTGTCGGCTTCACTCAGGGGACTGGTGCGCGACGCAAGCCGCATCCCCACGCTCACCCAGTGGGGCAACGCCAGTGACCGTGCCGTGACCAGCCAAGCAATGTACGAACTTATGACCGTCGACCTGCGTGACCAGTTGGCGCAGATCCGCACTCCCACGCTGGTGTTGGGTTCGTGGGCGGCCTATGCCCCCATGGGTGCGACCAAGGACTCCACCGCGGCCATCTTCAAGGCCCAGTACGCCAAGCTCGACGGCGTGCGTATCGAGATGAGCGAAGGCGGCTACCATTTCCTGCAGTGGGATGACCCGCAGTGGCTGCAGCAGCAGGTGCGCGAATTCATCGCGACGAAGTAATCCCGCCTGACGGGCGAGGGCCGGCCAACGCCGGCTCTTGCCTTGCGAGTGGCACCCGTTCGACAACTGGAAAGGAAACCGTCTGATGTCACGTGCCGACCTCCGCTTTGCCTTGCTCAACCTGCTGCCGGCCGCGCTGTATGCCGCGTTCATCGTGGCCGGCTTCGCCAGCATGGGCGGGCCGGTGGATGTGGCCTGGTGGCTGGGGCTGAGCTTGGGCATGGGGCTGTGGCTCGCGACGGGCGTGCTGCGCACCTTGGCGCTTCGACGCAACTGGTTTGCGCTCGGGGCCGGGGCGTTGCTGCTGCGCTTTGCGGCCGTGGTGCTGCCGGGCGCGGTGATCGTGCAGTTCGGCGCGCGCCTGGCCGTCCAGGCGGCGACTGCGCTGGGGCTGCTCCAATCGCTGCCGGGTGACGACTATGGCATCCGCGAACTGATTGCCTACTCGATCCAGGTCGCACTGATCCTGTGGCTGTGGGTCGCTGGATGGGCGGGTTGGCACCTGTTGCGCCACCGACGCCAAAGCGAGATCGCCCGCCTTCGCGCGGAATCGCAGCACAGCGCGCTGGAGCTGGACGCACTCCGGGCGCGACTCAATCCGCACTTCGTCTTCAATGCGCTCAACAATGTCCGCGCGCTGATCAACGAGGAGCCCGCCCAGGCACGCGAAGTGGTGACCCGGCTCTCCAACATCCTGCGCCACGCTCTGGAACACAGCCAGCGCGATTCGGCATCGCTGGGCGAGGAGTTGACGGTGGTGGAGGACTACCTCGCGGTCGAAGGCGTGCACTACGAGGAGCGCCTTCGCGTGCATCGCGACATCGCCACCGAGGCACGCGACGCGCGGCTGCCGCCGATGCTGCTGCAATTGCTGGTGGAGAACGCCATCAAGCACGGCATCGCGCGCACGCCGGGCGGGGGTGAACTGGGCATGTCGGCGTGGTGTGACGATGGCCGGTTGGTGATCGAAGTCAGCAATCCGGGGCGAGTGGACCAGTCCGCCGGCGGCCACGGCGTCGGGCTGGCCTACCTGCGTGCCCGCCTGGCGCGCACGCCGGGCGATCGGTTCGAACTGGTGCAGAACGGGGCGCGCGTGCTGGCGCGGCTGGAGATCGGACAATGAGTGCCCGCCCATCGCCACTCAAGGTCCTGATCGTGGACGACACCCGCCTGGCGCGCCAGGAACTGCGCACGTTGCTGGCGGACGTGGCAGACGTGGATTGCATCGGTGAGGCCGATGACGTGCCCGCCGCGAAAGCTGCCATCGAAGCGCTGCGTCCCGACCTGGTGCTGCTCGACATCCAGATGCCCTCGGGCACCGGCTTTGACGTGCTGGACGGGCTGGATCATGTGCCGTTGGTGGTATTCACGACGGCCTACGACCACTACGCCGTGCACGCCTTCGATGCCAACGCGCTGGACTACCTGGTCAAGCCGGTCGTGCCCGAGCGCCTGTCCGCAGCGCTGGCCCGCGCCCGCGCGCGGCTCGCCACCACGGCGACGGCCGACACCGAGCCGAGAACCCTGCTGGGCGCCAACGATCAGGTGTTCCTGCGCGATGGCGAGCAGTGCTGGTTCGTCGCGCTGCACGAGATCAGCCGGATCGTGGTCGATGGAAACCATGCCCGGGTGTGGTTCCGTGAGGAGAAGGCGTTGTTGCCGCGCAGCCTGAGCGCGCTGGAGGCTCGGCTGGATCCGGCGCTGTTCTTCCGCGCCAATCGCAATACGCTGGTGAACCTGCGCATGGTCAAGAACATCGACCTGGCCGTGGGGGAGGGCTACGACCTGACGCTCAAGGATGGCAGCGTGGTGGAGGTGTCGCGTCGGCAGGCGCGGGAACTGCGCGAGCGCCTGGCCCTTTGACCGGTGAGGTGTGTGCGGACGCGGCGGCCGGAACGCTTTGCGACCAGCCCGGTTGAATGAAAACGGGCGCCTGAGCGCCCGTTTTCAGTGCGACGAATCCCCGCAAGGGATCAGTAGCGGTAATGGTCCGGCTTGTACGGACCGTCCACCGGCACGCCCAGGTACGCGGCCTGCTCGGCGGTCAGCGTGGTCAGCTTCACGCCGATCTTCTCCAGGTGAAGGCGCGCGACTTCCTCGTCCAGCTTCTTCGGCAGGATGTAGACCTTGGGGTCGTACAGGTCCTTGTTGGCCCACAGGTCGATCTGCGCCAGCGTCTGGTTGGAGAAGCTGTTGCTCATCACGAAGCTGGGGTGGCCGGTGGCGCAGCCCAGGTTCACCAGACGGCCTTCGGCCAGCAGGAAGATGCTGTTGCCATTGGCGAAGGTGTACTTGTCGACCTGCGGCTTGATGTTGGTGCGTACCGCGCCCGACGCATTCAGCGCATCGACCTGGATCTCGTTGTCGAAGTGGCCGATGTTGCAGACGATGGCCTGGTCCTTCATGCCCTGCATGTGCGCCAGGGTCAGCACGTCCTTGTTGCCGGTGGTGGTGACATAGATGTCGCCACGGCCGAGGGTGGCCTCGACGGTGTTGACCTCGAAGCCCTCCATCGCCGCCTGCAGGGCGTTGATCGGGTCGATCTCGGTGACCACAACGCGCGCGCCGTAGGCCCGCAGCGAGTGCGCCGAGCCCTTGCCGACGTCGCCGTAGCCGCAGACCACCGCGACCTTGCCAGCCAGCATCACGTCCATCGCGCGCTTCAGGCCATCGGCCAGCGACTCACGGCAGCCGTACAGATTGTCGAACTTGCTCTTGGTGACCGAGTCGTTGACGTTGATCGCCGGCACCAGCAACTGGCCTTCCTGCGCCAGCTGATACAGACGGTGCACGCCGGTGGTGGTCTCTTCCGACACGCCCTTCCAGTCGCGCACGACGGTGTGCCAGTAGCCCGGGCGCTCGGCGGCGACGCGCTTGAGCAGGTTCTTGATCACCTGCACTTCGTGGTTGTCGGACGGGGTGTTGACCCAGTCGCTGCCGTTCTCCAGCTCATAGCCCTTGTGGATCAGCAGGGTGACGTCACCGCCGTCGTCCACCACCAGCTGCGGGCCGAGGAAGCCACCCTTGCCATCGGGGAAGCTCAGCGCGTCCAGGGTGCAGTCCCAGTATTCCTCCAGCGTCTCGCCCTTCCACGCGAACACCGGAGTGCCGGTCTTGGCGATGGCAGCGGCGGCATGGTCCTGGGTGCTGAAGATGTTGCACGAGGCCCAGCGCACGTCGGCGCCGATGTCCTTCAGCGTCTCGATCAGCACGCCGGTCTGGATGGTCATGTGCAGCGAGCCGGTCACGCGCACGCCCTTGAGCGGGGTGGTGGCGGCGTACTTCTTGCGGATCGACATCAGGCCCGGCATCTCGTGCTCGGCGATGTCGAGTTCCTTGCGGCCCCAGTCGGCCAGCGAGAGGTCGGCAACCTTGTAGTCGCCTTCCTGGGAGAAGGTCTTGGCAACAGCGTTCATGTGCAGCTCCGAATGTTGAAGTCCGCGCGGGGCGGGCTTTGCGGGGCACGGCCGAGAGGCTGGGTGCGGTCCGCGGACATCGGGCGCCGTTGATGCACGGCAGTGGCCTGCCGCTGGGTCCGCCGAGCCTGGCCGTGCTCTTGGGTCACGGTCGCAGCGCCCCTCGGCGAAGGCTCCCATTGTACTGCGGAAGGTCCCGCGGCGGATGCACTCGGCCCCGCCCGCTCACCGGTTCTGGCGCGGCGCGTGGACTGGGGGCAGGTGCGGTTCAGGTAGATCGTCGGCCCGCGCGGGTCGGTACTTTCGTCATTTCCCGCGGGGCGAATTGCGTGCGACGCTCCGGTGGATTTTTTGACAGGGGGTGGTGAATGAAGAATCTGTTGCGGCGGTGCTACGCCGCGGGGCTGGTGGTGGCCCTGTTGCCGTTGGAGGTGTTTGCGCAGGCCATGACGGTGCGGTCGGCACCGGCTGCCAACGACGCCGCGGCGTCCGGCTACCGATTGCCGGACGCGGCACTGCAGGCCATCGTGGACGCGCCGCGCGCACCCCAATTGCTGCTGGGTCCCAAGCGCGACACCGCCGCGCTGCTGCAGACCCCGCCGCTGCCGGGCATCGACGTGGTGGCGCAGCCGGAGCTGAAGTTGGCCGGCCTGCGCATCAACCCGCGCTCGTATGCGGCAAGCCGCTTCTCGTTTGGTATGGATTTGTGGCTGATGGATGTCGCCACTGGTGCGGAGATCCGGCTGCAGGGGCTGCCGCAGCCGCTCGCCGTGGCCAGCGTGGCGTGGTCCCCGGATCAGCGCCAGTTGGCCTTCAACCACGTCGACACCCGCACCGGGGCGAATGAATTGTGGATCGTGGACGTGGCTGCGCGTCGCGCACGCCGCCTGATGGCGCAGCCGTTGAACACGGTGGTGGGCCGTGGCTACGCGTGGATGCCGGACAGCCAGCGCCTGCTCGTGCAACTGCAGCCGGCCGGGCAGGGCACCGCCCCCAGTGCCAGCACGATCCCGACGGGGCCGAATACGCAACAAACCGAAGCCGGTGCGGGCGTGCGCCAACTGCGCACGTACCAGGACCTGCTGAAGAACGAGGGCGACGCCAACCTGTTCGAGCATTACCTCCGCTCGCAGCTGGCGCTGGTGGACCTGCAGGGCAGTGCCCGCACCGTCGGCACGCCGGCCTTGTACCTGGGTGCAGCGCCGTCGCCGGATGGCCGCCACCTGCTGGTGCAGCGCGTGGAGCGCCCGTTCTCCTACCAGGTGACCGTGGGCAGCTTCCCGCGCCGCATCGAGGTGCTGGACACCGAGGGCAAGCGCGTCCACGAGGTGGCGAAGCTGCCGCTGATCGAGGGACTGCCGCCGGGCAACGACGCGGTACCCACGGGCGTGCGCAACGTCAGCTGGCGCAGCGATGCGCCGGCCACCCTGGTGTGGGCCGAGGCACAGGACGGTGGCGATCCCAACCGCGAGGTCGCCGTGCGCGATGCGGTGTACCTGCAGGCCGCCCCCTTCAAGGCCAAGCCGACGCTGCTGGCCAAGCTGTCCTCACGCTACGCCGGAGCCACCTGGGGCCGTGGTGACCTCGCGCTGCTCGAGGAATACTGGTGGAAGACGCGCCAGCAGAAGCAGTGGCGCGTGGCTCCGGATCGTCCGCAGCAGGCGCCCGAGCTGATCCACCAGGGCTCCAGCGAGGACCGCTACAACGATCCGGGCAACCCGGCCACGGTGCGCGACGCGAACGGGTTCGAACGCCTGCAGATCGCGGCCGACACGCAGAGCATCTTCCTGCAGGGTGCTGGAGCCTCGCCGGAAGGCGATCGGCCGTTCGTGGATCGCTTCAACCTCGCCACCAAGCAGAAGACGCGGTTGTTCCACTCGCAGGCGCCGTACTACGAGGCGCCGAGCGCGATCCTCGACGATGAGGCCACGCGCCTGCTGATCACCCGGGAGTCGCCGACCGAACCCACCAACTTCTACCTGCAGGATCTGGCAACGAAGGCCGCACCGCTGGCGCTGACCCGCTTCCCGCACCCGACCCCGCAGCTGAAGGACGTGCGCAAGGAACAGATCCGCTACAAGCGCAAGGACGGCGTCGAACTGACCGGCACCCTGTACCTGCCGCCGGGCTACGACGCGCAGCGTGATGGCGCGCTGCCGGTCCTGATGTGGGCCTACCCGGCGGAGTTCAAATCCGCCGCCGCCGCCAGCCAGGTGACCGACTCGCCGTACCGCTTCAACACCATCAGCTACTGGGGTCCGCTGCCGTTCCTGGCACGGGGCTTCGCGGTGCTGGACGACCCGTCCATGCCGATCGTGGGCGAAGGCACGGCCGAGCCCAACGACACCTACGTCACGCAACTGGTGGCCAACGCGGAGGCGGCGGTGGACGAACTGGTGCGTCGTGGCGTGGGCGATCGCAACCGCATGGCCATCGGCGGCCATTCCTATGGTGCGTTCATGACCGCCAACCTGTTGGCCCACACCCGCCTGTACAAGGCCGGTATTGCCCGAAGTGGTGCCTACAACCGCACCCTGACCCCCTTCGGCTTCCAGGCCGAGGAGCGCAACTACTGGCAGGCCAAGGACGTGTACCGGTCCATGTCGCCGTTCAACTACGCCGAGCAGATCAAGGACGCGCTGCTGATCATCCACGGCGAGCAGGACAACAACTCCGGCACGTTCCCGATCCAGAGCGAGCGCATGTTCGCTGCGGTCAAGGGCATGGGCGGCACCGCCCGCCTGGTGATGCTGCCCAACGAATCGCACGGCTACCGCGCGCGCGAATCGATCCTGCACATGCTGGCCGAGAGCGACGCGTGGCTGGAGAAGTACGTCAAGGCCGCCGGTACGGGGTCGACTACGCGCGCTGCGACCGCGAAGTAAACCCCAAGCGGTAGTAGCAACGAGACGGCGCCGAATTTCGGCGCCGTTTCTTTTTTCGCAGTCCCGATGTCCAGGCCAATACGACCAAGTGTTCTTGCCCTACCAGAGCCCATTCCGCGCCTATGCGACTTGGCGACTGGAAGCGTTGGGTCAGGAGGCGGGCCGCAGGGGGCAGTGCGGAAAAGCGCGCCATGGATGGCGCGCGGCCCGACTCGCGGCAGGATGCCGCGACGGAGGGCTGCAGCACTGCCCCCTGCGGCCCGCCTCCGTGCGACCACTCCTGCAAACAAACGCCCAAAAGAAACGGGCCGCCGAAGCGACCCGTTTCCAATCCTGCATTGAACTGCCGAACGGCTTACTTCAGCTTCGCCGCCTTGCGCAGTTCCTCGGCCTTGTCCGTCTTCTCCCACGAGAAAGCGGTCGCCGTCTGCTTCTTGCCGGCGCCGTCCACGTACGACACTTCCTTCGGCTTGCGGCCGAAGTGGCCATAGGCCGCGGTGTCCTGGTAGATCGGGTGGATCAGGTCGAGCATCTTCACGATGCCGTACGGGCGCAGGTCGAAGTGCTTGCGAATCAGCTTCTCGATCTGCTCGTCCGGAATCTTGCCGGTGCCGAAGGTGGTGACCGAGATCGAGGTCGGCTCGGCCACGCCAATGGCGTACGAGACCTGCACTTCGCACTTGTCGGCCAGGCCGGCGGCGACGATGTTCTTGGCGACGTAGCGCGCGGCGTAGGCAGCCGAACGGTCGACCTTCGACGGATCCTTGCCCGAGAACGCGCCACCACCGTGGCGGGCCATGCCGCCGTAGGTGTCGACGATGATCTTGCGGCCGGTCAGGCCGCAGTCACCCACCGGGCCGCCGATCACGAAGATGCCGGTCGGGTTGATGTGGATCTTGTTCTTGGGCAGCGACTCCAGCCACTTCTTCGGCAGCACCGGGCGCAGGATGTGCTCGTACACGCCCTCGACGATGTCCTTGTGCTTCAGGCCCGGGTCGTGCTGGGTCGACAGCACCACGGCGTCGAGGCCGGCCACGTTGTGGTTGGCGTCATAGCGCAGGGTGACCTGCGACTTGGCGTCCGGGCGCAGCCACGGCAGCTTGCTGTTCTTGGCCTTGCGGACCTTGGCCTGCTGCTCGACCAGGCGGTGCGAGTAGTAGATCGGGGCCGGCATGAACTCCGGCGCCTCGTTGCAGGCGTAGCCGAACATCAGGCCCTGGTCGCCCGCGCCCTGTTCTTCCGGCTTCTTGGCCTTCTTGCTGGTGCCGTCCACGCCCGCGGCGATGTCCGGCGACTGCTTGCCCAGCATGTTGATGATGGCGCAGGTGTGGCCGTCGAAACCGACATTGGAGTTGTCGTAGCCGATGTCGTTGATGACCTTGCGGGCCAGCGACTCGATGTCGACCCACGCCGAGGTGGTCACTTCACCAGCAACGATGGCGGCACCGGTCTTGACCAGCGTCTCGCACGCCACGCGGGCACGCGGATCCTGGGCCAGGATCGCGTCGAGGACGGCGTCGGAAATCTGGTCGGCGATCTTGTCCGGATGGCCTTCGGACACCGATTCGGAGGTGAAGAGGTAGCTGGACATCGAGGCTATATCCTTGCATTCGGATAAAAGGATGGGCGCGCATGATACAAGGTTGGGCGCGTCCGTGCATTCTGCGCCTTCGGGCGTTGCCTTGCATTTAACTAGCCGCGACGCCGTTTGCATGGTGTGAGCGCTCCCGCGCTGTCACCGGTTTGACGCCGATTTGCCACGTCGCTGTATTGCCGAGGCCACACGCTGCCGGCCAACAGGGGCGGGCAATAGGCACCATGCAGGCACTCGAACAGCAGCTGCGGGAGCGCTTTCCAACGTGGTTCCGGGGGCGACGCGCCACCCTGGCGCGGCCACTGTTGCGGACCATCGGACGCTGGTCGCGCTTCGATGAGGTGGCGGCCTTCCTGCAGTCCAATGGCCACCTGCGCGATTTCGATTTCGTGCAGGCCGCCCTCGATTACCTGCAAGTGCGGCATGAGGCCGATCCCGACGAGGTGCGCCGGATCCCGCCGACGGGGCGGTTGCTGATCGTGGCCAACCACCCCTCCGGCGCGCTGGATGCCTTGGCGCTGCTGCAGCAAGTGGGCCGCGTGCGCCGCGATGTCAAGATCATCGCCAACGACCTGCTGGCATCGCTGGACGGCCTGCGCGGTCTGCTGCTGCCGGTACGCATCCTGGGCGGGCGCCCGGGCGCGGACAGCCTGCGTGCCGTTGAGCAGGCGCTGCAGGCGGAGCAGTGCGTGATCATCTTCCCCGCGGGCGAGGTTGCGCGGCTGGGGTTGCGCGGTGTGACTGACGGGCGCTGGCGCCGGGGCTTCCTGCGCTTTGCCCGGAGCACCCATGCGCCGGTGCTTCCCATCCGGGTGGAGGCGCGCAACTCGGCGTTGTTCTACGGCGCCTCGGCGCTGTTCAAGCCCGCCGGTACAGCGCTGCTGGCACGGGAAATGTTCGCCCGCCGGGCGCGGCGGATCGTGTTGCGCATCGGTCGGCCGCTGCACCTGCCGGCCGATGGCGATCCCGCCCGGCACCTGCGCGAGGTGCGCCGGGAACTGCACGCCATCGGAACCCCCCGCGAGCGTAGCGTCGAATCCGGACCGGCGCCGCTGGTTGAAGCGGTGCCGGTCGCGGAGGTGTGTGCCGGGATCCATGCGATGCCGCTGCTGGGACTGACGGCTGACGGGCGCGAGATTCGTTGCGGACGGTTGCGCACGGGCTCGCCGCTGCTGCGTGAAATCGGCCGGCTGAGGGAACTGACGTTCCGTGCCGTGGGCGAGGGCACCGGACGCGGCCTTGACGTGGACATCTACGATGGCTGGTACGAGCACATCGTGCTCTGGGACGCGGGCGCGCAGAAGATTGCAGGGGCGTACCGCGTTGCCCGCGGTTCGGCGGTACTGGCCGAACACGGCCTGGCGGGCCTCTACACCGCATCCCTGTTTCGCTATGCCGATGACGCCATTCAGCGTATCGCGGCCGGCATGGAGCTTGGGCGCAGTTTCGTCGTGCCGGAATACTGGGGCAGCCGCAGCATCGACTACCTTTGGCAGGGGATCGGGGCCTACCTGGTGCGGCATCCCGGCGTGCGCTATCTGTTCGGCCCAGTGTCGATCAGCGCGGCCCTGTCGGCCGAGGCACGCGAGCAGATCGTGGCCTATTACGATCGCTTCTACGGCTCGCGTGAGTTGCACGCCGAGTCGAAGCAGCCGTTCGCCTACCGCGCCGCACCGCATCCGTTTGGCGAAATGGATGCGGAGACCGCGTTCCGTGTCCTCAAGGCCAACCTCGATGCCCTCGGGGCCACGCTGCCGATGCTGTACAAGCAGTACACCGAGCTGTGCGAACCTGGCGGCGCGCGCTTCCTGGCGTTCGGGGTGGACCCGGACTTCAGTGATGCGGTGGACGGGCTGATCGAGGTTGACCTGCATACGCTGCGCCCGAAGAAGCGCGAACGTTACCTGGGAGGCGGCCGCGCGACGCCGACGCCTACGGGGTCGGTGAGCGGAGTGCCCGCGTGAGTGCGCCGGTGGCGTCGTTGCAGCATCGCCGCCGGGCCGTGTTCATCTCCGACGTGCATCTGGGTTCCAAGCATTGCCACGCCGCGGAACTGGCGGACTTCCTCGCAGGACTGCGCTGCGATCGCCTGTACTTGGTCGGCGACATCGTGGACCTGTGGTGGATGTCGATGCGGCGGGCCGTGTGGACGCCGGCACAGCAGCGGGTGTTCGAGGGGCTCCATGCGCTGGCGCGCGCCGGCACCGAACTCATTTACGTGCCCGGAAACCATGATCGTTCCGCGCGGCGATTCTGCGGGCTGGTGCTGCCGCGCATGCAGGTGCGGCGACGGGCCATCCACACCGCGCTCGACGGTCGTCGCCTGCTGGTGACGCATGGCGACGATTACGATGGCATTACGCATTTTGGCGGTTTGCAGGAGCGCTTCGGCGACTGGCTGTACTACCGGATCCTCACCGGCAATCAATGGGTCAACCAGTTGCGGCGTCGCCTCGGGCTGCGCTACTGGTCGCTGGCCGAGTTCCTGAAGCGCCGGAGTGCGGCGGCCGAGCGCTACATCGCCCGCTTTGTCCAGGCCGGTGCGGAAGACGCGAAACGTCGCGGTCTGGATGGGGTGATTTGCGGGCACATCCACCGCGCGGCCCTGTTCGAGCGTGATGGCCAGATCTATGCCAACGACGGCGACTGGGTGGAGAGCCTGACCGCGATCTGCGAGGACCCCGACGGGACGTTCCGGCTGCTGTCGCACACGGGGCAGACCCTGGCCATGGTGGCACCGCGCGCCGCAGGTTCACCCGAGTCCGACAGACTTTCCGACGCCGCTTGAATCCGGCGCACGTCGTATGGCCTGGCGTCCCGCAGACGCCTGTTCCAGCGCATCATGGCGGGGTCGGGTCCAGGGTGATGGCCGCGACCAGCACGCGGCGGTCGTACAGCGCCGAGGACGCCGGGTGCAACCGCAATCCAACCAACTCCCGCTCCGGGTAGGGGTTTTCGACACGGGTCGAATACAGACTCGCCCCCATGCCGGGGCCGACTTCGTCACGCGATGTCGAGCCCCGCCAGGCCAATGCCACGCGAGACTTGGACTCCGCGACATCCTTCCCGCCCACTTCCAATTGGCTTGTCCAACGCCGCGTCACCGCCGTGCCGTCCCGGTACACGAAGTCCAGCAGGGCCGTCGGCTCGGCAAGGTTGAAGTCGTACGGAGGTGCGCCAATGGCGGACAGCAGGTGGACCGATCGGAAGTGGCCGGGCGGCACGGTGATCGTCAGCGGGGCATCGCCCTGCGATGGCAGGCGAAGCAGGCCGCGGATGTCGTAGTCGCGGCCCCCCAGACGCTCCATCCCCATGGGGATCCCGCAGGGATTTCCCATCGCCAGGTTGTGCACGTGGTAGCTGCTGGCAATGTCCAGGGTGTCGACGAGGGGGGTCGTGTAGTAGGGGCCCAGGTCCAGCAGATGGGGCGGTGTCTGCGCCAAACGTGGGGGGATCGCATTGCCCTGGCAAGACCACACGGAGGCGTGTCGCGTCTGAAGCTGGGGCAACGTGTCGGTGCGATCCCGCCAGCTTTCG
The DNA here is from genome assembly GCF_054777355.1 of Lysobacter olei. Classification (NCBI taxonomy): domain Bacteria; kingdom Pseudomonadati; phylum Pseudomonadota; class Gammaproteobacteria; order Lysobacterales; family Lysobacteraceae; genus Lysobacter; species Lysobacter olei. The sequence goes on along the minus strand of NZ_BAAHAT010000003.1, from coordinate 197,543 downwards.
CGCAACGCCGCTGACGGAGGCACGTAGGTCGTGCTGGGCGGTGGCGCCAGTAGCGCAGCCTCTTCTTCAATCACATGCGTGGCCCGCCGGTCTGGCTCCAGCGGCCAGAGCAGCCAGCGCCCCAGGATCGTTCGGGCAAGAACGGATCGCCCGTCAGGCGCGAAGGCAACCTGGGCCACGATGTCGTTGGCCGGTAGCCATGCCTGGAGTGGCGGCCCCAGCGCGGTCCCATTGACTGCATCGACCAGCATGACGCCGTTGACCAAGGCCTGCGCGAGGATGGCGCCGTCGGCCGACAATGCCTGTGCCCGGGCAAGCTGGCTCTCGCCGGCCAGCGCGACGGGAATCCGTTTCCCGTCGAGGCGGACGATGATCGACAGGTCCGTGCTGGCCGTTCCGCCGGGGCGCCCGCTGATCGCGATTGCGCCGCCGGTGGGTTCAAGCACCAGGCTGTCGATGCTGGCATTGAGGGGCATGGCCTGCAGCAGGCGGCCATCCTCCAAGCTCCAGCGCTGCAATTCGCTACGCAGGCCGTTGTCGCGGCTTTCGGTGGCCTGCACGATCTGCCCGCGCGTTTCGTCGAACTCGGCCGCGATCACGGTCGACTCGGGTCGGGCGTTGGCGAACACCAGGCGCGGATGCCGCAGGTCGCGGATGGCATAGAGGCGGCTTCCGGCGCCGTCCACCGCCAGCATGGATTGACCGTCACGGGAAAGTCGGGCCGTGGACAGCGACATGTCGCCAGCAGGGCCGATGGGATGTCCAAGCGTGAGGTCGAATGCCTGCACCCGGCTCTGTCCGGGTGCGACGGGTGGCGCGGCCAACCACCGCGTCACCAGGACGCGCCCATCGCCGCTGACCAGCAGATCCATCGGGGAACCGCCAAGCCGGATCGGTGGGTACCGTGGTGCGAGGTTTGGGGCCTGGAGCACATGGACGTGATCGCCTGCGGTCACGACCACATCGTGACCATTCGGGGACAGCGATGCGAAGCCGATCGGATGATCGAAATCGACCCAGGGGGACGCGGGCCGGTAAGTGTTTGCATCGACCAGGCGCAGGCGCAGGCCGTCCACTTCCACCAGCCGGCGCCCGTCAAATCTCAGCGGCCACTCCCTTCGCGGTGCGGCCAGCCACGCTCGCTCGGGCGATGCAGGGAGACGCCAGAGCCGTACCACGCCGTCCTGGCTGCCGGTGACGAGCACGCCGGACTGCAGGTTGAAGCTGCTGGCAAACCGGGGAATGAAGGAGTGGTGCGTGATCTCCGGTGCGACGCGGACCACCTGACCGCCCCGACCTTTGATCGAATCAATGGCCCACATCGCGACACGATCCCAATGCATGGCCAGCGCCAGGCAATGGTCTCCGTCCTCGTCACACTGCAACTGGTGGCCCCACAACTCACGTCGCAACACAATCCGGCCGATGGACGTGCCCGCCGGCAGTGACCAGAGCGAGAGTTCGCCCTGACGCGTCGAGACCGCCAACCGGCGGCCTCCCGCGCTGGTCGACAACCAGGTCACTTCACCGCCGGCATCAGCGAGCAGCAGACGCTGCTCCCCCGTCGTCGTATCCACCAGCAGGACGCGGCCTTGCTGCGTGCCCAGGACCAGCCAACGTCCATCCGGCGTGCTGGTCCACGCGATGAACCCATCGTCGGGGCGACCGATGTCGATGCGATGGCGCACCGCCAGCGTGCGACCGTCGAGCACCTCAACGCTCTCCAGGTTCGGGCGGTAACCAATGAACGTAGCGCCTGCCGGTATCAACCAGCTGGGACGGTAAGGATGGCCGGGGACGGGAATCCGGGTCGTGGCCAACAGGGTGCCGTCGGCCCGGTGCAACGTCAGGCGGCCGTCCTCGGATTGCAGCAGGACACGCTGCCCATCGTCGCTCCAACTTTCGCCGACGACCCTCGAATCCACCGGCACCGTGCTCTGGCGACCATCGGCGAGGGCGAGGCGATAGGTGCGATAGCCGGCCGGACGCATCTGGCCCATCGTCCAATGCTCGCTGACCACCAGATGGGTGCCATCGGGCGTGAAGACCAGCCGGCGCAGTTGGCCATCCCAGGAGGCCTGATGCTGATTCAGTTTCGTGCGCCAACGCAGCTTCCCGGTGGCGCGTTCGTAGAGCGCGACCGTGAGCGGTTCCAAGCCCAGCGCTATGAACTTGCCATCCGGGCTCAAGGTCGCAACGTGGACGGCGGCATTCGCGTCAAAGACGCCGAGCAGCGCCGGCATCCGCGATCTGGCGATGCCCAATCGCAATCGCTCATGGCGCGCTTCCGCGGCGGCGCCGATGGCCTCCTGCTCGCGCAGGTTGGCGGCCAGTGACGACAAGGCCGCATAGCCGCGGGAATCTTCGAACTGCCGCCATGCAATCTCTTCACGCTGGGCCCACAGGTTCCTGCTGGCGTCCAGCGAGTGGACTTCGGCCCGCTGCCATTCACGCGCGGCAATCAGCACGCCGGCCAGCAGCGCCGCCAGCGCCACGGCACTGGCCACCGCCAGTCGCGGTTCGCGGCGCATCCATTGCCACGCGTGCTGCGCGGCGTTGAGCGGACGCGCGCGCACTTCCCGGCCTTCGATGAAACGGCCGAGGTCATCGGCCAGCGCGCGGGCGCTGCGGTAGCGTTGCGCCGGATCCTTGTGGAGACAACGCAGGCAGATCGCTTCCAGGTCGCGGGGCAGGCCCTCGTTGTAGCGCCGAGGGGTGCGAACCGTGCCTTCATGCACCAGCGTGACGACGGCCTGCGGTGAGTCGCCCTCGAACGGGGGGTGTCCCGTCAGTGACTCGTAGAGGATGGCGCCCAGTCCCCAGACGTCGGTGGCGGCGCTAAGCTTGTCGCCTCGTACCTGCACCTGCTCCGGTGCCATGTACCCCGGTGTCCCCGAGACGCGTTCATTGTCGACCAGTCCTTCGGCGCCGACACGACGCGCAAGGCCAAAGTCCGTGATCCTGGGCACGTGGTCATTGCCAAGGATGACGTTCCCGGACTTGAGGTCCAGGTGCAGCATGCCTTGGCGATGGGCGTAATCCACGGCCTCGGCGACGGTGCGCAACAGCACGGCGGCATCCCGAGGGGACAGGGGCCCTTGTTCTTGCAGGTGCTCGGCCAGCGATCGGCCTTCCACCAGTTGCATCGCGTAATACACCTGCCCGTCGAAATCACCGATTTCGTAAACCGCGACAATGTTGGGATGCTGCAGCAAGGCCGCATGCCGGGCTTCGCGCCGCAACGTGGCGACAAACTCCGGCGCTGCCCATATCCCACCGGACAGCAACTTCAACGCAACCTCCCGATCAAGCGAGCGCTGGAATGCACGGTAGATGACGCCCATGCCCCCGCGCCCGATGACTTGCCGCAGTTCGAAGTCCCCGAACTCGCGCTGGCTCGGATCGTCGGGATCGGGCTCCGATGAGCGCGCCACCCGGCCGTCCGCGCCCGGCACCACCGTTTCCTGGCCAAACGCCAAACGCACCACGGCGGAATTCATCCACCATCGGGTGTCACGTGGGTTCCGTTGTCCCTTCTCATCGGGCATGACGGCTACACGTCGTGGCCCACGTCGGCCAGCTCGCGAAGCGCATTCAGCTCGGCGTCCAGTGAGGCGGTATCGGAGACGGTTTCGGCAAGTTCCTCGCGAATCAGTTCCCGCAGCCGCTGCCGCAAGCGCCGCACATTGACTGCCACGGTGTTGGGCTTCATTCCAAGCGACCGGGCGACATTGGCATAGTCGTTTGCCGCCGGCGCTTCGACCAGGAACGGCGACAGTGCGGCAAGCAGGGCCTCGTGGTGCGCAAGTCGCGCCTCCTCCTCAAGTCGCTGGCGGGCGTGATCCACCAGCGTGAGCACCCACAGGCGGTTGAACTCCTGCTCGGGCGAGGACGCCGCGCCATCCGGCAAAGCCACGTCGTCTATGTCGACCCGGACCAAGCGGCCACCGCGCTTCCCGGCCAGCCGGCTGGCCCATTCATTGGCCAGGAAGTGGCGCAGCACCGACAACATGTAGGTTCGAAAGCGGCCTCGCTCGGGGTCCGCGCGTGCGTCCCAGCGTTGCTCCAGAAGGCGGGCGAAGAACTCCTGCGTCAGATCCTCTGCGTCGGCGGAGCCAAACCCGTGTTCACGTATGTATCCCAGTACAGGGTAGCGATAGCGCGTGCAGATGGATTCGAGCGCCGCGCGCGCGCCTTCTTCTCCGCCCTGGCCACCAAGGATGATGCTCCACTGCGTGGTCATGAAGCGGGACAATCGCGCCTCCTGGTGCAAAGAGGAAGCGCGCCATCGCAAGGGCTTCCTGCCGGTATCAACGGGGCACGGTGCGGCCGGTCGGCCAACGGCAATCAAACGATGTGGAACAACGTGGCACGTGCGTCCACGGGCGCAAATCGCACCGCCTCCGGTGCATCCCAGCCGCGATGGGTGCGCTGGGCCTGCTGCAATGCCTCAAGCCATTCCTCCCGCCTCAGGCCGGTGTCCTTCACGTCGATGCCGGCGAAGTCCGCCGCCACTTGGCGGAAATGGCAGAAGCTCTCGTAGTCGGCAATTTCCGCGCGCAAGTTTTGCAGGGCGACGTCCACCAGTAGCGCGTCGTCCAGGAGTCCGATGCTGGGAAGGTGGTCGGGCAGCACATCTTCCGGATTGTCGATGTAATCGCGCAGCGCATCAGTGCGTTGAAGCACGTCCGCAGACGCGTGCCAGTCGTCGTCTGCCGCCAGTTGCTTGAGGTGGTCCCACGCGCGCATGCGTGATTCCACGAACGCCGGCGTCACACCCGTTGGATAACGCTCCAGTACCCTGCGTGCCGCCGTGGCGAACTGATCGGTGCCCAAGGGTTTGGCATTGGGATCCATGCGCCGCATCGCATCATTGAACAGCGGCAGACGCGCGCCATCCAACTCGTATCCGCCCGCGTTGTGCCGACGGCCAAATTGGCTTCCGATCACATCACCCAGTCCGTTTGGAAACGTGTCGGTGATCCGCTTGGAAACGTTCATGTCAACCTCCGGGAGTGGCCAAGGTGGCGCGTCGCCGGCAGCGCCGTTCACGACAACCGTCACGCTCCCATTCCGGATTCTTTGTCCGCGATGACAATGCGGCGATGCCCCGATCGGGGGACTTTGGGGTGGCTCAGGCGGCGGACGGCAGTGACGGCGCGACGCCTTCCGCGAGCGCATCGAAGTAATCGCGCGTCACGCGTAGCTGCGCCACGGCATCATCGGCCCGATTGACGATCGCCCTGAACGCGGCGTTCTCCGGCCGGTCCTTTGCGTACCAGCCCAGATGCTTGCGCGCGATGCGCACGCCGGATGGCTCGCCGTAGAAGGCGTGCAGGTGCTGCAGGTGTCCCACCAGTACATCCCGGACTTCGGCCAGCGTGGGGGCGGGCAGGTGCGTGCCGGTAGCCAGGTAATGGGCGATCTCTCGAAAGATCCAGGGCCGCCCCTGTGCGGCGCGTCCTACCATCACCGCGTCGCACCCGGTAAGGCGCAACACCTGTGCCGCTTTGGCCGGGGTGTCGATGTCGCCGTTTGCGATGACGGGGATGGAAAGCGCGGCCTTGATGGTCGCGATGGTGTCGTACTCGGCTACGCCCGTGTACTGCTGGTCGCGCGTGCGCCCGTGGACGGCCAAGGCGGCAATACCCGATGACTCCGCAATGCGGGCAATGGCCAGAGCGTTGCGCTGGTCGGCGGCCCAGCCGGTGCGGATCTTGAGGGTCACCGGCACGTCGACCGCGCCGACGACCGCTTCAAGAATGCGCGCCACCAACGCCTCGTCACGCATCAGTGCGGAGCCTGCCCAGGCATTGCACACCTTCTTGGCCGGGCAGCCCATGTTGATGTCGATGATCTGCGCGCCGTGATCCACGTTATGGCGGGCCGCTTCCGCCATCACCTCGGGGATGGTGCCGGCGATCTGAACGCTGATCGGAGCCGGCTCGCCCTCGTGGTCCATCCTGTGGCGCGACTTGGCCGTGCGCCAGAACCGTGGATCGCTCGTGGTCATTTCCGACACGCACAGGCCGGCGCCGAGCTGCTTGCACAGCACGCGGAAGGGTTTGTCGGTGACCCCGGCCATCGGCGCGAGGATGACCTTGGGCGCAATCTCATACGGTCCGATGCGCATGGTGCGCATTGTACGGGGACCGGGCGCCCCAGGCGTCAGAACGGGCCGAAGCGGCCTTCCACCTCATCGCGGCGGGGCATCGACAACGCCGCGCCGGCCCGCTCGGTGGACACCCCCGCAAAGGCCCCAGCAAACCGCACGTGTGCCTGGAACGCGCGGCCCGGCTCGCTCGCCAGCGACGCGGCCAGCGCGCCATTGAAGGCGTCGCCCGCGCCGGTCGTGTCCACGGGCGTCACCGCCGAAGCCGGCACGCGATAGTGGTCATCGGCATCGCCGCGCAGGCACTGCGGCGGGTGCGAGACGAAACAACCCGCCGCCCCCAGCGTCAGCACCACGCTGGCATTGGGTTGCCAACCGCGACACAAGCCATGCAGTTCGCCATCGGGCAGGCCCGCGAGCGACTCGGGGTCCACCGTCGGGCCCCCATCGCGGGCCAGGTGCGCACAGAACTCGGTCTCATTGGGCGTGGCTACGTCCACGTACGCCCAGAGGGTCGCCGGCACCGCGGTATTGGCAGGTGCCGGGTTGAGCAGGGTCGTCACGCCGGCCGTTCGCGCGGTGCGCAGCGCCGCGGTCACGGCCTCCACGGGAGACTCCAACTGCACCAACACCACGGCCGACGTTTCAATCTGCGACCGTTGCGCCGTCACAAACTCGGGCGAGAGCGCCGCATTGGCACCGGCTCCGATCACGATGCTGTTTCGGCCCGCGTGGTCCACGTAGATGCCCGCCGTGCCGGTGGGCAGCTCACTGCGCTGGTCATGCAGGTCGATGTCATCCGCCGCCCCCAAGGCCCGCGCCCACTGCGCGCCCACGTCCTCGCCCAGGGCGCAGACGAAGGCGGTGGCCGCGCCGGCACGCGCCGCGGCCGTCGCCTGGTTGAAGCCCTTGCCGCCGGGCCCGGTGCTGTACTCGCCGCTCAGGGTCTGGCCGGGCACCGGCAATTCGGCGCAGCGCCACACGTGGTCGACGTTGAACGAGCCGACCACCGTCACCCGGCCCCTGGCGGTCATGTCATCACCCGAACTGGGTCAGCACGCCCGCGATGGTCGCGGTCATCAGCGTGGCGATGGTGCCGCCCAGCACCGCGCGCAGGCCAAACCGCGCCAGGTCCTGGCGACGGTCCGGGGCCAGCCCGCCGATGCCGCCGATCTGGATGGCGATCGAGCTGAAGTTGGCGAAGCCGCACAGCGCGTAGGTGGCGATCAGCTTGCCCTGCTCGGTCAGCGCCACGCCGGCCACCTTGCCGTTGACGATGTCCGCCAGCTGCAGGTACGCCACGAATTCGTTGATCACGATCTTCTGTCCGATCAGGCCGCCGACCAGGGTCGCGTCCTGCCACGGCACGCCGATCAGCCAGGCCACCGGCGCCAGCACGTAGCCCAGCAGGGTCGCCATGTCGGTCGGCTTGCCCAGCATCGCCTGCAGCCCGGTGACCTCGCCGATCCAGGTCAGCGGCCAGTTGAGCAGCGCAATCAGCGCGATGAATGCCAGCAACATCGCGCCGATGTTCAGCGCCAACCGCAGGCCATCGCCCGCGCCGGCGGCCGCCGCGTCGATGATGTTGCTGGTGGTCTTTTCCACTTCCATCTTGACCGTGCCGCGGGTCAGCGGCGTGCCGGTTTCAGGGATCAGCAGCTTGGCCACCACCATCGTGGCCGGCGCGGCCATGATCGACGCCGCCAGCAGGTGCTTGGCGTAGTACGCCTGCTGCTCCGGGTCGCCGCCGCCCAGCATGCCCACGTAGGCCGCCAGGACGCCGCCCGCGATGTGCGCCATGCCGCCGATCATCATCGTGATCAGCTCCGACTCGGTCATCCGGCTGATGTACGGGCGCACCGTCAGCGGCGCCTCGGTCTGCCCGATAAACACGCTGGCGCACACGCTGGTGGTCTCCGCACCGGAAACCCTCATCACCTTGGTAATGGCCCACGCCATCGCGCGCACGATCGCCTGCATCACGCCCAGGTGGTACAGCACGCTCATCAGTGCCGCGAAGAAAATGATGGTCGGCAGCACCTGGAAGGCAAAGATGAACCCGTACTTGGACGTGTCCATCAGCCCGCCGAAGATGAAGTTGGAGCCGGCGTTGACGAAGCTCAGCACCTTCACGAAGCCGTGGCCCAGCGCATCGAACACGTCGCGGCCGCCCGGCACCAGCAGCACCACGGCCGCGAAGGCCACCTGCAGGGCGACGCCGGTGGCGACGAGGCGCCAGTCCACCGACTTGCGGTTGTTCGAGAATAGCCAGGCCAGTCCGATCAGGACGACGAGACCGAACAGGCCAAAGGCCACTCGGGTGATTGCTTCCACGTGACGGTTTCCCCCGGCCGGACGCGGCCGTATGTCGGCGCAGCCTAGTGCAGGCCCCGCGTGAACGGCAAGCCGTCGGGCCTCAGCCGTCCCGCGCCACCACCCGGTTGCGGCCTTCGAGTTTGGCCGTCTGCAGGCGCTTGTCGGCCCGGCGCAGCAGGTGGGACAGGTCCTGCCCGTCCTGCGGGAATCCCGCGATTCCCGCACTGAAGGTAATGGGCCGCGGCTGGTCGCCACGCTCGGGTTCGAACGGGTGTTCGGCCAGGATCCTGCGGATCGCGTCGACGCGTTCCCAGGCCGTGCCGACGGGCTTGCGCAATACCATCACGAACTCTGCGCCGCTGACCCGCACCAGTTGTTCACCGCCCTCCAACTGGCCACGCAGCGAGGCCACCACATGGCGGAGTGCGCGGTCGCCTGCATGCTGGCCCAGCTCGTCATTGATGCGCTTGAAGTGGTCCAGGTCGAGCATCGCCACGCTGAGGCTGCCGCCCTCGCGCTTGACCACGTCCAGCAGTTGCGGCACGCGGTGCATCAGCCAGGTGCGGTTGGGCAGGCGGGTCAGGCCGTCGGTGCCGGACATCTCGACCAGTCGCTGCATCCGGTACACCAGCATCGTCGTGACCGCCGTGACGAAGGCGAGCAGGACCAGTCGCTGCATCTGGTTGCCCACGGTCACGGCGCCGTATTCGGCCGACATCAGCAGTTCCGGCGAGCCGGCCACCAGGAACGCCAAGACCACCAGCAGGCCGTACTGCCCCACGGCCAGTGCGCCGGCGAGCAGCGTGGTTCGGCCGTCATTGCGCAACGCCGTCACCAGGATGGCCAGCACATACCCGCACCACACCACCATGCTGTTCAGGCCGGCCGCCAGGTGATTGATGGCCAACAGCACCAGCAGCGCCGACGTGGCGGTGACGTCGAAGGTCGTGGTGGCGAAGGGCAGCCAGCGGTACCTCCGCCTGCGCCTTGCCAGGGCCAGCCATGCCAGGGCGACGGCATTGAACAGCACCGCCCCCGTCAGCCCGAGCAGGGTCTCGGCGACCGTGCTGCCCATGAGGTTGTCCACCAGAGGCAGCAACAGCAGCAGCCCGGCCACGACCACGCGAATGCGGGCCACCAGCAGTTCGCCGGAGGCACCAATCTCCAACATCATTTCATCGGGCCGCGCGAGCAGCGCGGCGCCTAGCTTGCGGAAGAGTCTGGTGGCGTCGGACATGAAATGCGTCCCCAGGGCCTGGCGGGGAGCATAACCCTCCCGCCGTGATCGTTGTCGGCCCGACGCCGGTATGCCGCAAAGCGCCATCCAGCCCCATGGACCCAAGGCCCCCGTCAAGTTCCAGGCCATCCGCGTCCTCCCGGCTACACTGGTGAACCTTCGTGTTCCGGATTCATCGGGAGTTGTCCATGCACTATCGTCGCCTCGGCTCATCCGGCCTGCAGGTGTCCGCCCTGTCCTTCGGGGCCTGGGTGACGTTTGGCTCGCAGATCGGGCGCGGGACCGCGCGTGAACTGATCGCCACCGCCTGGGACCACGGCGTCAACTTCTTCGACAATGCCGAGAGCTATGCCAAGGGCGAAGCCGAGACGGTGATGGGCGACGTCATCGCCGACCTGCGGCTGCCGCGCGATGGCTACTGCGTGTCCAGCAAAGTGTTCTTCGGCAGCGCCCGGGAGCCGCGTCCCACGCAGAAGGGGCTGTCGCGCAAGCACGTCACCGACGCCTGCCACGCCGCGCTGCGCCGGTTGCGGGTGGACTACCTGGACCTGTATTACTGCCACCGCCCCGATGCCGAGACGCCCATCGCGGAGACCGTCTGGGCGATGGATGCGCTGGTGCGGCAGGGCAAGGTCCTGTACTGGGGCACGTCCGAATGGTCGGCCGTGCAGATTCGTGAGGCGCACGAAGTGGCGCGCGCGCACCACCTCCACGCCCCGACCATGGAGCAGCCCCAATACAACCTGCTGCACCGCGAGCGGGTGGAAGCGGAGTACGCGCCGCTGTACGCCGAGTACGGCATGGGCACCACCACGTTTTCCCCCTTGGCCTCGGGGCTGCTTACCGGAAAGTACAACGCAGGCTTCCCGACTGACGCCCGCTTGGGGCTGGAAGGAATGGAGTGGCTGCAGCCCATCGTGCTCGGGCAGGACGACGACCGCATGGAGCGCGCGCGTCGATTCACGTCGCTCGCGGCGGAGATGGGACTCGCGCCGGCGGCCCTGGCCATCGCCTGGTGCCTGCGCAATCCGCATGTGTCGTCCGTGATCCTGGGGGCGAGCCGTCCGGAGCAACTGCTGCAGAACCTGGCGGCATTGCAGTTGGGCAATGAGCTGGGCGAGGACACCTGGGCACGGGTGGAGGCAACGGTCGCCTGAGGCCGTCTGCCCCGCGCGAACGGGCCCGCCACGATCCCCACGCCCTATACTCGAACCCATCATTGGACGAGGGGGCGTAGATGGAAATCCTGGCAGTCGTATTGCTGGTCGCGGGCGTGGTGGTGCTGTTCAAGACCGTGCGGATGGTGCCGCAGGGCTATGAGTGGACGGTGGAGCGCTTCGGCAAGTACACCCACACCATGACCCCGGGCCTGCACTTCCTGATCCCGGTGGTGTACGGGGTGGGGCGCAAGATCAACATGATGGAGCAGGTGATGGACGTCCCCAGCCAGGACGTCATCACCAAGGACAACGCCGTAGTGAAGGTCGATGGCGTGGTCTATTTCCAGGTGCTGGACGCGGCCAAGGCCGCCTATGAGGTGGCCACGCTGGAAATCGCCATCCTCAACCTGGTGATGACCAACATCCGTACCGCCATCGGTTCGATGGACCTCGACGAGTCGCTGTCCAAGCGCGACGAGATCAACGCCAAGGTGCTGGTCGCGGTGGACCAGGCCACCCATCCGTGGGGCCTGAAGGTCAACCGCATCGAACTGAAGGACATCCAGCCGCCGCGTGACCTGGTCGACTCGATGGCGCGGCAGATGAAGGCCGAGCGCGAGAAGCGTGCCAACATCCTTGAGGCGGAAGGCTTCCGCCAAGCCGCCATCCTCAAGGCGGAGGGTGACAAGCAGGCCGTGATCCTCGAGGCCGAGGGCGAGAAGGAAGCCGCCTTCCGCGAGGCCGAGGCCCGCGAGCGCCTGGCCGAGGCGGAGGCGAAGGCGACCCAGATGGTGTCCAACGCGATCGCCTCGGGCAACGTGCAGGCCATCAATTACTTCATCGCGCAGAAGTACATCGAGGCGTTCAAGTCGCTGGCCGAGGCGCCCAACCAGAAGTTCGTGATGATGCCGATGGAATCCGCCGGCGTGATCGGTTCGCTGGGTGGCATCGCCGAACTGGCCAAGCAGGCGCTGGAGCAACCGGCGCGCGCCGCGACCAAGGGGGGGTGAACCATGCAATGGAACGGTCCAATGGTGGTGTGGGCGGCGCTGGCGCTCGCGTTGTTCGCCGCCGAAACGCTGGCGCCCGGTGCCTTCCTGCTGTGGTTGGGCTTTGCCGCCGTCGCGGTGTTCCTGCTGGTGACTGTCCTGCCGGACGTAACGGTGCTGGCGCAGGTGGCGGCCTTCGTCGTGCTGGCGTTCGTGTCGATCCAGGTCTACCGCACCTGGTTCCGCAACCGCGGACGCGAGAGCGACCAGCCCATGCTCAACCGCCGCGCCGAGCAGCTGGTGGGGCGCGTGGTGCCGCTGGACCAAGCCATCATCAATGGCGTCGGCCGCGTGCAGATTGCGGACGCCTTCTGGGATGTGGTGGGCCCCGACGCGCCTGCCGGCACCGCCGTGCGGGTGATCGCGGTGGACGGCATGACGCTGCGGGTACGGCCCGCGGATTGATCGCAGCGCACTACATAAGCATGCGCCTGCGTATGCGGCCGGCGAGCAGGTGACGAGGGCGGCCAGAGGCCGCCTTCGTCTTGGGATGTCCTGATCTGGGATAATCCCTGTCCCCACGTCACCCAATGCAGGCCCACCGACGATGACCCAGAAGACCATCCTCAACGACACCCATCGCGCGCTCGGCGCCAAGATGGTCGACTTCGGCGGTTGGGACATGCCCATCCACTACGGGTCGCAGATCGACGAGCACCACCTCGTGCGCAAGGACGCCGGCATGTTCGACGTCTCGCACATGACCGTAGTCGACCTGCGCGGTGAGCAGGTCCGCCCGTTCCTGCGCAAGCTGGTCGCCAACTCCGTCGACAAGCTCAAGGTGCCGGGCAAGGCGCTCTACACCGGCATGCTCAACGAGCAGGGCGGCGTCATCGATGACCTGATCATCTATTTCCGCGACGAGCAGTTCTTCCGCCTGGTGGTCAACGCCGCCACCCGGGAGAAGGACCTGGCATGGATCACCGAGCAGGCCAAGCCGTTCGGCGTCACCGTTACCGAGCGTCCGGAGTTCGGCATTATCGCGGTGCAGGGCCCGACCGCCCGCGAGCGCGTCCTCGGCCTGCTGCGCGAGGAAGACCGCGCGGCCATCGGCAAGATGGGCAAGTTCGTGGCCGGCGAGGCCAAGACCACCGATGGCATCGACGTGTTCGTGGCCCGCACCGGTTACACCGGCGAGGATGGTTTCGAGATCGTCGTGCCGGAGCAGCACGCAGTCGCGTTCTGGAATGCGCTGCTGGCGGCAGGCGTCAAGCCGGCGGGCCTCGGTGCCCGCGATACCCTGCGCCTGGAAGCCGGCATGAACCTCTATGGCCAGGACATGGACGACACCGTGTCGCCGTATGAAGCCGCGATGGGCTGGACCGTGTCGCTCGACGAAGGTCGGGATTTCATTGGACGTGCCGTGCTGGAGCAGCAGAAGGCCAGCGGTGCCCCGCGCCAGTTGATCGGCCTGGTGATGGACGAAAAGGGCGTGCTGCGCCACGGCCAGAAGGTGCTCACTGCCCACGGCGAGGGCGAGATCCTGTCGGGCACGTTCTCGCCGACGCTGGGTAAGGCCATCGCATTCGCACGCGTGCCGGCGGGCGACATCCCGCTGGGCAGCGCGGGTAACGTGCGCGTCGACATCCGCGGCAAGGAGGTCCCGGTGCGCGTGGTCAAGTTCCCGTTCGTCCGCGACGGCCAGCCGCAGGAAGGCGTCCTCGCCTGACCCCGTCTTCCGGCGGCGTCGCTGCCGCCGGATTGCTTCACTGCAGCACAAGTCGTCGGGCCCGCGGCGGTTGCGCGGCCCGGCGCTTGGTTAAACTACATTCCCCTCAACCCACACACGTACCACCGGAGCACCCCCCATGAGTGAGATTCCCGGCGACCTCAAGTTCCTCAAGTCCCACGAGTGGGCCCGCGTCGAAGGCGACGGCAAGGTGACGGTCGGCATTTCCGACCACGCCCAGGGCCTGCTGGGCGACCTGGTCTACGTCGAACTGCCGAACGTTGGCGACAGCGTGCAAGCTGGCAATGCCTGCGCCGTGGTGGAGTCGGTCAAGGCCGCCTCCGACGTGTACGCGCCGGTCAGCGGCACCGTCACCGCCGTCAACAGCGCGCTGGCCGACAAGCCGGAAACCATCAACGAAGACGCTTACGGCGAGGGTTGGCTGTTCACCGTGGCGATCGACGACGCCGAACAGCTCAACGAGCTGCTGGGTCCGGACGACTACGCCGAGCTGCTGGAAGACGAAGACCACTGAGTCAAACCACGCATTGCTTCCCCACCGGCCGCCTCGTGCGGCCGGTGTCGTTTTGGGTGGTCGGCATGGTTCTTCGTGTCCGAAATTGTGCGCGCAACGGCCGCGCACTTTCGCGCAAATTGGCGTGCTGCGTCGCGAAATCGCCGCCTTCTCAAAAAAAATTTTCAGGTCGTGCCAGGTGCCCGGCAATCCGTCGGGCGCCCGCTCTCGACTCTATTGGCGAATGTGCCCGCTGGGGCTGTTTGTTCGTCGGTGGTTGAAGAAAACACCTAGAAAAAAGCAATTTTGAAAATGCGACGGATGCGTTGAGGAAAAAACAGAGGCCGTCTTGAATGGTTCGGAGAGGGTGCGCGACGCGGCGCGCGCGCCAGCCGCACGTCGCCACTGGTGCGATTTTTTTCAAAGGGGTTGTTGACACTATGAAAAAGCGTGATTAGGTTTCGCCCAGCAGATGCTTCCTGCAAAAACGAGTGAGCCGAACAAACGCGACAACGCGCAGTGCAAAACGAACCTCCGCCCGTGCAGCCCTGACGGTGGACGCAGGATTCGTTTCCCCCGCGCAATCGCGATCGGCTCCAGAAGCCCAACCCGGTTCGTCTTGGACGGATCGGGTTTTTGTTTGCCACGGCTCCAGCCGGGTGTCGGCGCGGGGCGGTAGCAGTTCCAAATTCCAGGCGGCGCGAAGCGGGTTGCGCGTTGGCCGATCGAATCCGTTCCCGTGCCCGCATGGCACGGACGGTGGGTCGCGGTATCCAATTCCGCGGCATTGTTTAGTACTGGGCGCTTCACCCCGATAGACCACTGACGAGGAGCCATACCATGGCCGTTAAGAAAGCTGCCAAGAAGTCCGCCGCCAAGAAAGCGGTGAAGAAGGTCGCCAAGAAGGCTGCCGCCAAGAAGACCGTGAAGAAGGCCGCTGCCAAGAAGGCAGTGAAGAAGGTTGCCAAGAAGGCCGCCAAGAAGACCGTGAAGAAGGCTGCTGCCAAGAAGACGGTGAAGAAGGCTGCTGCCAAGAAGACCGCCAAGAAGGCTGTGAAGAAGGCTGCTGCCAAGAAGACCGCCAAGAAGGCCGTCAAGAAGACCGCCAAGAAGGCCGTCAAGAAGGCTGCTGCCAAGAAGACCGTGAAGAAGGCTGCCAAGAAGGCTGCCAAGAAGCCGGTCGCCAAGAAGGCTGCCAAGAAGGTCGCCAAGAAGCCGGCCGCCAAGAAGGCTGCCAAGAAGCCGGCGGCGAAGAAGGTTGCCAAGAAGCGCGCCAAGAAGGCCGCTCCGGCTGCCATGCCGGTGACCCCGGCGCCGATGATCTAAGAAAGCCCCGATACCAAGAAGCACGCGGTACCCAACGCTCCCTTCCCGCAGCCCAGGCGGGGAGGGAGTTTTTTATTGCCTCGGCGCACGCAAGCATCCGCCCCCAGAGAGCGCATCGCCTGGGTTGGCTGGCCAACCTGAATGTCGGGCAACCTCTGGCAATTGGGCGGGTTCGTGGGCGCTTTCCTGGTTTCTGCGGCGACTAGGATCAGATGGCCGGGGATTTCTGGTGCCACTTCACCTCTCCATTGGAGGGGGCTTGTTTGGCAGGACAGTCAGGACGTCCTCGGCATCAGGAAGGGCGCATTCAATACGCGCTCAACAGCACCAACAAACGATGGAGTCGTTATGAAAAGTGCAATGGCAATTGCCCTCTTGGCCGTGACGTTCAGTGCTGCGGCAGGATCCGGCGTCGAGAGCCGACCCAATGTCGCGATTGACCCCAGTGCCATGGCCGTGCAGGCCAACCCAGCCTGGGACGTGGCGCCCAAGCTCATCCAGGGCAAGACCCCCATCTATCCCGTTTCGCAGCTTGTGGCGGGCAAGTCGGGCGCGTCGATCATCGTCTATACGATCGGCACCGACGGCAAGGCAAAGGACATCCTGATCGAGCAGACGGATGACCAGCGCTATGCCAACCATGTGCGCGTTGTACTGAAGGATTGGAGCTTCCACCCGGCGACGAAGGCCGGTATTCCGGTCGAGGCTCGCGTGCGGCAGACGTTCAAGTTCCAGCAGCAATAACCGGCCAAACGCAGAAGAGGCGAGCCAGTCCGGCTCGCCTCTTCTGGAATGACCTTTCGCGGCGTCGACTTCGGCGGCCGCGCCTCCAGCCAATAACCTCAGCGCGGAGCCGCACTCGCCTTGGTAGCAGCCGCGCCAGCCGGTGCCGGCAACTCGGCGCCATCGACGTACAACGGCGTCTCATTGACATCCACGTCCAGCCACCGCTGCTGCGGCAGGCCCACGGCGCGGTCGAGGATGGTCGGCAACAGGCCCGACGGCACCGAGCTTTCGCTGTTCCAGAGCAGCGCGACGCCAAAGTCGCGGTCCGGCAGCATGGCGATCAAGCCCCGGTAGCCCTGCACTGCGCCGCCATGGAAGACCACGCGCTCGCCGGCGTAGTCATACACCCGCCAGCCCAGCGCGTAGCTCGCCGAGTTGAGCCGCGTACGCCGCCATGACGACCCGCGGATCTCGGTCGGCGTGGACACCAAGGGCTGGTGCAGCGTCGCCAGCAGCGGCGCGGGCAACACGTCCGGGCGATAACCGGTGTGGGCGAGCAGGTACTGGGCCATGTCGCTGGCGCTCGCATTGACGCCGGCGGCCGGCGCCACCTGATAGTACGTCGACTTCGGTCGCACCGAGACCCAACCACCACGGCCCCTGACGTGCGGCTTCGCCCAGCGCGCGCTGGATTCGATGCCCTCCAGCCCGAGGCTGGCATCGTTCATCCCGAGTGGCTTGAGGATGCGGCGCTGCACTTCCTGACTGTAGAAGTCGCCGGTGGCCGCGAAGACGATGTCGCCGACCAGGCTGAAGGCAATGTTCTGGTAGCCGTAGCAGGTGCCCGGTTGGCACTTGAGCGGCGCGTTGGCCAGCTTGTGGGTCAGCGTGCGGTAATCGGTGTAGGCCTCGAGTTCCCGGTCGTAGGCATTGTGCGGCAGGCCCACGCGGTGGCTGAGCAGGTCAGCCACGGTGATGTTGCGCGCCGCGTTCGGGTCGCTCAGGCGGAACTCGGGCAGGTAGCGGACCACCTTGCTGTCCCAACGCAGCGCACCGTCGTTGACCAGCATGCCGGTCAAGGTGCCCGCGAAGCTCTTCGAGAGCGATGCCAGACGGAAAACGGTGTGGGCATCCACCGGCTCGGCGGCTTTCACGTCGGTAATGCCGTAGCCGCGCGCGCTGAGCACGCGGCCGTTGTGCACCACCGCCATCGCCAGCCCGGGCACGCGCTGGTTGGCGACCAGTTGCTGCGCCATCGCTTCGATCTGGTGGACGTCGAACCCGCCGGCCAGCGGCTTCATCGCCTGTCGCGCATAGGTGCTGCGGTGCTGCTGTCGCGCGATGTCGTGCTCAGACCCGTCGGCGCGGGCCGCGGACGCAGCGTTGGGTTGCGACGGCCGCCAGTGCATCGGCGTCTGCGCGGTCGAACCCAAGGTCAAGGTGAGAAGGATGGCCGATGCGCCGATGCGCATGGTCGTCCGTGACCGCCGGGGTGCGTGTTCTTTCATCGTTCGCAACGCCTGCGTATGCTCAAGCTTCGGTCGATGATAGCGCCGTTCTCAAGGATGTGGGGGAGGAATGATGGTCAGCTTCATGATTCTGTTGGTTTTGGTGATCGGCATCGCGCTCTGGGCAGTGGGCCAGTACAACGGGCTGATCGCGGCCCGCAACGCGTTCAGGAACGCATTTGCCCAGATCGACGTGCAGTTGCAGCGCCGTTTTGAACTGATTCCCAACCTGGTGGAGACCGCCAAGGGCTATCTGACGCATGAACGCGAGACGCTGGAGGCGGTGATCGCGGCCCGCGGCGCGGCAATGGCGGGCCTGTCGGCCGCCCACGCCAGCCCGGGTGATCCCGCCGCCATGGCCCAGTTGGCGAATACGCAAGGCCAGCTGAACGGGGCCTTGAGCCGGTTGCTGGCGGTGGCCGAGGCCTATCCGGACCTCAAGGCCAACCAGAACATGATGCAGCTCACCGAAGAGTTGACCAGCACGGAGAACAAGGTCGCCTTCGCCCGGCAGGCCTACAACGATGCGGTGATGGGCTACAACAACCGCCGCGAGGTGTTCCCGGCCAGCCTCATCGCCAACAACTTCCGTTTCCTGCCGGCGGCACTGCTGGAAATTCCGGCCGAGAAGGCGCAGATGCGCGAGGCGCCGCAGGTCAGGTTCTGACGGCATGAACTTCTTCGAGCGCCAGGACCAGGCCCGACGCATGTCGGGCCGGCTTCTGTTGCTGTTTGGCGCGGCGGTACTCGGCATCGTGATCGCGGTGATGGCGGTGATGTCGGTGTTCCTCGGGCCCCGACCGGGGCCGCTCTTGACGGGGGCCGTCGCGACGCTGGCGGTCATCGGGTTGGGGTCGCTGTACCGCATCAGCAGCCTGGGCAGCGGCGGCGAAGTGATCGCCCGGGAGATGGGTGGCGTGCTGGTGCCCGAGGACACGCGCGACCCGGCGCTGCGCCGCTTGCGCAATGTGGTCGAAGAGATTGCCATCGCGTCCGGCGTGGCGGTGCCGAACGTATTCGTGCTGGAGCACGAGGCCGCCATCAACGCTTTTGCCGCAGGCTATGCGCCCTCGGATGCCGCCATCGCGGTCACGCGCGGCGCGTTGGAGCGGCTGAACCGCGACGAATTGCAGGGCGTCATCGCCCACGAATTCAGCCATATCCTCAATGGCGACATGCGGCTGAACATCCGGCTGATCGGCGTGCTGTTCGGCATCCTGATGGTGGGGCTGGTGGGCCGCAAGGTGCTGGAGCACGGCCGGTTCAGTGGTGGGCGTCGCAACAGCGGGGCAGCGGTCGTCCTGATCGCCGCGCTTGCGGCGATGGTGATCGGTTACGTGGGCCTGTTCTTCGCGCGGATGATCAAGGCGGGCGTCAGCCGCAGCCGCGAGCGATTGGCCGATGCCTCGGCGGTGCAGTTCACGCGGCAGGCAGCGGGACTGGCCGGCGCGTTGAAGAAGATCGCCGGCCTGCACGAAGGTTCCCGGATGGCCGAACGTGGCCAAGCCGAGGAAGTGAGCCACATGCTGTTCGGTGACGGGGTCGGGTTCCGTGGCTGGTTCGCCACCCACCCGCCCCTGCTGGAGCGCATCCAGGCGCTGGAGCCGTCGTTCGGCGAGGCCGAACTGGCCCGCCTGTCGCACGAGTGGGCCGTGCATCCGCCGCAGGGCCTGGAGGAAGACGCCCATCTGGGGTTCGCTGGTGCGGAGGCCAACACCGCCCTCCCGGCCGCCAATTCGGAGCATGTGCTTGCACCGGGTCGGGTGGTGGAAGAGGTGGCGGCTCCGCGCGCAGAGGATTTCGTGCTGGCCGGTGCGATCGTGGAAAGCTTGCCACCCGCGGTGCACGCCCTGGCTACGCGACGTGAGTCGGTGATGCTGCTGCTGATTGGCCTGCTGCTGGACCAGGATGTCCAGGTGCGCGAGCGGCAATTGTTCGAAGTGGCGGCCCGCATGGGCCAGGACGTGGCGGGCGGTGCACGCCTGCTGCACGAACGCCATCTGGCAGACCTGCACCCCATGCACCGGCTGCCGCTGGCGTCGATCGCCTTCCCGGTCCTGCGGTTGAGGCCGCGACCGGAGCTCGATCTCTTCATGGATACGACAGGCGCACTGGTCAACGCTGACGGCAAGGTGTCGCTGTTCGAGTATTGCCTGGGGCGCCTGTTGACCGTGCAGGTGCGCGAGTCGCTGGACCCCTCGCGCTACGCGCGCTTCGGACGCACCAAGCTGGGTGGCGC
Organism: Lysobacter olei; assembly: GCF_054777355.1. Classification (NCBI taxonomy): domain Bacteria; kingdom Pseudomonadati; phylum Pseudomonadota; class Gammaproteobacteria; order Lysobacterales; family Lysobacteraceae; genus Lysobacter; species Lysobacter olei. The sequence continues at coordinate 177,687 of NZ_BAAHAT010000003.1, read as the reverse complement.
GCGCCGCGAGATCGCCACGCTGCTGGCCGTGTTGGCCCAGCACGGACACGCCGATGCCGAGACGGCGCGCTATGCCTACCTGCGCGGAATCCAGCGCGTGCTGCCGGTCGACGCGCTTCCGTACCTGCCGCGCCCCCAGGGCGTGGCGGCGCTGGATGAGGTGTGGATGCCGCTCGACTCCCTGGACCCTCTGGCCAAGCAGTTGCTGGTGGAGGCGCTGACGGTGACCATCAGCCACGACGGACGCACCACCGTGGCGGAGGCTGAGTTGCTGCGCACGATTTGCGCCATGCTGCATTGCCCGCTGCCACCGACGTTGCAGCCGTCACCGCGCCCGGTCGCGTAGCCTGGTGGTCCGGCGGGACCTGCCCGCCGCCTGCCGTCAGACGTCCCGGATCAGGTCCGCCGCGCGTTCAGCCAGCATGATGGTGGGCGCGTTCGTGTTGCCGCCGATCAGCGTGGGCATCACCGAGGCATCGACGACCCGCAAGCCTTCCACGCCGCGCACGCGCAGCTGCGTATCGACCACGGACGCGGCATCGTTGCCCATCCGGCACGTGCCGATGGGGTGGTAGACGCTTTCGGCCTTGGCGCGGACGAAAGCTTCCAGTCCGGCGTCGTCCAGATCCTCCCGGGCTGGGAATATGGGCGTGCCACGGTATGGCGCGAATGCGGGCTGCGCCAGCACCTCGCGCGACAGGCGCGCGCATTCGACCATCATCTTCAGGTCGAAACCCTCGGCGTCGCCAAGGTAGTTGGGATCGATGCGTGGTTTGTCGCCGGCCCTCCCGCTGGCCAACGACACGCGGCCGCGGCTGCGTGGCCGCAGGAAGCAGGCATGCACCGTGTAGCCATCGCCCGGCAGGCGATGCCGGCCATGGTCGTCCAGCATCGCCGGCACGAAGTGCATCTGGATGTCCGGACGCTCGTCGGGCGCGAAGCGCGAGCGGATGAAGGCACCTGCCTCGGCGATGTTGCTGCTGCCCGCGCCGCTGTGGCCGCGCAGGTAATAGTCGAAGGCAACCTTGAGGTCGCTCAGCCGGTCATAAGTGATGCGTTGGGTGGCGTGGTAGAGCGTGCAGACGTCCAGGTGGTCCTGCAGGTTGTCGCCTACCTGCGGCGCGTCCACCCGGACTTCGATACCGTGGCGGCGCAGGTCTGCGGCCGGGCCAATGCCCGACAGCATCAGCAACTGCGGTGAGTTGATCGCGCCACCGGACAACAAGACTTCGCGATTGGCGGCCTGGTGGAAGGCCTTGCCGCCGGCGGTGTAGGTCACGCCATTGGCACGCAGCGCGCCACCCTCCTGGGAGAACGTGATGCGGTTGACCAGCGCACCGGTCACCACATGGAGGTTCTGTCGCGTGCGCACCGGGTGCAGGTAGGCCACCGCGCTGGAGCATCGCGCGCCGTTCTTCTGCGTCACCTGGTAGAGCCCAAAGCCTTCCTGCATGGGGCCGTTGAAGTCGCGGTTGGCCGGGTACCCCGCCTGGCGGCCGGCCTCGATGAAGACGTGCGACAGCGGATTCGTGTAGCGCAGGTCGGACACGTGCAGCGGTCCGTTGCTGCCATGCAGCCGGTCGGCGCCGCGCTCGTTGTGCTCGGCCCTCCGGAAATAGGGCAGCACCGATGCCCAGTCCCAACCGCTGGCGCCCGCCTCGGCCCATTCGTCGTAGTCGCGAGGTACACCGCGGACGTAGCACATGGCATTGATCGAACTGGAGCCGCCCAGGACTTTGCCGCGTGGCCACCACAGCGCGCGATTGTCCAAGGCTGGAACGGGCGCGGTGTTGTAGTCCCAGTTGACGCCCTTCTGGCCCACGAGCTTGGCCAGGCCTGCCGGCATGTGGATGAAGGGGTGCCAGTCGCGTGGCCCCGCTTCCAGCAGCAGGACCTTCACGTGGGGGTCTTCGCTCAGCCGGTTGGCAAGCACGCAGCCGGCCGAGCCGGCGCCAATGATGATGTAGTCGTACACACGCAAGTCCGCTGGCGTCACGCAGGGAGGCTAGGCGCCGAAGGTAGAGCAAATGCTCGGCGCGCCGGGGGTTCCTCATGCTGCCCTGATCGGATACCGTGGCGCCAGCCACCCCAAGGTCACGCCCGTGCGCTCCGCCCAACCTTCGGCTCCCGGTCGGTTCCGTGCCGCACTGGCCGAATCGCCGCCACTGTGGTGGTCGCTGCTCTATTTCTTCTGCCTGTTGTGCGGCTACTACGTGCTGCGGCCCGTGCGCGACGCGATGGGCGCGTCCGGCAACGTGGCCGACGTGTTTCCCCACTGGCTGGTGGCGTGGGCCTCGCGGGCGGGATGGGATCTGGGCGGCCTGACCCTGCAAGTCCTGTTCACCGTCACCTTCGTGGCCATGGTGGTGCTGCAACCGCTGTATGGCGCGTTGGTCTCACGGTTTCCGCGGCGGGTGTTCCTACCAGCGGTGTACCTGTTCTTCATCGCCTGCCTGCTGGGATTCCATTGGGTTTTCGATCACGAATGGAGCGGCCGCGGCGCGGCCTTCTTCGTCTGGACCGCCGTGTTCAACCTGTTCGCGGTGAGCGTGTTCTGGAGCTTCATGGCCGACGTGTTCGACAACGCGCAGGCCAAGCGCTTCTATGGCTACATCGGAGCGGGCGGCACCATTGGGGCCCTCGTGGGTCCCGTGCTCACGCGGGTGCTGGTGGAGCGCGTCGGCGTGGACAACCTGCTGCTGATTTCCGCCGGTTTCCTTGGGGCATGCCTGCTGTGCATCATGAAACTGCGTCCATGGGCCCTGCGCAGCGAGCTGGCCCGGGGCGAGGCGAGTGGTGAGGCCGCCATGGGCGGGTCGGTCCTCGCGGGCATCCGGCTGGTCCTGTCCGATCCGCTGCTGCGCGCCCTGGCGATGCTGATGTTCTTCGGCGTCGGCGTGGGAACGCTGCTGTACAACGAGCAGGCGGCCATCGCCAAGGCCAGCTTCATCGCCGACGAGGCCCGCACGGCCTATTACGCCAACATCGATCTGGCGATCAACGCGCTGACCATCACCACGCAGTTGCTGGTCACGCGCTGGCTGCTGCGTCGGTATGGCATCGCGCCGGCGCTGTTGTTGCCGGGCATTGCCATCGTGTTCGGATTCGCCCTGCTGGCGGCATCGCCGCTGCCAATGCTGGTGGCCGCGGTGCAGGTACTGACGCGCTCCAGTGAGTTCTCACTGGGCAAGCCGGCGCGGGAGACGATCTACACCCGGGTGGACCGGGAGTCGCGCTACAAGGCCAAGGCGGTCATCGATACCGTGGTTTACCGCGCGGGCGACCTCAGTTTCGTGTGGCTGCACAAGTTCCTGGCGGTGTTTGGCCCGGCAACGGTGTTCGCTGCCGGGGTGGGCGTGGCCGGCCTGTTCCTGTTCAGTGCATGGCGGGTCGTTCGCGAACAACCACCGGTCCCGGAGGGCGTGCCCGCGGCGACGTGACGTGTTCAGCCCGTCCGCGCATCGCGGCGCGGCGAGCGGGGCGACACCCACATCGCGATGCGTGCGCGGAACACGGGTTCGCCGCCCTCGTCGCGCACCTCCACCGTCACCGGGGCTTCAAACCCGGCCTCCGCGGCCTCCAGCGGGCGCTCCGGGAGAGCAACGGCGTGCATCGTGCCGGTCGCCTTCTTCAGGTAGTCCACGCTCATGCCTTTGGGGATCCAGCGCATGGTCGGTGGCAACGTAGCGTCGGTCATGACCCCGGCCGCGAGCTCCGCCATGTTGCACAGGGCAATGGCATGCACGGTTCCCAGGTGATTGTGCACGCGCCTGCGATCCCGCATGCGCACCTCGCAGCGTCCGGGCTCGAGCGCGACGATCAGTGGCGCGATCGTGCCGAAATAGGGGGCCTTGAAGCAGACGGCGCGGGAAAACAGCCAACGGCCACCTGGGAGCGCGGCGGCCTGGCGGTAGAGCTTGAGAAGTCGTGTCTGCACGCGGGTTCCTGTCTCAGTGGCGTGACGAAGCCGAAGGCTTGGGGTTCTGGAATGAAGCTTGGCGCGGTTCCGGTCCCGTGACAGACTCGGGCCTCAGCACACTGTCATGGATGATCGGAGGTCGTGGAACGTGATGCCGCTTGCGTGGGCGCTGTTGCCCCTGGTGCTGTCGATTGCCGGCACCTCCGCTGGCGCAGCCAGTGGGGGCGAGTCCGCGGCGACGGCCGGCAGCGCGGAGCGGGTCCCGCCGGTCCGGCTGGTCGAGGAGATCCGGACCATCGAACTCCAGGCCGCCACGTTCGAGGAACTGCGCGACCAGCTCCGACGTGACGGCTTGCTGATGACGACCCTGGGAAGTCACGGCCTTACCGCCAGCCGCATTGAAGTGCAGTATGAGTTTGATGCGGCCCGGCGGCCGTGCCAGATCGGCCGCGCGGAGGTCAGCGCGCATGTCGTCGTCACGTTGCCCGACTGGCGCCCGCAGCGACCTCCTTCGAACGCGCAACGTCAGCAGTGGGAGCACTGGCTGGCAGCGCTGCATCGACACGAAGCCAGGCACGCCGCGGATGCAGTGACGACGGCGGGACAACTCAGGGCCGCGCTGCTGGCCCAGATGCCCCGGCCGCGGTGCCGCGATCTCGACTGGGACGTGCAGCGCCAGATTGACCGGGCGCTGCTCAAGCTGCAGCTGAAAGGGGAGCGGTTTGACCAGGCCACCGACCACGGTCGGCGCGCCGGCGTTGAACTGTGAGTCCCCTTCGTCGACGCATCGGTTCGATCCGTCGACGAAGGCCATCCCGCTGGAGCGCCGTGCTCAGGCCGCGTTGCGGGCCGGGTTCGCGGTCGGCCGGTAGCCGGCCGAGCGCAACTCCTCCGCGTCGAAGTCGTCAACGCTGATGGTGTCGATCGTCAGTTCGCGCAACTCTTCCAGCAGCTTGCGCTCGTCCGCCGTGATCCAGCCTTCGCGCACGCCCTCGTCCAGTTGCGTGGTGAAGTCGTGGGCCGCGATGTCGCTGTTCTTCAGCGCCTTGACGAACTTGCGCTCCACCGGCTCGGCCAGGATGGCCTTCTGCAGGTAGCTGTTGATGCGGCCCGCCGGGTTGTTCTCACACGGCGTGGTAAACACGCCCGCTGCCAGGCGGTCACGCGCCTCGTTGGGCGACATCAGCAACGAAGCGACCTTGTGGCACAGGCGGTCGCTCGGGTACTGCGCACGACGGCCCAGCGGGAACACCAGCGCCCACAGCAGCCAGCCGATCGGGCGGATGGGGAAGTTGCGCAGCGCCCCGGAGAACGCGTTCTCGATCTTGAACACCGCGTTGTGGATGGACCACGCCAGCAGCGGCTGGTCGGAGGCCGGACGGCCTTCGTCCTCATAGCGCTTGAGCAGGGCACTGGCGATGTACAGGTTGCTGAGCACGTCGCCCAGGCGGCCCGACAGCGACTCCTTGAACTTGAGCTTGCCGCCCAGCAGCAGCATCGAGGTGTCGGCCATCAGCGCCAGCGCGGCCGAATAACGGTTGAGCTTGCGGTAGTAGCGACGGGTGTAGGTGTCCCCCGGCGCGGCGCCGACCTTGGCGCCCGAGAGGCCGAACCACAGCGAGCGCACGGCATTGGAGATGGCGAACCCGATGTGGCCAAACAGCGCCGCGTCGAAGTCGCGCATGCGCGCCGCCGCATCCGGGTTGGTGGCCGCCTTCATTTCCTTGAGCACCCACGGGTGGCACAGGATGGCGCCCTGGCCGAAGATCATCAGAGAGCGCGTCATGATGTTCGCGCCTTCCACCGTGATGGCGATCGGCGATGCCTGCCAGGCGCGGCCCGCGAAGTTGCGCGGGCCGAGGATGATGCCCTTGCCGCCGATGATGTCCATCACGTCCTTGGCGACCTCGCGGCCCATCTCGGTGCAGTGGTACTTGGAGATGGTCGACGGCACCGCCGGCAGTTCGCCGCGCGCCACGGCCGCGGCCGAGGCCTCTGCCAGCGCGCTCACGGTGTAGGCATTGCCGCCGATGCGCGCCAAGGCTTCTTCCACGCCTTCAAAACGGCCGATCGACAGGCCGAACTGCTTGCGGATCCGCGCGTAGGCACCCGTTGCGATCGCGCCGATCTTCGAGCCGCCACTGGCGGTGGAGGGCAGGGTGATGGAACGGCCGATCGACAGGCATTCGACCAGCATCTGCCAGCCCTTGCCGGCCATTGCTTCGCCGCCGATCAGCTGGCTGAGCGGAATGAACACGTCCTTGCCGCGCACCGGGCCGTTCTGGAACGGGCTGTTGAGCGGCATGGCGCGGCGACCGACCTCGACACCGGCAGTGTCACGCGGCAGCAGGGCCAGCGTGATGCCGATGTCTTCCTTGTCGCCAATCAGGCCCTCCGGGTCGTACATGCGGAACGCCAGGCCAATCAGCGAGGCAACCGGCGCCAGGGTGATGTAGCGCTTGTCGAAGGTCAGCTTCACGCCGACCACGCGCGCACCGTTCCAGTCGCCCATGCAGACGATGCCGTAGTCCGGGATCGACGTGGCATCCGAGCCCGCCCACGGGCCGGTCAGTGCGAAGCACGGTACCTCGCGGCCATCGGCCAGGCGCGGCAGGTAATGGTCCTTCTGCTCCTGCGTGCCGTAGTGCATCAGCAGTTCCGCGGGGCCCAGCGAGTTGGGCACGCCCACGGTGGAGCTGACCACCGACGAGATCGAGGCGAGCTTCTGGATCACCTTGTGGTTGCCCAGCGCGGTGAAGCCCAGGCCGCCGTACTCCTTCGGCACGATCATGCCGAAGAACTTGTTCTTCTTGATGAAGTCCCACAGCGCCGGCGAGAGATCGGCATCCACGTGGGTGATCTGCCAGTCGTTGGTCATCCGGCACAGCTCTTCCACCGGGCCGTCGAGGAAGGCCTGCTCATCCGGACGCAGCGTGGGCTTGGGCTGGCTGGCCAGCACGTCCCAGTCGGGACGGCCGGAGAACAATTGCCCTTCCCAGCCCACGGTCCCCGCTTCAAGCGCGACGCGCTCGGTTTCCGACAGCGGCGGCAGGATCTTGGTGTAGAAGCCCAGCAGCGGCTTGGTGATGAAGGACAGGCGGATCTGCGGCAGCAGCAGCGGCACGGCGACCAGTGCGAGCAGCACGCCGGCCACGACCGTCGTGGTGCCGTTGGCGCCCAGCAGCCAGCAGGCCACGAGAACGGCAGCGGTCAGCGCTGCCCAGACGGCCAAGCGCAGGCGGTGGTAGGCCGCAATCGCGCCCACCAGCAGGAAGGCAAGGAAGGGAACGGCGATGCTCATGGTCGTGCTCCGGCGGGCGCCAGGCCCGCTGCTTCAGGCAGGGTCGATGTGAAGGTCGGGCGGCACCGGTTCAATGGGGGTCTGAAGCAGTGGGCCGCATTCCGGGCGGCACTCACTCATTCAAACGCTGGCATCAAACGAGTACCATACGACCGAGTATGGAATTGCCGAATCCGCCCTGTCAACTGGCCTGATGATGCATTGCAATACTGCTTTGGCCCCAGCCGTACGTTTAGAATTGTCAGATGAACGATGCTGAATTGAGCAAGCCCGAGCGCAGCGGCCGCCTGAGCGCTGACGATTGGGCCCAGGCCGCACTGGACATGATTGCCGAGCAGGGCGTGGCGGCCGTGGCCGTCGAGCCGCTGGCCCGGCGACTTGGCGTCACCAAGGGCAGCTTCTACTGGCACTTCCCGTCCCGGGATGCGTTGCTGGTGGCCGCGCTGGAACGCTGGGAAAAGCTGGAGCTTGAAACGGTCTGGGGCCAGCTGGAAGCCGTGCCTGATCCGCGCCAGCGCCTGCGCGCGCTGTTCGAGATGGTCGCGCATGAGTTCAAGTCCCACGTCATCTATTCCGAACTGTTGAAGGCGGCGGACAACGCGGCCGTGCAGCCGGTGATCGGCCGCGTCTCCGAACGCCGCCTGGATTACTTGACGGCAGCCTTCCGCCAGGCCGGCCTCGGGCGCACCGACGCCCAGCACCGCGCGCGGCTGGCCTATTCCGCCTACGTGGGCTTCCTGCAGCTCAACCTGCAGCTGCACCAGACCCGAATGCAGCACGAAGAGTTCGAGGCCTATGTCGAGCACATGATGGCCACGCTCATCCCCGCTGCCTGATTTTCTTACCTGTTAGTTCCGCCCGTAAGGGCCGGAGGAGTATCTGTGAACGCATCCACCCAAGACCTTTCCTTCTCCTCAACCGTCGAAGGAGGGGCCGGCAGCCGACTGCCGTCGTTGAACGACTGGGTGGCCCAGGTCGCGGCGCTCACGCGCCCGGCCGCGATTCACTGGTGCGACGGCAGCGATGCCGAAAATGAAGCCCTCGTGGCCCGCATGCTGGCCGACGGCACCCTGCACAAGCTCAACGAAGAGACCCACCCGGGCAGCTACCTCCATCGCTCGCACCCGGACGACGTCGCCCGCGTGGAGCACCTGACCTTCGTGTGCACCACGCACCACGAGGACGCCGGCCCGAACAACAACTGGATGGCGCCGGAAGAGGGCCATGCGGAGATGGATGCGCTGTTCGACGGCTGCATGCAGGGCCGCACGATGTACGTGATTCCCTATTGCATGGGCCCGATCGACTCCCCGCTGTCACGTTGCGGCGTGGAAATCACCGACAGCCCGTACGTGGTCGCCAACATGCGCATCATGACCCGCATGGGCGCACCGGCGCTGGCGCGCATCGAGCGCGAGGGCACGTTCGTGAAGGGCCTGCACTCCATCGGCGAGCTGGACCCGAACCGCCGCTTCATCATGCACTTCCCCGAAGAGCTGACGATCAAGTCGTACGGCTCGGGTTACGGTGGCAACGCGCTGCTCGGCAAGAAGTGCCACGCGCTGCGCATCGCATCGCACCAGGCCAAGTCGGAAGGGTGGCTGGCCGAACACATGCTGATCCTCGGCATTGAGAACCCGCAGGGCGAGACGCATTACGTCGCCGCCGCGTTCCCGTCGGCGTGCGGCAAGACCAACCTGGCCATGCTGATTCCGCCGGAGGGCTACCGCAACGCCGGCTGGAAGGTTTGGACGATCGGCGACGACATCTGCTGGATGCGCCCGGGGGCCGACGGCCGCCTGTACGCGATCAACCCCGAAGCCGGCTTCTTCGGCGTGGCGCCGGGCACCTCGCGCAATTCCAATGCCAATGCGCTGGCCTCGATCCAGAGCAGCACGATCTTCACCAACGTGGGCGTCACCGCCGACAACCAGCCGTGGTGGGAAGGCCTGGAGAACGGCCAGACCCCGGTGATCGACTGGCGCGGCAACCCGTACGACCCGGCCAAGGGCCCGGCCGCGCACCCGAACTCCCGCTTCACCGTGAGCGCCAAGCAGTGCCCCTCGTACTCGCCGATGGCCGAGGGCCCGCAGGGCGTACCGATTTCCGCGATTGTGTTCGGCGGCCGTCGCGCCTCGCTCGTTCCGCTGGTATTCGAGGCCCGCGACTGGACGCATGGCGTCCTCGTCGGCGCCGCGATGGGTTCGGAAACCACTGCCGCGGCCACCGGTGCCGTGGGCGTGATGCGCCGCGACCCGATGGCGATGAAGCCCTTCTGCGGCTACAACTTCGCCGACTACTTCAGCCACTGGCTGTCGTTCGACAAGGAAGGTGCCAAGCTGCCGAAGGTCTTCCACGTCAACTGGTTCCGCAAGGGTGACGGCGGCAAGTTCCTGTGGCCGGGCTTCGGCGACAACCTGCGCGTGCTCGAGTGGATGATCCAGCGGGTGAAGGGCGAGGCGGATGCCGTCGAGACGCCGATCGGTGCGCTGCCGGCCGACGGTGCGCTCAACCTCGAGGGCGTGAAGCTGAGCGAGGAGGGAAAGGCCAAGCTGTTCGGCTTCGACCGCGATGCGTGGGCGGCCGAGTTCGACAGCATCGGCGAGTACCTGGAAGAGTACGGCCCCCGCATGCCGCAGGCGCTGAAGGATGAGCAGCAGCGCATCGCCGGTCTGCTGGCCGGCTGACGCATGCAACGTCCGGACGCCCCTTCCTCGCCGTTGGCGCCCTCGCGCGAGGTGCTGATCGACGGCTTGCGCCTGAAGGTGTTCGACGGGTATTTGGAAAGCGCGGGCGCGCACTTTGAAGCGCTTTCCAAGGCCGCGTTCACCCGTACGGAGGTGGCGCGGCCGGAAACGGTCGGCTACAAGCACTGGGTGACCGAAGTAAAGCTGGAAGCCTTGGTCCGCCAGCCGATCTACGAGCTGAGCTTGCGGGCGGCGCAAGCCTTCGCCCAGCCGGGAGAAACCTTCCGGCCCTATCGCGCGTATACCAACGTCGCCAGCTACGGCGACATGCTGTTCACCCACACCGATTGCCTGCCGGGCATGGGCGACCTGACCGCGCTCTGGTACATCTGCGACGAGTGGGACATCGAGTGGGGCGGCGAGACCGTCTTCTACGACCAGCAGGGCGAGCTGGCGGCCGCGGTACGGCCGCGGCCGGGGCGCCTGGCCGTGTTCGACGGCTCGATCCTCCATGCTGGGCGGCCGCCCAGCCGGATCTGCTACAAGCCGCGGTACACCTTCGCCATCAAGTTCGAGCGCATCGCGCAATGAAGGGGGCGGGTATGGCGCCGCCCCGCCTCGACTGGTCCGATCCGTCCTGGTACCCCGCGGACCTCGACGTGCGCGGCAACCGGATCGCCATGCTCCGGATCGATCCGAAGGTGATCGCCGAGTCCACGTTCATGGACACGCGGATCGCGGCCGACCTGCGGCAATCGGTGGCCGTCGGCGCCGCGGACGTGCCCGGCCGCCCCGGCTATGCGCCGCCGATTGCCTGGCTGTTCCACACGTCCTTCTGCTGTTCGACGCTGCTGGCCAAGGCGCTGCACGATCACCCAGACACGGTGGTCTTCCGCGAGCCGCTGGTATTGCGACGCCTGGCCGACGCGCGGCACGAGGGCCTCGACCTGGGCCGCTGGGTCCAGACGTGTGCGGATTTGCTGGCGCGCCCGTGGACGCCGGACGGCCGGGTTATCGTCAAGCCCACCCATGCCGCCCTGAACATCGCGCAGGCGCTGATGCGGGCGTCCCCGGGCTCAAGGGCCATCGTGCTGACGTCCTCGCTTCAGGATTTCCTCGTCTCCAATATCAAGAAGACCGACGAAACCCAGGCGCGCATCCCCTTGCTGATTGAAATGGCGCTGAGGGCAGGGGAGCTCCATCGCCGGTTGCCACGGGAGGCGCTGTCGCCACCGTCGCTGATCGCCGCGGCCGGCCTCCAATGGGCCGCCCAGCGTGAGTTGTTGCTCGACATCGCGGAACAGGCAGGCCCGGCCCGGGTGGCGGTGCTGGATGCCGAGTCCCTTCTGGCGGACGTCGAAGGGGCGGTTCGCCAGGCGCACGCCTGGTGGGGCCTGATGGCTGACGCCGATCGCCTGGCGACGCGCCTGGCAGGCGTGACGCGCCGGCACGCGAAACTGGATTCCCGCGAGTACGGGCCGCAGGCGCGTGCACGTGAGGTCGAACTGATCAGTCGCATGCATGCTCCGACCCTGCAGGTCGCAAGCGATTGGATGCAGCGCCATGTGCTTCCGGCGATGCGACAGGATGCGATTGACCTCGCTGCAGGGCGGTGGTCGCTGATGAGGCAATTGGATGAGCAGTGATCAGGCACACCGGCTCTGGATAGCGGCCGAGACGGCGAAAGACCGGGGCGACTGGGCGAATGCGTTGCTGGGGTATCGACGGGCGCTGCGCGCGATGCCACACCACACGCCCTCCCTGTTGGGCTTGTCGTTTGCGCTGGGCAAGGAAGGCCGTCACCGCGAGGCGCGTGACGCGACCCTGCGCGCATGGCGAACCAATCCCAGCCATCCCGCGCTGCGATTCGCGCTGGCGCAACGGCTGCGCTACTTCAACGAATTCGAACGTCTGGTGGAGTGCCTCTCCGCCCCGACATTCGCCGCGCAGGCGCCTTCCGGCGCCGTGGCCAAGGCGGCGGTGATGCTCAGTTCCATCGGCGCCCATGTCGAGGCAAAGCAGCTGTTGGACGCGGCGCTGGTGCGAGTGCCCAACGATGCCGCGTGCCTGCACGTACGGGGTAACCTGCACCTCTTCGATGGCGAACTCGACGAGGCCGAGCACTGCTACGCGCGCTCGCTGGCGCTCGATCCCGCGCTGGTGCAGAACGCCTGGATGCGTGCCAGTGTCCGGACCCAGACGCCCGAGCGGAACCACGTCGCCGACCTTCGCGAGCGCCTTGCGCGGATGCCCGCCAATAGCGCCGGAGAGCCTTATCTTGCGTACGGCCTGCACAAGGAACTGCACGACTTGGGCGATTACGAAGCGGCGTGGGGCGCGCTCGAGCGCGGCTGCCGCAGCAAGCGTCGCCAGCTGAAGTATTCCGTGGAGGAAGACGAGCGCCAGGCCGACGCGCTCATCGCCCAGTGCACGCTTGCCTTCCTTGGGCACCGCAGCGCCCGGCCCCAGCCGGCCGTGCCGATCTTCATCGTGGGCATGCATCGATCCGGAACGACGCTGCTGGAGCGAATCCTGTCCGGCCATCCGGACATCGCCGATGCCGGCGAAACCTACGCGTTCGACGCACAGATGCAACTGGCGACGGACCACGCAACGCCCGGGCGGATCGACCTGGAAATGATCAACCGTGCAGCGGCGGCCGATTTCGACGCGATCGCCGACGGATACGCGGAGGCCGCGCGGTGGCTGTCGCGCGGCAAGCCCTACTTCACCGAAAAACTCCCCATCAACTTCTGGCACGTGGGCTACATTGCCAAGGCGTTGCCCCAGGCCAGGATCCTGCACTTGGTGCGGGACCCGATGGACACCTGTTTCTCAAACCTGCGGACCCTGTTCGCGGGCGTGGCGCCGTATTCGTACGACCTGACCGAGCTGGGGCGGTTCCATCGCGTCTACCAGCGGGTGGTCGCCCATTGGCGCGAACGGCTCCCCGAGGTGTTCCTGGACGTGCACTACGACGAGCTGGTGCGCGACACCGAGGCCGTGGCGCGTCGCGTGGCGGCGCATTGTGGCCTGCAGTTCGTGCCGGCTATGGTGGACGTGCAGCGTTCCAGTGGCACGGTCGCCACGGCCAGCGCGACCTTGGCGCGCCAAGGCATCCGTCGGGACCGCGCACAGGCGCGCGTGCCCTACGAACACCACCTTGGTGCCCTCAGGGATGCGTTGGGGCTCGGCTGACGGTCACGCGCTTTGGGGCTTGGCGTCGCTCGTGCCGAACCAGCAATTGAACGCGATCGTGATCCGCTCGTCGCGCCCGTAGAACGGGAGCACTTCGTGCTGCAGCCACGACGGGAACAGCACCAGTTGCCCAGGCTTGAACCGCACGCTCCAGGTGCCGTGGTGGAACGGGGCACGCAGCCGCGCGTTGCCCGGGTCGAGGAAGACGTTGCTGTAGTAGTGCGGGTTATGGAAGCGCAGCACCCCTGATTCGGGTCGATCTTGCGGGGTCTCGCCAGGCGCCACGCAATACACGCCTGACCACGATGCCATCGGGTGGGTATGTGCAATCGTGAAACCGCCATGGCGGGTCACGTGATACCACGTGTGCGAGAAGATCTGGATCCGGCGGATTTCCTCGGCGGTGTAGCCATTGAGCTCCTGGACGGTGCGCCCCAGCGTGGCCCACGCGAACTGGCGAAGGGTCTGGACGCAGAGCTCCGGCCAGGAAAACAGGTTGAACTCACTCTCGAACACGCCCGCCTGCTGCTGCAGCGACGGATGGGGGTTGGCGTAACGCGCCCCTTCGGCCTCGCGGGCGAGCAGCAACGCCTTCAATTCCTGGTTCAGCCGCTCCGCGTCCGGCAGGAAGTCCTGGGCAAAGGGCACTGCAAAAACCGGGTTGATCTCGAACGGCATGGCGTCGTGTTCCTGGTGGTTTGAGGCTGACCGACCTACCAAAAACTACGGCCCCTTTCGGGGCCGTAGCAAGTGTCACGCAATGCGACCAGATTAGAACTTCTGGTTGTACTGCAGGTACACGAAGCGACCCGGGACTTCATACTGCGGGTCGAAGCTGTTGGCGAACGTGGTGAACGAGACCGGCGGATCCTTGTCGCCGATGTTGTTCACGCCCAGGGTGATGCGGGCGTTCCACGGGGCCTTCCAGTAGGCGGTGACGTCGTGGTAGGTCACGCCGCCGATTGCGTTCATCGAACCGGTCGAAGCGAGCTTGTTCGGGTCATCCGTGGTCGACGCGGTGAACACCGGGTCCGAGCACAGCTGGCCGAAGCCGTAGTCGTTGTAGCCGAACGGGCACTCTTCTTCCTGACGCGAGTAGTAACGGGCCGACCAGGTCGCACCGAAATCACCCTTCTCCCAACGGGTCATCAGGTTGGAACGGACGCGCCAGTTGTTGTTGCGGTCGAAGTACTCGCCCACGACGCTGCCGCCGTCATCGGCGTCGATGTCGCCGTCACCGTCGTTGTCCTGGGAGTCGCTGGCCATGTACGTGGTATCCCACGTGAAGCTCAGCTTGCCCCACGACTGTTCCGGCAGACGATAGTTCATCGTCATGTCGTAGCCTTCGACGTCCCGGGCGCCGAGGTTCAGGCCCGACGACAGCAGGTCGATGATCTGGCCGCTGGAGTTACGGGTGAACAGCGAGCACGCCTGCGCGTTGCCGTTCTCCACGCAGTCATCGAGGATGAACTGGCCGGAGAAGGTGGTGATGACGTCGGTCAGCTCGATCTTCCACCAATCCAGCGACACGTCGAAGCCCTCGATGTAGCCCGGGCTGTAGACGAGGCCGAAGGTGCGGGTCTCGGACTTCTCCGGCATCAGGTTCGGGTTGCCGCCGACGCTGATGCGGATCTGGCCGTTGCCCTGGTCATAGCCGCCCACCGGCACGCCCTGCGCATGGCAGCGAGCCTGCTGGTCGGCGGTCAGGCCGTTGTAGCCGCCACCGAAGGTGGTCGAGCACGGGTCAGCGATCGGCGGGAACGAATCCGCGACGCCCGAGTACAGCTCGGCGATCGACGGAGCGCGGAAGCCTTCCGACCAGTTGCCGCGGACCAGCAGGTCTTCGATCGGGCGCCACTTGAAGCCGAACTTGGCGTTGGTGGTGTCGCCGAAGTTGCTGTAGTCCGAGTAACGACCGGCGATGCTGAACTCCAGTTCCTTGGCAAACGGAACGTCACGCAGCAGCGGGATCGCGAACTCGAGGTAGGCTTCTTCGACCGAGTAGCCGCCGGAGGTGGCGGTACGGGCATTGCCGGTGGTGTCGCCGGCGTTGATCAGGGCGTCCGGAGAGTCGTAGCCGCTCTCGGTGCGGCGCTCGACGCCGGCCGCGAAGCCCAGCATGCCGCCCGGCAGCTCGACGATCTCGCCGCTGATGTTGGCGAAGTACTGCTTCATCTTGTAGCCGAACTCATCGTGCGCGACGAACGAGGAGTAGTTCAGCATGTCCGGGGTGATCGAGCCGGCGGCGCCGAGCAGGTTCATCGGCACGCAGCCGCCGATGATGGTGCTCGGATCATTCGGGGTCGACACGCAGACCGGCTTGCCGTCAACGATCATCGACGGGCCGAGCGCGTTGCGGAGGGCGGAGATGTTGAACAGACCGTAGGTCGTGTCGTTCTGGTCGTTACGACCATAGACCATGCCCGCATCCCACGAGAAGAAGCGGTCGGCGAACTCGAACGAACCTTCCAGGCCGCCGGTGAAACCGAAGGTGTCGACGTTCTGGTTGAACGAACGGCCACCGGTTTCCACGATGCGGCGCTGGATGCGGCTGATCGGCGAGCCGAACGGGTTGTAGATGCTGTCTTCGCTGATCGAGATGTTGCCGCCGTTGGTGCCCGGGGCGACCGAACCCAGCACGACCGGCATGGCAGCCAGCAGCTGCTCGGAGCGACGGTTGTTATAGGTCGCCGAGATGAACGCCGTGGTGTTGTCGGTGATGTTCAGGGTGGCGCGGCCGAACACGGACTTGCGCTCCTGCGGGGTCAGCAGGTAGTTGTCCGGGGCATAGTTGTACATGTCTGCCGGGAACAGCCACGGGCGCCAAGCAGCGCCGGTGTTGCCGGGCGAGTACGTGAACTGGCCAGCCGAACCGTCCGGACGGACTTCAGCATTGACGCGGCGATTCGGGTCGGCAGCCGTCGGGGCCGGGCGGGTGCAGCTGCCGCTCGGGGACAGCACGACGCCCGGAACATCGGTGGGGCACAGGCCGTAGCGGCCAAACGGCGTGGTCGAGCTGCCAAAGGCGACGCCGGTCTTGTACAGCGGGAATTCGGAGATCTCGCGATCGCCGGCCATGACCGACTCTTCCTTGACGTACGCGGCGCCGAACATGGCGCTGAAGCGCTCGTCCGCGGTGCCGATGGTCAGGTCGTAGGACTGACGGGTGCCGTCACCCTTGTCGTACTGGCCGAAGTAGACGTTGGCTTCCGCACCCTGGTAATCGTTACGCAGGATGACGTTGACCACGCCGGCAATGGCGTCCGATCCGTAGATGACCGAGGCGCCGTCCTTCAGGACTTCAATGCGCTCGACCGCGGCGGTCGGGATGGTGTTCAGGTCGACCGCGCCACCGAGACCGGTGCCGCCGACCCAACGACGGCCGTTGACCAGCACCAGGGTGCGGTTGGAGCCGAGGTTACGCAGGCTGACGCGGGTTTCGCCGTTGCCGCCGTTGTTGTAGGTGCTGTTGAGCGTCGAGCCGTTGGCCGTGATGTTCTGGATCACGTCACCGACCGAGGTCAGGCCCTGGGCCTGGATGTCGGCGCGGTCGAGGGTGAAGATCGGCTGCGAGGTCTCGACCTCGGCGCGCTTGATGCGCGAGCCGGTGACTTCGATGCGATCCAGGGTGGTGGCTTCTTCCTGCTGGGCTTCCTGCGCGAAAGCGGCGCCGGTGCCTGCAGTGCCGACGACGAGCGCGAAAGAAATCGCGTCGCGCAGCTTGGTGGTCTTAAAAGTCATCTCTCTCTCCAAGTGAAGGCTTGGTAATTCCCATGGGAACCTCACCAGTGGGGTCAAGAAAGACACCAAATCCGGCAAGGCCGTCCGGATAGTAGCCCCCTTGGAGCGAAAATTAAAGTGTCGTTAACAAATGCGAAGGCCGCCCTCTCGGGCGGCCTTTTTATCCTGAAAAATCAATGGGATTGGTGTGACGGGATCCCCCGTGAAGCCCCATTCAGGTGGTGCTTGATCGGGGTATCGCCGTAAAAATTTCGTCACAGATCCTGCTCGTACCGCACGTACGGCACGGTACCTTCATCGTCACCATGATCGCGCGGGGCGAACGGATTGCGGCCCCGGGTCACGACGTTCTCTGCGCCGACGGTCAGCTGGCCGCTCCAGGGGGTGCGCCAGGTCAGGCCGACGCCCAAGCCTTCCCACTGACCCGGTTGGCTGGGGGTGTCGATCACACGTCCGATGATGTTGGCGCTGAACGCGCCCCGGCCGGCGCCGATCGTGAGCGATCGGGTGGTCCACTGGTCGGCCAGTTCCGTGCTCGCCTGGCCGACGGGAATGAGCGTGGCCCGTGCCCACGTGCCGCCGATGGAGACGGTGGCTTCCGACCCGATGTGCTTCTGGCCGTAGACGGTCAGCGTGTTCTGTTCGAACTTGCTCTGACGGGCGTTGGGCGTCAGCCACGCGGGAAGCGAGTCGCGGCCGGTGCCGAGAGCCACGCCAATGCGACCCGCCGCGCGGCTCAAGGTGGCACCCACGGTGCCTTGGCGGCTGCCGCGGCCACCGCGATCCTGGTCGAGGGTCGCCAGCATGCAGTGGTTGGCCAGATTGCCGATCGCGCTGGCGAGTCCGGTCTTGCGATCGCAGACCAGTCCCAGCGTGTCGCCCGAATCCAGGCCAAATGCGGCGTCAAGCGACGACTGGCCAACGCGCCAGCGTGCACCCGCGACTGGGGTCGCGGTCGGCTCGAGAAGCAGGTAAGCCTCGACCTTGCCGCTAACGTTGTTCAGAACCGGAAGGACCGCGGCCTTGTCACTCTGCGCCGGGGTGCGCGCCTTGGATTGCGCATGCGCGCCACTGGCCACGCCCAAGGCGAGGATCAGGGTCAACGACAGTTGCAGCAGGCGCGGATACATGACGTACGTATCGACCGGTGCGGATCGACGAAGTTCCCCTAGGTCTGGAATCAGACTTTAACGAATTTATACTTCCTTAACAATCACTGCGTCACAGAACCGGGATCCAGTTGCCCCTGTAGGTCACTATTGGGCCCGTTCGGGCGCCTCGTGGGTGCTCTGGGCGGCTTCCAGCAACTGCTCGATCTCGTCGGCGCCGAGTCGATACTCTTCGCCGCAGAACTCGCAACGTACCTGGGCTTCTCCACCGGCCGCGGCCGCACGGGCCTCCTCGGCCCCCAGCGACACCAGCATCGACTCCACCCGTTCGCGGGAGCAGGAACAGGCGAACCGCAGGGGCCGTGAGCCGAGCATGCGGACGTCTTCCTGATGGAACAGGCGCGTGAGCAGGGTGGACGTGTCGCAGGCCAGCAGTTCGTCGGGCCCCAGGGTGTCGAACAGGGCGCCGACGTGGTTCCAGCCTTCGGCATCCCCCTCGTCCCCGGGCAGCTTCTGCAGCATCAGGCCCGCAGCGCGATGTTCGTCCACGGCCAGCAGCAGGCGGGTGGGGAGTTGCTCGGATTGGCGGAAATAGCCTTCGAACGCGCCGGCGAGCGAGTCCGCGTCCAAGGCCACCAGCCCTTGGTACCGGATCGGCTCGCGGCTGCCGAACGCGGGGTTTTCAATCGTGATGGCCAGGATCGCGCCGTCGCCCAGGGTGCGCAGGTCGCGCGAAACCGGGCCGTCGCCCGTAAGTTGGGCGATGCCGCGCAGGGTGCCCGCGGCGGTGCATTCGGCAAACAGCGTGCGCAGGACGGTGTTGCTCCGCAACTGCACCGACAGGCGCCCTTCGACCTTGGCGTGGCCGGTGAACAGGGCCGCGGCCGCCGATGCCTCGCCGAGCAGTTCGACCGCCGCGGCCGGCGGCGTGACGCCCTCCTGCGGCGAGCCGGTGGCGCGGCGACGGATCTGCTGCCAGGTCTCGTCCAGGTGCACGAGCACGCCACGAACCCCGGCGTCTTCGATCAGGAAGCGGGTGAGCTGGTCGCGGTCATCGGGGGAAATTGCAGCGTCGGTCATGGGGGCGCTCATGCTGGGGGGCGCGCATCGCGGATAATGGGGGCTGGCGCGCGGGGCAGATGGCGCGAACATGGGGGCGGGACTTTGAATGTGCAAGGTGCGGGGGCGGCAGTGAAAGCAAAGTCGACGCGGCGGAGGCGATTGCGGTGGCGGCGCTGGCTGGTCGCGCTGCCCCTGCTGTTCCTGGCGGCGACGGTGCTGCAGGTGATGGTGCTGCGCTTCGTGGATCCGCCGTTCAGTGCCTTCATGGTGGCGCGGCAGATGGAGGCGTGGGGCGACGGCGAGTGGCGGTTCCGGGTCGCCTACGACTGGCGCGACATGGAAGACATCTCGGCCTCCGTGCCGGTGGCCATGGTGGCCGCCGAGGACCAGACCTTCGCCGAACATTTCGGCTTCGACCTGAAGGCCATCGAGAAGGCGCACAAGAACAATGCGCGCGGGCGCCGGGTGCGGGGCGGTAGCACCATCACCCAGCAGGTGGCCAAGAACCTGTTCCTGTGGCAGGGCAGCAGCCGGCCGTCGCGCTGGGTACGCAAGGGCGTGGAAGCCTGGTACACGCTGCTGATTGAGATCCTGTGGCCCAAGCACCGCATCCTGGAGGTGTACGTCAACATCGTGGAGTTGGGCGATGGGGTGTACGGCGCCCAGGCGGCGGCACGGACGTATTTCCACAAGAACGCGTCGCGGCTGGCGCCGGCAGAAGCCGCGCGCATGGCGGCAGTGCTGCCCAGCCCGCGCCGCTACAGCATCGCCCGGCCAGGGCCCTACGTGCAGCGGCGCAGTCGGGCCATCCAGCGGCAGATGCGCTATATCGGCGGTGCCGCGTACCTGCGGCAGCTGGACTGAGCGGCGGGCGGTACCAGGGGGCGTGTCCGCCCGCTTCGTCCGCGATGGGTGTTTTCCGGGAGGCGCGGTTAACATCCCCGCATGACCCGGGATCATCTGACCATCGTCGTTGCGGCCTATAACGAGGCCGAAAGCTTGCCGCTGCTGCAGCCGCGCGTGCTGGCCGTGATGGATGCGCTGGAGGCGCAGGCCGATCTCTCGTGCCGCGTGCTCTACGTGGACGACGGCAGCCGTGATGGCACGTGGGAGGTCATGCAGTCCTTGGCCGCCGCCGACGGCCGCGTGGCATTGCTCCGCCTGTCGCGCAACTTCGGCAAGGAGCTGGCGCTGACGGCGGGCCTTGACCGGGTGGAGCGGGGGGCGGCACTGATCCTCGATGCCGACGGCCAGGACCCGCCGGAGCTGATCCCGGAATTCGTGGCCAAGTGGCGCGAGGGGTACGACGACGTGCACGGCACGCGTCTGGAGCGCGATGGCGAAGGCTGGCTCAAGCGCGCCACCGCACACCTGTTCTACCGGGTGATCGGCCGGCTTTCGCGGACGCCGATCCCGGCCGACACGGGCGACTTCCGCCTGTTGTCGCCGCGCGCGTTGGCGGCCCTGCATCAGTTGCGCGAGCGCAACCGCTTCATGAAGGGCCTGTTCGGCTGGGTGGGGTACAACCAGTTCGCGCTGCCGTACCACCGTGAGGCGCGCAACGCCGGGCGCAGCAAGTTCAACTTCTGGCGATTGTGGAACCTGGCGCTGGAAGGCATCACCAGTTTCACGACGGCGCCGCTGCGGTTGGCGACTTACCTGGGGCTGCTGACGGCGGTGGTCGCGTTCGGCTATGGCCTGTGGGTGGTGGCGAAGGCGTTGCTATGGGGTGATCCGGTCGCCGGCTGGCCCAGCATGATGGCGGTCATCCTGTTCCTGGGCGGGGTGCAGCTGATCGCGCTGGGCGTGATTGGCGAGTACCTCGGGCGCCTCTACGACGAGTCCAAGCAGCGGCCGCTGTACCTGGTGGACAGCTGGCGACCGGAGACAGGAGTATCCTCGGAGCCAAGCCCCGTCGGAGGAGTCGGTCATGCGTACCGTTCGGCACCTGCTGGAAGCGAAATCGGCTGACATCTATTCCATTGCGCCCAGCGCGTCGGTCATCGATGCGGTGCGATTGATGGCCGAGCACGGCATCGGCGCGTTGCTGGTCATGGAAGGGGCGCGACTGGTCGGGATCGTGTCCGAGCGCGATTACGCGCGCAAAGTCGTGCTGCAGGGGCGCGCGTCGGCTGACACGTCGGTGTCGGCGATCATGACCTCGCAGTTGGTGACCGTTCGTCCCGAGGACACGGTCGACTACTGCATGGCGATCGTGACCGACCGCCGGATCCGCCACTTGCCGGTGATGCGCGGCGATGAGTTGGTGGGCCTCGTGTCGATTGGCGACTTGGTGAAGGCCGTGATTGAGGACCAGCAGGTCGAGTTGGACCAGTTGCAGCGCTACATCACGTCCTGACGGACGTCGAACGTCCTGCCGGCCAAGCCCAGGGCGGAGGCGCCGCGCCAGCGCATTCCATGCGGCGGGGTTCAGCCGTGCGGCAACACCTGCGCGGTCACCGCGATGAAATGGCACACGCTGCCGGCGATAACGAATAGGTGCCAGATCGCATGCGAGTAGCGCAGGTTTGGCCGGTGGTAGAACACCGTGCCGAGGGTGTAGGCAACACCACCCGCGATCAGCCAACCGAAGGTCCAGTCATCCAAGGCCTGTAACAGCGGCTTGATCGCCACGATCACGAGCCAGCCCATGGCGACATACAGCGCCGTGGACAGCAGTTTGAAGCGGCCGGTGAAGAACAGTTTGAACACCACGCCGCCGATGGCCAGGGCCCAGATCGCAGTGAACAGCCCCCAGCCCCAAGGCCCGCGCAATCCGATGAGGGTGAACGGGGTATAGGTGCCCGCGATCAGCAGGTAGATGGCGCAATGGTCGAAGACCTTGAGCCGGCCCTTGGCCACGGGATGCTGGATCGCGTGGTACAGGGTGGAGGCGGTATAGAGCAGCAGCAGCGCGACGCCGAACACGATGGCGCTGGCCAGTTGCCAGCCGTCGCCACGCAGCGCGGCCAGTGTGATCAGTATGCCGCCGCCGGCCAGCGAGGCTGCGGCGCCGACGCCATGGGTCCAGGCATTGGCCAACTCTTCACGCAACTCGCGCTGGCGGGCCAACAACGCGTCGAGTGTCGCGCCGTGCGCGTGGCTGACCGGGGGGGCGTGGTCGGATGTCATCGGGCCAGCTTCCATGAATGCACTGGAGCAGTTGCTCGGGTCACGGCGCCCGCGGGCGCCGACGTGGGTCGACGCAGCATACCTCCGGAACACGCCCCGGGGCGGATGGGCGCCGGGTGGCCGATGGCCGTCAGTCGATGCCCACCGCGTGCGCGTGCTCGCGCGTGGCCATGAAGGTCACCGCGGGCGCGCGTTCCTGCGCCAATTGCAGGTTCACCCGGGTCGGCGCCAGGTACACCAGCTGGCCGGCCGCATCGAGCGCGAGGTTGAGCGCGTTCTTGTCACGGAACTCCTCCAGCGTCTTGGCGTCATCGCAGCGGATCCAGCGCGCGGTCGCCACCTGCACCTGCTCGAAGCTGGCGTCGACGCCGTATTCGTCCTTCAACCGGTAGGCGACCACGTCGAACTGCAGCACACCGACCGCGCCGAGGATGAGGTCGTTGCTCATGATCGGCTTGAAGAACTGGGTGGCGCCTTCCTCGCTGAGCTGGGCCAGACCCTTCTGCAACTGCTTGAGCTTGAGCGGATCGCGCAGGCGCGCGCGGCGGAACAGTTCCGGGGCGAAGTTGGGGATACCGGTGAAGGCGATGTTCTCGCCTTCGGTGAAGGTGTCGCCGATGGAGATGGTGCCGTGGTTGTGGATGCCGATCACGTCACCGGGGAACGCACTTTCGGCGATCTCGCGGTCGCTGGCCATGAAGGTCAGCGCGTTGGCCAGCTTCACTTCCTTGCCGCTGCGCGGATGGAACGCCTTCATGCCGGCGGTGAACTTGCCCGAACACACGCGCATGAACGCCACGCGGTCGCGGTGCTGCGGGTCCATGTTGGCCTGGATCTTGAAGACGAAGCCGGTGAGCTTGTCCTCGGTAGGCTGCACCTCGCGGGTGGTGGTGGCACGCGGCTTGGGCGCGGGCGCGTGCTCGACGAAGAAGTCCAGCAGCAGCTGCACGCCGAAGTTGTTGACCGCCGAGCCGAAGAACACCGGGGTCTGCTCACCGCGCAGGTAGGCAGCCATGTCGAACGGGTGGCTGGCGCCTTCGACCAGTTCCAGCTGCTCGCGCAGCTCGGCCATGGCAGGCGCACCGATCGCGGCTTCCACGCGCGGGTCGTCGATGGACGGGAAGATGGTGGAGTCCTGGCGGGTGAAGTTGCGGCCCTGTTCGTATAGGTGCACTTCGCCGGTGACCAGGTGCACCACGCCCTTCAGGCGCTGGCCCATGCCGATCGGCCAGGTGATGGGCGCGCACTGGATCTTCAGCACGCTCTCCACTTCATCCAGCAGCTCGATCGGGTCCTTGCCCTCGCGGTCGAGCTTGTTGATGAAGGTCATGATGGGGGTGTCGCGCAGGCGGCAGACCTCCATCAGCTTGATGGTGCGCTCCTCGACGCCCTTGGCCACGTCGATGACCATCAGTGCGCTGTCCACCGCGGTGAGCACGCGGTAGGTGTCCTCGCCGAAGTCGGCGTGGCCGGGGGTGTCGAGCAGGTTGACGATGCGACCCTCGTAGGGGAACTGCATCACCGAGCTGGTCACCGAGATGCCGCGCTCCTTTTCCAGCGCCATCCAGTCCGAGGTGGCGTGGCGCGCGGCCTTGCGGCCCTTCACCGAGCCGGCCATCTGGATCGCGCCGCCGAACAGCAGCAGCTTTTCGGTCAGGGTGGTCTTGCCGGCGTCGGGGTGCGAGATGATCGCGAAGGTGCGGCGACGCAGGGCTTCGAGGGAAACTTCGGACATGGAGGGCATCGGCACCCGGATCGACGGGCGCGGGCAGGAAGGGCAGGGAAGCCGGAATTATACCTGTGTGGTTGGCCCCGGCCGCAGCCGGGTTTACAGCGCGTTCGTCAAGTACTCAGGTGGCTGCGCTGGCGGATTTGTGCACCGATGCACGGTTCGGACATCCCGCGGCAACGCCGGGTCAAGCCAGACGCATCCTGGCCGTTACCGTTCTCGAACGCTTCATGCCTGCAGGAAAGGGGTCGCAGTGCGTATTGTCATCTTGGGAGAAGACTCGGGCCGGGCCGCGGAGTTCAACGAACTCCTGTCGGATTTCGGGCTGGATTGGCAGGTGGATTGGCAGCCCGCGGGTTCGCCGGTGGAGCCGGCGAGCCAGCCGGTCGATGTTTTTGTGTGTGGGCTGCGCCCGGGCGGCGTCGCGGGTTCGGAGCTGCTGGCGCAGGTCGCCGCGCTGCATCCCCAGGCGGTCCGGGTCCTGTTGCTGGACCAGGCGGCGAGTGCGGCCGGGGCTGACGTGGTGCAGGGCCTGGATGGCGCGCACCGGGTGCTGGGACGGCCGTTGGATCCGGGCGAGCTGGTGGCCGCCGTGGAGAGCGTGGTCGACCTGCGTGAGCTGCTGGGCAACGAAACCTTGAAGCACGCCGTGGGGCGCATCAGCTCGCTCCCGCCGCCGCCGCGGCTGTACCTTGAATTGACGCGCCTGTTGCGGGACCCGGATGCGAGCAATGCCGCCATCGCGCAGGTGCTGTCGCAGGATCCCGCCATCGCGGCGAAGGTGCTGCGCCTGTGCAACTCGGCCTACTTCTCCGGTGGGCGCGAGATTGCCGATCTGCGCTCGGCGGTGGTGAGGCTGGGTCATCAGACGCTGTTGCGGCTGGTGCTGGCCAGCGAGGCCTTTGGCGTGCCGCAGTTTGGCAACAACGCGGTGCGCGAGGCGATGCAGGACCGGGCGCTGCGCACCTCGAACCTGGCGCGTCGCGTGCTGTCCGGGCCGAGCGCCGAGTTGGCCGCCACCGCCGGCCTGCTGGCCGAGGTCGGTCGCCTGCTGCCCGGCATCTCGTCCGGCTCGGACGGCGTGGCGGGCCCGCATTACGCTGAGGCGGGCGCATACCTGCTGGGGTTGTGGGGCTTGCCGATGCCGATCGTGGAGGGCGTGGCCTACCACCACAGGCCGTCGCAACTGCGCTCTGGCGGCTTCTGGGTGGCGGGTGCGGTGCACGTCGCCTCGGCACTGGTGGCCGGCGAGACCCCCGACGAGGAGTACCTGCGATCGGTGGGTATGCTTGAGCGCGTGCCGCAATGGCGCGAGCTGGTGGAGCCTTCCGCACAGGGCGTGGCCGCCTGACGGGCGGGGCCTGGGGGGCGGTTGAGGCTCAACGCCCCCCGGCGATATGCAGCGGGCCGCCGGGGCCGGTCATCCGGAATCGGATGGACTCCAGGCGCATGCCCCGGTTGACCTGGACCGCGAAGTGAAGGTGCGGGCCCGTCGTAAAACCGGTGTTGCCGGATAGTCCGATCTGCTGCCCGGCGGCAACGCGCTGCCCCACGCGGACCATGGCGCCTTCGCCCTTGAGGTGCGCGTACAGGCTCATCGAACCGTCGTCATGCACGATGCGCACGAAATTGGCGCGGCCGCCGTACTTCTCCTGGTTGAGGCCGGCCTTTTCGAAGTCCGACTCCACCTGCATCACGGTGCCCGCGCGCGCCGCAAGCACGGGCGTGCCCACCGGGGCCGCAAAGTCGACGGCATAACGGTTCTGCGGGTCGTTGTGGCTGAAGCTGCCGCCAAAGCCCTGGTCGATGCGGAACTGGTCCTGGCGCAATGGCAGCCGGTACTCGACATCCAGCGGCCGCGCGGCGGGGTCGCCCGGCACGCTGTCCATGGCCAACTCGAAATCGCCACCGCGCCCCGGGTCAACCACGTCCAGGGTTGAGACCAGCGTGCTGTTGCGCGCTGGCACCACCTTGCGGATGGGCAGGTGCGGGCTTCCCGACACGTTGTTGACCCGGTTGAAGTCCAGCGCGACTTCGATCGGACCCGCCAGCGCGTTGTCCGCCCAGGCAAGGTAGCGCTCGCCCGCACGCTCGACGCGCAGGCGCGCGATCGCCGAGGGCTGGGCGGTTACCGGGATGACGCTGATGCGCGCCGGCGCCGCGGTCGCGCCTTGCGGAACGTGGTCGCCGTAATGCGTGACGCCATTGCGATCCGTCCACTTGTACACCTTGGCGGCGTGCGCGAGGCACGTCGCGCCGACCAGGATGGCCGAAGCGACCCACAGCGTCGGTTGCTTCAAACCTGCCATTGTCAGCGCGTGCATTCGGCAGGCAGGTTGAACACGCGCGCGACCTCCTGCAGGTCGAACGCGGCGACCGCCTTGTCGTCGTGCACGGCGAACAATGCGCCAGCCGGAAAAACCGCGGTCGTGGCCGCATGCAGGGCAATGCCATCCGTATACGCGGTCACGTCACCGCGAAAGCTGCCCACCGGCTTGAGCGTGTTGCGGTCGAACAAGTGGAAGATGGCGCGCGGCGCCAGCTGGTCGACGGCAATCCAATAGCCGGCATCGCCTTGGCAGCGCCACAGCACGATGCCCTCGGCTTCGGCGCCAAAACTGGCCTCGGGCATGCGTCGGCCGGTGTACTGACCATCGAAGGTGTATTCGCGCAACGTGGACAGGTGGCGGCGGTCCTCGTCGGCGATCAGCAGGCGTCGATTCGCCGGGTCGCCCGCAATGGATTCGACCATGCGCAGCGCGGTTTCCGGACGGGTATCGCCAAACGAGCCCGCGTGACGGGCCTGGATGGTCCCACGATCGTCGACGGTGACATGGAAACGCCGCACGCGCTGGTCCAGTTCCTCGAAGGGGGGCACCACGTCGTACCGCTCGCCCTTCATGAAGCTGTCTGTGACGTAGACCTCCAGCTCGCCCGGTGCCGTCTCATCCACCCACAGGCCGTAGGGGCTTCTCAGCACGTCCGCTCCGAACACGCCCGCGTAGGTGAAATCCGGCAGCGTGAACACCTGCACGCGGTGGTTGTCGCGCTCGACTACGAACAGGAGGTCGCCCTGCACGGCCACGCCGTTGGGCCGATTGAACTGGCCGGCGCCCTTGCCGGGTTCTCCGAAGCTGCGCAGCTGCGCGCCGGTGTCGCCATCGAGTACCAGCAGGCGGTGGGACCGCTTCGCGCTTGCGATGACCCAAGTGCGCCCGTCTTCCGCCGGCCAGGTGGCCAAGGAGTCCAACTCTTCGCCGGGAGTCTCCGTCGAGACGAACGTCTCGGGGATCAGCCGCGACTCCGGGGAGGCGACATGGCGGGCGTGGTCGCTGGTGGCGGAAGAGCTCCGGACCGGGGCGGTGGAGCAGCCTGCGAGGGTGGCCGCCAGCAATGCGGCCAGGACGATACGTGCGTGCATGGCGGGAGTGTAGCCGCGCGCCGGCGATCGCGCTGCGTGGGCCAAGTGCACAGGGGTGGCGCTTATGACAAATCGCTCTATGCGGATAAAGCGATTGACTTCGCGTGGGGCGGGCGGCAGACTGGGGCCATCCATCGAGACCGGCTGAGGGACAGGCCCTTAGAAGCCGGGGCAACCCAGCACTGTGCGAGCAGTGCGAAGGTGCCAATTCCTGCGGTGACCTTGCGTCGCCGGAAGATGGTTGCGTCCAGTCCCCGCGGGTTCCCGCAGGCGACCGGTAGCACTGTCAGCTCGATGGCCCTGATTCCATGGATGCCACGATGAGCCTGACCATTTCCGCTGCCACCACCGCCGACCGCCACGACAGTGCGCTCGCGTTCGCCTTCCCCCAGGCTGCCATTCCCGCCGTTCGCGGCGAGGTGAGCGTGCGCCTGCCGATGCGCCACGCGGGGCTGCGTGACGTGACGGTGCGTTATGAATTGCTGGGCGAGGCGGGGCTGCCGATGGTGTTCGTCGCCGGCGGCATCTCCGCGCACCGCCATGTCGCCGCCAGCGCAGCGTTCCCCGAGGCCGGCTGGTGGCAGGAGCAGGTGGGCGTGGGGCGTGCGATCGACCCCAGCCAGCAGCGCGTGCTGTCGTGTGACTGGATCGGTGCCTGCGGCGGTCTGGACGTGGTCATCGATCCGGCCGACCAGGCCGATGCCATCGCCGCGTTGCTGGATGCGCTGAAGACGGAGCGGTTGGAGGCCTTTGTGGGGGCGTCCTACGGGGCGATGGTGGGCCTGCAGTTTGCCGAGCGCCATGGGCCGCGACTGGGGCAACTTGTCGCCATCAGCGGCGTGCACCGCGCGCATCCGTTCTCGAGTGCATGGCGGGCCTTGCAGCGCCAGGCCGTGGCGCTGGGCGCCCTGCAGTGCGACGAATCGCATGGCCTGTCGCTGGCGCGGCAACTGGCCGTGCTGAGTTACCGCAGCCCGGAAGAATTTGACGCGCGCTTCGAAGCGCCGCAGGTGGTGGAAGGCCGCGTCCGCGTCGGTGCCGAAGCCTACCTGGACCATTGCGGGCAGAAGTACGTGGAACGCACGCCGGCCACCGCGTTCCTGCGCCTGTCTGAATCCATCGATCTGCAAGCCGTTGACCCGGGCCGCATTGCCTTGCCGGTGACGGTGGTGGCCGTGGCGGAAGACCGCCTGGTACCGCTGCAGGATGCCTATGCCCTCGTCGAGCGGTTGCGCGGCGAGACCCGACTTTGCGTGCTGCGTTCGGTGTACGGCCACGACGCATTCCTGAAGGAGGAGGGCGAGATCGCCCGGGTCCTCCGCACCACGCTGGCCGAACAACTGGAGCAAGCAGCATGAGCAACCGCAACGTGTGTACCTCGGCCGTGCGCGCCGGCATCGATCGTGACGTGGCCTTTGGCGCGGTGACGCCGCCCATCGTGCTCTCCTCCAACTTCAGCTTCGCCGGCTTCAACGAGAAGCGCACCTACGACTACACGCGCAGCGGCAATCCGACCCGCGATTTGCTGGGCGAGGCATTGGCCGAGCTGGAAGGCGGCGCGGGCGGTGTCATCACCGCCACCGGCATGGCCGCGATCACCGTGGTGCTGCACGCCTGCCTGAAGCCGGGCGACAAGCTGGTAGTGCCGCACGATGCTTACGGCGGCAGCTGGCGCCTGTTCAACGCGCTGGCAAAGAAGGGCCTGTTCGAGCTGCTGACCGTAGACCTGACGAACGCGCGCGCGCTGAGCGATGCACTGGCGCAGGGGCCGGCCGTGGTGTGGATCGAAACGCCGTCCAATCCGCTGCTGCGCGTCACCGACCTGCGCTTCGTGATCGAGGCCGCGCATGCCGCCGGTGCGATCGCGGTGGTCGACAACACCTTCCTCTCGCCAGCGCTGCAGCGTCCGATCGAGTTCGGTGCCGACCTGGTGGTGCATTCCACCACCAAGTACATCAACGGACACAGCGACGTGGTCGGCGGCGCAGTGGTCGCGCGCGAGGCCGAGCTGCACCAGCAACTGGTGTGGTGGGCCAATGCACTGGGCATCACCGGCTCGCCGTTCGACAGCTTTCTGACCCTGCGTGGCCTGCGCACGCTGAATGCGCGTCTGCGCGTGCACCAGGAGAACACCCAGGCGCTGGTGGCGCTGCTGGATGCCCATCCGGCGGTGCGCGTCGTGCATTACCCGGGGCTGGCCTCCCACCCGGGCCATGCGCTGGCCGCGCGCCAGCAGCACGGCTTCGGGGCCATGCTCAGCGTGGAGATCGAAGGCGGTGAGGCGGCGGTGCGGGCGTTCGTCGACGGCCTGCAGTGCTTCACTCTGGCCGAATCGCTCGGCGGCGTGGAAAGCCTGATCGCCCACCCGGCCACCATGACCCATGCGGCAATGACCGCCGAAGCGCGTGCGGCAGCGGGGATCGGCGATGGCTTGCTGCGTCTGTCGGTTGGCATCGAGCATGCCGATGACCTGATGGCCGACATCGCCGCTGCACTCGACCGCGCGCTCGCCGTGGCCGACACCCACAAACGCGCCGCGCTGTGAGCGCCGTCGTCGCGGAAGTGGCCGACCTCGCCCCGCAGGCGTCGCGTGCGCCGGCCCGTATCGCGTTGCTCGGCACAGGCACGGTCGGCCGTGCCGTACTGGAGCGCCTCACGTCGTGGTCGGGCACGCCGCAGGGCGCGCGCCTGACGCTGGTGTATGCGGCCAATTCTCGACATGCCTTGGGCGGTCGCTTTGGACTGTTGCCGGAAGGCGTGGCCGACCTGTTGCAGCACGAGGGCCAGCCCAGCCGTTTGTCAGCGGTGGAGTCAGCGTTGGGGATCGGCACGGGCGCGCGGATCGTGGTCGACGCGACCGCCAGCGAGGTGGCGGCGGCGCACCACGCGCGCTGGCTGTCCCAAGGCATCCACGTGGTCACGGCGTGCAAGCTGGGCCAGGGCACTTCGCTGGAACGCTGGCGCACGATCCGCGCGGCCTGTGCCGAGGGCGACGCGAGCTACGGTGACAGCGCGACGGTGGGCGCCGGCCTGCCGCTGATCCGCTCGATTCGCGAATTGAGGGCCGGCGGTGACCGCATCCACGCCATCGCCGGCGTCCTTTCCGGCTCGCTGGCCTGGTTGTTCAACCATTACGATGGCCTGCGCCCGTTTTCCGGTTTCGTGCGCGAGGCGCGCGAGGCGGGCTACACCGAACCCGATCCCCGCGACGACCTGTCCGGCGAGGATGTACGCCGCAAGATCGTGATCCTCGCCCGGGCGGCGGGCGTCGAACTGGAATCGCACGACGTGGACGTGACGTCGCTGGTGCCATCCGCGCTGGCGGTCCTGCCGAAAGCAGAGGTGGATGCCGCGCTTCCCGTGTTGGACCAGCCATTGCGTGACCGATTCGCGCAGGCCTACAAGAACGGGGAGAAGCTGCGCTTCATCGCGCGGCTGGAGCACGGCAAGGCGCGCGTGGGGCTGGAATCCCTGCCGGCCGACCACCCGCTGGCCGGCGGTGCCGGCACCGACAACCGCGTGGCGATCTGGTCGGACCGTTACAGCCGCCAGCCGCTGGTGATCCAGGGGCCCGGGGCGGGTGCCGAGGTGACCGCGGCCGGGTTGCTGGACGACGTGCTGCGCTTTTGCGGCTGATGGATCACACACCGGTGGCGGTGGAGTCGAATCCGCCTATCTGACCCGACGCCGCCCGAAACTCGTCGCGGTCAGAGGGCGCAGTCGCCGGAAAGGCATCGGCACAGCCGGAGCCACTAGCGCCATCAGCACTCGATGACGTTAACGGCCAAGCCTCCGCGCGACGTTTCCTTGTACTTGTCCTGCATGTCGCGCCCGGTGTCCCGCATGGTCTTGATGACCTTGTCCAGCGACACCTTGTGCTTGCCGTCGCCACGCATGGCCATGCGGCTGGCGTTGATCGCCTTCACCGCGCCCATCGCATTGCGCTCGATGCACGGGATCTGCACCAGGCCGCCGATCGGGTCACAGGTGAGGCCGAGGTTGTGCTCCATGCCGATCTCGGCCGCGTTCTCGATCTGGCTGCTGGTGCCGCCGATGGCCGCCGTGAGACCCGCGGCCGCCATCGAGCAGGCCACGCCCACCTCGCCCTGGCAGCCGACCTCCGCGCCGGAGATGGAGGCGTTTTCCTTGTACAGGATGCCCACGGCCGCGGCGGTCAGCAGGAACGTGCGCACGCCGTGGATGCTGGCGCCCGGGCAGAAGCGGTCGTAGTAGTGCAGCACGGACGGGATGATGCCCGCCGCGCCGTTGGTCGGTGCCGTGACCACGCGGCCTCCCGCGGCATTTTCCTCGTTGACCGCGAGTGCATAGAGGTTGACCCAGTCGAGGGTGGTGAGCGGGTCGCGCATCGCGGCTTCGGGGCGCGAGGAGAGCTCGTTGTGCAGCGCGGGTGCCCGTCGGCTTACGTGCAGGCCACCCGGCAGCGTGCCGCCCTCGCGAATGCCGCGCGCCACGCACGCGGACATCGCGGCCCAGATCTCGTCCAGGCCCGCGTGGATTTGTTCCGGCGTGCGCCAGGCCTGCTCGTTGGCGAACATCAGCTCGGCAATGCTGAGGCCACTTTCGGCACAGCGCGCCAGCAGTTCGTCACCGGAGTGGAACGGGTAGGGCAGTTCGGTTTCGTCGGCGACGATGCGGTCTTCGGCCGCCTCGTCCTGGTTGACCACGAAGCCGCCGCCCACCGAGTAATAGTCGCGCGTGGCGATGACCTCGCCATTGCCGTCATAGGCGGTGAAGCGCATGCCATTGGTATGGAACGGCAGCTTCTGCCGCTTGTTCATGATCAGGTCGTGCTTCTCGTCGAAACCGATCTCATGTTCGCCATGCAGGCGGATGCGCTTGCTGGCGCGGATGCGCTCCAACGCCGCCGGAATGATGTCCGGGTCGATGAGATTCGGCATGTGGCCTTCCAGTCCCATCAGCACGGCCTTGTCGGTGCCGTGTCCTCGACCGGTCAGGGCCAGAGAGCCGAACACCTCGGCACGCACCCGGGCGGTGCGCTGCAAGTCGCCGTTCTCCACCAGCCAGCCCTCGACGAAGCGCGCCGCCGCGCGCATCGGCCCGACCGTATGCGAGGAGCTTGGGCCAATGCCGATCTTGAACAGGTCGAAACTGCTGACAGCCACGGGAATCTCCAACCAACCATGCAGGGGGGCGCGGCATCCGGCCGCGGGCAACCCATTATGCTACGCGGGCTGGGGCCGCCTCGCGCGTCGCGACGCTCCGTTCTTGTCCATACGCAATCGCATCGAAAGAGTGACGCCTGCCATGCCCGGATTGACCCTGTTCCAACGCGACGACTGCCATCTCTGCGATCTGGCGCTCGACGTGCTGGCGCAGGCGCGCGTGCCCGAGTTCGAGAGCGTGTTCATCGACGGCGACGACACGCTGGAGGCGTGCTACGGCGACCGGGTGCCCGTCCTGCGGGATGCGCGTCGTGGAACCGAACTGGATTGGCCCTTTGACCTGGAGAAGCTGCGGCGATTCCTGGGCTAGCGTTGGCGTCGCGGCAGCATGCGCCGCAAGGTGTCATCGCGCAGGAACACGTGGTGGAACAACGCTGCGCCCGCGTGCACCAGCACCATCAGCAGCAACAGCCAAAAGCCTGCCTCGTGCGCCGCTTCTGCCAGCGCCCGCATGCCATCGTCCTGCGCCGCCAGCGCGGGCAGGTTGAATGCCTTGAACCATTGCAGCGGGTAGCCGGCGGCTGAGTTCAGCCACCAGCCCGTCAGGGGCATCGCGAACATCATCAGATACAGCCCGACGTGCGTGGCTGAAGCGGCCCATCGCTGCCAGGCCGGGACACCGGGCAGGTGGCGTGGCGCGCCCGCGTACAGGCGCCACGCCAGACGTGCGGCGGCCAGTGCCAGCACCGTCAGTCCCAAGGACTTGTGCAAGGCATACACCGAGACCTTTCGCGGTGAATTGGGCAGGTCTCCCATGCTCAGGCCGATGATGGCAATCACCACGATCGCCAGCGCGATCAGCCAATGCAGCAGCTGGCTGACCCATCCCCAGCGCTCGGGGGTATTCCTGAAGCTCATGAGCGTGGCTCCGCCGCACCGGCCGACGTGGGGGCGCTGCTGCTGCTGCCCGCCCGCTGCGCCCCGGGAGCATCGGGTGCCGATGCTGGCTCGTCATTGCGTGCCCGCACCGCTTCGGCTTCGATGCGCAGCGCAATGTCGTCGCCGATCACGTTAGGCCACGCGCCCATCCCGAACGCCTTGCGGCTGATGGTGCCGGAGGCGGAGAAGCCGGCGGTCCGGCGGAACGGAGGTAGCGGATGGCGCTTGACCGCATTGACGGTGACGTCCAGGCAGAGCGGGGCGGTCACGCCGCGCAGCGTCAGGTCGCCACAGGCCCGCGCATGTGTTGCATCGACAGGGGTGACGGTAGTCGAGACAAAACGCGCCTCGGGATGACGGCTGGCGTCGAGCAGGTTGGCCGCCTGGACCGCCGCGTTCCACTTCGCGTCGCCAAAGTCGAGGCGGCCGAGGGGCAGGGCGATGTCCCAGCGCGTGGCCGCAAGGTCCTCCGGTGTGAACCAGATGGTGCCAGTGCTCCCGGATGCGATCCCCAGCGCCTTCGAAAAGCCCGCGTGGTCAACGGCGACCTGGATCCGGGTATGCACGGGGTCCAGTGCATAGGCCTCCGGCTCGGCGGCACGCGCGTTGCTGCTGGCCAACAAGGTGCCCGCCAGGGCGGCGATCAGGCGAGGGCGTGTCAGCGTCATGGATGGCCCAGGGGTGCGGTGGAGTGATCGATTGTAGGCACGCGGAACGGCTTCACGGTCAATTCGGGACGGGGGGCTCATGGGACGCGGGCTTGCATGCCGCGTCCTCATCGCCCAGCCTTGCCGCGGGGAGAGGCGGTGGAGAGCCGCCAGTCAGTCGTTCAGACCGTGGCGCAGAGGGAGGCGCGGGGCATGCAGGGATGGGGTAAGCGGCTGTTGGCATCGTTGTGCCTGCTGTGGGCACTGGCCCTGCCGGAGGCAGACGCCGGGCTGCCCGAGACGCCGCGCCTGCGGCAGTTGACCGTGGCCGACGGGTTGCCCTCGAACCGGATCAACGACCTGGCCGAGGACCACCACGGCTACCTCTGGATTGCGACCAGCGATGGCCTGGCCCGCTTTGACGGACTGAATTACCGGGTGTGGCGCATCGAGCAGGGACTGCGGGACAACTTCGTCTGGAGCGTCCACGTGGATGCGCGCAATCGCCTGTGGGTGGCCACGCGCATGGCCGGCCTGGCCATGTTGGACGAGGCGCGCCAGGCGTTCCGCTATTTCGACACCCGCAACACGCCGGGGATGGCCAGCAACGACATCTGGACCGTCACGTCCACGGCCAACGGCGACATTTGGTTCGGCACCGCTGACCATGGGCTGTACCGGCTCGACGGCAGGGGCCGCGCCACGCGATTCATGCCCCGCGCCGGCGATCCGCGCAGCGTGCCGCATCCAAGCGTATCGAAGGTGCTGGTCGCGCCGGACGGCACGCTGTGGGTGGGCACCAAGGCCGGCGTTGCGCGGTGGACGGGCCGGGATTTCGAGCGGCTTGCCGAGGCGTCGCTGGGCGCATCGTTGGTGAACGCGATGACCGTGGAGCCGGACGGGACGCTCTGGGTCGGCACCAGCCAGGGGGTGGCCGTGCGTCACCCCGACGGCCGCGTGGATCCTAGCCCCTACGGCCGCGACGGCGTACTGCACGTGTTGCATCGCGATCGGGACGGCAGCCGCTGGCTGGATATTCCCCAAGGGTTGGGGCGGGACAACGACGGCGTGTTGTCCGTGGTGCCGCTTTACAGCCTTTCCAGCCGCGGCAGCGTGCGCCCGCCATGGGTCAAGGCCTACGAGGACCATGAAGGCGGCCTGTGGTTTGCCAGCAGCAGCAACGGGTTGTGGTACCTGCCCCCGAACTGGCGTCAGTTCTCGGTGTTGCCGCGTCGACTGGAGGATCCGGCGTCATTGGCCAATGCCCATGTGCTCGGCGTGGCGCCCTCCCGGGACGGAAACATGTGGCTGGTGGGCACCGGGGGCGTGCTGGACCGGTTCGACCCGGAGTCCGGCGGTGTCGAACATGTACTGCAGGATGTGGGCCAGGGGCTGATCGTGCACTCGGTCCTGGAAGACCAGCGTGGCCGGGTGTGGGTCAGCTACGTCGCAGGCCTGGTCCGGTTCGACCCTCGCACGCGCAGTGTGCGGCGCTGGAGCAGCACGTCCCCGTCGGCGGAAGCGCTCGCATTTGAACCCATCGGGATGGTGGAAGATCGTGATGGCGCCATCTGGATTGCGACGGAGGCCAATGGCCTGCAATTGCGTGACGCCGAGGGGCGCGTGCTGCGTAACCTGTCGCCAGGGGACGACCACGGGCTGCCTCGCGACGTCCAGTTGGTTTCGCTGGCATTGGCGCCGGATGGCCGGCCGTGGGTGCTGGGAAAACACGGCGTCCTGGCATGGAATGGGGCGCGAATGCGGCTTGAGCCCGTGCCCGGCATGCCATCCGCAGACGTGCGCCACGTGGCCTGGGGTACCGACGGGCAGGCATGGATTGCCCGCAACGATGCCATCGAGCGTTATCGAAAGACGGCCAAGGGCTACGAGCGCATGTGGCGCCTGGACGCCAAGGGCGGACTGCCGCAGGTGGTGGCCAACGGCATCACCCTGGATGCCGAAGGCATTGTCTGGTTGACCAGTGTGCGCGGCATCATCCGCGTCGACCCGGATGCGCGAAGCGCACGCGTGTTCGGCGTGGCCGATGGCCTGCCCAGCCAGGAATTCAGCGGGCCGCCGGTCGCGCGCCCGGGCGATGGTCGCATCATGGCGGGGACGCCCGAAGGGTTGGTGCTGTACGACCCCGCGGTGGTGAGGCCTTCAAACCGTCCGCCTCGCCTGGTGCTGGAAGGCATCGAGGTTCGCAACGACGCGGGCGTTCACCGACTGGGTAACGAGGGCGGTTTCCAGTTGGCCCACGACGACCGTGACCTGCGCGTGGCGGCTCGCCTGTTGTCGTTCAACAATGCGTTGACGCACGCCTACCGTTTCCGCCTGGAAGGCCATGACAGTGACTGGGTCGACGTGGGCATGCGGGGGGAGCGCGTATTCAGTGCGCTGGCGCCAGGCAATTACCGGCTGGCAATCCGGGCACGCAACGCCGACAACGTGTGGTCACCGGTCCAGCGAATCGCCTTCGATGTTGCGGCGCCCTGGTGGCGTACGCCGGCGGCAGCGACCGGTGCCGCGGCGCTGGCGCTGCTGCTGGCGTGGTGGTTTGTCCAGGTCTACCGCCTTCGCCTGCGGCGCCGTCATGCGCTGCAGATGGCGCGGCACGAGCGGCAAATGGCCGAGCAGGCATCGCTGGCCAAGACCCGGTTCCTTGCCACGCTTGGGCACGAAGTCCGTACGCCGATGACCGGCGTGCTGGGCATGAGTGAGCTCCTGCTGGGCACGTCCTTGGACCGGCAGCAGCACGGCTATGTCGAATCGATCCGGCGTGCCGGCGAGCGGCTGCTGCGTCTGGTGAACGACGCGCTGGACTTGGCGCGCATCGAGTCGGGCAAGCTGGAGCTCGACCTCCAGCCCTTTGATCCGCGCGCGCTGGTGGAGGAAACGGTGGCCCTGATGGCGCCGCTGGCGCGGCAGAAGGGACTGGCGTTCCAGACCCACGTCGCGGACGAACTGCCCGCCGGCCTGCTGGGCGACGCGAACCGGATCGCGCAGATCCTGACCAATCTGTTGGCCAATGCCATCAAGTTCACCGAGCACGGCAGCGTTTCGCTGCGCGTGGGCACCCTGTCACCCGCAGGCCTGGTCCTGGAGGTTGCCGATACCGGTCCTGGCCTGAGCGAAGAGCAGGCGGCGCGCCTGTTCCGTCGCTTCGAGCAGGCCGACGGTGCGCGTACCGCCGCGCGTTACGGCGGTAGCGGTCTGGGGCTGGCGATCTGCCAGGAACTGGCGGGGGCGATGGGGGGCCGGATCAGCGTTTCAGGGGCATTGGGCGAAGGGGCGCGCTTCACGGTGCACTTGCCACTGGATGAGGCCGCGCCACCCGTGGACGCGCATGCCGAAGCCCGGGCCGCGCGGCCATCGGGTGCAGCCGCCAATGCCACGCACGCGCTGAGCATCCTGCTGGTGGAAGACGACGCCACCGTGGCGGACGTGGTGGCCGGGCTGCTGCAGGCGCAGGGGCATCGCGTGCACCACGCGCCCCACGCGCTCGCCGCCTTTGCCGCCACCGCCTCGCAGGCATTCGATGTGGTCCTGCTCGACCTGGATTTGCCCGGGATGGACGGCTTGAGCGTGGCGCGCCAGGTGCGCGCACGCGCGTTCCAGGGGCCGCTGGTGGCGCTCACCGCGCGGTCAGACGAGGCGGCCGTGGAGCAGGCGCTGGAGGCGGGATTCAACCGCTTCCTGCGCAAGCCGGTGACCGGCGCGATGTTGGCTGAGGTACTGGCGGGTTTGGCGGGGAACCCCGCCAACAGCGCGTGAGACAACGGGTGCGCCGACTGGCGCACCCGCCTCAATGTTGCTCAGCGGCGGCTGTGCGCGTGCACCGCGTCGACCAGCACGGCCACGTGTTCGGGGTTCATGTCCGGCGACATGCCGTGGCCCAGGTTGAACACATGGCCTTCGCGAGAACCGTTGTTGCCGTCGCGGTAGCTGTCCAGTGCACGGCCCACTTCGGCACGGATGGCATCGGGCGACGCGTACAAGGTCACCGGGTCGAGGTTGCCCTGCAACGCGACCTTGCCGCCGGTGCGGCGCGCGGCATCGCCCAGGTCCACGGTCCAGTCGATGCCCACGCCTTCGGTGCCGGTGGCGGCCAACTCTTCGACGTAGGCACCGTTGCCCTTGCCGAATAGGATCAGCGGGGTGCGGTCGGCGCCTTCGCCACGCGGCAGTTCCTGCGCGATGCGCTTGAGGTAGCGCAGCGAGAACTCGCGGTACATGGCCGGTGACAGCACCCCGCCCCAGGTGTCGAACACCTGCAGCGCCTGAGCGCCGGCCGCGCGTTGCGCCGACAGGTAGGCGATCACGGCGTCAGTGGTGACTTCCAGCAGTCGGTGCATCGCGGCCGGATCGTTGAGCGCCAGCGACTTCACCCGCGCGTAGTCCTTGCTGCCGCCGCCTTCGACCATGTAGCAGGCCAGCGTCCACGGGCTGCCGGAGAAGCCGATCAGCGGCACGCTCCCGTTGAGTTCGCGGCGGATCAGGCTGACCGCGTCCATCACGTAGCGCAGCTCGGTGCCCATGTCGGGCACGGCCAATTTGGCGATGTCGGCGGCGCTGCGCACCGGTCGCTCGAACTTGGGGCCTTCGCCTTCCACGAAGTACAGGCCCAGGCCCATCGCGTCGGGCACGGTCAGGATGTCGGAGAACAGGATGGCCGCGTCCAGCGGGAAGCGGCGCAGCGGCTGCAGCGTCACTTCGCAGGCAATCTCCGGGTTCTTGGCCATGCCGAGAAAGCTGCCGGCGGCGGCGCGGGTCGCTCGGTACTCCGGCAGGTAGCGGCCGGCCTGGCGCATCAGCCACACCGGCGTGCAGTCGACCGGCTCCCGGCGCAGGGCACGGAGAAAGCGATCGTTGGTCAGCGGGGCGTAGGCAGTCATGCGGAAGTCCTCAGGCGCCAAGTGGCGCGGTGCGGTCAGGAAACGGAGTGGGAGGCGCGCCGGTCAGTCGTGCGCGACACGTGCGATACGTCGGGGGTGGCCACCAGGACGGCGCAAAGGTCGGGGCGCCCAAGGGTGGCGCCGCTCACCGCGGCGCGTCCGCGCCCTGGGTGAACATCAGCTGGAAGCCGCGCTTGATGTGCTGGTCGCGCGCTTTCTCCAGCGCGGCCAGCGCGCTGTCCTGGTCCATGAACTGGTCGCGGCGCAGCTGGCTGCGCCCGCCGATCTGGCCGGACTCACGCACCAGCGTCCACCCGCCTAAAAGGTCGGGTTGCAGCATCAATTGCACGAAGCGGGGAGCTTCGTGGCCCTCGGGCCGTTGTTGCAGGAGCAGGCGCATGGCCTGCCATTGTAGCCGCAGCTTGGCTCAGCCGTGGGCCAGCACGCGCCGCACGGCCTCCTCGTCCACGCCCGACGTGATGCAGGCCTTGCCCGCTCCCGTCCACAGCACGAAGCGCAGGCCGCGGGCGTCGGCCTTCTTGTCCAGGCGCATGCGCGCCAGCAGGGCCTCGGGCGCCAGTCCCGGGGGCACGGCGGTCGGCAGGCCCAGCCGCGTCAACAGCCGTTGCAGCCGGTCGGCATCGCCGGCAGGCGCCATGCCCAGTGCCGCGGACAGTCGTGCCGCCAGCACCATGCCCACGGCCACCGCCTCCCCATGGTTGAGGCCTTCCCCGGTGGTGCCGGCGTAGCCCTGCTCGGTTTCGATGGCATGGCCGAAGGTGTGGCCGAAGTTCAGCATGGCCCGGTCGCCATGCTCGAACGGGTCGCGCGCCACGACGTCGGCCTTGTACTCGCACGATTGCGCGATGGCGTGTGCCAGGGCCGTGTCATCCCGCGCCAGCAGCGCCTCCGCATGGCCTTCGAGCCAGTGCAGGAATTGTGCGTCGAAAATCGCACCGTACTTGACCACTTCGGCCAGCCCGGCGCGCAACTCGCGGTCGGGGAGGGTGCGCAGCGTGGCCGTATCGGCGATCACCGCGCACGGCGGGTGGAAAGCACCGACCAGGTTCTTGCCGGCCGGCAGGTCCACCGCGGTCTTGCCGCCCACCGACGAATCCACCATGGCCAGCAGCGAGGTGGGGAGTTGCACGCAGTCGATGCCGCGCATCCAGCAGGCGGCGGCGAAGCCCGCCAGGTCGCCCACCACGCCGCCGCCCAGCGCCAGCACGGTGGCGTCGCGGGTGGCACCCATGGCGGCCAGCGCCTCGACGCACTCGCCGAAGCGCGCCAGGGTCTTCTCATGCTCGCCCGGCGCGATCACGAAGCGGCGGATCACCAGGTCCGGGCGGGACGCACGCAACGCCGCCTCGACCTTGTCGGCATACAGCGACGCCACGTTGCCATCGCTGACGATCAGCGCATGGCGCCCGCGCAGCGTGTGTGCCAGCCGGGTTCCATCGCCCAGCAACTCCGGGCCAATGGCGATGGGGTAGTGGTAGTCACCGCCCACCTTGACCGTGCGGACCGTGTTCATGCGGTTGCTCCCTGTCGCATCCAGTGGGTGCCCAGCTGCTCGGCCAGCCGCGTGGTGGCCTGGTCCGGGGTGAGCCCGGTCGTGTCGAAAACGAGGTCCGCCACGTTCCGGTACAACGGCGTGCGCGCGGCGGCGAGGTCTTGAAGAACCTGCCCGCGGTCAGGTCGCGCCAGCAGCGGGCGGTCCCTGTCGTCGGCCAGGCGCGCCAGTTGCGTCGCCACGTCCACCGGCAGGTAGACCACGAACGCCCGCTCGCGCATCGCCTGTCGACTTTCGGCATCCAGAACGGCGCCGCCGCCGGTCGCGATCAGCACCCCTTCTTCCGCCAGCAGCTTCGCCAGGGCGGCCTTCTCACGGGCACGGAAGCCGGCCTCGCCCTCGCGCGCGAAGATGGCCGCGACGCTGTCGCCCGCCTCGTGTTCCACGGCCAGGTCCACGTCCCGCAGGCCCAGACCCAGTCGCGCGGCCAGGGCGCGACCCAGCGTGGTCTTGCCCGCGCCCATGGGGCCGACGAGGACGAGGTTGGCGGCGGGATTCATACGGCCATTGTAGGGGCCTGACCGGGCCGCCGGCGGGGCCGTTTCGTGCGCAACCCACTGCGCGGCCTTAACGCCGGCACGCCTAAGGTCAGAGCCCCGCGCCATTCCGGTCGCGGTCACCAGGAGACTTGCCATGGCCATCGCCAAGGTCATCGAACTGAACGCATCGTCCAAGACCAGCATGGAAGACGCGGTGAAGAGTGGGCTGAAGAAGTGCGCTGAATCGGTGAAGAACATCAAGGGCGCGTGGGTCAACGAGACCAAGGTTGTCACGGACAACGAGGGCAACGTCACCGAATGGCGGGTCAACATGCGCGTGTCGTTCGTCGTCGAGTGAGTCCGGCGGCCGGCGTCGCCCCGGCGCGCTGCGCGCCGGGGTTTGATCAGGATCAGGCGCACCCCCCGTGCGGATGGCGCACAATGCAGCGCATGAACGCGCCTGATCTGCTGGACGAAGCCCTCGCCACCTTCGAAACGCTGTTCGCCGAGGCCTCCGCGGCCGGCGAACCGGACCCCACCGCGATGACCGTGGCCACCGCCACCGCGGAAGGGCGCCCCTCCGCGCGCGTGGTGCTGCTCAAGGCGCGGGACCGCCAGGGCTTCGTGTTCTATACCCACCTCGATGGCCGCAAGGGACGCGAGTTGCAGGCCAACCCGCAGGCCGCGCTGCTGTTCCATTGGCCGCGCGTGCGCAATGGCGTGCAGGTGCGCGTGGAAGGTGCGGTCGAAGTCGTCACCGACGCCGAGGCCGACGCCTATTTCGCCTCACGCCCGCGCGTCAGCCAGTTGGGCGCCTGGGCTTCGAAGCAGTCCCGGACGCTGCCCGATCGCGACACCTTCGAGCAGCGCCTGGCCGAGGTCGAGCGCGAGTACGAGGGGCGTGACGTGCCGCGTCCGCCGCGCTGGACGGGCTTTCGCGTCAAGCCTGTCGCGATCGAGTTCTGGTACGGCGCGGACTTCCGCCTGCACGAGCGCCAGCATTACGAGGTCGACGCCGCCGGCCAGTGGTCGCGGCGCATGCTGTACCCCTGATTGCGCTGTTGCCCCGCGCGGTCGTTGGGCACAATGGCGCGATGGGACCCCAACGCATCGTCTGCCTGACCGAAGAACCCACCGAGACGCTGTACGCACTGGGTGAGCAGCACCGCATCGTCGGCATCAGTGGCTTCACCGTGCGTCCGGCGATCGCGCGCAAGGAAAAACCCAAGGTCAGTGCCTTCACCAGCGCGAAGATCGGCGAGATCCTGCGATTGCAGCCGGACTTCGTCATCGGTTTTTCCGACATCCAGGCCGACATCGCCGCCGAGTTGATCCGCCACGGCGTGGAGGTGTGGATCAGCAACCACCGCAGCGTGGATGGCATCCTCGATTACATCCGGCGCCTGGGTGCGCTGGTCGGGGCGGGCGAGCGCGCGGCGGACTATGCCGACACGCTGCAACGTGGCTTGGACGATATCGCCGGGCAGGCCGCCCGCCTGTCGCGCCGACCCAAGGTCTACTTCGAAGAGTGGGATGACCCGATGATCACCGGCATCCGCTGGGTGTCGGAACTGGTGCGGATCGCGGGCGGCGATGACATCTTTCCGGAGCGCGCGACCGAGCCGCTCGCCAAGGGACGCATCCTGGCCGACGGGAGCGACGTGATTGCGCGCGCGCCGGACATCATCCTGGGCTCGTGGTGCGGCAAGAAGTTCCGCCCGGAGAAGGTGGCTGCGCGCCCG
This sequence comes from Lysobacter olei, assembly GCF_054777355.1. Taxonomy (NCBI): domain Bacteria; kingdom Pseudomonadati; phylum Pseudomonadota; class Gammaproteobacteria; order Lysobacterales; family Lysobacteraceae; genus Lysobacter; species Lysobacter olei. Next base: position 134,969 of record NZ_BAAHAT010000003.1, on the reverse strand, counting down.
GGCTGGCAAGAGGTTCCGGCCGTGCGCGGGGGCTGGCTGCACGAAATCAAGTCGCCGGCCATCCTGCAGCCGGGACCGGCCGCGTTGACCGATGGCGTGCACGAGATCGCCAGGGTCATCCAGGCGTGGGCGCGCGGCGATGCGCCCGTCACCCTCAGCGCGGATAGAACTCGCGGCTGAACTGCATCGTCGACCGGGCGCCCCCCTCGCGCACGATGGCCAGCTCGAAGCGCAAGGTGTCGGGCAGGTCGATTTCAGCGGTGCCGACGTAATCCAGCAGGTCGCCCGTGCGCAACTCGCGCATCGTGATGTCCTGGCGCCGTCCGCGCAGGTCGACGGCGGTGGCGGTGACGGTGGCCGGCAGCGCCGTTTCCTGTGCCTCCGGCCCTTGCCGTACCGCCACCAGCAGCAACGCCAGCCGGTCGCTCCGGGCGATGCCGTACTGCATGGCCACCGGCTCCGACAGCGACGAGGTCTGCACCACGCTGGCGCGGATGGTGACGTCCCCGATGCGGGTCACCGCCTCCTGCGGCGCGGAAGGGGCGGTGGCCGACAGCGCAGGCCGGGAAGGGCCGTCGCCACCGCAACCGGACACGGCCAGCGCAACCAGCAGCAACGCCGCAAGGCGTGGAATCGAAGCGAGGCCCCCCCCAGGCCAGGAACGGCCGTGGCGGGACGTCGGGTGCGGGCGGGCGGTCATGGGACGGTCACTCCTGGCTGGCAGCGGATCAGTGCGGCGCCTGACTACAGGCGCCGGTGGCGTGCCCCTCAGTCGTTGGCCGCCGACAGCTGGCGACCGCGCTCGGTGGCGGCATCGATGGCGCGCGCCACCAGGGCACGGAACCCCCCGGCCTCGAAGGTCTCGATGGCGGCCTGCGTCGTGCCGCCGGGTGAGGTCACGCGGGCGCGCAGTTCGTCGGCCGGCTCGTTGCGTTCGGTCAACATGCGGGCCGCCCCGAGCAGCGTCTGCGTGGCGAGCACGCGGGCCGCTGCGGGGTCGAGCCCCTGTGCCTCGCCGGCCTGCTGCATGGCCTCGGCCAGCAGGAAGGCATAGGCGGGACCGCTTCCGGACACGGCGGTCACGGCGTCCATGAGGCGCTCGTCGTCGATCCACACCGTCGCACCTACCGCGCCGAGGAGCGCCGCGGCGCGGGAGCGGCCCCCGTTGTCCGTCGCCGCGTTGGCGAACAGTCCGGTGACGCCGGCGCCCAGCAGCGCCGGGGTGTTGGGCATGGTCCGCACCACCGACAGTCCGCCCCCCAGCCAGCGATCCAACTGTCCCGTGGTGATGCCCGCGGCGATGGACACCACCAGCGGGCGCCCGGTTTGCGCCGGTGCGGACAGACCCTCGCACACGCCGCGCATGACCTGCGGCTTCACCGCCATCACCCAGGTGTCGGACCCCTGCACCGCATCGGCGGCGTGTTCGAAGGTGTGTACGCCAAAGTCCTGCTGCAGCGCATGTCGCAGCACATCCACCGGCTCGGCGACCCGGATCGTCGACGGGTCGGCGCCGCGTGCGACGAGTCCACCGATCAGGCTGCGCGCCATGTTGCCGCCACCGATGAAGGCTAGATTGGGGGTGTCTTGCGGATTCATGCGGCTTCCTGCGTGTTAGGGGGCTGGGTTACGGGTGAGGGCGGGGCCGTTGTCCTGGGGGTCATTACGGCACAAGGTCGCCGATCGGATGCGGGGGGCGTTACTGGGAGGTCGGCCGCTTCCCGAACAGGGCCGTGCCCACCCGCACCATGGTCGCACCTTCGGCAATGGCCACAGGGTGGTCGTCACTCATGCCCATCGACAGCGTGTCGACACCGGGGTGGTCCTCGTGCAAGGCCTCATACAGCTCGCGCACCCGGGCGAAGGCGGCACGACGAAGCGCCAGGTCCGGCCAGGGCGTGGGAATGGCCATCAGCCCGCGCAGCCTCAGCCGTGGCTCGGATGCGATGGCGCGGGCCAGGGCCGCGACCTCCTCGGGCCGGCAGCCGTGTTTGCTGGCCTCGTCATCGATGTTGACCTGCACCAGCACGTTCAGCGGCGGGCGGTCGGGGTCGCGATGGTGGGCAAGCGCGGTCACCAGCTTCTGCCGGTCCACGGTCTGCACCCAGTCGAACAACTGCGCGGCATCCTTGGCCTTGTTGGACTGCAGGTGGCCAATGAGGTGCCACTCCAGTCCAAGGGGCGCCAGTTCGACGATCTTGGCCGCCGCTTCCTGCACGTAGTTCTCACCAAAGGCACGCTGGCCGGCGGCGGCCAGCTCAGCGACCCGAGCCGCCGGCTGCATCTTGCTGACGGCCAGCAGGCGCGGGGTTGGCCGGTTGGCTGAACGGGCTGCGTTATCAAGTTGCCGAAGTACGTCCTGAAGGGCGCTCGCGAGCACGACGGTGGTCTCGTCCATTGGGTGGATTGGCGACGCAGGTACAGGTCTATACTGCTTCGCAAGGGGTAGTATCGTTCCAACTTGCCGGTCGCGCGACCGGTTCCAACGCAGTGCGGGGGAGCACGCATGGATATCGCCGAACTGTTGGCGTTTTCGGTCAAGAACAAGGCTTCGGACCTTCACCTGTCGGCGGGCCTGCCGCCGATGATCCGCGTGGACGGTGACGTCCGCCGCATCAATATCCCGGCGCTGGAGCACAAGCAGGTGCATGCGCTGGTATACGACATCATGTCGGACAAGCAGCGCCGCGACTACGAGGAGTTCCTCGAGGTCGACTTCTCGTTCGAGATTCCCGGGCTGGCGCGCTTCCGCGTCAACGCCTTCAACCAGAACCGCGGCGCGGGTGCGGTGTTCCGTACCATTCCGTCCGAGGTGCTGACCCTGGAGGATCTTGGCTGCCCGAAGATCTTCAAGGACCTGATCAACCAGCCGCAGGGCCTGATCCTGGTCACCGGCCCGACCGGTTCGGGCAAGTCGACCACGCTGGCGGCGATGCTCGACCACATCAACAAGAACGAGTACGCGCACATCCTGTCGGTGGAAGACCCGATCGAGTTTGTGCACACCTCGCAGAAGTGCCTGATCAACCAGCGCGAAGTGCACCGCGACACGCACGGCTTCAACGAGGCGCTGCGTTCGGCGCTGCGTGAGGACCCCGACTACATCCTGGTCGGCGAAATGCGCGACATCGAGACCATCCGCCTGGCGCTGACCGCAGCCGAGACCGGCCACCTGGTGTTCGCCACCCTGCACACCTCGTCGGCGGCCAAGACCATCGACCGCATCATCGACGTGTTCCCGGCCGGCGAGAAGCCGATGGTGCGCTCGATGCTGTCGGAATCGCTGCGCGCGGTCATCAGCCAGGCGCTGCTGAAGAAGGTGGGCGGTGGCCGTACCGCGGCGTGGGAGATCATGGTGGGCACCCCGGCGATCCGCAACCTGATCCGCGAGGACAAGGTGGCGCAGATGTACTCGGCCATCCAGACCGGCCAGTCGGCCGGCATGATGACCCTGGACCAGCACCTTCAGGACCTGGTCAAGCGCGGCCTGATCCTGCGCCCGCAGGCGCGCGAGTACGCCAAGGACAAGCGCCTGTTCGAATGACTGCGCATCTCGTCGCCGCGATCGATTGATTTCTAGGCCGTGGCGCCCAAGGGCGCACGGCGGGGGAGTACCGCATGAGCACCATCGATTTCACCTCGTTCCTCAAGCTGATGGCCCACCAGAAGGCCTCGGACCTGTTCATTACCGCCGGCATGCCGCCGTCCATGAAGGTGCACGGCAAGATCTCGCCGATCACCCAGACCGCGCTGACGCCGCAGCAGAGCCGCGACCTGGTGCTGAACGTGATGACGCCGCAGCAGCGCGAGGAGTTCGAGAAGACGCACGAGTGCAACTTCGCCATCGGCGTGTCGGGCGTGGGCCGCTTCCGCGTGTCGTGCTTCTACCAGCGCAACCAGGTGGGCATGGTCCTGCGCCGCATCGAGACCAAGATCCCGACGGTGGAAGAGCTGAACCTGCCGCCGATCATCAAGACGCTGGCGATGACCAAGCGCGGCATCATCCTCTTCGTGGGCGCGACCGGCACCGGTAAGTCCACGTCGCTGGCGGCGATGATCGGTTACCGCAACCAGAACTCGACGGGCCACATCATCACCATCGAGGACCCGATCGAATTCGTGCACAAGCACGAGGGCTGCATCATCACCCAGCGCGAGGTCGGCATCGACACCGACAGCTGGGAGGCCGCGTTGAAGAACACCCTGCGCCAGGCGCCGGACGTGATCATGATCGGCGAGGTGCGCACCCGTGAGGGCATGGACCACGCCATCGCCTTCGCCGAAACCGGTCACCTGGTGCTGTGCACGCTGCATGCGAACAACGCCAACCAGGCGATGGACCGCATCATCAACTTCTTCCCGGAAGACCGCCGCCAGCAGCTGTTGATGGACCTGTCGCTGAACCTCAAGGGCGTGGTGGCGCAGCAGCTGATCCCGACGCCGGACGGCAAGGGTCGGCGCGTGGCGATGGAAATCCTGCTGGGCACGCCGCTGGTGCAGGACTACATCCGCGACGGCGAGATCCACAAGCTCAAGGAAGTGATGAAGGAATCCGTGCAGCTGGGCATGAAGACCTTCGACCAGGCCTTGTTCGAGCTGTACCAGGCCGGCGAGATCACCTACGAGGATGCGCTGCGGTACGCCGACAGCCAGAACGAGGTGCGCCTGCGCATCAAGCTGGCCCAGGGCGGCGATGCCAAGACCCTCTCCTCTGGCCTGGACGGCGTGGACCTGGCCGAGGTGCGCTGAGGCGGGGCCGGCTCAGCCGGCCAACGCCTCGATCAACACGCCTGCCACCTGGGCGGGCGTCTTGCGCAGCAGGCTCGTATTCACCTGCAGGCCGAACTCGCCGGTGGCAGGGTTGGCATGGGGCAGCCGAACGCCCCGTGCGCGGGCCCGCGTTGTCAGTGCATCCAGCACGTTGGACGCGGCGCCGGGGGCGGACAGGAAGAAGAGGCTGGTACCTGTCTCCAGCTTGCGGGCCGTGAATCGACCGCTGCTCTCCAGGCGCGCGATGAGCTCGTCCGCTGCCTGCCATGCCTTTGCATAGTCCTGTTCGTACGTCGTGGCAAAGCGCTGGGCGACAGCGACCTGCGACCACGCGTGCGGCAACGACCCGCCGAACATGCGCCGGGTGTGGTACAGCCCTTCCAGCAGCTGGGCGCTGCCCGCGAGGATGGCGCCGCCCGCGGCATTGAAGTGCTTCCACAGCGAGACATACACCGTGTCGAACAACGCGGTGTACTCGTGAAGGCCGCGGCCGGAGTGCAGGGGCAGGTTGAACAGGCGGGCGCCGTCGAGGTGCAGGCCGATGCCCTGCTCGCGCGCGTAGCCGCTCAGGTGCTGCAGCGAGGCGAAGTCCGCCATGCGGTGGTCCAGGCGTCGCACCGGGCTCTCGACGGATATGGCGCCGACCTTGCCCCGCACCCGACCGCTGGCGCTGCGTTCGACCCACGCACGCACGTCGTCAAGCTCCAGCGTCGCGCGGCCCGGTGCGAGGGGGACCAGGTTGAGGCCGCTCAGTTCGGTGGCGCCGTCGCCGCTGTCGTTGTAGAGGTGGCTTTCCGCCTGCACCAGCACCCGCCGGTCCTCGCGTGCGAGCCTGCGCACGGCAAGGTGGTTGGCCAGGGTGCCGGTCGGCACGAACATCGCCGCCTCCTTGCCGAGCAGTCGCGCGAACGTGCGTTCCAACTGCTCGATGGCGCCGCCGAGGCTGTAGGAGTCGGGCTGGAAGTCTTCGGCCGCCGCGACTTCAGCCAAGAGGGCCGCGTACTCGGGCGGACTGAGGCCCAGGCCGTCCAGGACCAGGTTCACCTCGGTGAAAAGCGGGCGTGTGCGGGCACGCCCCGGTGGCGTGGCGACGGCGGGGGCGCCTTGGGCCAGCAGGGGGGAGGCCGCGGCGAACGTGCCTGCGGCCAAGAAACTGCGACGATCCATTCGTACGTACTCCGTTACGCGTCCGAAAAGAGGGGGCTATTGCGCGCGCATCCACGGCGGCTGCAAGGCCGCGATGCGGGCGAAGGCGGGACAGTCCTCGCGATGGGTGCCGGGCAGGTACCCCAGGCTCATCAGGAACTCGCCGGTGATCTCGCCGCCGGTGAAGCGGAAAGTGCGCTTGAACAGCTTGACCCAGCCGGCCTTGTCGCGGGCCGCGCCGCCGTCGCGCAGGTGCGCATCCAGCCATTGCGCGAAACCGCCGTGCGAGCCGCGCAGGCGCTGCACCACCTGGGCGTTGTGGATCGCGGCGTCCACTTTCAGCCGGTTGCGGATGATGCCGGGGTCGGCCAGCAGCCGTTCGCGATCACGCGGCCCGTAGGCGGCCACGGTGTCGACGACGAACCCGTCGTAGGCGCGGCGGAAGCCGTCACGCTTCCTGAGGATCGTTTCCCAGCTCAGGCCGGCCTGGTTGATCTCCAGCACCAGGCGTTCGAACAGCACGGTCTCGTCGCGGTGCGGAACGCCGTACTCGGTGTCGTGGTAGGGGCCGTGCAGGGGGTGGCCCGGAGCGAAATCGCAGTAGCTGGACATGGACGGCCGCCGGAATGTCGCCCGGAGTATGGCACGGGCTAGAATGGGCGTATGTCACTGATGCCCACGCCCCTGACCAACCAGTTGCTGATCGCGTTGCCGGCGTTGACCGACGGCAACTTTGCCCGCAGCGTCACGCTGGTGTGCCAGCACGACGACGACGGAGCGATGGGCATCATGGTCAACAAGCCGTCCGAGTACACGCTCGGCGACGTGCTGGGGCAGATGGGGCTTGAGGCCCCCGACCCCGCAATGGCCGCGCAGATCGTGCTGGCGGGCGGTCCGGTGCATCCCGAGCGTGGCTTTGTGCTGCACGATGGCGGCATGCGCTGGGATTCCTCGCTGCAGGTGAGTGAGACCCTGTTCCTCACCACCTCGCGCGACATTCTCGAGGCGATGGCCAAGGGCGAGGGACCGGCCCATGCCCTGGTCGCGCTGGGCTGCGCCGGCTGGGGCCAAGGGCAGCTCGAGCAGGAGCTGACCGAGAATGACTGGCTGACTGCGCCGGTGGACGCTGAATTGCTCTTCGCGCTGCCCCTGGAGGCGCGCTGGCAAGCCGCGGCCGGCCGCATTGGCGTCGACTTCGCCCACCTGGCCGATTACGCCGGGCACGCATGAGCGCCACCATTCGTCGCGACGGCACGGTGCTGGGCTTCGACGTGGGGGCACGCCGCATCGGCGTGGCGGTGGGCAGCGCCTTTGGCCACGGCGCGCGCGCGCTGGCCGTGGTGGACGTGCACGCCAACGGGCCCGACTGGCCGGCCATCGATCGCCTGCTCAAGGAGTGGCGCCCTGACGGCATCGTGATCGGCGATCCGATGACCCTCGAGGGCGGCGACCAACCCATTCGCGAGCGTGCGCACGCCTTCGCCCGCGAACTGCACGGCCGCTGCAAGCTGCCGGTGGTGCTGGTGGACGAGCGTTCCAGCTCCATCGAGGCCGCGCAGCGCTTCGCCAGCGACCGCGCCGAAGGCCGCAAGCGCCGCCGCGATGCCGAGGCGCTGGACGCCGTGGCCGCGGCCGTCATCATCGAACGCTGGCTCGCCGCCCCCGACGACGCCACCCCGCTCGCCAACCTGCCTTCCGCATGACCTCCCAGACCGACACGTTCGGCGCCCTGCGCCATTTGCTCACCCTTGATGGGATGCCGCGCGCGCAACTGCTCGCACTGCTCGACCGCGCGCAACACTTCGCCGAAGGGCATGACGCGCGCGGCGCGCTGGCCGGCACCGCGGTATGCACGCTGTTCTTCGAACCGTCCACCCGCACCCGCATGAGCTTCACCCTCGCTGCGCAACGGTTGGGCGCGGATGTACTGAGCTTCGATGCGTCGTCGTCCTCCACCAGCAAGGGCGAGACGGCGCGCGACACATTGAAGAACCTCGAAGCCATGGGCGTGCGCGGTTTCGTCGTCCGCCACAAGCAGGACGGCGCCGTGGCCGAGCTCGCCGCCGCCGCCAATGCCGGCACGGCGCTGCTCAACGCGGGCGACGGCCGCAGCAACCATCCCACCCAGGGGCTGCTGGACATGCTGACCCTGCGCCAGGCCAAGGGCGCGGACTTCTCGCGGTTGAAGATCGCGATCGTCGGCGACGTGAAGCACTCGCGTGTAGCCCGTTCGGACCTGCACGCGCTGCGCACGCTGGGCGCGGCCGACATCCGCGTCTGCGGCCCGGCGTCGTTGCTGCCGGAAGACGGCACGTTGGCCGGCTGCACGGTCACCCATGACCTTGACGCGGCGCTCGAAGGCGTCGACGTGGCCATGATGCTGCGGCTCCAGCGCGAGCGCATGGAAGAGGGACTGGTGGATTCGCTGGACGACTACCACCGCGACTATGGCCTGAGCGTCCAGCGCCTGCGCCGCGCCGCGGCCGACGCGGTGGTGATGCACCCGGGGCCGATGAACCGAGGCGTGGAGATCACCGATGAGGTGGCCGATGGCCCCCAATCGCTGATCCTCCGCCAAGTGCGCAACGGCGTGGCCGCACGCATGGCGGTTCTCGAGGCGCTGCTGTCTCCGGGCGGGCCTATTTCCCCGGGTTGACCCCCGCGATTCTCATCCCGGGGCTCCACGCTTTCTGCCGGCAAGCGTATGCTCAAGCCGGGGAGTAATGGGGAGTTGTGTGGCAGTCTCGGGCCGCTCATCGCGATGGCAGCGCAATGCCGGTTTGGCCTTGGCCACGGCAATGCTCTTTTACGTGTCCTTTCCCTACCGGGCCGAGTTCTTTGGCCACGTGGCAAGCGCATCGCTCGCCCACCTGCACCTGGGCCTGATGCTCGCCGTCGCCATGCTGGTGCGCGACCCCTGGGCGCTGAGGGCCTGCGTGGCGGCGGCCACGATCTCCTGGTTGGCGCGCGTGGCATCGCATTCCGGGCTGACATGGCTGCACTGGGCCTGGGCGCCGGCATTCGCGGTGTTCACTTACGCCTTGCTGCGCTGGGTCGCGGCACGGCTCGGGTGGCCCCGCGCCGTGCCACGCGGCCGCCTGCGGGTGCGCGACCTATGGCAGTTCGCGTTGCTGGGCGGGGGCGTGCTGGCGCTGGCCCCTGCGGCCGCGAACCTCGCGTTGTACCTGGGCGAAAGCGCCCTGGCCGGCACGCCGCACCTGGACTGGAATGCGTTCGTCCAGGTAACACTGGCGAAGTTCTTCGGCGTGGCGATCCTCACGCTGCCCATCGTGGTGGTGGCGACGGACGGCGCTCGCCGCCGCGGTCCGGCCTGGTGGGCGGGCGTGCCGTGGACGGTCCTGTTGGCGGGGCTGCTGCCCCATGTGGCGCTGATCGCGTTGCAGGCCAACGGCCTTGATGCTTCGGCATTCCTGGCGGCGGCACTGGAATATCGCCTGCTGCTGTTGGGACTGGTCGCCCTGTTGGCGCTGCGCTCGCCCGTCGAGGTCGCCATGCCGGCACTGGCGGCGACCCAGTGGCTGTTCGTCCTGGCGGTGTCCAGCCGCAGCGCACAAGCCACGCTCGTCGATGCCCTGTACATGGCACGGATGGCGGCGGAACTGGTGCTGATCCAGGGGACGGTGTTGACCCTGTACATGCGGGTGCGTGACCAGGTGCGGCGGGCCGCGCGCTACCACCGCGCGAGTCAGGTGGAACCGTTCTCCGGCTTGCGCAACCTGACCGCACTGCGCGCGAGGGCGACGCGCGAGGGCGTGGGTTCGTTGGGCTTCCTGGTGCTGGACCGCAGTGACCGGCTGACCGCCAGCCTCGGTCCCCGTGCCGATTCCCGGCTGCTGTTGCGGCTGTCACGGCACCTGCGCGGCCTTGCTGACAGCTACTACATGGGGACGTCGCGACTGGCCCTGGTGCTGCCCGAAGGCCCTGCCATCGCCGGCGATGGCCACGATGCTCGAACCGGCGAGGCGCAATCCGCGAGCGCGTGGCAACGGGTGCTGTCGCGGATCAGCGACTTCGAATACCGCGAAGGGGGTCGGCTGGTGCGGGTGTTGCCGTACCTTGGGGTCAGCCACGTCGACGGCGGTCGCGATGACATCGAATCACGCATGACGCAAGCCGCCAACGCGGCCTTCGAAGCGCGCGAGCGAGGCGAGTTGCGCACGGTGTTCGCGCCCGCGGAAGGCCCGCGCACCGGCCATCGGCTGCCGGGGGGCACGAACAGCCAACGATCGCTGGCGATGGCGGCCACCGTGCTGTCACGCATCCGTGCAGGCGAATTGGAGCTGCATTTCCAGCGCATCGAGCCACTCAATGCGAGCCTGCACGCGGAAGAGGTGGCCGGTGAGGTGCTGGTCCGGCTGCGCGACACCGATGGCCGATTGATGTTCCCAGGCGAATTCCTGGGTGAACTGCAGGCCGACCACCGGATGGCGGAGCTCGACCTTGCGGTACTTCGTCGCCTGGACGGGTGGCTGCGCGAAAACGAGGGGCGCTTGCCGGACTTCCACCACCTGGCGGTCAACATCAGCGGTCAGTCACTGTCGTCCCATGCCTTTGCCGAGGAATGGCTGGCACTGGTCGACGGCTTTCCATTGCCGCCCGGCAAGTTGTGCTTCGAGGTCACCGAGACGGCGGGCATCACGCACGAGGAGGAGGCCATGGCCCTCCTGCACGCACTGCGCGCGCGCGGCTGCAGCGTGGCGCTGGATGACTTCGGCGTGGGCCACCAGTCGTTCGAGCGGCTCAAGCAGGTACCGGCGAACGTGATCAAGATCGACGGCACCTTTGTGCGGGGCATGGCCGGGTCAAGCCGCGACTACGCCCTGGTGCGCGCACTGGTGCTGGCGGCGCAGGCGTTCGAGGCCGAAACGGTGGCCGAGTTCGTGGAAGACCGGCAGACGGCGCATGACCTGCGTCGCCTGGGCGTGGGGTGGGGCCAAGGCTGGTACTGGTCCAAGCCCCGTCCCATCGATGAGCTGCTGACGGCTCCCGTCGAGTGCGTCGCCTCGTCGGGCGACCTCGAACCGGACTGAGCGACGTCACAGCGTCAGGACGAGCCCCGGCCCGCCAGCCGGTCAGCGAAGCAGCAGCAGCGTCGCCAGCCCGAGGAAGGTGAAGAAGCCCATCACGTCGGTGACCGTGGTCAGGAAAATGCTGCTGGCCAGCGCCGGGTCGTAACCCGCGCGCTTGAGCGTCACCGGAACCATCACGCCCGCCAGTGCGGCGAACAACAGGTTGGCGGTCAGTGCGGTGAAGATCACCAGTGACAGCCCCAGGTTCTGGAACCACACCAGCACGATCAGCGACAGCACCAGCCCCAGCACCAGCCCGTTGAGCAACGCCACGCGCGCTTCCTTCCACAGGAGCGTGCGGATGTTGGAGGCGCCCACCTGGCCCAACGCCAGGCCGCGCACCATCAGCGCCAGCACCTGGGTGCCGGCGTTGCCGCCCATGCCGGCGACGATGGGCATCAGCACCGCCAATGCGACGATTTCATCGATGGTGCCCTTGAAGCTGTCGACAACCTTCGCGGCCAGGAACGCCGTGCCCAGGTTGATGCTCAGCCACATCAGGCGGCGGCGCCACGCGCGCGGCACCGGGCTGAACAGGTCCTCGTCCTCGTCCAGGCCGGCGGCGCCCAGCGCCTGGTGCTCGGCCTGGTCGCGGATGATGTCGACCACGTCGTCGATCGTGATGCGGCCGAGCAGGATGTTGTTGTCGTCCACCACCGGGGCGCTGATCCAGTCGTGGTCGGAGAACTGGCGCGCGACTTCGGTGGCGGTCTCGCCCACGTCGATCGCGGGCTGCTCGTCGTCGACCAGCTTGTTGATCGGCGTGCCAGGCTCGTGGGTCAGTAGCGCGGTGACCGCGATGCGGCCCAGGTACTGGTGGCGACGGCTGACCACGTACAGGTGGTCGGTGTGGTCGGGCAGCTCGCCGCGCAGGCGCAGGTAGCGCAGCACGACGTCGATGGTGGTGTCGGTGCGGACCGTCACCACGTCGGGGTTCATCAGGCGTCCGGCAGTGTCCTCCGGGTACGACAGCACCTGCTCCAGACGATCGCGGTTCTCGCGGTCCATCGACTTGAGCACTTCGTCGATGACGGTGTCCGGCAGGTCCTCGACCAGGTCGGCGAGGTCGTCGATGTCCAGGTCCTCGACCGCCGCGACCAGTTCGTCCGGGTCCATGTCGGCGATGAGGTCCTCGCGGACGTCCTCACCCACGTGCAGCAACACCTCGCCGTCGTCCTCCGGGTCGACCAGGCCCCACACCACCGTGCGCTTGCCCGGCGGCAGCGACTCCAGCAGGTTGCCGATCTCGGCCGGGGAGAGGGTGTTGACCAGCCGCTTGACCGGACCGAGGCGGCCGCTGTCGAGTGCATCGGACAGCAGTCGCAGCTGGCGTGCGGTCTTGTCGTGGCGGATGGCTTCGGCCATGCGGCGCTCCGTGGGCGGTCTCGGGGAAGCGGCACGGGCCGGTTCCAGCGGGGAGCCGCAACCATCGCCTCGGGTGGGCGACGACGGATGCGACCGGGCGTCATGCGTTCATGCGCGCATTATCGCCCCTGGAGGCCATGCTGCACACCCCGCGGCGGCCAATTGAGTCATGCCACTGGCGCTGACGCGCCTGTGTGCGCCTGCACTGCACGCCCGCCTGTCAGGGGCGGCAGGCGCGTTCGACCCAGGCTTCGATGTCGCTGCGGTCGCGCGCGCGCATGAGCGATGGCGTGCGCTTCTTCAACGTGGCCAGGTCGCACTCGCGGATGCGACGCCGCACTTCCAGCAATGTGCCCGGGTGGAGGCTGAACTCCTTCAGCCCCAGGGCCAGCAGCAGCGGGGTGAAGGTCGGGTCGCCGGCCATCTCGCCGCAGACCGCCACGGACTTGCCGTGTGCACCGGCCAGGCGGATGACGTCGCGCACCAGCCGGATCACCGCCGGATGCAGCGGCGTGTACAGGTCGACCAACGCCTCGTTGTTGCGGTCGGTGGCCAGCAGGTACTGCACCAGGTCGTTGGTGCCGATGGACAGGAAGTCGAGCTTGCCGATGTAGCCCGGCAGCGCGAGTGCGGCGGCGGGCACCTCGATCATGGCGCCCAGCGGCACGTAATCGGCAATCTCGAACCCCTGCGAGCGCAGGTCACGGCCGATGAGCTTGATGCGCGTGCGGACCGAGGCAATCTCCTCGCGCGACGTCACCATCGGCACCAGGATGCGGACTGGCCCGTAGCCCGAAGCGCGCAGCACGGCGCGCAACTGGGTGTCGAGCAGGCCGGGACGCGCCATCGACAGGCGCACGCCGCGCAGCCCCAGCGCCGGGTTGGGCTCGTCGCGCAGCGCGAGTCCGGTGCGGTCGGCCTTGTCCGCGCCCAGATCCAGGGTACGGATGGTCACCGGCCGCCCACTCATGCCGAGCACGACATCGCGGTACGCGCGGAACTGCTCTTCCTCGTCCGGCAGCTCGTGGCGCTGCAGGAACAAAAACTCGGTGCGGTACAGGCCGATGCCGCTCGCGCCTAGCGCATGGGCTTCGGCCACGTCCTCGCGCGATTCGGCGTTGGCCAGCAGTTGGATGTCGTGGTCGTCGCGGGTGCGCGTGGGCTCGCGCCGCAGGCGATGCAGTTCCTTGCGCTCGCGGATGTACTCGCGCTCGCGCGCACGATGGTCGCGCAGGTCGTCGGGGCTGGGTTCGCGCACGACCAGGCCGCTGCCGCCGTCGACCACCAATGCGTCGCCATCGTTGATCTTCTGCAGCGCCTGCGCCGCGCCGACCACCAGGGGCAGGTGGAGGCTGCGGGCGAGGATGGCGCTGTGCGACAGCATGCTGCCGCCGGCGGTGACGATGGCCACCACGCCTTGCGCCTGCAGCTGCGCCAGTTCGGCGGGGGCGACGCTGTCGGTGACCAAGATCTCGCCGGCCATTCCGGCGGTCTCGGCCACGTGGCGATGCAAGGCCGCATGGATGCGGCCGATCACCTGGTCGATGTCGTCGACGCGGCTGCGGAAATAATCATCGTCCATCGCCTCGAACACGCCGACAATGCGGTCGCGTTGCAGGCGCAAGGCGTAGTCCGCGGTGTAGCGCCCGGTGCGGATCAGTGCGTCCAGCCCCTGCAGCAGCTCGGGGTCGTCCAGCAGCAGCGTGTGCAGGTCGAGGAACTCGCCGACCTCGTGCGCCAGCGCGCCATGCAGGCGTTCGCGCAGCGCGTGCATCTCGCCACGCACCGTCTCGATCGCTTCGTGCAGGCGGACCAGTTCACCTTCGACCTCGTCGGCCCCAATCTGCTCCTCGGCCACCTCCAGCGCATGCGGCAGGCGGACCCGGGCGCGTCCCAGTGCGCTCCCGCGCGACGCCCCCAGTCCGTTGAAAACCTGCCTCATCCGGGAACTCCGCTCAGCTGTCTTCGTCGAAACGGCGGTCGAACAGCGACGCGACGGCGTCGCAGGCCGTACCTTCGTCTTCGCCTTCGACACGCAGCTTGACCTGGGTGCCCTGGCCCGCCGCCAGCAGCATCACGCCCATGATGCTCTTGGCGTTGACCTCGCGGCCCTTGGCGACGAGGGTCACGTTGCTCTTGTAGCCCGACAGCAGTTGCACCAGCTTCGCGGTGGCCCGGGCATGCAGGCCGAGGCGGTTGGAGACGGTCAGTTCGCGTTCGATCATGTGGGGGGCCTCACGCGTCGTCCAGGATCACGCCATTGCGGGCGCCGGCGGATGCCACGGCGGGCAGCTCGTCCAGCTCCAGCTCCGCATAATTGAATACCCGCAGCAGCATCGGCAGGCTCACCGCCGACACCCGTCGCACCGGCGTTCCCAACCGTGCCACACGGGCCGCGAGGTTGCTGGGCGAGGCGCCATACAGGTCGGTCAGCACCAGCACGCCGGCACCACCGTCCACGCGACGCAGCGCGGCGCTCGCCTGCGGGAGCAATTCGTCCGGGTCGCTGCCGAATGGCACTTCCAACGACTCGGTGCGCAACGGCAACGTGCGCAGCAGGCCGGTGGCCACCGCGAGGAGTGCGTTGCCAATGCCAGGGTGGGTGATGAGCAGGATTCCGACGGCCATGGGGGAAACTTAACAGAGCGGGGAGGCCGCCCGGAAGCGGGTGGCCCATTCGAGGCGTCGCTGGGCAGCGGCGCGCGGCAGGTGTCGCTAGTCCAGCTCGCGGTGGTGCACGGCCACTTCATCCCAGCCGCGCGCGCGCGCGTGGGCGGCCATGCGTTCGGCGAGATAGACCGAGCGGTGGCGGCCCCCCGTGCAGCCGAACGCGATGGTCACGTAACTGCGGGTGGTGTCGGCATTCATGCGTGGCAGCCACATGTCCAGGAACTGGCTGAGCTGGCCGAAGAACGCCTCGACATCCGGCTGCCGGTCCAGATAGTCACGCACCCCGGCATCGCGCCCGGACAAGGGACGCAGCACGGCGTCCCAATGCGGGTTGGGCAGGGCGCGCGCGTCGAACACGAAGTCCGCCTCGGCAGGCACGCCGTGGCGGTACGCGAAGGACTCGAACAGCAGCGACAGCTTCTTGTCGTTGCCCATTTCGAAGTCGGTGATGATCTGGCGCCGGAGCTGGTGGACGTTGAGCGCGCTGGTATCGATCACCGTGTCCGCGATCTGGCGCAACGGGCGCAGCAGTTCGCGTTCGCGGTCGATCGCCTCCACCAAGGGGAGGCCCAGGTGGCTGAGCGGATGGCGGCGGCGCGTGTCCGCGTAGCGGCGCAGCAGGACCTCATCGGAGCATTCGAAGAACAACAGCCGGGGGTCCAGTCCCAGTTCGCCGACGGCCGACAGCCACCCAGACGCCTTGGCCAGGCCGCCGCTCCGGTTGCGTACATCGATGCCGACCGCCAGCTTGGGCGGCGCATCCTCGCCGCTACTGACGCTGCGCACGAACGGCGACAGCATCTCGATCGGCAGGTTGTCGACGCAGTAGTACCCCAGATCCTCGAACGTGCGCAGCGCCACCGACTTGCCCGAGCCGGACAGGCCACTGACGATCACCAGCGACGGGACGCCCGACGTGCTCATGCTTCGCCTCGCTCCAGGAAGTTGCTGTGGCGCGCGATGAAGGCCGCAGCCGGGTCCAGGCCCTTCATGCGCAGGCTGTGCAGGCGCGTGGCGGCCTCGGTCAGCACGGCGAGGTTGCGGCCGGGCATCACCGGCAACGTGGTCATCGGCACGTCCAGGTCGAGGATGCGGCGCGTGCTGTTGTCGCCGGTCAGGCGTTCCAGGCCACTGGGCAGCGGGTCGGTCATCGGCTTGGTGAGATGGACGATGAGGCGAAGGTACTTGTTCTTCTTGACCGCTGTGTCGCCGAACATCTGGCGGATGTTGAGCACGCCCAGTCCGCGCACTTCCAGCAGGTCCTGAAGCATGTCCGGGCAGGTGCCGTCGAGCACGTCGGGGGCGATCTGGGTGAACTCGGGTGCGTCATCGGCCACGAGCCGGTGGCCGCGGGTGATCAGTTCCAGTGCTAGTTCGCTTTTGCCCGATCCGGACTCACCGGTGATGAGCACGCCAATGGAGTAGATCTCCATGAACACGCCATGCAGAGTGATGCGGGGGGCCAGGGCGCGCGCCAGATGGTACTGGAGCAGGTTGAGCAGTTCATGGCCGCGCCGCGGCGAACACCACAACGGGGTGTCCGACTCCTCGGCCGCCAGGCGCAGGTCCTCCGGACAGGCCTGGCTCTTGCTCACCACCAGCGCCAAGGGGCGGAACTGGATGATCTTTTCGATCGTCTCCCAGCGCTGGCGCGGATCCAGCCCGTCCAGCCAGGACAGCTCCTCGGTGCCCAGGATCTGCACCTTGTTCGGGTAGATGGCGTTGAGGTAGCCCGCCAGCGAAGGTCGTCGGGCGACGGTGTCGCCGGCTTCCAGCATGCGGTCGCCGCCCGACTGGCCGGCGATCCAGCGCAGGTCCAGACGTTCGCGCTGCTGGTCGAAGAGTTCGTTGGCGCTGATGCGGGTCGTCATCAGTCCATCTTAATGGGACTCAGGCGCCGATGGGCCGCTGTGCCCCCAGCAGGTGGTGCAGTTCGGCCACGGTATCCGCGGCCCGCAGGGCGGCACGGAAATCCGGATCGGAGAAGCGTTCGGCCACTTCGGCCAGGCGGTGCAGGTGTTCCTGTGCGAAGTGCTCGGGCACGGCCATGGCGACCACCAGGTCGACCGGCTCGCCGTCCAGCGCGCCAAAATCCACGGGCGTCGACAGCTTGAGGAACGCGCAGCGGGTGTCTTCCAGGTCGGCAATGCGGCCGTGGGGCAGCGCGACGCCGTGGCCGATGGCAGTGGTGGCCAGGGCCTCCCGGGCCCTCAGGCTGTCGCGGATGAGCGCTACGTCATCGGGAGAGGCCGCCGCGCCGGCCAGCAGCCGGGCGGCAGCGTCGATGACCGCTTCGCGGTTGCCGGCCGAAGCCAGCTGCGCGATGCGGTCATCGTCGAGCATGTCATGCAAGGGCATCCGTCAGCCAAAGTCGGCACTGCGGGCAATGCCCTCGCCACGGCGCTGGTTATCGGACTGCTTTTCCTTGTGCTTTACCAGCAGGCGGTCGAGCTTGTCGGCCAGCAGGTCGATGGCGCCGTACATGTCCACGCCAACGGCGTCGGCGTGCAGGGTCTTGCCGGCGATGTTGATGGTCGCTTCGGCGCGTTGCTCGACCTTGTCGACACTGAGCAGCACGCGCACGTCGATCGGATGTTCGAAATGGCGCGGCAGCCGTTCCAGCTTTGACTCCACGTAGTCACGCAGGGGCTGGGTGACGTCGATCTGCTGACCGTGGACTTCGATTCGCATCGGAAACCTCCTTCACGTTGGAACGGTAGTGACAGCATCTCATTTCTGGGATGCCTTGGAGCCAGTTTCAATACTTGGGGGTCATCCTCGCCTTGATGGCGATCAATTCATGCGCCACTCGCGCCTGGACCTTTCATGGGGACGGCCGTGGAGCGGGCAGGCAGGCGCCTTGCGCAGGCACGTTCAGCAGATTCGAACCCGGTCCTGCGACGAGGGAATGTTCATTGCTTCCCGGTACTTGGCGATGGTGCGCCGCGCCACAGGCATCCCTCCCGCCTTGAGCGACTCCGCCAGGCGGGCGTCGGAAAGCGGCTTGCGCGGGTTTTCGGCCTCGATCAGCTGCCGGATCATGGCCTGGATGGCCGTGCTGGAGGCCTCGCCGCCAGCGCCGGTCTCGATCCCGGAGGCGAAGAATGCCTTCAGGGGGATGGTGCCTCGTGGCGTGCGCGCGTATTTGCGGGCGATCGCCCGGGAAATGGTCGATTCATGCACGCCCACGTCCTGGGCCACTTCGCGCAGGGTCAGCGGGCGCAGGGCGCTGTCGCCAAATTCGAGGAAGCCGGCCTGCTGCCGGATCAGGCAGCGAGCGACCTTGAGCAGTGTGTCGCCTCGGGCCTCCACGCCCTTCAGCAGCCAGCGGGCCTCCTGCAGGCGGCCGCGCAGGTACTGGGCGTCGGTGCCGCTGGCGTGGCGAAGCATGGCTTCGTACCCACGGTGTATGGCCAGCCCCGGACGCGTCCCGGAGGCCAGGGCGGCGCGCCAGACGCCGTGCTGGCGCCAGATCACCACGTCCGGACTGACGTAGGTGTCGTTGCTGACGCCACCGATCTGCGCGCCCGGCCGAGGATCCAGCGATCGCAGCAATTGCACGGCGACGTCCACGTCGGAGGGGTCCAGCTTCAGCTCGGCGGCCAGGCCGGCCACGCCCACCCGAGGCAGGCGCTCCAGCGGGCCCTGGGCCAACTGGGTGGCCAGCGACTTACCAGGCGTGGCGTCGGGCAAGGTTTCCAGCTGCAACTGCAGGCACTCGCCGAGGGTGCGTGCGCCTACGCCGACCGGGTCGAACCGTTGGATCTGGCACAGGACCGTGGCGACCTCGGCGGGAAGCGCCTCGATCTCCGGTCGCAATGATTCGGTGAAGCCATCGAGCGCTTCACGCAGGTAGCCGTCGTCGTCGATCGCATCGATCAGCGCGACGCCGATGGCACGGTCGCGCGGTGACAGCGGGCTGAGGTGGAGCTGCCACAGCAGGTGCTCGTGCAGGCTTTCTCCCCCGGCGACCTGTTCAGCCGCCGGCGTTTCCTCATCGATGTCGGACGGGCCGATGCGCTGGTACCAGGTGTCGCCCTCGGGCAGGCCCCAGTCGTCCTCCTCCGGTCGCGTCGTGACTTCCGACGGCGCCTGCTCAGCCGGAAGGCTCACGCCCAAGGCCGGGGGCGGAAGATCCTCGGTCCATTCCAACAGCGGATTGGACTCGACCGCGGCGGCCAGTTCGGCTTCCAGTTCCGCGGTGGACAACTGCAACAGATGGATGGCCTGCCGCAATTGCGGCGTCATCACCAGGTGTTGTCCGAGGGAGGCTTGGAGGCGAGGTTTCATGGTCGATCACGAACGTGCCGCGGCAGGGCCGACGGTCGTTCGCGATCCGATCAAAGGCGGAAGGATTCGCCCAGGTAGACGCGACGCACGTCGGGATTGGCCAGCAGCGCGTCCGGAGCCCCCTGCGCGAGCACGCCGCCATCGCTGAGGATATACGCACGATCGCAGATGCCCAAGGTCTCGCGCACATTGTGGTCGGTGATGAGCACGCCGATGCCGCGGTTCTTGAGGTGGGTGACGATGCGCTGGATCTCGCCGACGGAGATCGGGTCGACGCCGGCGAACGGCTCGTCGAGCAGGATCAGGCGGGGTTTTCCGGCCAGTGCGCGGGCAATCTCCACGCGTCGGCGCTCACCGCCGGACAGGCTGGCGCCCAGCTGGCCGGCGACGTGGCCGATCTGCAGTTCGTCCAGCAGCTCGGCAAGTTCGCGCTCGCGACCGGCCTTGTCCAGGTCCTCGCGCAGCTCCAGCACCAGCATGATGTTGTCGGCCACGCTCAGCTTGCGGAACACCGACGGTTCCTGCGGCAGGTAGCCCACGCCGAACTTGGCGCGCGAGTACATCGGCTCGTGGGTGATGTCACGGCCGTCGAGCTTGATCTCGCCGGCATCGGCGGGCACCAGACCGACGATCATGTAGAAGCAGGTGGTCTTGCCGGCGCCGTTGGGGCCCAGCAGGCCGACGACTTCGCCCGCGTCCAAGGTGAGGCCAAAGTCGCGGACGACCTCGCGGGAGCGGTAGGCCTTGCGCAGTCCATTGGCGACCAGCATCAGCCGCCACTCCCGTTAGTACGGGCGCCCTTGGGCATGATGCGCATCTTCACGCGGCCGTTGCCCGCGCCGCCGCCGGTGACCTGGTTGGTGCGCATGTTGTAGACCACGCGCTCGCCGCTCAGGTTGCCGCGGGGCTGGCGGATGTCGACCTTGCCGGTGAACACGACCACTTCGGTGGTGAGGTCGTAGTCGATCTTGCTGGCCGTCGCGGTCATGGGCGTGCCGTCATCCATCTGCTGCTTGAGCGTGACCGGGGCGCCGGTCAGCACCACGCGGGTGGGCTCGCCGCCACTGCGGCTAACGACCGCGGTGCTGGCGCGGATGTCGAGGGTACCCTGGGTGAGGGTGACGCCACCGGACAGCGTGGCCGGTTTGTTGTCATCGAGGCTGTAGTCCGTGTGGCCGGCATCGATGTCCATCGGCTGGTTGCGGTCGGAAGAGCGCGCGAGCACGGCCGCCGGCACGGCAAGCGCGGCAGCGAGCATGATCACCAGCGAACTAGCGGGCAGTCCTTTCATATCGGGCCTTGACGTCGGATTGGAGGACGATGCGCTTGGCATCGAGTTGGGCGTCGAGCCCGCGGCCGTTCAGTATAAAACCCGGCTGCGTCATCGAGACCTTCGCGCTGGACGTGGCGCGTTGCGCGTTGGGGAAGACGTTCAGCTCTTCAGTGGTGATGCTGACCGGGCGCCCCTGTTTGTCCTGGCTGTCGGCCTGCACGCGTCCGCGCAGGCGGATCTCGTCGCCCTTTGGGGCCACCCAAGCCGTGGCCGAGGTCACTTGCCACGGCGCCCCGGCCGCGCCGGCGCGCGGCGGGATCACGAACACCGGGGTCTGGATATCCATCGACTTGGCCGAGGGATCGCGGGTCAGCTGCGGCGCACGCAGGGTGAAGGCTTCGCGGCCCTGGTCATCCAGGGCAATCAGTTCCAGGTCGTTGAGCACGTAATCCGGGCGAAACTGACCCTGCGCGGGCGCCGTCTCCGCCGGGCGCTGGCGCCATGCCATCCAGCCGGTAACGATCGCCGCGATCAGCAGCACCCATGTACTCGCGGTCCGCCAACTCATGCATTGCCCTCGACGCGCACGCCATCGATGCGGACCACGTCAGCCAGCAGTGCCTCGGCCTTGCCCTGGGCGGCCAGTACCAGGTCACAGAACTCGCGGACGGCACCGTTGCCGGCAGGCGCGGTGGTGCGCCAGTGCGCGCGCTCGCGCACCCACGGGTGACCGCTGCCCGGGGCGACGGAAAAGCCCACCTGCTGCATCACCCGCAGGTCCGGCAGGTCGTCGCCCATGAAGGCCACTTCGTCCAGGCCGATGCCGAGACGGGACGCAATGCCCTTCACGCAGGCCAGCTTGTCGGCCACGGCGGTGTGGACTTCGACAATGCCCAATTCGCGCGCGCGCTGTTCGGCAATGGTGCTGGCCCGTGCGGTGACGAAGGCGACGGAGATGCCCGCCTTGCGCAGCAGCACCAGGCCTTGGCCATCGTGCACGTGGAACGCCTTGAGCTCGCGGCCTTCGGTGTCGAAGAACAAGCGGCCGTCGGTCAGCGTGCCATCGACATCGAAGCAGGCCAGCCGGACCCGTGTGGCATGTTCGCGCACCGGGGCCGGGTAGTCGTTGAGGTGGGAATAGGGCATGGCGTCGATAATCCGGCGTCGTCGGGATCAGACCACCCGGGCGCGCAACAGGTCGTGAATGTTGAGGGCGCCGACCACCCGCTGTTCAGCGTCGACCACCAGCAGGCCGCTGATCTTGTGGGTTTCCATCAGTTGCGCGGCTTCCACCGCCAATGCATCGGCGTCAATGGTCTTGGGCGAGCGGGTCATCACGTCCGCGATGCGGGTGGCGCGGATGTCGACGTTGGCGTCGTCCAAGCTGCGGCGCAGGTCGCCGTCGGTGTACAGGCCCAGCAGGCGCTGGTCCCCGTCGACGACGGCGGTCATGCCCAGCCGCTTGCGGCTGATTTCCACCAGGGCCTCGCTGACGGTGGCGTCCGGGCCCACGGTGGGAACGTCCTCACCGGCGTGCATCACGTCGGTGATATGCAACAACAGGCGCCGGCCCAGCGCACCGGCGGGGTGCGAACGGGCGAAATCGTCGGCGGTGAAGCCGCGTGCTTCCAGCAGGGCCACGGCCAGCGCGTCGCCCATCGCCAGCGAGGCGGTGGTGCTGGACGTGGGGGCCAACGCAAGCGGGCAGGCCTCGGCGGGCACGCTGACGTCCAGATGCACGTCGGCCTCGCGGGCCATCGACGACTGCGATCGGCCGGTCATGGCGATCAGCTTGTTGCCCTGCCGCTTGAGCACGGGCAGCAACAGCAGGATCTCGTCGCTTTCGCCCGAGTAGGACAGCGCGAGCACCACGTCGGCGTCGGTGATCATGCCCAGGTCGCCATGCGCGGCCTCGCCCGGATGCACGTAGAACGCCGGGGTGCCGGTGGAGGCGAGCGTGGCGGCGATCTTGCGGGCGATGTGGCCGGACTTGCCCATGCCGGTGCAGATCACACGGCCGCGGGCCTCCAGCATCAGGCGGCAGGCCGCGGTGAACTCGCCGTCCAGCCGAGCGGCGACGGCGTCCAGGGCGGCGATCTCGACCGCGAAGGCGCGACGGCCGCTGGCGGCCAGCGCGCTGGCATCGAGGGTGGGACGGGGCGAAGGCACGGTTGCCATTTCGGAGTGGGGGCCTTTCCGCTAGGCTAATCGGTTCATTCTATGCGGTCTGGCCGGGAAACGCCCGGTGCGGGACGGGCGGCGGGGTTGCACCCATGCCGGAAGCCGCGGCAACGCCTGCAACGGAATGCCCCCTGACCGCGACGACCACCGAGGTGCCTGCCCCATGAATCCCGACATCATCCGTGCCCTGATCGAGCAAGGCCTGCCTGGCGCCCGTGCCGACGTGCGTGGCGACGACGGCGTCCATTTCGAGGCGACCGTGGTGGCCGAAGCCTTCCGCGGCAAGCTGCCGCTGGCGCGCCATCGCATGGTGTACGCCACGCTGGGCGACCGCATGGGCGGCGAGATCCACGCGCTGGCGCTGAAGACGATGACGCCGGAAGAGGCCGGCGCCTCGGCCTGAGGCGCGCGTTGCCCCAATCCCCCTGCCACCACCCGTTCCGCGAGCCGAGAATTCCATGCAGAAGATTGTTGTCGAGGGCGGACGCCCACTGAACGGCGAGGTGCAGATCTCCGGCGCCAAGAACGCCGTGCTGCCCATCCTGTGCGCCACCCTGCTGGCCGATGAACCGGTCGAGATCAGCAACGTGCCGCACCTGCACGACGTGGTGACCACCGCCAAGCTGCTGGCCGGCCTGGGCGCTGGCATCACCATCGACCAGGGCACCATCGGCACCGGCAGCGAAAGCGGCATAGTGGTGGATCCGCGTACGGTCAACAGCCACGTCGCCCCGTACGAACTGGTCAAGACCATGCGCGCTTCGGTGCTGGTGCTGGGGCCGCTGCTGGCCAAGTACGGTGAGGCCGAAGTGTCGCTGCCCGGCGGTTGCGCGATCGGCTCCCGGCCGGTCGACCTGCACATCAAGGGCCTGCAGGCGCTGGGTGCGGACATCGTGGTGGAGCACGGCTTCATCAAGGCGAAGGCGGCGCGGCTGAAGGGCGCGCGCCATGTGTTCGAGATCGTGAGCGTGGGCGCCACCGAGAACGTGCTGATGGCGGCCACCCTGGCCGAAGGCACGACGATCCTCGAGAACGCGGCCATGGAGCCGGAGATCGTGGACCTGGCCGAGTGCCTGCGCGCGATGGGGGCGAAGATTGAAGGCGAGGGCACGCCGCGCATCGTGATCCACGGCGTGGAGCGCCTCCACGGCGGCAAGCACGCGGTGGTGGCAGACCGCATCGAAACCGGCACGTTCCTGGTGGCTGCCGCGATGACCGGTGGGCGCATCACGGCGCGCAAAGCACGCCCCGACACTCTGGATGCGGTGCTGGACAAGCTTCGCGAAGCCGGTGCCGAGATCACCTGTGAAGGTGACCGCATCACCCTGGACATGCACGGCAAGCGGCCGAAGGCGGTGAACCTCACCACCGCGCCGCACCCGGCATTCCCGACCGACATGCAGGCGCAATTCATGGCAATGAACTGCGTGGCCGAAGGCGTGGGCGTGATCAAGGAAACGATCTTCGAGAACCGCTTCATGCACGTGAATGAGCTGGTGCGCTTGGGCGCGGACATCCACGTGGACGGTCACAGCGCCGTGGTGCGCGGCGTGCCGCAGCTCAGCGGCGCACCGGTGATGGCCACCGACCTGCGGGCCTCGGCGTCGCTGATCCTGGCCGGACTGGTGGCCGAGGGCGAGACGACCATCGACCGCATCTACCACCTCGACCGCGGCTACGAGAACATCGAGGAAAAGCTGTCCGGGCTGGGGGCGAAGATTCGCCGTATTGGCTGAGGCTTCAATCCGCAATACACCAAAAAAGCCCCGTGTCGGGGCTTTTTTTTTGGCTGCTGTGCCGGCACCGTTTTTCCGGCTCGATGGGGCTGGAGCAAGGCTTCGCGGCCTCGTTTCAGGCGCAGAAAAATTACCTGACCGTGTGCACGCGCAGGTCCATCTCGTCCGAACCCTTGTCCCGCTGAAGGATGCGCGCCGGCACGGGCATGCCTTCTACCACCCAGGCAATCGTCTGGCGCTCGCCGCTGGTATTGATCACCTTGGTAGCCTGCTGCGGCTTGCCACCCACGGTGATCTGCTCTTTGCCGGCCACGGTGTATTTCATCACCTTGACCTTGCCGTTCTCGACCAGTCGATAGACCAGCGGCTTCCCTGCCAGGACGTCGCGCACGAGTGCGAGGTTGACCAGCAGCGCATCCATGTCGCCGGCCTGCAACTTCACCGGGCCGGCGCGGCCGGGTTTGACGTCGCCGGACCAGGTGGCCACGCCGCGCGACCAGTCAAACGCCGCATTCTTGACTGAGCTCTTCACCAGAAGCTTAGTGGTGTCAGTGCCCGTCAACGGTCGCCATTGGCCACCCACGTCCTGGAAGACCGTGGTCTGACTGAGGTTGGCCAGTGCGTTCTGGATGCTGAGGTTGTAGCGCCACTTGCCTTCGCCGGCGGCAGCCAGCGTCATGCGCCCATTGGCCTGCATGCCCATGTAGTTGGCCTGGTAGTCAGCGGTGAACGGTTCGAGCGCCATCGCCGGCGCGGTGGCCAGCAGCGTTGCCGCCACGAAGGCCATTCGAAACCGCTTAGTCTGATTCTGGGTACGCGTCATCGTCATCACGGGATTCCTTTGTACTCCACAAGGCGCAGGTCATAACTGTCCTGCCCCTCCTCGCGCTGCAGGATGCGGATCGGCGTGGGGACGCCGTCGGCCACCCACAGCAATGTCTCATCGCCGCTGGTGCCAGACCGGCTCACCCGTAGCGTGTCAAATCGCATGTCGCCTGCGCCCATCGGCTCCACGGCGCTACTGACCTGGTAGTGGTGTTCACGCACGCGGCCATCGTCGACAAAGCGGTAATGCAGGGCCTTGGCGGGTACCGCATCGCGAATCACCGCAAGGTTGATCAACAACCCGCTCATGTCTCCCGGCTGCAGGGCCACCGGGCGCGAACGGGACTCCTTCACGTCGCCCTTCCACCGGGCCGAGCGTGACTTCCAATCGTAGAGGCCGATGGTTTTCCGTTGCGTGAACGCGATTCGGCGCACCGTAGCCTGAGTCAGCGGGCGGTAAGTTTTGCCCGAGGGGGAAGTGTCGAAAACGGTGCTCTGGTCGGCATGCACGCCGGCGATCTTGAACAGGCCACCGCCACGCATCATGAGGTCGACTCGCCAGCGGTTGCCGGGCTGACGTACCAGCTGCAGGGTGGCATCCCCGAGCTCGCTGTTGCCTTTGTAGACCTTGTATTGCGCGATAAACGGCGCCAAAGGCGTCGGGGCGGCGTTGACCACCCCCGTTGGCGGTGGAGGGGGCGTGGTGGATTGCGCGATGGCGGTGGAAAAAGAGGCAGCCAGTACAGCAAAGGCGGCAATCAGTCGAATTTGGCTCATGGAAGCGCGAGTTCGTTGTCAGCAGTCAGTTGGAGAGGGGCGCCCAACCTGGCACCGTCGTATTGCACGCCGTGCGTGGTCAGCCGGATGCGGCCCGTGCCCAATTCGCGCAGGGTGGCGATCAGCAGCGGGTGCTCGCGTTGCAGCACGCGCGCGGCCAGCCGTTCGGCATCGTCGTCCGGCAACACGGCGACACGGGCCTGGGCGATCACGGGGCCACCGTCGAGCTCGGCCGTGACGAAGTGGACGCTGGCGCCATGCTCGGCCACGCCCGCGTCCAGCGCCTGCTGGTGGGTGTGCAGGCCCTTGAAGGCGGGCAGCAGCGAGGGATGGATGTTGATCATCCGGCCCAGGCGCGGGTTGACGGCGACGGCGCTCATGAGCCGCATGTATCCCGCACAGACGATGAGGTCCGGATGAACGGCGTCGACGAGGCTGAACATGGCTTCATCAAACGCCTCGCGGCTGGCGTAACCCTTGGCGCCCAGCGCGGTGGCCGGCACCCCGGCGGCGCGCGCGTGATCGAGCGCCGCCGCCTTGGCGCGGTCGGAAAACACGCCTACCACCTCTGCGTCCAGCTCCCCGCGCGCAATCGCGTCGAGGATGGCGCGCAGGTTGCTGCCGCGGCCGGAGGCCAGCACGGCCAGTCGCAGGGCGGGCATCAATCCAGCTCCGGGGGCGTCAGGGGGCTAAGGGGACGACGGCTGCGTGCGAGCCGCAACCGGGACGCGGTTGCGGCCATCCACTCAGCCGATGCGCAGGCGCTCGCCGGTGCCCGCCGGCGTGACCTGGCCGATCTGCCAGTGGGCCAGGCCCAGGCGGTCGAGGTCGGCATTGACCGCGGCCACGTCATTCGGGGCCACGATCAGCACGAAGCCGACGCCACAATTGAAGGTGCGCCACATTTCCTCACGCGGCACGTTGCCTTCGCGCTGCAGCCAGTCGAAAACGGCCGGCAGGGGCCATGCGGACGTGTCAATGTCCAGGCCGAACTGCGGCGGCACCACGCGGATGATCTTCTCCACCAGCGCGCCGCCAGTGACGTGGGCCATGGCGTGGATGTCGTGCCTGGCCAGCAGTTCCAGCACCGGCTTGACGTAGATGCGGGTGGGCTCCATCAGCGCATCGCCCAGCTTCACGCCGCCCAGGTCCAGGTCCAGTCCACCGTTGTCGGCGGTCACGCCGGCCCGCGCCAGGATCTTGCGGATCAGCGAATAGCCGTTGGAATGCGGGCCGCTGGAGGCGATGCCGATCAGCACGTCGCCTGCGCGCACCTTGGTGCTGTCGATCAGCTTGGCCTTCTCGACCGCACCGACGGTGAAGCCGGCCAGGTCGTACTCGCCCGGCGGGTACATGTCGGGCATTTCGGCGGTCTCGCCGCCGATCAGCGCGCAGCCGGCGATTTCGCAACCCTTAGCAATGCCGCCGACCACGTCGACGGTGGTGGCCACGTCCAGCTTGCCGGTGGCGAAGTAGTCGAGGAAGAACAGCGGCTCGGCGCCCTGCACCAGCACGTCGTTGACGCACATAGCGACCAGGTCGATGCCGATGGTGTCGTGGCGGTTGAGCTGCTTGGCCAGGATCAGCTTGGTGCCCACGCCGTCGGTGCCGGAGACCAGCACCGGTTCCTTGTACTTGCCGCTGACGTCGAACAGGCCGCCGAACAGGCCGACGCCGCCCAGCACTTCGGGGCGCATGGTGCGCTTGACCAGCGGCTTGATGCGTTCGACGACTTCGTTGCCCGCGTCGATGTCGACGCCGGCGTCACGGTAGGTAAGCGGGGTGGGGCTCGTCACGGCGGACTCGGCGGTGGCGGTAGGGAGTCGGGCATTTTAGCAGTCCGGCGCGGCCGACGCCGGTGCCGGGATTGGTGCCGCGAGCGACGTCAATGGACGGATCACCCGTGCTGGGGCACCATTTCCCGAGAATTCCAGTCACCTAGGGAAGGCGATGCTTCGCGCAATCCGACTGTTTTGGGCCGTGACGCTGCTGTCGATGGCCTTCGGCGCCTCCGCGCAGCGCGTGGAAGGCGACGTGGCACGCGCCCAGGGGCCCTATGCCGCCGAGGTCAAGGTCAACGGCCAGGGCGCGCCGGAACGCAACAACGCCTTTGTCCGCGCATTGGTGCAGGTGCTGTCGCGCCTGTCCGGCGACAACGCGGTCGCCTCCCGTCCGGGCGTGCGCCAGGAGCTGGGACGGGCGAAAGACCTGGTGGACGGCTACGACTACCGCCAGGACGAGGGTGTGTCGGCACGTGGCGCGCCCACGTTTGGCACGGTGCTGGTGGTGCGTTTCGACAAGGAAGCGGTGGACGAGCTGGCGGCGCTCGTTGGCCTGCCGATGTGGCCCTTCCCGCGCCCCAAGCCGGTGCTGTGGCTGGCGATTGACGACGGAACCGGCCCCCGCCTGGCCGGCTTGCCGCAGGCCAACGCCGTGCGTCCGGCGTTGGATCGCGCCAAGGAGCGGGGCTTTGCCCTCGGCTTGCCGGCCGCGACCGCCGCCGAGCAGGCGGTGGTCGGCGCGATCTGGCGGGGTGACACCGCGGCCGTGGCACGCGCGTCGGCGCGCTACAGCCCGCCCATGCAACTGGTGGGCAAGCTCTACCGTGTAAA
Source organism: Lysobacter olei (assembly GCF_054777355.1). Classification (NCBI taxonomy): domain Bacteria; kingdom Pseudomonadati; phylum Pseudomonadota; class Gammaproteobacteria; order Lysobacterales; family Lysobacteraceae; genus Lysobacter; species Lysobacter olei. The sequence continues at coordinate 106,234 of NZ_BAAHAT010000003.1, read as the reverse complement.
GGAAGGCTGGCAGGCCGACTGGATCTTCGTGGACGGGGGCAAGGTGCTCTCGCGCTGGACCGAGAAGCATGCCGATGCGCGCCGGGCGATGGCGACGGGCGCCGACGGCGCCGCCAATGCCTTGGTGCGCCGCTATGCCAAGGCCGGGACCGCCACTGCCGTGGGGCCCGCGGGGACCTATCGCGTGACGTTTACCGGCGTGTCCAGTGCCGAGGCCTACATGCGACTGGCGGGCTACCTGGACAAGCTGTCGGTGGTGGGTCGGGTCACGCCCGTCCGCGCCGTGCCGGGCAGCGTGGAATTCGACCTGGAGCTGTCGGTCGGGCTGCCGGGGTTCAAGCGGATGGTCGCGCGCGACGATGTGCTGATCGCCGAAGAGGGCGAGGCGCCCGTCTACCGGGTGCGTTGATCGATGGCGGACATGGAACCGGTCGAGGAAATCGCGCGCTTCCTGCGGCGGCTGAAATGGGCGGCCGTGGCCGTGGCGGTGTGCTGGCTGCTGTGGTTGCTGGCGCCGGTGCTGACGCCGTTCGTGCTGGCTGCGATGTTGGGCTGGCTGGGCGATCCCTTGGTGGACCGGCTGGAGGCAAGGGGCCGCTCGCGCAACGTGGCCGTGGGGCTCGTGTTTACCGCGATGACGGCCGCGGTACTGTTGGCGGTCGTGCTGTTGGTGCCGACGATCGAGCGGCAGGTGCTGACGCTGTGGGCGTCGTTGCCGGCCTATCGCGACTGGTTGATGCTCACGGCGCTGCCTTGGGTGGAGGCCCGGACCGGGCTGGAGATCACCCAGTGGCTGGATTTCAGCCACCTGTTTGAACTGATCCGGGCCAATTGGGAACGGGCCGGTGGTGTCGCCACCACGCTGTTGGGCTACCTGTCGCGCTCGGGCTTTGCCGTGCTGACCCTCGTGGCCAACGTGGCACTGCTGCCGGTGCTGACGTTCTTCTTCCTGCGTGACTGGGATGTGCTGGTTGAGCGCATCGCGGCGCTGGTGCCCCGGGACCACCAGGCGACCGCGTCGCGGCTGGCCCGCGAGAGCAGCGACATCCTGGGCGCTTTCCTGCGCGGCCAATTCCTGGTGATGTTGATCCTGGGCATCCTTTACGGCCTGGGCCTTTGGGCGGTGGGGCTCGATCTGGGGATCCTCATCGGCATCGTGGCGGGCCTGTTTACGTTCATCCCCTACCTGGGGCCGGCCAGCGGCATCGTCCTGGGCGTCATCGCGGCACTGGTGCAATACGGCGACTGGCCGCACGTGGCCGGCGTGCTGGTGGTGTTCGGCATCGGTCAGGTGATCGAGAGTTATTGGCTGACGCCCAAGCTGGTCGGTGATCGCATCGGGCTGCACCCGGTGGCGGTGATCTTTGCGGTGATGGCCGGCGGCCAGTTGTTCGGGTTCCTGGGCATGCTGCTGGCGCTGCCGCTGGCGGCGGTCATCAACGTGTTGTTGCGTTTCGCGCACGAGCGTTACGTGGCGAGCGCGCTGTATGCCGGCGCCCAACCCAGCATCGTGCTGGAAGCCAAGGGGCAGCACGCGCCTCCGACGGGGCAGGGGCCAGGGTGAGCGTTTCTGGAGGAGGCGGGCCGGCGGTGCCGCAGCTGCCCTTGGCGCTGCGTTACCCGCCGGACCAGCGCTTGGACACCTATGTGACGGACGAGCCCGGCCTTGTCGGGCTGGTGCGGGCCGCTGCGACCGTGGGCGGCGACTGGGTCTATCTGGCCGGCCCAGCGGGCGTGGGCAAGACCCACCTGCTGCTGGCGGCGAGTGCGGAGGCCGAGGGTGCAGGCCGTCGGGCGGCCTACCTGCCCTTGGCGGCGGCCGCCGGGCGCCTGCGCGATGCGCTGCTGGCCCTGGAGGGCAACGACCTGCTGGCCCTGGATGGGGTGGAGCGGATCGCAGGCCATCGGGACGATGAGGTGGCGTTGTTCGACGCGCACAACCGCGCGCGCGCCGCCGGAACGACGGTGCTGTATGCCGCGCGTGGCAACCCCGACGAACTGGGGCTGGTGTTGCCTGACCTGCGCTCACGCCTGCAGCAGTGCACGCGGCTCGTGCTGGCGCCGCTGGACGACGCGGGGCGTCGTGAAGTGCTGCGCCAGCGAGCCCAGCGTCGCGGGCTGGTGCTGGACGAGGCCGCGCTGGACTGGCTGCTCAAGCGCGTCGATCGGGACCTGGGCGGCTTGACCGGGGTGCTGGACCGGCTGGATCGCGCGTCGTTGGCGGCCAAGCGGCGGGTGACCGTGCCGTTTCTCCGGCAGGTGCTGGGCGCCGACTGAGCGGGGGCTGTCAGCGCCCCGCGTGCGCAGTGGGATCGCGCCCGATCAGGCGAGCAGCGGGCCCAATGACGCATCCAGCTGCGCGAGGCGCTCCGGCGTACCGACGTCCGTCCAGCGTCCGGTGTGGTGGCACCCGCTGACGCGACCCGCCTCCATGGCCTTGCGCAGCAGCGGCGCGAGTTTGAAGCGAGGCGGCGAGAGGTCCGCGCCGGGTGCATCGCCGATGGTGTCGCGCCAGCCGTCAAACAGGGTGGCCCGGTAAACGCCAATGCCCGAGAACGTGAGCTTGGACCCGCCTTCGCTGGTAAGCACGTCACCCTGCAGCGCGAAATCGCCGCCCGGGTGGTGGGGCGGGTTGTCCACCAGCACCAGGTGCGCGTCGCCGACGGGTGCTGCCGGCAACGTGGCGAAGTCGAAGTCCGTCCAGATGTCGCCGTTGACAGCAATAAAGGGGTCATCGCCCAGCAGCGAGCGTGCGTGCCACATGCCGCCGCCGGTCTCCAGCGGCGTCGGGCCTTCGTACGAGTAATGCAGGCGCACGCCCCACTGTCCGCCGTCGCCGAGCACCTGCGGGAACTGCTCGGCGAGCCAACTGGTGTTGACCACGATGTCATGCACGCCTATCGCCGCTAGCTTCTCGATGTGCCACGCGATCAGCGGCTTGCCGCCTGCGCCCAGCAAAGGCTTGGGGGTGGTGTCGGTCAGGGGGCGCATGCGCTCGCCCAGGCCGGCGGCAAGGATCAGCGCCTTCATCCGCCCATGCCCTCCTGGCCGCGGGCAAGTTCGGCCAGTGCGGGCTTGACGCGCTGCTCGATGACGTCGGCCAACGGTGCCAGCTCCGGGTACCTGGGTAGCACGGCGTCGAGGTAGACGAAGAAGCGCGGCACGTCGGCCAGGTACTTGGGCTTGCCGTCGCGGTGCCACAGACGGGCGAAGATGCCGATGACCTTGAGGTGGCGCTGCACGCCGATCCAGTCGGCGTCGCGGCGGAACTGCGCGAGCGGCGGCAGCGGCAGGCCGGCGGCGGTGGCGCGGGCGTGGTAGCGGTCCAGCCACGCGGCAACCTTGGCTTCGGGCCAGCTGAGGAAGGCGTCCTTGAACAGGCTGAGCGCGTCGTAGGCGATGGGGCCGCGCACGGCGTCCTGGAAGTCGAGTACCGCGGGGCCGCCGACGACCGGCATCAGGTTGCGCGGCATGAAGTCGCGGTGCACCAGCACCTGGGGCTGGGCGAGTGCGCTGTCGATGAGGCGCTGGTACACCAGTTCCAGGCGGTCCATGTCGCCGCAATCGAGCGACAGGCCGAGGTGGTGGCCGAGGTACCACTCGTCGAACAGGCGCAGTTCGCGCGCCAGCAGCGCCTCGTCGTAGGCGGGCAGGTCGACCGGGCAGGGAATGGACTGGAGCTTGAGCAACTGGTCGATGGCGTCGTCGAACAGGGTATCGGCGTTGTGCAGGCCGATCACGTGCAGGTAGGTGTCCGCACCGAGGTCCTCCAGCAGCAGGAAGCCGGCCTCCTCGTCACGCGCCAGCACCTTGGGCACGCGCACGCCACCGGATTCGAGCAGGTCGCGGATGCGCAGCCACGGGCGCACGTCTTCCTTGTCCGGCGGCGAGTCCATGACGATCACGCTGGCGGCGTCGGTGCCGGGCACGCTGCCCGGCGTGATGGCCCCGCGCCAATAGCTGCGGAAACCGGCGTCCATCGAGGCGCGGTGCAGATCGAAGGCGGCGTTGCCGGTGGCGGTGCGGGCCCAGTTGATGCGGGCGGTGTCGCGCTCGGTGGGGGCGCTGTCGGTGTTGCTCATGAAGGCTCCGGCGGCAGCGGGGGCTGCGCAGGTGCAAAGCGTAGCGCAGCCGATGCGGGCTGCGGGCTGCCGTGCTTCACGGGGAATCACTTCCCACGAGCGAAATGCCGTCGCCTCGGACGCGCCGGGGTGAAGGCACCACGCAATTGCTGTGGGCGGATGCTTTCGGACCCTCGGTTGCCCGGAGGGTCCGCGCCATGGCCGTACTTCGTGACTTCAGGCCGCCTTCGCGGTGCCGGTGGCCGGCTCCAGCGACGCCAGCCACTCGTCGTCCGAGCCTTCGTGGACGCCTTCGAACAACACGGTGGACAGATAGCGCTCACCGGTGTCGGGCAGCATCGCCAGCAGCACCGATCCCTCGGGGGCGGTTTCGGCCACGCGCAGCGCGGCGGCCACCGTGGCGCCTGCGGAAATGCCGACGAAGAGGCCTTCTTCCGCCGCGAGACGTCGCGCGGTGTCGCGCGCGATCAGGTCGTCCACGGGCACCACGTCATCGGCGATATCGCGATTGAGCACGCCGGGAACGAAATCCGGGGTCCAGCCCTGGATTTTGTGCGGCTGCCATTCCTTGCCGGACAGCAGCGCGGCGCCGGCGGGTTCGCTGGCGACGACCTTCAGCTCGGGGCGGGCGAGCTTGAGCACCTCGCCGGTGCCGGTGATGGTGCCTCCGGTGCCCCAGCCGCTGACGAAATAGTCCAGGCGCTTGCCGGCGAAGTCGCGCAGGATTTCCGGGCCGGTGGTGCTGCGGTGGTAGGCCGGGTTGGCGGGGTTTTCGAACTGGCTGGCGAGGAACCAGCCGTGCTGCGCGGCCAGTTCGGCCGCCTTGCGCACCATGCCGGTGCCGCGCTCCGCAGCCGGGGTGAGAATGACCTTGGCGCCGTAGGCCCGCATCAGCTTGCGGCGCTCGATCGAAAAGGTTTCGGTCATTACGGCGACGAACGGGTAACCGCGTGCGGCGGCGACCATCGCGAGGGCAATGCCGGTGTTGCCCGAGGTGGCTTCCACAATCGTCTGGCCGGGCTTGAGCACGCCGCGGCGCTCGGCGTCGAGCACGATGGCCAGCGCAAGCCGGTCCTTCACCGAGCCGGCGGGATTGAACGCCTCGACCTTGGCGTAAAGCGTGACGTGCCTGGGCGCGATGCGATTGAGGCGGACGATGGGCGTGTTGCCGATGGTGTCGAGGATGCTGTCGTGGAGCGCCATGGGGGTGTCCTTGGGTAAAGAGTGCCGGGTTCAGCGAGTTGGCCTTGCGGGCGAGTGATGTGCCGGGGCGTTCGACCCGATCAACATCGGCACGCAAGACGTGGAGCGGCATGGGTCATGCGGCTTGCCCCAGTCGCTCGTCCAGAGCGTCATCTCGCGCCAAGCCCCCTACGGGGGCGGCCCCAAACCAATGCAGCTTGGGCGCCAGCGCCGCCACTTCCCCAAGCACCAGCAGCGCGGGGGATTGCACGGCATGCTCGCGGGCCAGGTGCGGCAACCGGTCGAGCGTGCCCACCACGACGCGTTGTTCCGGACGGGAGCCGTTTTCGACGAGGGCGAAGGGCGTGGCAGGGTCGCGGCCGTGGGCGATCAGGCGGTCTCGCATACGTTCCAGCCCGGCCACGCCCATGTACACCGCCAGCGTTTGACGTTCGGCGGCCAGCGCCTGCCAGTCGAGGGTGTCGTCGGAATCCTTGCTGTGCGCGGTGACGAAGCGCACCGATTGCGCATGATCCCGGTGGGTCAGCGGGATGCCCGCGTACGCACCGCACGCTAGCGCGGCGGTGATGCCAGGCACGACTTCGTAGTCGATGCCGTGCGCGCGCAGCACTTCCAGTTCTTCGCCGCCGCGGCCAAACACGAAGCCGTCACCGCCCTTGAGCCGGACGACACGCTTGCCTGCGCGGGCGTGCTCCAGCATCAGCGCGTGGATCTGGTCCTGGGTGACGTGGTGGTGGCCCGCCTGCTTGCCCACTTCGATGCGCTCGGCGTCGCGGCGGGCTAGCGCCAGTACGTCGGCGCTGACCAGACGGTCGTGCAGGATCACGTCGGCTTCGTTGAGCAGGCGCAGCGCGCGCAGCGTCAGCAGCCCGGCATCGCCGGGTCCGGCGCCAACAAGCGCCACGCGGCCGGTGGCGGGGGTGTTGGACGCCTCGTCCAACTGCGCCAGCAATGCCCGCTCCGCCGCAGCCGCGTCGCCACGGCGAAGCAGGGTGGGGACGCTGCTGGCCAGCACACGCTCGAAGAACCGGCGGCGCGCATGCAGGTCGGTCAGCCGTACGCGGATGCGGCCGCGCAGGCGGGTGAGCAACGTCGCGAGCGCACCAATGGATTCGTCCAGTTGAACCTCCAACTGTTCGCGCAGGTGCCGGGCCAGCATCGGCGCGCCGCCTCCGCTGGAGATCGCAATCTGCACCGGCCCACGCTCGATGCGCGAAGGCACCTGCACGCTGGACTGCACCGCATCGTCCACCACGTTCACCCAGATGCGGCGGGCTTCGCCGGCCACGGCCACGGCGCGGTTGACGGCGGGCAGGTCGGTGGCCGCGATGGCCAGCCAGGCGCCGTTGAGCCAGTTGGGGTCGAAGGTCCCGACGATGTGCCGGATGTCGCCGCGTTGTGCGAGGCGGGCGAGCTCAGGGTCCAGGTCTGGTGCGCCCACGCTGACCTGGGCGCCAGCCTCCATCAGGGCGGTCACCTTGCGCCGCGCCACGCTGCCTCCGCCGACCACCAGGACGGGCCGGCCGGACACATCGGCGAACAGCGGGAAAAGCGGGGCGGCGGGCATGGCGGGATTGGACGGGAAGGGGGCCTCCGACGCTAAACCCCGGCCGTCCCCTGTGGAAATGACGGCAGGGTCTTGCCTTATTCCACTAAGGCATAAGCATTGTCTGGCTTGATGTTTCGCAATTGGGAGTAGAATCCTTCTATTCGGATATAGAGATTGATCATGAGCATCGCTCCCGCCTTGATGTGTCCCGTGTGCCCGCCGAAGGCCCGCCTTGCCGCACCTCGACCTCCCCGGACGCAACGCTCATGACCCTGACCCAACTCCGCTACCTGGTCGCCATTGCCGACTCGGGACTCAACATCACCCTGGCCGCCGAGCGCGTGCATGCGACCCAGCCCGGGCTGTCCAAGCAACTCAAGCAACTGGAAGACGAGCTTGGCTTCCTGCTGTTCTCACGCAAGGGCCGGAGCCTGGACGCGGTCACGCCGGGCGGCGAGCAGGTGCTCAAGCACGCCCGCCGGCTCCTGGCCGAAGCCAACAACATCCGCTCGTACGCGGCCAACCAGCGTCGCGACGGCCAGGGCCGGCTGGTGCTGGCCACCACCCATACCCAGGCGCGGTTTGTGTTGCCGCCGGCGATTGCCCAGGTGAAGCAGGCTTACCCGCAGGTCAGCGTCCACCTGCAGCCGACCGCCGATGGCGAAGTGCTCGCGCAACTGGCCAGCGGCGAGGCCGACCTGGCGCTGATCAGCACTGCCGGCGACGTGCCCGAAGGCGGCATCGCGGTGCCGCTGTTCCGCTGGCGGCGCCAGGTGCTGGTGCCAAAGGACCATCCGCTGGCCGCACAGTCCGCGCCGGGGTTGGCCCAACTGGCGGCATACCCGCTGGTCAGCTACGAATCATCGATTCGCCCCGAGTCCTCGTTGCGCCGTGCGTTCCTCGAGGCAGGCCTGGAACCGCAACTGGCGATGACCGCGCGCGACGCCGACCTGATCAAGACCTACGTGCGCGCCGGCCTCGGAGTCGGCCTGCTGGCCGAAATGGCCGTGAGCGCGCACGACGATGCGGACCTGCGCGCGCTGATCGCGCCCTCTGCCATTCCCGAATGCGTGGCGTGGGCGGTGCTGCCGCGCGAGCGCGTGCTGCGGGACTACACGCTGGAACTGCTGCATGCGCTGGCGCCGCAACTCGATCGCCATGACCTGCGTCGGGTGCTGGCCGGCAACCAGGCACCGAGTTGGCCGACGCCGCCGACCTGGACCGAGCTGAGCCAGCCGATCACGGTCTGAATCACGCTGCCCGGCTGGTCGGCGCGCCCGCGGCGTCCCAGTACTCGTGCAACCCGCATTCGCGCTTGAGCCCGAAGAAGCGTGTGTCCTCCTCGCTCATGCCTGCTTCCAGTCGACGCGTGGAATGCGTATCGCCGATGGAGACATATCCGTCGTGCCAGAGCGGGTGGTAGGGCAGGTCGTGGCGTTGCAGGTACTGCCACACGTCGCGGTCGGTCCAGTCGGCCAGCGGGTGCAGCTTCCAGCGGCCATCGCGCAATTCCAGGAAGTCGATGTGCGCGCGACTGGCGGACTGCTGCCGGCGCAGTCCGGCAATCCAGGTGCGGACGCCCAGCTCGCGCAACGCGCGCTGCATCGGCTCCACCTTGTGTGCCTGGTTGTAGCGGCGGATGCCGTCCACGCCCAACTCGGCCAGGCGCGTCACCCGTGCGGCATCCCACGCGCTGTCCGCCTGTGGCTGGTAAACCTTGAGGTTGAGCGCCAACCGGCGGGTGAGTTCATCGACGAAGCCGTAGGTCTCTGGGAACAGGTAACCGGTGTCCACCAGGATCACGGGGATGTCGTGCTTCTGCCGCGTCACCAGGTGCAGCGAAACCGCTGCCTGCGCGCCAAAGCTCGATGACAGCGCATGCTCGCCCGCCTGCGCTTCCAGCGCCCACGCGACGCGCGCCTCGGCGCTTTGCGTCCCGAGCCAGCGGTTGAGTTCATCCAGCGCGCGCGGGGACTCGGCCGCGGTGATCGGGTCCGGCGGGCTCATGCGACCACCTCGATGCCGATGGTGCGCGTGTCCTTGGCCGGCACGCTGACGACACCGGCACGCAGCAGGTAATCGCCGAAGTGTTCCCCTGGCGCACGCTGCGCGGCGAAGTCGCGCAGCAACGGGTCGATCGCGGCGAGGATGGCCGTCTCGTCGACATTCTCCCGGTACAGCGTGTTCAGGCGCTGGCCGCGGTGGTCGGCGCCGAGCATCAGGTTGTAACGGCCGGGTGCCTTGCCGACCAGCGCGATCTCGCCCAGGTACGGCCGCGAGCAGCCATTGGGGCAGCCGCTGATGCGCACGTTGATCGGCTGCTCCAGCAGGCCGTGGCGACCAAGCAGTGTGTCCAGTTGCGCGATGAAGTCGGGCAGGTAGCGCTCCGCTTCGGCCATGGCCAGGCCGCAGGTCGGCAGCGCGACGCAGGCGATGGCGTTGAGGCCGGTGGGCGTGGCGCGCTGGTGCACATCAAGCGCATGGCGCTCGACCAGCGCGTCAATCGCGTCGCGCGACCCAAGCGGGACGTTGGCAATGACCAGGTTCTGGTTCGCGGTCATGCGGAATTCGGGGGCAGGCAGGACTTCGTCGCCGGCCGGCGCTATGCGGTCGGCGCTGCCGCCGATGGCATTGAGCAAAGTGGCGATTTCACGCAGGCCGGTAAGATGGCTGAGCCCGTCACGGTCCCAGATGCGTCCCGCGACAATGCGCAGCGTCAAGTGCCAGCGTGCATCGTCGTCCTCGGACCGCACCCAGCCGAAGCGGTCACCGTTGTGCACAAACGCAACGGCGCGCGCGGGCTGCAATGCGCCACCGGCGCGGCGCTCGACCTCGGCCTTGAAGGCCTGCAACCCGCGGTCGTCGATGGTGTATTTCAACCGTGCACGCTTGCGTACCACGCGGTTGCCCCAGTCGCGCTGGGTGGTGATCACGGCCTCGGCAATGGCGGTCAGCCGCTCCGGCGGGATGAAGCCGATGACGTTTCCCAGTCGTGGATAGGTCTCAGGGTCGCCGTGGGTGGCGCCCATCCCGCCGCCAACCGTCACGTTGTAACCGAGCAGCTCACCGGCTTCGACGATGGCGATGAAGCCCAGGTCCTGGGCGAAGACATCCACGTCGTTGTACGGCGGGATCGCGAAGCCGATCTTGAACTTGCGCGGCAGGTAGGTGGCGCCGTAGACCGGCTCGTCTTCCTCACCGCTGCCGGCGACCTTTTCTTCGTCCAGCCAGATTTCGTAGTAGGCGCGGGTGTTGGGCAGCAGGTGCTCGGACAGCGCCGCGGCCTGCGCGTGCACAGTGGCATGCGCGCGCGACTGGTGCGGATTGGCGGCCACCGCCACGTTTCGGTTGACGTCGCCGCACGCGGCCAGCGTGTCGATCAATGCGGCGTTGATCGCCTGCATCGTCGGCTTCAGCTCGGTCTTGATCACGCCATGGAACTGGAACGCCTGGCGGGTGGTGATGCGCAGCCCGCGCTCGGCGAAGGTGGTAGCGATGCGGTCCAGCTTCAGCCATTGCGCCGGCGATACCACGCCACCCGGCGTGCGCGTGCGGATCATGAACGAGTACGCCGGCTCAAGCTTCTGCAGGCGACGCTCCTCGCGGACATCGCGGTCGTCCTGCTGGTAGCTGCCGTGGTACTTGATCAGGGTCTGGTCGTCCTCGTTCAGCGCGCCCGTGACGGCGTTGGCCAGCGACGCCAGCAGGGTGCCGCGCAGGCGTCCGCTGCCGCGCTTGATGTCTTCGACTGAATGCGTGCTCATCAGTAAACGTCCCGGGCGTAGCGCCCCTGCGCCTGCAGCGCGTTGAGGTAGTCCGCGGCCTCGTCAGCCGACTTGCCGCCGTGTTCGGCAATCAGGGCCAGCAGCGTCGCGTGCACGTCCTTGGCCATGCGCGTGGCATCACCGCAGACATACAGGTGTGCGCCCCCTTCCAGCCAGGCGTACACCTCCGCGCCGTGTTCGCGCAGGCGGTCCTGCACGTAGGTCTTGCGCGGTGCTTGTTCGGATGCGCCACCATGGTTGAGCGATGCGATGGCATCGCGCGAGAACGCCAGGTCCAGCCGATGCAGATGGCCGTGCTTGAGTGCGTCCTGCCACTCGCTCTGGTAGAGGAAGTCGGTGCGAGCGTGCGGATTGCCGAAGAACAGCCAGTTGCGGCCGCTGGCACCGCTGCTCGCGCGTTCTTGCACGAAGCCGCGGAACGGGGCCACGCCGGTGCCGGGACCAATCATGATCACATCGCGGCCGCCATCGGCGGGGAGGCGGAAGCGGTCGTTGTGCTCGATGAACACCGGCAGGCGTTCACCTTCCGCGGCGCGCGCGAGGAAATTGGAGGCGGCACCCCAGCGCAGGTCATGGTCGCGATGGCTCGCCCCGACACCCGCAGGCGTGTCGAAAGCACTGCCGTCTGCGGTGTTGGTCCCGTTGACGCCATCGGCGCCCACGTCGCCGGTCCCGGATTCGACGCGGTATTCGATATGCGCGACTGTCAGGTGGACCTCCTCCCCCACGACTCGTGGGCTGGAGGCAATCGAATAGAGCCGCGGCATGAGGGGGCGCAGCGACGCCACCATCGCATCGGCGGTCCATGCGGCAGGATGTTCGCGCAGCAGGTCGATCAACTGGTGGTTGGCCAGCAGGTCCGCTAAGCCGCCGGCCTGATCCCCTGCCAGGCGTTGGTTGAGGGACGCGTCCTGGGCCAGCGCCGCGTGCGCGACGAGAAATGGCCGGGATAACCGCGTCAGTTCGCGGCGGCTGGACAGCCACTCGCGCAGCGGCAGCGCCTGGCCGGCGTGCTGGACGATTTGCTCGCCGTCCAGCGACAGCGTGGCGATCACGGCCTCCACCAGACGCGGAGGATTCTGCGGCCACACCCCCAGCGCATCGCCCGGCTGGTACTGCAGGCCTGAGCCTTCCAACGACAGTTCAATGTGGCGGATGTCCTTTGCCGAAGGCGAGCCGTCGCGGTTGCGGCCGGTGATGCGCTGGTTGGCCAGCAGTTCGGCGTGAAACGGATTGTCGCGGGTGAAGTCGCCGGTGGCCGCTGCGAGCGGACGCAGCGGGGTCACGGTGGCCAGGGGCGCCTGCGGCTTGAGCGCGTCCGCCGCGGCGGTGAGGGCCTTCGCCAACCAAGGCGTGGCCACCGTTTCCACATCGAGGTCGGCGTCGCCACGCTCCAGCCAGCGTGTGGCCCCCAACTCGGCGAAGCGCTCGTCCAGCCTGCGGCCGATCGCGCAGAACTGCGGATAGCTCGAGTCGCCCAGCCCGAGGACGGCGAACTGCAGATCCGGGAGCCTGGGCGCGCGCTTGCCCGTGAGGAATTCGACGAAGCCGCGGGCGTCATCCGGTGGGTCGCCGTCGCCCTGGGTGCTGATCACCACGGCCAGGTAGCGCTCCTGCTTCAGTTCGCGGGTCGGATAGGCATCGGCGCGCAGGACCCGCACGTTGAGGTCGGCCGCCTCAAGCTGTTGCCCCAGCGACTCCGCGATCCGCTTGGCATTGCCGGTCTGGCTGCCATAGACGATGGTCAACGTCGGCGCAGGCGGGGCGTCGGGTGAAGCCACCACGACCGGCCGCAAGGGGGCCAAGGCGTGGGTGCGTGCGAGCCCTGCGGCGTAGCCCGAAAGCCACCACAGCCCAGCACCGTCGAGACTGGTGGTGAGCTGCTCGACCAGCGTGGCTTGCGCCTGTGTCAGCAGTGAGGGCGGTGCGGAGAGGGCGGGGGAGGCAGACATGGCGGCACCGCGGCGGACTTCGACGCGGCCAGACTAGGCAAGCGTTTCCACGCACGGAAAGGAAGTCGGGTTATGCACTTATGCCCGTGCTGTATTTCGCCTGCGAGGTGGCACGTGCGGATACTGTCCACATCCCATTTCATGTCCCCCGTTGCGGATGGAACTTCCCCCCGACCTGCTGCTGTTCATCGTGATCGGCTTTGCCGCCCAGCTGGTCGACGGTGCCCTGGGCATGGCGTATGGCGTAACCGCTTCCAGTCTGCTGCTGGGCTTTGGCGTGCCTCCCGCCATTTCCAGTGCCACCGTGCATGCCGCCGAATGCTTCACCACCGGTGCGTCCGCCGCATCCCACCATGCCTTTGGCAACATCGACCGCAAGCTGTTCAAGCGACTCCTGCTGCCCGGCGTGGTGGGCGCCGGCGTGGGGGCCTACCTGCTGGCCAGTCTCCCCGGCGATGCGCTCCGTCCCTGGATCGCGAGTTACCTCGTGCTGATGGGCGCGATCATCATCTACAAGGCATTCCGGGACTTTCCGCCGGCCGAGGTCGCCTCGCACGTGGCCCCCCTGGGGTTCTTTGGTGCACTGGTCGACGCCATCGGCGGTGGCGGCTGGGGCCCGATCGTCTCCACCAACCTGCTGGCGCGCGGCAATGGCCTGCGCCTGACCGTGGGCACCGTGAATGCGGTCGAATTCTTCGTGACGCTGACCGCGTCGCTGGTGTTCCTGGTCACCTTGGGCCTGGGCCACTGGGAGATAATTGCGGGGCTGGCCATTGGCGGCGTTGCCGCCGCTCCGCTGGGGGCGCTGCTGGTCCGCCATGTGCACCCCCGTCCGCTGCTGGTGCTGGTGGGGCTGCTGGTGATGGGCCTCAGCGCCCGTACCCTGCTCAAGCACTTCGGCGCGTTTTGAGTCACGATTGCCACTGTTTCCGCGAGTTGCCCCTTGAACCTTCCGATGTCCCAGCAGTCCGTGCCGCCGACCGCGCTTAGCCACCTCGATCGCCTCGAGGCCGAGAGCATCCACATCCTGCGCGAAGTCGCGGCCGAGTTCCGCAGCCCGGTGATGCTTTATTCCATCGGCAAGGACAGCTCGGTGCTGCTGCACCTGCTGCTCAAGGCGTTCGCGCCCGGCAAGCCGCCGATCTCGCTGCTGCACGTGGACACCGGCTGGAAATTCCGCGAGATGATCGCCTTTCGCGACCGTCGCGCCGCGGAAACCGGCATCGACCTGCGCGTGCACATGAACCCCGAAGGCGTGGCCCAGGGCATTGGCCCGATCAGCCACGGCGCCACCGTGCACACCGACGTGATGAAGACCCAGGGCCTGAAGCAGGCGTTGGACCAGTTCGGCTTCGACGCGGCCATTGGCGGTGCGCGACGCGACGAGGAGAAGTCGCGCGCCAAGGAACGCATCTTCTCGTTCCGCACCGCGCAGCACCGCTGGGACCCGAAAAACCAGCGGCCGGAATTGTGGAACCTCTACAACACCCGCGTGCACAAGGGCGAGTCGGTGCGCGTGTTCCCGATCTCCAACTGGACCGAGCTCGACGTCTGGCTGTACATCTACCGTGAGCAGATCCCGGTGCCATCGCTGTACTTCGCCGCCGAGCGTCCGGTCGTGGAGCGCGACGGTGCGTTGATCCTCGTCGACGATGAGCGTTTGCCGCTGCGCGAGGGCGAGGCGCCTCAAATTCGCAAGGTGCGCTTCCGCACGCTCGGCTGCTACCCGCTGACCGGCGCCATCGACTCCGAGGCCGACACGCTGGAAAAGATCATCGCCGAGATGCTGGTCGCAACCACGTCAGAACGCCAGGGCCGCGTGATTGACCACGACCCCTCCGCCTCGATGGAGAAGAAGAAGCAGGAGGGCTATTTCTGATGGCCGCATCCCCGTTCGACCACGCCGCACCGTCCTCGTCGGCCGTTCCGGATCATGATGATGCCGCGGCCGCCGTCGCGGCCTACCTGCACCAGCACGAGACCAAGGGTCTGTTGCGGTTCATCACCTGCGGCAGCGTGGACGATGGCAAGAGCACGCTGATTGGCCGCCTGCTGCACGACACCAAGCGCCTGTTCGACGACCAGCTGTCTGCACTGGCCTCCGACAGCCGCCGCCACGGCACGCAGGGTGACGCGATCGACTTCGCCCTGCTGGTCGATGGCCTGGCCGCGGAGCGCGAGCAGGGCATCACCATCGACGTGGCCTACCGCTTCTTCAGCACCGACCAACGCAAGTTCATCGTCGCCGATTGCCCCGGCCACGAGCAGTACACCCGCAACATGGCCACCGGTGCTTCCACCGCCGATGTCGCGGTAGTGCTGGTCGATGCGCGCAAGGGCCTGCTGACCCAGACGCGGCGCCATAGCTACATCGTTTCGTTGCTGGGCATCCGTCACGTGCTGCTGGCGGTGAACAAGATGGACCTGGTCGGATTCGATGAAGGCGTTTTCGAACGCATCGTCGATGGCTACCGCGAACTCGCCACGCAGTTGGGCATCGAACAAGTTTCCGCCGTGCCGCTGTCGGCACTGGAGGGCGACAACCTGCTGGAGCGCTCGCCGCGCACGCCCTGGTACCGCGGGCCGAGCGTGCTGGAGTACCTGGAGTCGGTGGACGTCACGCGTGATCGCGAGGACATCGGTTTCCGCCTGCCGGTGCAGTGGGTCAACCGGCCCCACCAGAACTTCCGGGGCTTTGCGGGCACGGTCGCGACGGGCGTCGTTCGGCCGGGCGACGCGGTGGTCGTGCTGCCGTCCGGTCGCCGCACGCGGGTGGAGCGCATCGTCACCGCCGATGGCGACCTGCCGTCGGCTTCGGCGGGGCAGGCGATTACCCTGACCTTGGCCGACGAGGTCGACATCAGCCGTGGTGACGTGATCGCCACGGCGGCGAGCCCCTGCGAAGTGGCCGACCAGTTTGCCGCGCACCTGCTGTGGATGGGCGAGCAGCGCCTGCTGCCCGGCCGCCCCTACTGGCTGAAGATCGGCACGCGAACGGTCACCGCCACCGTCACCGAGATCAAACACAAGGTCGACGTGAACACGCAGGCGCACCTGGCTGCCAAGCACTTGGAGCTCAACGAGGTCGCGTACTGCAATATTGGCTTGGACCAGCCGATCCCGTTCGAGGCCTACCGCGACAGTCGCGATTTGGGTGCCTTCATCCTGATCGACCGTCAGACCAACGCCACCGTGGCGGCCGGTACGCTCGACTTCGCGCTGCGGCGGGCCGGCAACATCCACTGGCACCGCGCCGACATTGATCAGGTGGCGCGTGCGCACAGTCTCGGGCAGACCCCGCGCTGCGTCTGGTTCACCGGCCTGTCCGGTTCGGGCAAATCCACCATTGCCAACCTGGTGGAAAAGAAGCTGCATGCGATGGGGCACCACGCCTATATCCTGGATGGCGACAACGTGCGCCATGGCCTCAACAAAGACCTCGGCTTCACCGACGAGGACCGCGTGGAGAACATCCGTCGCGTGGCCGAAGTGGCGCGGCTGATGACCGATGCCGGCCTGATCGTGCTGGTCAGCTTCATCTCGCCCTTCCGCGCGGAGCGGCGCATGGCCCGTGAACTGTTCGGCGAAGGCGAGTTCATCGAAGTCTTCGTGGACACGCCGTTGTCGGTGGCCGAAGCGCGGGACGCGAAGGGCCTGTATGCCAAGGCCCGTGCCGGCAAGATTCCCAACTTCACCGGCATCGACTCACCGTACGAAGCCCCGCAGTCGGCCGAACTGCGCCTCGACACGACCGCCGCGGATGCCGAAACCCTGGCGCAGCAGGTGGTGGACCGCGTGCTGGGCTGATGCGGTGAAGCTCACGCACGCGCGCAGGTGAAGGACTCAGCCCCCGCCAGCGGCTACGGACGAAGCAACGCGTGATGCACCCATAAACACAAAGCCCCGGCCAATGGCCGGGGCTTTGTGCTTCACGCGAACCTGGCGATCAGAGGTCAGCAGCAGCCATGCCCACCGTGGCGCGTGCCACTGTCGGCCACCACCGCCGCGCCGCTGGTCTCGCCGCGCTGGCTGGCGGCATGGTGCGCCGCCACCACGTGCGCCACGCACGCGGTCACGCGCTTGCCCATCGGGATGTGCAGGAATTCGTTCGGGCCGTGCGCGTTGGAGTGCGGACCCAGCACGCCGGTGATCATGAACTGCGCGCCTGGGAACTTCTCGCCAAGCATGCCCATGAACGGGATCGAGCCGCCTTCGCCCATGTACATCGCCGGCTTGCCGAAGAAGGCCTGGCTGGCCTCGTCGATGGCGGTTTCCAGCCACGGCGACATGGCGGGCGCGTTCCAACCGGTGGAGGCCTTTTCCAGCTCCATCGTCACGTGCGCGCCGTTGGGCGGATCGCGCAACAACTCGGCCTTCAACAGCTCGCCGGCGGTCTTGCCGTCCGTGGTCGGCGGCAGGCGCAGCGACAGCTTCACCGCGGTATGCGGGCGCAGCACGTTGCCGGCCGAGGCCAGCGGCGGCATGCCGTCCACGCCGGTGACCGACAGCGCCGGGCGCCAGGTGCGGTTGAGTACCAGCTCGCTCAACTCATCGGCCATGGGCTTGAGGCCGTCGACCAGCGGGAATTTGTCGAACACCGCGGTATCCAGCACCTCCGCCGCGCGCTTGGCCTGTGCCAGGCGCTCGGGCGGGACTTCGGCGTGCAGCTTGTCGAGCAGGATCTTGCCGGTGTTCTCGTCCTCGATCCGCGACAGGATCTGCCGCAGCAGGCGGAAGCTGGACGGCACCACGCCGGAGGCGTCGCCCGAGTGCACGCCCTCGTTGAGCACCTTCACGCTGAAGTTGCCGCCGGTCAGGCCACGCAGCGACGTGGTGCACCACAGCTGGTCGTAGTTGCCGCAACCCGAGTCCAGGCACACCACCAGTGACGGCTTGCCGATGCGGTCGGCCAGATGGTCGACGTAGGCGGGCAGGTCGTAGCTTCCGGACTCTTCACAGGCTTCGATCAGGATCACGCAACGCGCGTGCGGCAGCTTCTGGTCCTGCAGGGCCATGATCGCGGCCAGCGAACCGAAAATGGCGTAGCCGTCGTCGGCGCCGCCGCGTCCGTACAGCTTGTCGCCCTTGATCACCGGCTTCCACGGGCCCAGGTCTTCGTCCCACCCGGTCATTTCCGGCTGCTTGTCCAAGTGGCCGTACAGAAGCACGCAGTCGTCGTTGCTGCCGCCATTGGCTGCCGGGATCTCGACGAAGATCAGCGGGGTGCGGCCTTCCAGGCGCACCACCTCCAGCTGCATGCCCGGGATGGTCTGGGCATTGGCCCAGTTGGCCATCAGCGCGACCGCCTGGTCCATGTAGCCATGCTCCACCCACTGCTCGTCGAACATCGGCGACTTGTTGGGGATGCGGATGTACTCGACCAGCTGCGGGACGATTTCGTCGTCCCACTTCTTCGAGACGAAGCGGTCTACCTGCTTGGCGTCCATGACGGCCCTCGTGCGTGATGAACCCCCATTTTACCCCGGCGGGCGGGGGTAGGAATTTTCCTACACGCCACTGCGCCGGATTCCGGGGCGAGGCGCGCTCAAGGCCGATCCCGCCCGTCGGCCCCCATCCGGACACTGTGCCCACGTCGGCGCGGTCCTTGGCCGAAGGCCGGCACGGACACAGGAGGCGAACATGCTGAAGATCATCCGGGTACTGCAGGGCGCGGTGATGGCCGGGCTGCTGGCACTGGCCTGCCAGCCGGCCCATGCCGCCGAGAAAATCGATATCAACACCGCCGATGTGACGACGCTGGATCGGGTTCTGCTCAACATCGGTCCGGCCAAAGCCCAGGCCATCGTGGACTACCGCACCGCCAACGGCCCGTTCCGCAGCGTCGAGCAACTGGCCCTGGTCAAGGGCATCGGCCTGAAAACCATCGAGAAGAACCGCGAGCGTATTGTCGTCGGCGCCGCCCCCCGGCGCCGCTGACCACCAGACCCGGACAGGAATAGCCGGAGGAATCGGGGCCTGCCCCCGGACATGGACGTGTGCCGCCCGGTTGCGCAGGACGCGCGGCCGGGCGGCATTGCACCGTCCGTTAGCCCTGTCGGGGCGGCTAGACTGGCGGACTTCCGATGTGGAGTGGGTGGATGACGGCCGACAGCGGGCAGGCGGACGGATACGTGCAGGTGATCCCCGCCAACGAGTACCGGCGCGAACGCTGGCGCAACCAGTTGGGCTGGACGCGCGAGATCGCGCGTGGCCGCCTGACGCCTGAGGGCTTTGCGCTGGATGGCGATGATGCGGCGGCCGACTGGGACTGGCGCCTGTCCATTGCCGAAATCGAGCGCGACGCGGCGTTTTCCGCCTTCCCCGGCATCGATCGCGAGTTGGTGCTGCTGTCAGGCCACGGCGTGCGCCTGCGGTTTGACGACGGCGAGGTGCACGAACTGCATCCGCCGCACGAGCGCCTGCGGTTTGCCGGCGAGCGCGGGCTCACTGGCGAACTGCTTGACGGCCCCACGCACGACTTCAACCTGATGTGGCGCCGCGAGCGCATCAACGCCGAGCTCTGGCACCGGCCGCTGGTGGGGCCGATGGTGATCTTCACCGAGCCACGCGGGCTGTGGGCGGTGCACCTGCTGGCCGGTCGCGCAGCCCTAGACGGCTCGCACGACCTGCCACCGCTGTCGAGGGGCGACACCGTGTTGATCCGGGCGGGCGAGGCCCGCTTGCGTCACGTGCTGCACGGTGGCGGCGAAGCACTGATGATCCGCCTCTCGCCGCGGGAAGGCGCCTGACGGCAGGCGCACCCTTCGCACAGCCACTAACGTCGACCGGTCCCCGCGCGTGAGGGTGGGGCTCGACCAGGGGCGGATCAGAGCAGCGCAGGGCCGAGCACCACCAGCAGCACCAGTGCCGACACGCCCATCACGCTGGCCACCATTTGACGGGCGCTGCGGCCGCGGGCCCACAGCCAGATGCCCGACAGGCCCAAGAGCAGCATGCCGATCGCGAAACTGTCGGCCAGCGCGATCCAGGCCCAGCCGCCGCCCACGCCCTTGTGCAGGCGGTTGAGGCCGGCCAGCAGGGAGTGGCGCGACTGCTTCACTTCCGCCGTGGCATTGCCCGGCATGTACTCCAGCGACCAGGACTTGGCCGCGGTGCCCCCGGACAGGTTCCACTTGGCGGGCTGGCGGACGTCATTGCCGCCCAGTCGCGCCGGTTCCGGCTTGGCCTTGCGGATCACCTGGGGCTCCAGGCCGTGCGCTGTGCCGAGCCACGCGGCCAACGCCTCGGGGGTGTCGCGGGCCTGCGCGGGCACCTCCAGCACCACGCGGCCGCTTTCCGCCGTATCGCCTTGCGGCCACGCGCCATCGCCAAACCGGTGGTTCATCACCAGCCCGGTCAGTCCGTAGACGACCGCGGCCAACGCGCCCCATGCGCCGACCCACAAGTGGAGTTGGCGAATCCAGCGGTAGGTGGTGTTGCCGCGGCGTCGGGCTGCCGCCTGCGCGATCGGGGCCGTGGTGGTGTTCATCGTGTGCTCCAAAGGAAGAAGGGCCCGCACGCAGGTGCGGGCCCAAGGAACGACGGGGCGGGAATCAGAACTTGAAGCTGGCGGTCAGGTAGTAGCCGCGCGGCGCACCCGGGGTGATGTTGTTGTTGGTGTGCGCCGAGGCGTAGTACTCCTCGTCCAGCAGGTTCTCGACATTGAGCTGGAGCTTGACGTTGGCGTTGACCGTGTAGAACACAGCCGCATCAACGCGGGTATAGCCCGGCAGCACCACGGCATTGTCGGCCGCCGCGTACATGTCGTCGCGGTAAGTCGCGCCCAGACCAACGCCCCACTGGTCGTTGAAGTCATAGCGGTTCCACAGCGAGGCGCTGTTGCGCGGCACGCTGGCGATTTCCTTCTGGGTCAGCAGGTTCTCGCTGTCCTGGTAGGCGTAACCGGCGATGATCTTCCACTGCTCGGTGAGCTCGCCGGAGAGGCCGAGTTCCACGCCCTCGGTCCGCTGGCCCTTGACCAGTTCGGACACCCCCGGAACGTTGGTGGCGACGGCCACGTTCTCCCGGTCCAGGCGGTACACGGCCGCGGTCAGCGACAGCGCAGGGCGCACGTCCCACTTGGCACCGACTTCGTAGTTCTTGAACTCTTCCGGATCCAGCGCGGCGTTGCTCAGGGACAGCGAGCTCAGCTGCTCACCGGCGCGCGGCATGAACGAATTGCTGTAGCTGGCGTACAGCGACACTGCCTCGGCCGGCTTGTAGACCAGGCCCACGCGCGGCGACACCAGATCATCCTGAGTGCTGAAATTGGCACCCGTGCGGACATTGGTGAAGTCGACGTCGAAGCGGTCGTAGCGCAGGCCGAGGATGGCCTGGAACTTCGGCGAGAACTCGATCTGGTCCTGCACGTACAGCGCGGCGATGTCGGTGGTGCCGGTGTTGGTGCTATCGGTGGCGCTCTGCCGGAAGGTGATCGGGCCGGTGTAGACCGGGTTGGACACGGGCACGACGTTGGAGGCCCCGAACACACCGGTCTCGCGGCGGTTTCCGGTCACCTGGCGACCAAACTCAGTGCCCACCAGCAGCGTATGGGCGACCGTGCCGGTGTTGAAGCCGTACGTCACGTCGGTCTGGTTGAAGGCGTTCTCGCGCGTGGTGAAGTTGTTGTACGCGCCGAGCGTCACCTGGGTCCCGGCGGCATTGACGCTGCTCGGGAAGATGTTCTGGTAGAACTTGTCGTAATCGCCGTACACCGTGGCATTGCGCAACCGCACGCCATTGGCGAAGTCGTGGGTGAGCACGGCATTGAACGCATTGACGCGGGCCCACACCGGGCTGCGCTCGGCATCGCCGAAGAAGGTTTCCGGGTCGGTGTCCAGCGGGCGGCCCTGGAAAGAAGGCACGCCGCGGTCGGCCACGCGGTCATCGCGGAAGTGCTCGTAGCTCAGGTTCAGCATGGTCGCCTCACCCAGGCGGAAGGCGAGGGTGGGATTCAGGCCATAGCGGCGCAGCTCGTAGCCGTCGCGGTAGCTCTCCGAGTCTTCGCCCATGGCGGTGACGCGGAAGGCGGCGGTGTCGTTGAGGCCGTGGCCCACGTCCACCGTGGCGCGGCGACGGTCCCACGAGCCGAGTTGCACGTTGAATTCACCGTGGTCGTGCCAGTCGGCCTGCTTGGTCACGCGGTTGATCACGCCGCCCGAGCCGCCACGGCCGAAGATCATCGCGTTGGGGCCCTTCAGACCTTCCACGCGCTCGATGTTGTAGAGGTCGCGCATGTACTGGACGTCATCGCGCAGGCCATCGACGAAGAAATCGGCCGTGGAGCTGTTGCCGCGGATCACGGTGGTGTCGCGGTTGCCTTCGCCCTGGGCCATGGTGATGCCCGGCATGTAGCGCACCACGTCGCCCATGCTGTTCATCGCGGTGTCCTTGATCAGCTCCTCGGTCACCACCGAGATGGACTGCGGGGTGTCGCGCAGCAGTGCATCGGTCTTGGTCGCGGTACGGCTGGTCTTGGGGTCGTAACCGGTCACGTGCACGCCATGCACTTCCACCTTGTCGAGGTCGGTCGGTGCGGCCAGGGTGGCCGAGGCGGCGGTGGCGGTGCCGACGTGGCCTTCACCTTCGCTGGCTGCGGCAGCCGGGAACGCGATGGCGAGCGTCAGGGCGATGGCGAGGGGCGATCCTTTCGGGAAGTGGGGCTTCATTGCTTTGAACGTGTGTCGGCCAGGAGGGCCGGGTCAGTTGTTGGTGGAAATGATAATGATTCGCAACACGAATTGCACGTGATTTTGATCAAGCCCAACTCGAATTGCCTTCGGCCTGGTCTGCGAATTGGTTTCCGGCCTCGGCGCAGGTCATGCAGCCGGCGTCGCGCGCGGTCAGCTGCGACCAAGGTCGCGGGAGGCAATTTGCGAATGATCAAGGTGCGTCCGCCCGACGGCCCCTAGAGTGCGCGACTCCAAGAACCCGGTGGCAATTCCCCATGGCGTTTGTGCTTTTCGAGTCCGGAGACCACCGCTGCGTCGCCTTCAACGACCTGGTGCGTGGCGATGATGGCGTGCAGGCAAACCAGTTCCTGATCCAGGACGGGCGCCATTCGGCGGTGCTCGACCCGGGCGGCGCGCTGGTCTACAACCCGTTGATGCTGGCCTTGGCGGCCTACGTCAAACCCGAAGAAGTGGACCTGGTGCTGTGCTCACACCAGGATCCGGACATCATCGGCGCGGTGGACAAGTGGTTGCTGTACACGAAGGCCACCGTGGTGTGCTCCAAACTGTGGGGGCGCTTCGTGCCGCATGTGGTGCCGGGGTACATGAAGAACAGCGGTGCCGACCGCTACCTGTTGCTGCCGGACGAAGGCGGACTGATTCCGCTGGGCAACGCGGTGATCCGCGCGGTGCCGGCGCACTTCCTGCACTCGGTGGGCAACTTCGGCTTCTACGACCCGCAGGCCCGGATCCTGTTCTCGGGCGACGTCGGCGCGTCGCTGATTCCCTCGGGTGAGCCCTACCGCTTCGTGCCGGACTTCCGCGCGCACGTCGCCAAAATGGAAGGCTTCCACCGCCGCTACATGGGCTCCAACCGGGTCCTGCGCCTGTGGGTGGACATGGTGCGGCGGTTGGATCCGCAAATGATCGTGCCGCAGCACGGGCTGCCGTTCCGGGGCGAGGCCATCGGCCAATTCCTCGACTGGCTGGAGCGGCTGGAATGCGGCATTGATCTGCTGGGGCCGGCCGACTTCCGGGTGTGAGGTGGTGGCCTTTGCGTGACAGGCCGGTCGTGCGTGACGCGACTCGCGACGAGGCTCAGTCTCTGCGGCGTCGCAAGTCGTGACGCGTGATGAGCGCGATCACTCGCGGTCGTCGCGGGTCCAGATGCCCACGTCGTCTACCTTGACCGGGAACCTCACCACCGGCTCGTAGGCGGGGGCGCACAACGCACGGCCGTCGCGCACGTCGAATTTGGCACCGTGCAGCACGCATTCAATGGTGGCGTCGTCGCCGTTGAACTTGCCGGCGGAGAGCTCGAAGTCCTCGTGGCTGCACTTGTCCTCGAGGGCGTAGAAATCGCCGTCGTAGTTGACCACCAGGATGGGCGTGTCGCCGTCCCAGGCCACGGTGGATTCGCCGGGCAGCAGTTGGGAAGTGGCGCAAACGAAGGTCCAGTCGCCCATGGGGTGGTGTTCCTGTCTCGAATTGGTGGGATTGGTGTGTCGGGGGCAGCTGCCGGGTCTCCCGGGCATTCGCTCCGCGATACTCGCTCGGTGCCCGGGACACCCGGTAGCCGCCCTTGGGCGCTGATGCGCCAGAGGGGAAAGTTACAGGGGCTTTTCTAGGACTTCGAAGCGCAGGTCGTCACGCTTGGGCTCGCCGAAGCGCGCGTCGCCGTACGGGAAGGGCTTCTTGATGCCGGTGCGCGCGTAACCGCGGCGCTCGTAGAAGGCAATCAGCTCGTCGCGGATATCGATCACGGTCATGCGCATGGCCGGCAGCTGCCATGCGTCGCGGACCACGCGCTCGGCCTCGGCCAACAGCGCCTTGCCGATGCCGCCGCCCTGCAGGGTGGGCGACACCGAGAACATGCCGAAGTAGCCCGCGCCATCCTCGACCGCGATGTGCGCGCAGGCGAGCATTTCGCCGGCGCGTTCGGCGACGAGTACGAGGCTGTCCGGTCGGGTGATGCAGGCGCCCACGTCGTCCGCACCTGTGCGGCGGCCCCCGAGCATGTCGGCCTCGGTGGTCCAGCCCTGCCGGCTGCTGTCGCCGCGATAGGCCGACTCGACCAGTGCGACGAGCGCATCGACGTCCTCTGGCGTGGCGGCACGGAAGGTCAATTCCGCGGCTACTCTCGCGCCTGCGGCGCAGGCTGCACCTGCCTGTGCCGCGGCGCTGACGTGGCCGCTCACCGGTTGCGCTTCGGTTTCTGGCTGCAGCTCGGGGGCCGTTGTAGCGTTCGTGGGTTGCATGCGGGAGCCGTTCAATCAGGAAGCCAAGTGGGGCAGTCGGTTACGCGACTCTTTGGCGCTTGGCCGCTCAGCCAAGCAGTCGCCGGGTCTTGTGGATCGCCGCGACCAGCGCATCCACTTCCTCGTGCGTGTTGTAGAACGCGAACGAGGCGCGGCAGGTGGCGGTCACGCCGAAGAACTGCAGCAACGGATGCGCACAGTGCTGGCCGGATCGAACGGCCACGCCCTCGAGGTCAAGCAGGGTGGCCAGGTCGTGCGAATGCGCGCCCTTCAATTCAAAGCTGATGACGGCGGCCTTTTCGCGAGCCGTGCCAATGATGCGCAGGCCGTCGATCTTCGACAGTTCCTCGGTGGCGTGGGCCAGCAGCGTCTGCTCGCGCGCCTCGATGTTGGCCATGCCGATCGAGGACAGGTAATCCACCGCCGCGCCCAGGCCGATGAAGCCGGCGATGTTGGGCGTGCCAGCCTCGAACTTCTGCGGGGCGTCGTTGAACACCGTGCCGTCGAAGCGCACTTCCTTGATCATCTCGCCGCCGCCGAGGAAAGGCGGCATGGCATCCAGCGTCTCCTTGCGTGCCCACAGTGCGCCCGTGCCGGTGGGGCCGGCCATCTTGTGCCCCGTGAGGGCATAGAAGTCGCAGCCGATCGCAGTGATGTCCAGCGGTCGGTGCGGCGCGGCCTGCGAGCCGTCGACCACGGTGGTGATGCCGCGCTTGCGCGCTTCGCGGCAGATCTCGCGCACCGGGTTGACCGTGCCGAGCACGTTGGAGACGTGGGTGACCGCCAGCAACTTCACCTCGGGGGTCAACTGGGCGTAGAGCGCGTCGAGGTCGAGTTCGCCGTTGTCGAGAATCTCGGCCACCTTGATCGTGCAGCCGGTGCGCTGGGCGACCAGTTGCCACGGCACGATGTTGGCGTGGTGCTCCATGCGGCTGACCACGATCGCGTCGCCGGCCTTGAGCCGCGGCAGCGCCCATGAGTACGCAACCAGGTTGATCGCGAAGGTGGTGCCGCTGCACAGCACCAGCTCGTCGTGGCGCACGTTGAGGAACTTCGCCAGCTTGCGGCGCGAAGCCTCGTAGGCCTCGGTGGCCTCGCTGCCGAGTGCATGCACGGCGCGGCTGACGTTGGCGTTGTGGTGGCGATAGAAGTCGTCCACCGCGTCGATCACCGCGGCCGGCTTCTGCCCGGTGTTGGCCGAGTCGAGGTAGACCAGCGGCTTGCCGTGCACCTCACGCTGCAGCAACGGGAAGTCGGCGCGGATCCGGGCCCAATCGATGCTGTCACCCGTGATGGCCGGGTGCACCGGAGCGATGGCGGCGGGAGCGGTCAGCGTACCCATGCTCAGGCGGCCTCCATCCGGGCCAGGGCGGCGTCGAGGCGCGCGGCAAGCGACTCGCGCAGCGCAGCGTCGTCGAACACCGCCAACGTTTCGCGGCAGAACGCAGCGGTCAGCAGCGCACGCGCCTGCTCGGCGGGCACGCCACGCGAGCGCAGGTAGAAGAGCGCATTCTGGTCAAGCTGGCCCACGGTGGCGCCGTGCGCGGCCTGGACTTCGTCGGCGTGGATTTCCAGCACCGGCTGGGTGTCGATCTCGGCGCCTTCGCTGAGCAGCAGGTTCTTGTTGGATAGCATAGCCGCGGTGCCGTCAGCGCCCTCGCGGATCTGGATGCCGCCGTGGAATACCGCGCGCGAGCGGCCGGCGCCCAGGCCGCGCCAGGTCAGCTCGCAGCCGGTGTCGCGGGCCACGTGGTCGATGCCCAGGCGTGTGTCGAGGTGGCGTTTGCCGTTGGCCAGCAGTACGCCATTGGCGTGCAGTTGGGCGGACTCGCCATGCAGCGCAACGTTGAGCTCGTGGCGCGACAGGCCGGCGCCGAGCTCCAGGTCCAGCCGCTGGTAAACGGCATCTCGGGCGAGTACGGCGTCGGTGCGGGCGAGCAGGGTGGCTCCGGCGGCCTCGTCCTGCACGCGGGCGTGGCGCAGCGCGGCGCCCTTGGCCAGGTGCACGTGGGTGAGGCTGTTGGCCAGATGGCTGTGCGCGCCGTCGCCGAGCACGTGCTCGACC
This sequence comes from Lysobacter olei, assembly GCF_054777355.1. Taxonomy (NCBI): domain Bacteria; kingdom Pseudomonadati; phylum Pseudomonadota; class Gammaproteobacteria; order Lysobacterales; family Lysobacteraceae; genus Lysobacter; species Lysobacter olei. Next base: position 79,669 of record NZ_BAAHAT010000003.1, on the reverse strand, counting down.
ACGGTCAGCGCGGCGCCTTCGCGCAATTCGATCAGGTGGCGAAGGTGCCAGGCCTGGTCATGGCCGGATGCTGCGACGGTGCCAGTCGCATTGTCGGTTCCGGTGCCCTTGGCTGGGGCGCGGCCGCCCTCGGCACGATCCGCGCCCGCGGTGCCGATGAAGACCAGGTGGACCGGTGCGTCAATGCGGGCCTCGGCTTCGGCGCGCAGCACGACGCCCTCATCGGCCAGCGCAGCGTTGAGCCGAGCAAAGATTTCATCGCCACGGTCAAAGCGGCGGGCGAGGAAGTTGGTTTCACGCACATCACCTTCGGCCAACAGCGCCGACAGCGGCTGCAGGCTGACGCCGGTCGGCAGGCCTGAGGCATCGCTGTGCGTGCCGTCGAAACGACCGTTTACGAACACCAGCCGCGGCGCGGCAATGCCGTCCAGCAGTGCCGGGTCGAAGGCCGAGACGGCGGTGGCCGGGGCGGCAAACGCACGGCGCTCCAGCGAACGCAGCGGCGTGTACTTCCAGGCTTCCAAGCGCGCATGCGGCAGGCCGTCGCGCAGCACGGCGTCGAGCGCGGCGCGGCGGCTGTCGCCGAGGCCGGCGGCGTCGCGCGCGGGCAGCGCGTCAAACGCAGTGGCGAAAGAGTCGAGCAGTGCGCTCATGTCAGGCCGCCGCCTCCGGCGTGATGCGTTCCTTGATCCACGCGTAGCCGTGCTGCTCCAGCTCCAGCGCCAGTTCCGGCCCGCCGGTCTCCACGATGCGGCCGTCAGCCAGCACGTGCACGATGTCCGGCTTGATGTAGTCGAGCAGGCGCTGGTAGTGGGTGATGACCAGGAAGGCGCGGTTGGCGGCGCGCAGCGCGTTGACGCCATCGGCCACCGCCTTCAACGCGTCGATGTCCAGGCCCGAGTCGGTCTCGTCGAGGATCGCGAGCTTGGGCTCCAGCAGCGCCAGCTGGAAGATTTCATTGCGCTTCTTCTCGCCGCCGCTGAAGCCTTCGTTGACGCCGCGGTGCAGCAGTTCGTCCTTCAGGTGCAGCACGGCCAGCTTCTGGCGCACCAGCTTGAGGAACTGCATCGAGTCCAGCTCGTCCTCGCCGCGCGCCTTGCGCTGGGCGTTGAGCGCCGCGCGCAGGAAGTAAGTGTTGTTCACGCCCGGGATCTCGACCGGGTACTGGAAGGCGAGGAACACACCGGCGGCGGCGCGCTCCTCCGGTTCCAGCGCCAGCAGGTCGCGGCCTTCGAAGCTCACCGAACCGGCGGTGACTTCGTAACCGTCACGGCCGGCGAGGATGTTGCCCAACGTGGACTTGCCCGCGCCGTTGGGGCCCATGATGGCGTGCACCTGGCCGGGCTGCACGTCCAGCGTGAGGCCCTTGAGGATTTCCTTGCCGGCAACGGAGACGTGGAGGTTTTCGATCTTCAGCATGGCGTTGGTCAACCCGGGAGCTTGTCGTGGAGCAGCTGGCCACCGATGGCCCAGTCCTGCTTCTGGATGTCGTCGAAGACGATGTGGATGGCGGCTTCGCTGCAGCCGCAGATGCGCGCCATCTCGCGCGTGAACACTTCGGCCAGCTCGCGCTTCTGCGCGAGGTCGCGGCCTTCGATCATTTCTATGCGGACGATCGGCATGGTCAGCCCACCGAACCTTCGAGCGAGACCTCGAGGAGCTTCTTGGCCTCCACCGCGAACTCCATCGGCAGCTCGCGGAACACGCTCTTGCAGAAGCCGTCGACGATCATCGACACCGCGTCTTCCTCGCTGATCCCGCGCGAACGGCAGTAGAACATCTGGTCGTCGCTGATCTTGGAGGTGGTGGCCTCGTGCTCCACCGTGGCGGTGGGGTGCTTGACCTCGATGTAGGGGAAGGTGTGCGCGCCGCACTTCTTGCCGATCAGCAGGCTGTCGCACTGTGTGTGGTTGCGCGCGCCTTCGGCGTGCGCGCCGACCTTGACCAGACCGCGGTAGGTGTTCTGCCCACGCCCGGCGCTGATGCCCTTGCTGATGATCTTGCTCTTGGTGCGCTTGCCCAGGTGGACCATCTTGGTGCCGGTGTCGGCCTGCTGGCGGTGGTGGGTCAGCGCCACCGAGTAGAACTCGCCCACCGAGTCATCACCGACCAGCACGCACGAGGGGTACTTCCAGGTGATGGCCGAGCCGGTTTCCACCTGTGTCCAGCTGACCTTGGCACGCGCGCCACGGCACTCGGCGCGCTTGGTCACGAAGTTGTAGATGCCGCCGACGCCGTTCTCGTCGCCGGGGTACCAGTTCTGCACGGTCGAGTACTTGATCTCGGCGTCTTCCAGCGCGACCAGCTCGACCACTGCGGCGTGCAGCTGGTTCTCGTCCCGCTGTGGCGCGGTGCAGCCTTCGAGGTAGGAGACGTAGGCTTTGTCCTCGCAGATGATCAGCGTGCGCTCGAACTGGCCGGTGTGGCCGGCATTGATGCGGAAATAGGTGCTCAGCTCCATCGGGCAGCGCACGCCCTTGGGGATGAACACGAACGAGCCGTCGGAGAACACCGCCGAGTTGAGCGCGGCAAAGTAGTTGTCACCTACCGGCACCACGCTGCCCAGGTATTGCCTGACCAGCTCCGGGTGCTCCTTGATGGCCTCGGACATGGAGCAGAAGATCACGCCCTTCTCGGCCAGCTCCTTGCGGAAGGTGGTGCCCACCGAGACCGAGTCGAATACTGCGTCCACCGCGACGCCCGCGAGCTTGGCGCGCTCGTGCAGCGGCACGCCGAGCTTGTCGTAGGTGTCGATCAGCTCCTGCGGCACTTCGTCCAGCGACTTGTACTTCGGCCCCTTGGGCGCGCTGTAGTAGCTCAGCGCCTGCAGGTCGATCGGCGCGATGTTGAGCTTGGCCCAGTGCGGCATCGGCATGGTGAGGAAGTGCCGGTAGGCGGCCAGGCGCCACTCGGTCATCCATTCGGGCTCTTCCTTCTTGGCCGAGAGCGCGCGGATGATGTCCTCGCTCAGGCCCGGGGGCAGCGAATCGGATTCGATGTCGGTGACGAAACCGGCAGCGTATTTGCGGCCCAGCTGCTCGTGGATCTCACGATTCTCGAGCGGGGCGGTGTCGGTGACTTCGGTGGCCATGGGGCTGCCTACGGGTTCAGGCGGTGGCGAGACGCATGTCGATGCGCTTGCCGGGATGGGGGTCGGGGGGCGTGGGCGATTGCAGCATCTGCGCCAGCGTCACGGCGCGCAGGGCATCGGCCACGACATCGTTGATCCGCCGCCAGTTGGCGCGGATGCCGCATTGCTGCTCGATGCCGCAGTTGCCTTCGTGGACGCTGCATTCGGTCATGCCGAGCGGTCCTTCCATGGCCTCGACTACGTCGAACAGGGTGATCGTGTCGGCGGGGCGGGCCAGGCGGTAACCGCCGTTGGCGCCGCGGAAGCCTTCCACTAGCCCGGCCTGCGCCAGGGGCTTGAGCAGCTTGCTGACGGTGGGCGATTCCAGGCCCGCGCGCTCGGCCAGCTCTGATGCGCTGAGCACGGCATCGGACTGGGCGGCGAGGACGGTCAGGACGACCGTCGCGTAATCGGTGAGCTTGGTGACGCGGAGCATGGCCGGCAGGGGAGGGTAATCCGTACCGGAATTGTACGGTTTATCCGCTGCGGGGCCAAGCGCGGGAGCACGGAAGAACCCCGCCCCCGGGCGACCCGGTGGGCATGGATTCAGCAGGGGCTGCTGGATTCGGCAAAGCTGCCGGCAAGACGGGCGCCGCAGCGCCACGAGTGGCCGCGGTGAGCCCCTTTGGGCTTGGCGGGGTCAGCTTTGGGCAGGGGCCTGCGCAGCCGCCGATGCCGCCGGGGTGGCGATGCTGGCCGCCGGGACGCTCCCGGTCGGGACGGGCAACACCAGTTCGAAGTACGGCGGCCGCACCGGCTGCCCGGGCGGCACGAATGCCGGGGCCGGCTGGCCACCCGGGCCAAGCGAGCGCACGAAGCGGTAGATGGCGCGCCGGTCCTCCACGCTCATCGCGCGCAGGGCAAAGTCCGGCATGATCGGCCGGGTCTTCAGCTTGGCGCTGAAATCCAGCCACTGGGTTTCATCAAAGTCGGCCAGACGCAGGCGCAGGTTGGTCGCGTAGGTGGTGCCCCACGGGCCCTTGTAGCCCAGCGGCGAGCCGACCAGCCACTCCGAAGTGGGCACCTCACCTTGGCGCGTGCCGTAGTCCGGGGTGTGGCAGTCATTGCAGCCCGTCGTGCGGATCAGGTATTCGCCGCGCGCCAGCACTTCTGCATCGGTGGGGGCGGCGCTGGCCATGGCGGCAGGCGCCGCGGAACCGGCGGACGAGGCCTGCTGGCAGCCCGAGAGGGTAAACACGGCCGCCAAGGCGCCGAAGAACGCGTACTTGTTCATGTGTAGCAGGGTTTGTTGGTGAGTCTCGGGTAACGCGCCACCACCCGGAAACCGGACAGCGCCCGAAAGCTGGCGTTCAGCCAGCCAGGCCGCCCACCAGTGAGCCAATGAAATAGGTGAGCAGTCCCGCGCCGCCGCCGATCGCCAGCATCCGCAGCCCGCCGAGAAGGGGGCCACGCCCTGACAGCAGGCTCATCGCCGCGCCGGTGGCAAAAAGTCCCACCCCGGCCAGCGCCGCACCCACCCAGGCGGCCAACGGAAGCTGCTGGCCGAGGAAGAAGGGCACCAATGGCACCAGCGCGCCACCGGTGAAGGCGCCAAACGAGAACAGCGCCGCCCCCATCGGGGAGCCCAACTCATCCGGATTGAGCCCCAGTTCCTCGCGAGCCAACACATCCAGGGCATGTTTGGGGTCGGCGACCAGCCGTTGGGCGAAGGCGCGCGCCTCCTCCAGCGACACGCCGCGGGCCTGGTAGATCAGCGCCAGTTCTTCGGCCTCGGCCTCGGGGTACTTCTCGAGTTCGTCGCGTTCAAGCGAAATCTGGTGCTCAAATAGTTCGCGTTGCGAGCGCACCGAGACGAACTCACCTGCAGCCATCGACATCGCACCCGCGAGCAGCCCCGCGATGCCAGTGGTCAGTACCGTGCTCGTGCTGGCCGACGCCCCCACCATGCCCATGATCAGGCTGGCGTTGGAGACCAGGCCATCGTTGACCCCGAACACCGCCGCGCGCAGGTTGCCGCCACCAAACTGGCGGTGGCCACGGCCCACGTCATCCAGGCTTTGCGGCATGGCGTGGCCGGGCGGTGCGGCGCCGTAGGCCGACAGCCCGCGAACCTTCAGCGACACCAGCAGTGGCTTGATCCGACGCGGCCCCACCCGGCGCGCCAGCGCGGCCGCGAGCCGCGCGCGTGCCTCCGGCCTCAGGTCCGCCGCAGTCCCTTCGGCCCACCACTGCGCCGCCTGTGCTTCGGCTTCGCCCGCCAGTTGGGTGAACAAACCGCTGACGCGCGCCTCCGATTCCGCCTTCGCCAGTTGCCGGTACAGCCAAGCCGACTGCATCTCGTCCTGCCAGTGTGCGCGTGCGTTCATGGAGCCTCCTTGTGCTGGATGCAGTGTATGACTTGGGCAAACGCCGTGCGTAAGCGAGAATCAACCCACTTCCCGACCGGACCCGCCCATGCCGAGCAAGATCGCCGCCCGCCGTTCCGCCATCCACGGCAACGGGGTGTTTGCCACCGCTGCCATCAAAAAGGGCGAGCGCGTCGTCGAATACAAGGGCCGCCGCCGCACGCACGAGGAGGTGGACGCGGGCGATACCGGCGACGCCGACTCTGGCCACACCTTCCTGTTCACGCTCAACGACGAGTACGTGATCGACGCCAATTACGAGGGGGGCGTGGCGAAGTGGATCAACCACAGCTGTGACCCCAATTGTGAGGCGGTGCTGGAGGAAGACGACGGCGGCGACCCGCGCAAGGACCGGGTGTTCATCGAAGCCATCCGCGACATCGCCAAGGGCGAAGAGCTTTCGTACAACTACGGCATCACCCTGGCCGAGAAGCACACCAAGCGGCTGAAGGAGATCTGGGCCTGCCGCTGCGGCTCGCCCGCATGCACCGGCACCATGCTGCAGCCCAAGTCCGAGAAGAAGAAGGCGCGGCAGGAGGCGGAAAAGGCAGAGAAGCTGCGTCTTCACGCGATGCAGGACTAAGCGGAACCGCACGTCGCCTGTCCCCTTGTCCGCCTGTCACCGACGGCCCTTGTCCGTTGGCGCCTGGACAGCCGGGGGATCTCGTCCTCGCGCCACGTACCAAAGGGCGATGGTGGCGGCCGATTCGCCAAGCGACACTTGCGTTAAAGGCGCTCGCAGGCAGGGGCGCCGTCATCACCGGGTCCGCCAGGCGGCGGATGGCTCGAGGAGTCCCCCATGGAAGCTGTTGGAATGAGTTCGACGGGTTCGCGTTCGATTGAAGGCAAGGTTGCGGTCGTCACCGGCGCGGCCAGCGGCATTGGCAAGGCAATCGCGCAGGAACTGGCGCGTGGCGGCGCCATCGTGGCCATCGCCGACCTCAACCTGGCCGGCGCCGAAGCCGTGGCCGCCGAGATCACCGCTGCGGGCGGTCGCGCCATGGGCCTGGCGATGGACGTCACCGACGAAGACGCGGTCAATGCCGGCATCAATGGCGTCGCCGCGCAATTCGGTGGCATTGACATCCTCGTGTCCAATGCCGGCATCCAGATCGTCAACCCGGTCGAACAATTTGCCTACGCCGACTGGAAAAAGATGCTGGCGATCCACCTCGACGGCGCGTTCCTGACCACCAAGGCCGCGTTGCCGTACATGTACGCCGAAGGTGCCGACGGCAAGTCGCGCGGTGGCACGGTGATCTACATGGGCTCGGTGCACTCGCACCTGGCCTCGCCGCTGAAATCGGCCTACGTCACCGCCAAGCACGGCCTACTGGGCCTGTCGCGCACGCTGGCCAAGGAGGGCGGCAAACGGGGTGTGCGGACCCACGTGGTATGCCCGGGGTTCGTGCGCACGCCGCTGGTGGACAAGCAGATTCCGGAGCAGTCGCGTGAACTGGGCATCAGCGAGGAGGAAGTGGTCAGCCGGGTGATGCTGGGCGGCACGGTGGATGGCATCTTCACCACGGTGGAGGATGTGGCGCAAACCGTGCGCTTCCTCACGGAATTCCCAAGCGCGGCGCTGACCGGGCAGAGCTTCGTGATCAGCCACGGCTGGCACATGCAGTAACGGTGTCATACGGGCGGCGGCCCTTTGGGGCCGGCGCCTTGGGGTTCGACAGCGGCCCCGGGCAGGCGGTGTGAAGGGGACCGAACACGCCCGGCGATCGGGCTCTCGCCCCGAGGATGCAGCTGAACGGCAAAAGGTTGCCGTGACTTGTGCCAGACGGCGGGACGGAAAGGGCCGGGTAGGATGCGCGCCACTCCTGCCATTGACGGCCCGCCGCTCCCCATGCGTTCAGCCCTTGCCCTTGCCATCCTATCTGCCCTTGCGCTGCCCGTTCAGGCAGTGGAGATCGATGGCCGCATCGACCCGGCCGAGTGGGCCGACGCCCGCCACATCACCGAATTCCGCCTGACCCAGCCGTTGACGTGGGGCGCCGCGCCGCAGCCGACCGAAGCGTGGGTCAAGTCCACGCCTGAAGGCTTGGCCGTCGCATTCCGCAACCACCAGTCGGCCGACGTGCCGCGCACGCGCCACCGCACGCGCCGCGACGAAGACGCCCCCATGGACCGCGTCAACGTGATCGTGGACTTCGACGGCGACGGCCGCACCGGCTACGACTTCATGGTCACCCTGGCCGACGGCATCGCCGACGAGATCGTCACCAACGAATCCAGTTTCCGCGACGACTGGGACGGCAATTGGCAGCACGCCGTGACCGAGGACGAAGCGGGGTGGAGTGTCGAGATCCTGATCCCTTGGTACATCGCGCCCATGCGCAAGGCCAACGGCGACACGCGCACCATCGGCCTGTACCTGGACCGCGTGATCGGCGCCACCGGTGAGCGCGTGGCGTCGGTCAACGCCAACTGGGTGCGCCCGCGCTTCATCTCTGACTTCGAGAAGGTGGGGGTGACCGCCTACACCCAATCGCTGCTGGCGGTGACGCCGTACGTGGTCGGCGTGCACGACCAGGTGGGTGGCCACCAGCACACCGATGCCGGTGCGGACATTTTCTGGAAGCCCAATGGCCAGACCCAACTCACCGCCACCATCAACCCGGATTTCGGGCAGGTCGAAAGCGACGACCTTGTCGTCAACTTTGGCGCCGAGGAGACCTTCTTCAGCGACAAGCGTCCGTTCTTCACCGAAAACCAGGGCGTGTTCGACTTCGGGCTGCTGCTCGACAACAGCCAGCTGATCTACACGCGCCGCGTGGGCGGGCATTCGGACGACGGCCGTGGCCCGGCCGAGATCGCTGCGGCAGCCAAGCTCAATGGCAGCCTGGGCGCTACCAACTATGGCGTGATGCTGGCCGAGGAAAAGGGCGACGCCGGGCGCTCGTTCAGCGCGCTGCGCCTGCAGCGCGAACTGGGCACGCACTCGCTGGGCTTGCTCGCCACGCACGTGGACCGTCCGTGGCTGCAGCGCGAGGCCAGCGTGGTCGGCGTGGACCACCGCTGGAAGGCCGGTGACAAAGTCACGATCACGGCCAACGCGGTGGTCAGCGATGTCCGTGACGACAATGTGCGGGACGTCGCGGGGGTGCCAACCACGGTGGCCGATGACAGCCGTGATTATGGCGCCACGCTCGTGGTCAACTACGAGATGAACCCGCGCTGGCGTCACCAGTGGCTGGCGATGCATTTTGGTGGTGCGTTCGAGGTCAACGATTTCGGCTACCTGTCGCGCAATGACCTCAACTACGGCCATTGGCAGCTGAGCCGTCGGTTCACCGACCTTCCCTCCGACAGCGTTTACTCCGCGATCGACCTGCGCCTGCGCGCGATTGGCATCGACAACGACGATGGGCTGCGTCTGCAGCGCCAGTTCCGCGCCATCGCCCAGAGCCAGCGTCGCGACGGCGGCGAGGAGTTCGCCCAGCTCAATGTCGACAGCGCCTCCTACGACGACCTGCTGACCCGCGGTGGCCATGCGCTTTACCGCCCGCCCAACGCCAGCCTCAACTGGGAGCGATTCCGCCCGCGCAAGGGGGACTGGTCGTGGAAGGCCGAGGTATCCGTCAGCGGTGGGGGGTTGTCAGGCAACCGGCAGCTGGCCTTGGACACCTACATTGAACCCACTTACTACGTCAGCGACGCACTCAACGTGTTCGCCGGCCTGTCCACGGAGCTGACGCCGGATTGGTTGGTGTGGCAGTACGACAACGTGGTGGGCCGATACCGCGAGAGCGCGCTGTCGCTGTCGGCGGGCGTGAACTGGGCGATGGGTGAGCGACAGGAACTGCGCGTGAAGCTTCAGGCCATCGGCCTGGACGCGGAACTGGAGGAGGCGGTGGAGGTGCAGCCCGATGGCCGCGCGCGGACCGTCGTGCCCACGGGTGCGCCGGTGACCGACTTCAGCCTGCGCAACCTTGGCTTCCAGGTGCGGTATCGCTACGAGCTGGCACCGCTTTCGAACCTGTACGTCGTGTACGGCCGCGGCGGCTACATGCTGGACGAATTCTCCAGCGGGGCGGGCGAGCAGTGGCGCGACAGTTTCAGTCTGCGCGATAGCGAGCAGCTGTTGGTGAAGCTGGCCTACCGCTTCGAGCTCTGAGCCGGCCAAGCGCGCCCGGCCGCGGCGTGCGTGGCCGGGTCAGGCGTCTGCATGCCAGTCGGCAGGCGGCAGGATGCGGAACAGGCCGTCGCGCTGCGCGCGGCGTGCCAGTGCCAACACCGCCTTGTCGCGGCTCAGCAACCACCGAGCGCCGCACGCATGGGCGAGTTGCAGGAACTTCTGGTCGTCGGGATCGGCGCAGCGGGGAAGTCGAGGGCCGACCGCGGCCCCTGGCGACGTCGCGCTTGCGACGCCCTGTTCCTCGACGCTGGATTGCGGCGCGTTGCCCCGGCTGTCCGTTGCGGCGATGGCATCGTCAAAGTTCAGCACCAGCGCGTCGTGCGCCGTGATGGCGGCCGCGATGGCCCTCTCGTCCAGCTTCAGCGTCGGGTAGCGCAGCACGTGCAGCCATTCCTCGCGGCATGCGCCGTTGGTGACCGCCACGACCTCGCCTTGCTGCAGCGCCTCAAGCAATCCCGCCACATTGGGCTCGGCAAACACGAAGAGGTCGAGGCAGACGTTCGTATCCAGCACGACCCGCGGCGGCGTTGTGGCCACCCCGGGCGGGCCGCTGGACGGATCGGGCAAGGTCGTCAATGGCACGGCGGCCGCGTGAGCGGTGCAATCGCTTACTGCACTTCGCGCAGGTCGGCCGTCGCAATGCGCCACGCCCGCTGCTCGGCGGTGGCGCCATCGACCACGGCGCGGCGCAGCGTGAAGGCGCCGGTCAGGCGGCGCTCGCTGCCATCCCGCAGCGTGGCGCGCAGGGTGACCGGTACTTCCACGAAGCGCGAACCCGCCGCAGCATCCACACGGCCGGGCGCCTGCAGTTCCACCGAGATGCCGGTTGTGTCGGCAAAGCCGTCCGCAAAGCCTTGGGGCGACTGCCCGCTGGCGCGGCCGCCGTCGGCCCACAGCGCGTACGCGCGGCCAAAGTTGCCGCTGTTGATCGCGGCGAAATAATCGCGCAGCACCGTGACCGCATCGGCCGCGCTGGGCTCGTCCGCGGTGGCTTCCGTCCCGTCCGCCGGCACGCCTTCCACGGGCACGCCGTCCAGGGCCACGCCTTCGGGAAGCACGGGGTTGCCGTTCTCGTCGAGCGCCACCTCCGGCGGCGGCAGCTCCACGCCCTGCGCGCCGATCGGACCCGGGCCTGGACGGTCGGGCATGCCGGTCACGCTGCCACTGGCGCCGGCCGGCACCGGCAGCGCGCCATCCACTTCGCCGTTGGGGCCTTGGCCCGGGTTCTTGTCGTCCTTGCCGCAGGCGGCCAGCAACATCAGGGCAACGAGAAGGGCGGCGGGGCGGAGCAGGGGCATGTCAGTTGTCCAGGTTGACCACGACCAGTCCGTTCTGGATTTCAGTCGTGCCGATGCGGCGCGAGCCCAGACGGTCCAGCAGGGTGTTGTCGAAGCGGTAGACGGGCTCGGTGCGCGCGTAGTCGCCTAGCCAGGTGTTGAGCAACTGCCGCGTGCTGGTGTTCATCGCGCCGCCCAGCATGGGCACGTCCACGTTTTCCAGCGCCGGCTGTTCCAAATGCAGGCCGCGGGTGGACGGATCAAACCGGAGCGCGCTGGACAGCGCGAAGCGGCCGTTGGGTCGCGAGCTGTCGCTGCCCAGCGCGCCCACGCCCAGGTCGAAGTCCACGCGCAGCCGGCGGCTACCCTGCGGAATGGACAGGCGCGGGTTCATCAGCGTGATCGACACCAGCCCACCAAGGCGCTCGTAGTGCTTCGGGAAGTTGCGGTCCAGCGAGCCCTGCAACTGCAGCGGGGTGAAGGTGAGCTGGTTGCCCAGCAACGCGCCGACCGCATTGAGCGTGGAGCAGCCGGCGATGACCAGCACGGTGACGAGGGCGAGCAGGGCGACAAGGAGGGGGCGGCGCATGACGGTGTCCCGATGGGGTGAAGCCCCCACCTTAGGCAGCGGGAGTGAATGGTGAGTCAGTGCGGCGGGCAGGGCAAGCCGCGAGGCGAGGCATTGGCAGCGGCGGCACTGGGGCGCGGAAGCTCAGCCCGCGCGGCGCAGGGTGGCTGGCAGTGCCGCCTCGACAGCGGCCCAGTCGCGTTTGCGGGCCTCGGTGAACGCCCACCACGGTCGGGCATCGTCACGCTCGATGAACGCGACGGCGGCCATCAGGGTGTCCAGTACGCAGGGGTCGTGGCGTGACTCCGTCAGCCGGCACAGGCGCAGGTACAGGGCCACCGGGTCCTGCCCGTCCAACTGCATGGGGGTCTCGATGCCGAGCAGACGGAGATCGCCTGCCATGGCCGGGCCGACGTTGGGGATGTCGGTGAGCCGGTGGGCCTCGGTGGCGCGGTTGGCTTTGGGCATGGAGTCACAGGGCCTGTGGAGTGGTGCCAGCGTACTGCAGTGCGCGGCGGGACCGCCGCATGGCCGTGACTTGTGGCGCACGCGCACGGGGCCATGGCGGGCCAGACTGGGCATACGGCCACTGCGCAGGGAGCGCTACCGTCATGGGGACCGTGTTCTGGATTCGGCGGTTTCTCGTGGTGCTGACAAGCGCCTTTCTGATCATTGCAGCGGCGCATTGGCTGCGGGGGCGCGGACTGCATTACGCGGTCACTGAGGCGAGCCTGTGGGCGCTCATAACCGCGGCCGTGTCCACCGCGGCACGCGCGTACCAGTCGCGGCGCGGCCAGCACTGTGCGATATGCAAGGACACTCCCGAGTCCCATCTGCCCACGGGCGGTTCGGGGCAATAATGGCAGTCAGGCGGATAGCCGCCCATTGGCTCGCACAGGTCCCCACAAGGAAGGCACATGAACGCCGCGACGCTGAGACCACATGCACTGAAATGGTTTGTCGCGACCGCGCTGCTGGTGTACCTGGGCAACTACATGATCGCGTCGCAGTACGCGGCGCGTGGGCCTGGCCCATTTCCGGAGTGGGCCGTGGCGGTGGACGTGTTCTTGTTGGTGCCCGCGCTGTACCTGCTGGTGGTCGGGCCTCCACTGAAGAAGGCGCTGCTGGGCGTATTCGCGCTGCTCTCGTTCGGCGTGCTGGCCGGCTCGTGGATCATTCCCGAAGGTGACAAGTCAGCCTGGCGCTGGCTGGAACAGGTGCGTTGGGTCTATCTTGGCGCGCTCCTGATTGCGCAGCTGACACTGCTGACCACCGCATTGACGGACATCGCGCGCGCGGGCGGTGCACCCAACCTGGAAACCGCGGTCAATGCCGTCATCGAGAAGCGTGTGAAGGATGAAGGCATTGCGCGCCTGCTGCAGGCCGACGCGCGCATGTGGATCTACCTGTTCGTGCGCAACGCGGACCGCTTCCAGTTCCCGCAGCCCGCGTTCCTGGGCGCGCGCCACGATGCGAACGCCGCGAACCAGTTGGCGTTCGTGGTGCTGGTCGCCGCCGAGATTCCCATCGCCCACGTGCTGCTGCACCTGTACAACCCCACGCTGGCGGTGGTGGTGTCGGCACTGAGTGTCTACGGATGGGCTTTCCTGTACGCCGAGTACCGCGCCACGTTGCTGCGCGCGACTACCTTGGAAGAGGATGGCCTGCACATTCGTAGCGGTGTGCTGGGCGATGTGGTGGTGCCTTATCACGCCATCAGGTCGATCGAGCGCCCCACTCACCGGCCGCGTCGGGCAAAGCATTCGTTGCGCCTTGTTGGCACTGCGTCGGCCAACTTGACGCTGGTGCTGCGGGACGGCACGGAGCTGCAGGGGCTGTTCGGTGCCCGTCGCGTGGATCGGGTGCATCTGGCGATCGATGAGCCAGGGCGACTGGTCGACGCACTTGACGCGCGTGTCTCTGGCTGATGCCAGTCAGGCCCATGGCGGAGCATCGCGCCTGGGGATCAGGGCTGTTCAGCCAGTGAGCGCGAATTTTTCGGGCCGTTTTTCCAAAAAATTAACTCTTGGCTCGGTTACTCTGGCCCCGGTTGCCGCACTCAGGGCCGGCAACCGTTGTTGCCAGATAATTGCCCTACTCAGAACGGAGTCTGCGATGAGAACTGCTCTATTGGTTGTTGCATTGCTGTGGTGCGGTGCGAGCATTGCCGGTGAGAAGGCTCAGGTTGTCCGCGATGGCGACAAGCCTGCCCAGGAGGACGGCGTTGTCTGCGAACGCAAAAAGGTGCTCGGAAGCAACCGCACCGAGCGCGTGTGCATGGCCGCGGCGCAGCGTACGGCTGCCAAGGAAAAGGCGCAGTCGGACCTCCAGCGATTGGGTCGGTGCAGCGGCAACGACTCGCTGTGCTCCGGTACCCTGTGACCCGATAGTCACGTCGCCCATCGCGCGTGCTGCCCAGCCAAGCCTTCTCCAAGGCTTGGCTGGGTCTGGATGGCGGGAGACGGCTAGTCCTCCTCCACCCTTGGCTTGAACGCCTCCATCAGCTTCTGCTGCACCTGCGCCGGCACCGGCTCATAGTGGCTGAAATCGAGCGAGTAGCGGCCACGACCGGCCGTGACTGACTTGAGCTCCGCCGCGTAGCCCTCCAGCTCCGAAAGCGGCACCTGTGCCCGGACCACAATCTCGCCACCGCCACCTCGTGCGGCGTCGGTGCCGTTGATGCGTGCACGCTTGCCGGCCAGCCCGCCGCTGATGTCGCCCATGTGCTGCTCGGCGGCACTGACCTCAAGGTCGACGATCGGTTCGAGTACTTGGGCACGGGCTTTTGAAATGGCATCCAGAAACGCCTTCTTGCCCGCTGCGACGAAGGCGATCTCCTTGCTGTCGACGGGATGGTGCTTGCCGTCGTACACGATCACGCGCACGTCCTGTATCGGGTAGCCGGCGACGGCGCCCTGCTGCAGCACCTGGCGCACGCCTTTCTCCACTGCCGGCAGGAACTGGCCAGGAATCGTGCCGCCCTTCACCTCGTCCACGAACTCGAAGCCGCTACCGCGCGGCAGCGGCTCGATGCGCAGGAACACCTCGCCGAACTGGCCCGCACCGCCGGTCTGCTTCTTGTGCCGATGGTGGCCTTCGGCCTTGCTGCTCACGGTCTCGCGGTACGCGATACGTGGAGGCCGCGCCTTGACCTCCACGCCAAAGCGCTCCTTCAGCCGGTCCAGGTTGATGCGCAGGTGCAGGTCGGAAAGGCCGCGAACCACGGTCTCGTTGGTCTCGGCCTCGTGTTCGACGTGGAAACACGGGTCTTCCTCGGCCAGCTTGTGCAGTGCATTCGCCAGCTTCTGCTCCTGTCCCTTGCTCGCTGCTTCGATGGCCAGCCCGAACATCGGCTTGGGAAAGTCCAAGGGGGCGAGGTGGATCTGGTCCTCGTCGTGGCTGTCGTGCAGCACCGCATCGAAGTGCAGCTCGTCGACCTTGGCCACCGCGGCGATATCACCGGGCACGGCCTGCTCGATTTCAACGTGCTCCTTGCCCTTGAGCTTGAACAGGTGCCCGACCTTGAACGGCTTCTTGCCGTCATCGACGAACAGTTGTGTGTCCTTTTTCACCGTGCCCTGGTACACGCGGAACACGCCGAGCTTTCCGACGAAGGGGTCGTTGACGATCTTGAACACATCGGCGATGACATGCGCCGACGGATCGGCACGCGCTTCAATGGGCTCCGGACCGTGGCCGTTGAGCTTGTGGAACGCGGGCGGGTTGGCTTCACCGGGGTTGGGGAACAGGTGCTCGGCCACGTCCAGCAGTTCCTTCACGCCGACGCCGCTGCGGGCAGAGCAGAACAGCACCGGGATCAGGTGGCCTTCGCGCAGGCATTGCTCGAAGGCATCGTGCAGTTCCTGGCCGGACAGCCCGCCTTCGCCCAGATCCAGGTAGTGCTCCATCACCGTTTCGTTGATCTCGACCACCTGGTCGATGATCTTCTGATGCCACTCAGCGACCGGGCCCAGGTCGGATTCGCCACTGGTGCTGCCAAAGCAGTCCACCACGCGCTTGCCACCTTCGGCGGGCAGGTTGATCGGCAGGCACTCCGGGCCGATGTCCGTGCGCAACGCCTCCAGCACGCCGGCGCAGTCCGCTTCGCCGTGGTCGATCTTGTTGATCACGATGGCGCGGCACAGGTTGCGCGCCTTGGCGTACTCGAGCATGCGGCGCGTGCCGTATTCCACGCCGCGATCGGCATCGACCACCACCAGCACGGTTTCCACCGCCGCCAGCGCGGACAACGCAGGGCCGCGGAAGTCCGGATAGCCCGGGGTATCGATCAGGTTGAGGTGGATGCCTGCATGGTCAGTGCTGGCAATGGCGGCATCCATGGAATGGCCGCGCTGCTTCTCCATCGGATCGAAGTCGGAGACCGTGCTGCCGCGTTCGATCGTACCTGCCGTCTGGAGGGTGCCGCCGGCGTGCAGCAGGGCTTCGAACAGCGTGGTTTTGCCGGCGGCGGGGTGGCCTGCGAGGGCCACGTTGCGGATGGACGTTGTGCTGTAGGACATGAGCGGACTTCTCCCTGTGACAAGGGTCGGAAGGCCGTCATGGCTGTCCGCGCTTTGCGCCGGAGCGGTCTGGCGCTCGGCGGGCGGTCATGGCGGGGTGCCCGGCGGGGGGCCGGGCACCAAGGGTCACGCGAGTGGCGTTGCAGGTCAAGTCGGGGTGCCGTGCGCCCACTTAACGGTACGCGGAGTAGGCTGTGGCTCCCTCACGACACGGAGTGGCGCCATGGCTTTCAAACGTTATGCGGACGCGGTGTGGCACGGCGGACTGGAGGCGGGCAAGGGCACCATGAGCACGCCACAGAGCGGACTGTTTGCCAGCCAGAACTACTCGTTCAAGACGCGCTTTGGTGACGAAAAGGGCACCAACCCGGAGGAGCTGCTGGCGGCCGCGCACGCCGGCTGCTTCAGCATGGCGTTGTCGGCAGTGCTGGAAAAGGCCGGCTTCACCGCGGACAGCATCCAGACCCGTGCCGAAGTGACGATGGAGCCGGGCATGGAGCCGGGCCCGACGATCACTGGCGTCAACCTGGTGGTCAATGCCAAGGTGCCGGGCATCAGCCCCGAACAATTCGAGGAGATTGCCGAATCGGCCAAGGCCGGCTGCGTGATTTCGCGTGCGCTCGGGGTCTCGGTCACGATGTCCGCCATGCTGGTCAGTTGATCGCCGGGGCAGAGCATGGGGATTGGACACGCCGTGCTGGTGCACGGGGCGGGCGGTGGCGCGTGGGAGTGGAACCTGTGGCGCGGGCTGCTGGCCGCACGCGGCATGGGCGTTTCCGCGCCAGACCTGGTGCCTGCGGCGAATGGACTGGCCCTCACGGGGTTCGACGCTTACGAAACGCAGGTCGCGGCGGTGCTGCGGGTGGCGCCGCGGCCGCGTGCCTTGGTCGGGGCCAGCCTGGGCGGGCTGCTGGCCTTGCGCTGCGCCGGTGAGGCGGACGCGCTGGTCCTGGTGAACCCGTTGCCTCCCGCGCCGTGGAACGAGCCGATCCCGCGACCCGAGTTCCCGGACGTGGTGCCGTGGCGGCGAACCTCCCGACTGGAAGGCACGCGCCGTGCCTTGCCCGACAGCGACGACGCGACGGCGCTGTTCGCATTCCGGCATTGGCGGGATGAGTCAGGGCGCGTCTTGCGTGAAGCACGCCATGTGGTCGCGGAGCGTCCTCCCTGTCCGACGCTGTTCATCGCATCGGCCGATGACGAAGACGTTCCGTCGGCGGTGACCGAAGCGGTGGCACGCGCGTGGAAGGCCGAGTGTTGGCTCGTGCCGGGCGGGCATGTGTCTCCCTTGCTGGGGCGCCAGGCGAGCGCGTTGGCGAACCGCGTGGCGGACTGGCTGTCGGCGGCCTGAACGCTTCACAGGATCTTTACGTGGGTTCAGCCCGGTTTAACTGCGAGCCCCCGAGGATCACCGCACGCCATCCCGGCGTGTGGGAGCCCTGATGAACCGCCTTCTCGCCTCGTCCCTTGCACTTGCTCTTGCGGTCACCGTCGGCACCGCGTCGGCCCAGTCCTACGATGCCGGTCGTGACACCTACCCGGACATCTACGCCAACGCGACCGCGTCACAGGTCGACTACGCGCGCGTCGTCCGTGTCGATCCGGTGTTTGACGCCGGGTATGCGTCCAATCAGGGGCAGCGCTGCTACGACAGCCCGGCCTACGGTGGCGGCAATTACGACCCGTACCGCAATGGCCGCACCTACGACGGTTACCGTGACGACCGGCGTGATGGCTACTATGACCAGAACGGCAACTATCGCAGTGGCAGCCAGACCGGCAGCACCGTGGCGACGGTCGTCGGCGGCGTGGTGGGTGCAGTGCTCGGCAGTCAGGTGGGCGGCGGCTCCGCGCGATACGCGACTTCTGCCATCGGCTCGATGGTGGGTGGCATGGCCGGCAAGCAGATCTACGAACAGCAGCAACGCCAGCGCAATGCCACCACGCGTGTCTGCGATCCGGTGCCGGTCGATAGTCGCTACGGCAGCGAACGGGCGGTCAATGCCTACGACGTGACGTATGAGTACGCCGGTCGCCGCTACACCACGCGCACCAACCACCACCCGGGTGACCGGATCCGCGTACGCGTGGACGTGCGTCCGGAGTAAGCCTGCATCGTGGCGCAACGGTTCCGTTGCGCCACCTTGGGCGGGATTTCACAGGGGGAGGCACCAACCGGTTTAACCGGAAGGTGCCTTTTTCGTTTTGCGAGGGTGCACGGCTCAACCGCCGGTGTGCAGCGCGCGCGGTGGTCGGTCATTGAGTGCGGACAGCCCGGGGTCTTAGCGGTCCCAGGCGATGTGACCGGTCACGACGTCGCAGACGCGTCCACCGGACCAGACTTCCCCTTCGCCGTCCACGTGCAGGTCGATGATCGCGTCGTGCCCAACTTCGCGGCCCTGGCTGACACGGTAGCGGCCTTCGGCATTGGGCAGCGCGCCGCGCGCGGCCAGCCAGGCCGCCAGCGTGGCATTGGCCGCACCCGAAGCGGCATCTTCAAAGCGCGCGGGCGCGCCGACGAAGGCGCGCACGGCGTAGTAGTAGACCGGGTCGTCGCTGCGGGCATAGACGAACAGGCCCATCGACTCGGTGGCCTGGGCCAGGGCGCTGATGGCATCCCAGTCCGGTGTGGCCCCGCGCAGGGCGGTCTCGTTGGCGAGCTCGGCCAACCACCAGCGGCGGCCGCCATCCATCAGCACGGGCGGCAGCGCGCCGAGGGACAGGCCGCGCAGGGCGGGGGCCAGGCGCGGGTCCGTGGCCTCGGCCACTTCCACCACGCGCGCCTTGGGCGTGCGCACCGCGATGCTGCGGGTGGGTCCGTCACCTACTACCCGCAACGGCAGCACGCCGGCAATGCCTTCCTGCCACAGCAGGCCATCCTGCGGTGTGGCCAAGCCGGCCTGCATCACCGCATGTGCAGTGCCCACGCTGGGATGGCCGGCAAACGGCACCTCGCGCCGCGGGCTGAACATGCGCACGCGGTAGCTGGCCCCCGCCTGGGTGGGCGGGAAGACGAAGGTGGTCTCCGGCAGCCGGGTCCAGCGGGCGATGGCCTGCATGGTGGCGTCGTCCAGGCCTTCGGCGTCCAGCACCACGGCCAGGGGGTTGCCGGCACCGGGCCGGTCGGCGAACACGTCCAGTTGGACGTAGCGGCGGAGCGTCATGGGGGGACATCCTGGGGGGGAAAGCGCCGCCGTGGGGACGGGGCGCGAGGGGGGCATTCTAGGCCCTTGCCGCGATGCGCGTTCGTGCGGTTGCCGGTGCAATGGCCCAACACCCGCGGGCGGTTTCGGGGGACAATACGCGCCCTTTCCCCGGAGATCGAAAGTCCGTGTCGGCGCAATCGCAGCGTTGGGTTGTACTCAAGTTCGGTGGTACCTCCGTATCCCGCCGCAACCGTTGGGACACCATCGGCCGCATCGCCGCCAAACGGATGACCGGGGACGAGGCCCGCGTGCTGGTGGTGGTGTCCGCGCTGTCGGGCGTGACCAACGAGCTGCAGGCCATTGCCAACGGCGACGGCATTGGCGGCCGTATCGCCGGGCTGGTGGAGCGGCACCGCGCCTTCTGCGCCGAACTGGACCTGGACGCCGATGCGGTGTTGGGCGAGCGCCTGACCGCCCTGCAGGGACTGGCCAGCGATCCGCGTGCGGCGACCCGCGCGCTGGACTGGCAGGCCGAGGTGCTGGGGCAGGGCGAACTGCTGTCGTCCACCATCGGTGCGGCGTATCTGCATTCGCAGGGACACGACTTTGGCTGGTGTGATGCGCGCAACTGGCTCAACGCCATCGCGCTGCCCAACCAGAGCGAGTGGGCGGGCCGGCTGTCGGTGAACTGCCGCACGCAGGCCGATGCGGGCTTTGCCGAGCGCTTCGCCGACCAGCCCACGGCCATGCTGATCACCCAGGGCTTCATCGCGCGGCATGGCGATGGCGGCACCGCGATCCTCGGGCGTGGTGGTTCGGATACGTCAGCCGCGTACTTCGGCGCGTTGCTCAAGGCCAAGCGCGTGGAGATCTGGACCGACGTGCCGGGTATGTTCAGCGCCAACCCGCGCGACGTGCCCGATGCACGCCTGCTCTCGCGCCTGCACTATGCCGAGGCGCAGGAAATCGCCACCACCGGTGCCAAAGTGCTGCACCCGCGCTCCATCGGCCCGTGCCGTGAGGCCGGCGTGCCGATGGCGATCCTCGACACCGAGCGCCCGGACGAGCTGGGCACGCGCATCGACGCGCTGGCCGCCACCGTGCCGGGCGTCAAGGCGATCAGCCGCCGCAACGGCATCGTGCTGGTGTCGATGGAAAGCATCGGCATGTGGCAGCAGGTCGGCTTCCTGGCCGATGTGTTCGAGCGCTTCAAGCGCCATGGCCTGTCGATCGACCTGATCGGTTCGTCGGAGACCAACGTCACGGTGTCGCTGGACCCCAGCGAGAACCTGGTCAACAGCAACGTGCTGTCCGCGCTGTCCGAGGATCTGGCTGAGGTATGCCGGGTCAAGGTGATCGCGCCGTGCGCGGCGATCACCCTGGTCGGCCGCGGCATGCGCTCGCTGCTGCACAAGCTGTCCGACATTTGGGCCACGTTTGGCCGCGAGCGCGTGCACCTGATCTCACAATCGTCCAACGACCTCAACCTGACCTTCGTCATCGACGAGGCCGATGCCGACGGCCTGCTGCCGCAGTTGCATGCCGAGCTGATCCGCTGCGGCGCAATGCCGGTGCAGGACGCCAACGTCTTCGGTCCAAGCTGGAAGGAGATTGCGCACGGCAAGGTGCAGCGCGAGACCCCGTGGTGGGCCATTGAGCGCGAGGCACTGTTGCAGGCCGCGCAGGCTGGGACGCCACGCTACGTGTACAACCTCGACACCGTGCGCGCCCGCGCCCGTGCGCTCGCGTCCATCACCGCCATCGACCGCTGCTTCTACGCCATCAAGGCCAACCCGCACCCCGCCATCCTCAAGGCCGTGGTGGCCGAAGGCTTTGGCCTGGAGTGCGTGTCGCAGGCCGAGTTGGACCACGTGTTCAGCGTGGTGCCCAACATGGCACCGCAGCGCGTGCTGTTCACCCCTAGCTTCGCGCCGCGCCGCGAGTACGAAGCCGCGTTCGCGCGCGGGGTCAACGTCACCTTGGACAACATCGAGGCGCTCCAGCGTTGGCCCGAGGTGTTCCGTGGCCGCACGCTGTGGCTGCGCCTGGACCTGGGCCACGGCGAGGGCCACCACGAGAAGGTGCGCACCGGTGGCGTGGCCGCCAAGTTCGGCCTGCCGGTGGCGCGCTTCGATGCGTTCGTCAGCGAGGCCAACAAGCTGGGCGTGCGCATCGGTGGGTTGCATGCGCACTTGGGCAGCGGCATCGACGATCCGCGTCACTGGCGGGACGTGTACGCCAACCTCGCGGGGCTGGCCGACAGCGTGGGCACCATCGAGTTCATCGACATCGGCGGTGGCCTGCCGATTCCGTACACGCCCGATGCGCAGGCCTTCGACCTGGCTGCGTGGCGCGCGGGGTTGGACGAAATCAAGGCGGAGTACCCGCGTTTCGGGCTGGTGATCGAGCCGGGCCGTTACCTGGTGGCCGAGTCCGGCGTGCTGCTGCTGTCCGTCACCCAGGTGGTGGAGAAGGACGGCGTGCGCCGCGTGGGTGGCGACGGTGGCATGAACGCACTGGTGCGCCCGGCCATGTACGAGGCGTACCACGGCATCCACAACCTGACCCGGCTGGATGACGCAGCGACGCAGACGTTTGACGTGGTCGGCCCGATCTGCGAGACCGGGGATGTGCTGGGCCACGGCCGCCTGTTGCCGGCCGCGACCGCCGAAGGCGACGTGCTGCTGGTGGCCGACGCGGGTGCCTACGGCATGGCGATGGCGAACACTTACAATCTGCGGGCCCTGCCGGCCGAGCAGGTGTTGGGAAAAACCGAGTGATGGGTGTGGACATGGGTGAGTGGCGGTTCCAGCGTGACGGCATCAAGGCGTTCCGGTTCGTGCGTTGCGAACTGGATGCGGCGACGGGCGTCGCGCGGCTGGTGTACGCCTTCGACGACGGTCCGGAGATGGTGGAGACCGTCACCATCCCGGGTGCCCCGTTCACCCTTGAGGGCGCGCGCGCCACGGCGGTGCAGCGTGCGCTGCAGTTGTTGCACCTGATCACCGGCGTGAGCTATTACAAGGCGGCCGTGCCGGAAGAGATCCGCATCGAGTCGTACACGATCGACGCCGATACCGCTGCGTTGCTGGAGTCGGTGTACGTGCACGGGCTGGGAGAGTTCGCCTACCGCAACGGCCTGAACCTGCACGGGAAGATTCGTTTCCCCCACACCACGTCGGCGGGTGCCGGAGATCCGGGCGCGGCAGCTGCCGCACCCGCGCTGGGCCTGCGTGAGCACGCGCTGGTCGCAATTGGCGGTGGCAAGGACTCGCTGGTCAGCATCGAGGCGTTACGCGCGCTGGGCATCGACCAGACCGTGACCTGGATCGGCGGTTCGCAGCTGATCAAGGCCTGCGCGGAGCGCACCGGCCTGCCCACGCTCAACCTCGGTCGCGCGCTGGCGCCGCAGCTGTTCGACTACAACCGCGAAGGCGCGTGGAACGGCCACATCCCGGTGACCGCGGTGAACTCCGCGATCATGGTGCTGGCCGCCCTGCTGCACGGCGTGGACCAGGTGGTGTTTTCCAACGAACGCTCCGCCAGCTACGGCAGCCTGATCGAGGGCACCGGCGAAGTGAACCACCAGTGGTCGAAGGGCTGGGCGTTCGAGTCGGCCTTCGGCGAGTACATCGAAAAGCACGTCGCCGCCGACTTCCACTACTACTCGCTGCTGCGCCCGCTCAGCGAGCTGGCCGTGGCGCGGCAGTTCACCCGCACCGACCGCTACGACGCGCACTTCAGCAGCTGCAACCGCAACTTCCACATCCTCGGCGAACGTCCGGCCAACCGCTGGTGCGGCGTGTGCCCGAAGTGCCATTTCGTGTTCCTGGCGCTGGCGCCGTTCATGCCCAAGCCGCGGCTGGTCGGCATCTTCGGCCGCAACCTGCTGGACGATGAGTCGCAGACCGGCGGCTACGACGCCTTGCTGGAATACCAGGACCACAAGCCGTTCGAATGCGTCGGCGAGGGCAAGGAGTCGCGTGCGGCCATGGCCGCGCTCGCCGCACGCCCCGAGTGGCGCGAGGACGCCCTGGTGAAGCGTTTCGCGCGCGAAATCCTGCCGCAGCTCGACGCCACCGCGCTGGCGATCGATCCGCTGCTGGTGATCGACAACGAACACCGCATTCCCGCCAAGCTGTGGGACCGCCTGCGTGCGCATCTCGCAGCTTGATGGCCAACGCGTCGCGCTCTGGGGCTGGGGCCGTGAAGGCCACGCGGCCTACCGGGTACTGCGTGAGCGTCTGCCACGCCTCCCACTGACGCTCTTCTGCACCGCAGAGGAGGTCGCGAACGCGCAGGGCTTGGGCGATCCACTCCTGGCGGTCGAAACCGCCGCCACCGCCGAGCGCCTGTCCGCCTTCGACGTGGTGGTGAAATCGCCCGGCATCAGCCCCTATCGGCCAGAAGCCGAGGCCGCCCGGGCGCACGGCACCCGCCTCATCGGCGGCACGGCGCTGTGGTTTGCCGAACACGCCGGGGCCGATGGCGTGGTGGCCGACACCGTCTGCGTCACCGGCACCAAGGGCAAGAGCACCACGACCTCGCTGCTGGCGCACCTGCTGCGCGCAGGTGGGCACGTCACCGCGCTGGCCGGCAACATCGGACTGCCGCTTCTGGAGCTGGCGGAGTCGCCCGCGCCGGCCTACCGGACCATCGAGCTGTCCAGCTACCAGACCGGCGACGTCGCCGATAGCGGCGCGCGCCCGGAAGTAGCGGTGGTGCTCAACATCTTCCCCGAACACCTGGACTGGCACGGCAGCGAAGCACGCTACGTCAAGGACAAGCTGCGCCTGTTGACCGGCGCGCGCCCCAAGATCGCGATCATCAACGCCAACGACCCGCATCTGGCCGGTCTGGCGCTGCCCGACAGCCAGGTGCACTACTTCGGTCATGCCGAAGGCTGGCACCTGCGCGAGGATCTGTTGTTCCGGGGCGACATGCAGGTCATGGACACGCTCCCCTTGCCGCTGCCCGGGCGTCACAACCGCAGCAACCTGTGCGCGGTACTCACGGCGATCGAAGCCTTGGGCCTGGATGCGGTCGCACTGGCCCCCCACGCGGCCAGTTTCAAACCATTGCCGCACCGCCTGCAGACCTTGGGCACGCGTGATGGCCTGACTTGGGTGAACGACTCGATCAGCACCACGCCGTTCGCCAGCCTGGCGGCACTGGACTGCTTCCGCAGCCGTCGCGTGGCCATCCTCGTGGGTGGCCACGACCGAGGCGTGGACTGGCACGCGTTCGCCGAGGCCATGCAGCACGAGGCACCACGGGCCATCGTCACCATGGGCCAGAATGGTCCGCGCATCCGCGAATTGCTTTCGCCGTTGGCCGGGGATGGGCGCTTTGCCTTGTCCGCGGCGGCCGATCTGGCCGACGCGATCGCGCAGGCGCGTGCCGCATTGGGCGACGAGGGCGTGGTGTTGCTGTCCCCGGGGGCACCGAGCTTCGGGCCATATCGCGACTACGTGGCGCGCGGGCGTCACTTCGCGCAGCTGGCGGGTTTCGACCCGGATATCATCAGCGCGATCCCGGGGCTGGGCATCGCCTGAGTCTCGGCGCGGGACGCCCGTTGGTCGAACTGGGGTGACACCGCAGCAGGCGCGGCCCGCATCTCGACACCCGGCGAATGCGTGTCGGCGTAAGCTTCGTCGACCGCCGCCCGAGGAGGTGCCGCCATGTCGCGCCTGATTGTCGCCGATCTTGCCTTGTTGCTTGCGCCCGCCGCCCGCGCGGCGATGGTTGAAAAGTCCGTGGAATGGACCGTTGGCCAAGACCGCTTCAGCGGCGTGCTGGTCTTTGACGATGCGGTGACCGCCAAGCGCCCCGGCCTGCTGATGGTTCCCGATTGGCGCGGCATCACCCCGCCCAACGTGGCGAAGGCACGCGACATTGCGGGCCGCGATTACGTGGTGTTGGTGGCGGACATATACGGCAAGGGCGTGCGGCCCAAGGACGACGCGGAGGCCCGCACACAGGTCACGAAGCTGTATGCCGATCGCCCCGCGTTGCGGGCCCGCGTCAACAAGGCGCTGGACGTGCTGAGGGCGCAGGCGGCACATGCCCCTGTCGATGTCTCGCGCATCGCCGCGCTGGGTTACTGCTTCGGCGGCGCCACGGTCCTGGAATTGGCGCGCAGCGGGGCTGACCTGGCCGGCGCGGTGAGCTTCCACGGGGGATTGTCCACCTCGATGCCCGCCGCGCCCGGCGCAGTGAAGGCCAGCCTGCTGGTCCTCAACGGCGCGGACGACAAGGGGACGGCCGGGGACATCGCGGGATTTGAGAAGGAGATGAACGCCGCGGGGGCCGACTGGCAGTTCGTCAACTTCAGCGGCGCCGTGCATTGCTTCGCGTTGCCGCATGCGAACCGCCCCGGTTGCATGTACAACGAACGGGCGGCCAAGCGGTCGGAACGGATGATGCGGGACTTCCTGGTCGAGCGCTTCACGCGCGCGCAGGAGTGACGTGCGTTACGGCCCCCTGGAGGGCGGACCATTGCCGTCGGGTGGCATGCTCGGCGCCGCGTGCGACTGCTGAGGCCGTGGCCCGGCTCAGTGGTCCCGGCTGACGGCGTAACGCGCCAGGCCGCGCAGCGCCGCGACGTAATCGTTGTCTTCCAGCGCCTCGAGCGACTGCTCGGCGAGCGCGGCATAGTCCTGCGCGCGTTGGCGGCTGTAGTCCAGTCCGTTGGTGACATGGATGGCGGCCATCACCGCCGGCATTGCCGACGTGTCGCCGTTCTCGATGGCAGCACGCAGCACCTGGCGGGTGGCTTCGTCGCTGTGGCGGATGGCATGGATCAGCGGTAGCGTGGCCTTGCCCTCGGCCAGGTCATCGCCCAGGTTCTTGCCCAGCGTCTGTGCGTCGGACGCATAATCCAGCACGTCGTCGGCAATCTGGAAGGCGTAGCCCAGGTTGAGCCCGTAGTCGTGCAGCTTCTGTTGCACGGCCTCGTCCGCACCGGCCAGCAGCGCGCCCAGACGCGTGGCCGCGGCGAACAGCACCGCGGTCTTGCGCTCGATCACCCGCAGGTAGGCCGGCTCGTCGGTGTCCGGGTTGCGCACGTGCAGCAGCTGCAGCACCTCGCCCTCGGCAATGCGGTTGGTGGTATCGGCCAAGATGCGCTGCACCTGCATGCTGTCCAGCTCCACCATCAACTGGAAGCTGCGCGAGTACAGGAAGTCGCCCACCAGCACGCTGGCGGCATTGCCCCAGACCGCGTTGGCGGTCTTGCGGCCGCGGCGCAGGTCCGATTCATCCACCACATCGTCATGCAGCAGGGTGGAGGTGTGGATGAACTCCACGACCGCCGCCAACTGGTGCGCGTCCGCGCCGCAGTGGCCCAGCGCACCGGCGGCCAGCAGCAACAGCATCGGCCGCAGGCGCTTGCCGCCCGCGCCCACGATGTATTCGGCCACCTGGTTGATCAGCACCACGTCCGAGGCCAGCCGGTGCCGGATCAGGGCGTCCACGGCCGCCATGTCCTCCCGCGCCAGGGTCTGGACGCCCTTGAGGTCAAGGGCGGGGGCGGGGGCCGGGACGTCTGGGTGCATGGAGTCAGGTTGCGGGAGCGGGGGGGCAATTATAGGCCGTGGGCGGACTCCGGGGCTGGCTGCGGCCGAATCCTACGATGCGCCGAGACCGCCCCCGATGGCGGCTGACCCACGCGTATACTGCAATGGCGATCACCGGGCATGCCGGTGGCAACTACAGGAAACAACTCTCATGGCACGTGGTATCAACAAGGTCATCCTGGTCGGCAATCTGGGCGACGATCCCGAAACCAAGTACACCCAGGGCGGCATGGCCGTGACCAAGGCGCGCTTGGCGACCACCAGCGTCCGCAAGGATCGCGACGGCAACACCCAGGAACGCACCGAATGGCACCGCGTGACCTTCTTCGGCAAGCTCGGTGAGATCGCCGGCGAGTACCTGCGCAAGGGCTCGCAGGTGTACGTGGAAGGCAGCATCCGTTACGACAAGTACACCGGCCAGGACGGCACGGAACGTTACTCCACCGACATCATCGCCGACGAGATGCAGATGCTGGGTGGCCGCGGCGAAGGCCGTGGCGAGCCGCGCACGGAGCGCAGCGAGCGTCCGTCGCGCCCGCCGATGCGTCAGGAGTCGGCGCCGCGTCGCGAGGCCCCGCCGGCCCGGGAGACCAACTTCGCCGATGACTTCGCGGACGACGATATCCCGTTCTGATGCTCGCGCCAGGTGGTTCTCGCGTTGATGGTGCGAGCGCCACTCGTGCGTAGTCGGATGGATTAGCAGGGGCCCGTGGAGGCCCCTGTTTTTTTGGGTTGCCGCCACGGGCGCGCGCCGGACCCCGTCGGGGGCGCGGCCTGCCCGCGGGTGCGCCACGCTCGGCTGGCCGCATTGCGACCGGCTTAAGCTTCGCCAAAGCCGGCTGCCTCACCGTGAAGGCAGTCACCAGGAGACCGCCGTGAGGGTACTGATCGTCGAGGATTCCGAGCGCCTGCGCGAAGCCGTGCGCAGTGGCTTGGTCGCCGTCGGCCTCGCAGTGGACGTGGCCGCCGATGGGCGTGCCGCTCTGGCCTGCCTGGACGCCGGGGAGTACGACGTGATCGTGCTGGACCTTTTGATGCCGAGGATGGACGGGCGCGAGGTGCTTCGCGAGGTGCGTCGGCGCGGGTTGGCCGCGCGCGTGCTGGTCCTTTCGGCCCTCGATGGCGTGGAGGAGCGCGTGGGCAGGCTCGACGATGGCGCCGACGATTACCTGGTCAAGCCCTTTTCCTTCGACGAACTGCGCGCGCGGGTGCTGGCGCTTGGCCGACGGCGCCATGAGCAGCCCGCGCCGGTGCTCGAGCACCTCGGCTTGCGCCTGGATACCTCGCGCCGCACCGCCACCGGGCCGGAAGGGCCATTTGACCTGGGGCCCAAGGAATACGGGCTGCTCGAAGTGCTGGTGCGCCATCCGGGGCGCGTGTACAGCCGTGCACAGCTGTTTGAGCAGTTGTATTCGGCTGACAGCATGGCCTCCGACAAGGTGATCGAAGTGTTGATGAGCACCCTCAGGGCCAAACTGGCGCAAGGCGGCCTGGATGACCTGATTGAGACACGACGGGGCTTCGGCTATGCCGCGCGCTGAGGCAGCCTCGCTGCGGCGGCGGGTTGCGCTGGGCGTGGCGGCGGCGTTGGCGCTGGCGCTGGGGGGATTGTTCCTTGCCCTGGACGTGGCCGTGGATCGCGAGATCTATCGCCGCTTCGACGCCGGCTTGTCCTCGCGCGCGCATGCGATCGCCGTGTATCTCGGCGCCGACGTCAAAGGCGCGCGCCCGATCGAACAATGGATGCCCGAGTTCCGCGAGGAGGGGCATACCGACTTCTTCCAAGCGTGGGATGCGCATGGCAACGTGGTTGCGCGTTCGCGCTCGGCGCAGGCCAAGGATCTGCGCCGTCCAAGCACTTACGGATACTTTGACCTGCTCCTGCCCGACGGGCATGCCGGCCGGGCGCTTGCCCGGCGCTACCCGCTGGACCCGCGCGATGCTCGAGGGGCGCTTGACATCGTGGTGGCGGAGGAGCGTGAGCAACTCGACGCGCTGGAGGGTCGCCTGCACCTGATGCTGGCCGTTGCCATCAGTCTCGCGCTGGCGTTGGCCCTGCTGCTTGCAACCCGAGGCGCCATATTGGGCTTGCGTCCCTTGGACAGGCTGGTTCGCCGCATCGCCGCCGTGCGCCTGCAGGAACCCCGGGCGCGCCTGGACGACGGCAGCCTTCCGCGTGAGTTGGCGCCGGTGGCGCGGCGCTTTGACGAGGTGATCGACACCTTGATGGCAAACCTGGCGCGCGAACGGCGCTTCGCCCAGGATCTGGCGCACGAGCTGCGCACCCCCGTGGCCGAATTGCGCGCGATCACCGAGACCAGCCTGATGCACCCGGAGCCAGCGCGCCTGCGCCAGGCACTGGAGGAACTCTCGCGCCTTGGGGCGGAAATGGACCAGACCGTGGCGGGCCTGCTCGCACTCGCTCGCCACGAGGCAGGTCTGATGGTGGCGCAGCCTGAGCCGTTGGATCTCGCCGGCTTGGTGGACGCGACCTGCGCCAGGCTGGCCGCGCGCCGGGCCGAGCGTGGACTGGTCTGTACGCCGCAACTGCCTGCAGAGGCCTGGGTCAACGCCGATGCGGCGATGAGTACGCGCCTGCTGGCGATCCTGCTGGGCAACGCGGTCGAGCATGCGCCGGCCGGCAGCGTCGTGGAGGTGCGCCTCAGTCTTTCACCCTTGCGACTGGTGATCGGCAACGAGGCGCCAATGCTGTCACCCGCCGACCTGCCGGAACTGGGGCGGCGTTTTTTCCGTGCCGACGGCGCTGGGGGCAGCGGCACTGCGCACGCGGGCCTCGGGCTGGCTTTGGCGCACGCGCTTGCGTCAGCACAACAATTGACGCTGGCCTTCACCCTGGAGGAGGGCCAGTTGTGGGCCGAGGTTGCGGGCTGGCAGGGGCTGGACGAGCCGGTAGTTTAAGCAACCCCAAAGTTTGCGTCGCGACACTGGCCGGAGTCCCCGCGTCCCGGAGAACCCGTGTTCAATCCGCGCCCTGCCATTTTCATGCCCCTCGTGCTTGCCGCCCTGCTGGTTCCGGCGGCGCAGGCGGCCCAGCCGGTCTCGCTGCCGCTTGAGCCGGCCCAGATCAAAGCCATGGGGCTCGCGTTTGCGCCCGCGACCAAGGTCGCGTGGATTCCCGTGGCGCGGGTTCCGGCCGAAGTCGAACTGGCGTCCGACGCGCAGTTCACGTTGGTGGCCCCGTATCCGGGGACCGTAGCCGCCGTGCTGGCGGCAGAGGGCAAGGAGGTTGCCGCCGGTACGCCACTGATGTCCGTGGCCAGTCCGGCGTGGGCCGCCGCCCTGGCTGAGGCTGCGGGCCGCGGGGCACGTCGCGATGCAGCCGTGCGCCAGGCGGAACGCGGCCGCGCCCTGCTTGAGGCCGGTGTGGTCGCGGCCCGCGAAGTCGAGGCGCTACGGGCGGAGGCCGCCGCGCTGGGGGCCTCCGCGCGGGCCGATCGTGCGTTGCTGGGCACGGCATCGCTTGCCGCCGACGGAACCGTGCTCGTGCGTGCGCCCCGCGCGGGGCGACTGCTGCAGCGCGCCGGCAGCAGTGGCCGCGCCATCGAGGCGGGAGAGCTGCTGGCGCGGATTGGCGAACGCGATCAGCGCGTGGTGATCGGCAGGGCGCCGGCAAGGCTCGCCGGAACGCTTGCGCCGGGCATGCGCGCGTCGGTGGGTGCCGCGGTCGGTACCCTCGACTCGGTGGCGGGTGCCATCGATGCGGGCAGCCGCTCCATCACCGTCTCCGCGCGGATGCCGGCTGAGGCCGGCTTGCCGGGCGCGCTGGTGGAACTGGCGATCGATCGTGCCGCGCCGTCCGGGACCCAGCGGGTGCCGGGCAGTGCCCTGGTTGGCATGACCGGCGGTGACGTGGTGTTCGTGCGCCGCGGCGAGGCGATCACCATGGTCCCGGTGAAGGTGCACTTCCGCGATGGGACACAGGCGTGGGTGGGCGGTGTGCCGGCCGGTGCCCAGGTGGTCGCGCGGGGCGTGCTTGCGCTCAAGGCCGTGGCGGAGTCCCTGCGGGCCGGCGGAGGTCGCTGAACATGCTTGCCCGCCTGATTGCCTGGTCGCTGTCGCAGCGGCTGCTGGTGGCACTGGCCGCGCTGGCGCTCGCCTTTGCCGGCGTGGTCGCGTGGCGCGGCCTGCCCGTCGACGCCTTCCCCGACATCGCGCCCACCCAGGTCAAGCTGATCCTCAAGGCCCCTGGCATGACACCCGGCGAGGTCGAGCAGCGCGTGGTGGTGCCGCTGGAAATGGAACTGCTCGGCATCCCGCGGCAAACCATGATGCGTGCATCGGCCAAATATGGATTGGCTGACATCACCCTCGATTTCGAACAGGGCACC
This sequence comes from Lysobacter olei, assembly GCF_054777355.1. NCBI lineage: Bacteria > Pseudomonadati > Pseudomonadota > Gammaproteobacteria > Lysobacterales > Lysobacteraceae > Lysobacter > Lysobacter olei. The sequence continues at coordinate 48,592 of NZ_BAAHAT010000003.1, read as the reverse complement.
GACATCTACTGGGCACGCCAGCAGGTGGCCGAGCGCTTCTCGGTGGCGGCCGGCGACCTTCCGCCTGACCTTGACGGTGGCCTGGCGCCGATCGCGACGCCGCTGTCGGACATGTACATGTTCACCATCGAGGGCGATGGCTACTCGTTGGCCGAGCGCCGCGAGGTGCTCGACTGGGTGGTGCGCCCCGCGTTGCGCACGGTGCCAGGCGTGGCCGACGTCAACGCCCTGGGTGGGCGGGTTCGCACCTGGGAAGTGGTGCCCGACCGTGCTGCGCTCGCCGCCGCCGGCCTGGGTATCGGCGACCTGGAGGCCGCGCTTTCGGCCAACAACCGCAATGACGGCGCCGGTCGTCTGGACGAAGGCGAGGAGTCGCTCGTGGTCCGCGTCACCGGTGCGATTGCCGGCGCCGACGATATCGAGGCCACTGTGGTCGCCGAGCGCGACGGCCGTACCTGGCGCGTGGGCGATGTCGCCACTGTGGCCGAAGGCGCACTGACCCGCTACGGCGTGGTCACCCGCGACGGCGAGGGCGAGGCGGTCCAGGGCCTGGTGGTGGGCCTGCGTGGCGCCAACGCGTCGGCGGTGGTGAGCGCGGTCAAGGCGCGGCTGGCGGAACTCACCCCGAGCCTGCCCCCGGGCATGCGTATCGAACCGTTCTACGACCGCAGCGACCTCATCGCCCGTGCCACCGGCACCGTCAGCAAGGCGCTGGTCGAGGCGATGGTGCTGGTGGTGGTGCTGCTGCTGCTGTTCCTGGGCAACGTGCGTGCGGCGGTGGTGGTGGCGGTGACCTTGCCGCTGTCGGTGCTGGTCACGTTCCTGGTGATGCGCCTCACCGGCTTGAGCGCGAACCTGATGAGCCTGGGCGGTTTGGCCATCGCCATTGGCATGCTGGTGGATGCGGCCGTGGTGGTCGTGGAAAACACCGAGGAGCAACTCGCTGGCGCGCAGCCGGGCGACGGCGTGCCGCGCCTGCATAGGATCTGGCGCGCGACCGCCGAAGTGGCCGCGCCGGTGACCTCGGGCATCCTGATCATCGCCCTGGTGTTCACGCCGCTGCTCACGTTGCAGGGGCTGGAAGGACGCATGTTCAGTCCGGTCGCATTGACCATTGTGTTCGCGTTGGGCGCGTCGCTGTTGCTGTCGCTGACGGTGGTGCCGGTGCTGGCCTCCTGGCTGCTGCGCAGCCACCACCACGAGCCATGGCTGATGCGTCAGGTCTCGGGTCCCTATGCGCGCGCGCTGCGCGCCACGCTGGCCCACCCACGGCGCGCGGCCGTGGCCGCCGTGGCGGCGCTGGCGCTGGCGGCGCTGGCGTGGCTGGGGATCGGCAAGACCTTCATGCCGACCCTGGACGAAGGCGCGATCCTGGTGCAGCTCGAGAAATTGCCCTCGGCCAATCTGGATGCCAGCGGGGAGGTCGACCTCGCCGTGCAACGCGCGATCCTGGCCGAGGTGCCGGAGGTGCGCAGCATCATCGCGCGCGCGGGTGCCGACGAACTCGGCTTCGACCCCATGGGGCTCAACCAGACTGACAGCTTCCTCGTCCTGGCACCCAAGGACGAGTGGCGGCAGCCCGACAAGGCGTGGCTGGCCGAACAGCTGCGCCAGGTGCTGGAGCGCTTTCCAGGCACGGCCTACGCCTTCACCCAGCCGATCGAGATGCGCGTGTCGGAGATGCTGACCGGTGCCCGCGGCGACGTCGCCATCAAGTTGTTCGGCCCTGACCTGGCCGAGCTGGAGGCGTTCTCCGCGCGGGTGGAGGCGTCAGTGCGCGCCGTCCCCGGCGCCGAGGACGTGTACCGCCTGGCCAACGATGGCGTCCAGTACCTGGAGATCGAGGTCGACCGCCTGGCGGCCGGTCGCGCCGGCTTTGACGTCGCGGCGCTGCAGCGTGAGCTGCGCGCGCAGGTTGAAGGCGTTGCAGTCGGCGTGGTGGTCGAAGGCAGCCGTCGAATCCCGCTGGTGATCCGTGGAGAATCCGCGCTGCGTAGCGATCCGGCGCGTTTTGCCGACCTGGAACTGGTGTCGCCGGGTGGCCAGCGCGTGCGCGTGGGCGACGTGGCACGCGTGCGCCGCGTCGAAGGCCCGGTGAAGGTCGACCGTGAAGCCGGTTCGCGCTACGCACTCATCCAGGCCAACGTGGCCGGCCGCGACCTGGTGGGTTTTGTGGCCGATGCGCGCGCCGCGGTGGACAAGGCGGTGCCGCTGGCGCCCGGCTACCGGCTTGAATGGGGCGGCCAGTTCGAGAACCAGCAACGCGCCTCCGCCCGTCTGGCGCTGGTGGTGCCTGTGGCCATCGGACTGATCTTCGTCGTCCTGTTCTCCAGCCTCGGCGGCGTCCGGCCTGCGTTGCTGGTGCTGGCCAACGTTCCATTCGCCCTGGTCGGCGGCGTGCTGGCACTTTGGATCGCCGGCGAGTATGTGTCGGTGCCGGCGTCCGTTGGATTCATTGCGCTGCTTGGCATTGCGGTGCTCAACGGCACGGTGATGGCCAGCCATTTCAACGACCTGCGTGCGCGGGGCATGCCGATGGCGCAGGTGGTCGTGGAAGGCGCGACGCGGCGACTGAGGCCGGTGCTGATGACCGCGTCCATCACCGCCCTTGGCCTCGTGCCCTTGCTGCTGGCGACCGGCCCCGGCTCGGAGATCCAGCGCCCGCTGGCGATCGTCGTGGTCGGCGGCCTGGCCACCGCGACGCCCTTGACCCTGCTGATGCTGCCGCTGCTGTTCCTGCACTTCGGCCAGCCGCGTTCCCGGAGCAACCCATGAGCGAGTCTTCCCTGGTCCAGTTGGTGCTGGCATTTCCGGTGCCTGCCGAACGCCCCCTGCTGGCCCTGCTGTACGAACTGAATCCGGACCTCGGCGGATTCTCCACCGTGGAGGCCGCGGGGCACGGCCACGGTTTCGACCACGCCTCGGTGCAGGAACTGGTGCGTGGCCATGCCGACCGTCGCCTGCTGTTCGCGGTGATGCCGCGGGAAGACGCCGAACGGCTGCTGGACGGCATCCGTGCGCGGATGCCTTCGGCGCGCATCGCATGGTGGCTCACGCCGGTACTGGAATTCGGGAGGCTGGCATGAAGCTTCTGCAGGTGGGGTTGCTGGCCTTGGGACTCGCAACGGCGCACAGCGCGGCCGTGGCCGCCGGGCAACCTGTGACGCTGCCATCCGAACTGATGCGCACGTTGCCTGATACGGCAACGGCAAAGGCAGCGATCGATGCCCATCCACGGGTCGAGCGGGCGCGGGGTGAGCAGGCCGCGGCCCTTGCCCGTGCCGGTGGGCGCAAGCGCGGCGCGCACGACTGGATCGCGGGCGGACAGTGGCAGGAACGCGATATCAACAACGAAGGCCGCTTCAACGAATGGGAGCTCAGCCTGCAACGTGCCGTTCGCTTGCCAGGCAAGGCGGCGCTCGACCGGCGCATGGCCGACATCGAAACCGCGGTGGGCGCGGACACCCTGGCTGACGCACGCCACGTGGCCGCCATCGGATTGCTTGAAGCCTGGGTCGAATGGCTGACGGCCTCCGAGCTGGACGCACTCGCGCGCGAGGCCGCGGACATCGCCACGCGCGACCGCGAGGCGGTGGCGCTGCGTCTGCGCGTGGGCGACGCTTCCGCCGCCGAACACGATGCGGTGGTGGCTGCCGAAGCCCGCGCACGCCGTGCGGTCGAGGAGGCCGCGTTGCGCGAGCAGGAGGCGCGGCTGGGCCTGGCACTGCGATACCCGCGGCTGGGACTTCCCGGTGCGCCGCCACGGATTGCTCCTCCCACCGGCGAGCAAGCCGAGTGGAATGCGTGGGCCGAACGTGTGGTGGAGGTCAGCCACGACATCACCCTGGCCGAAGGACGGGCCGCACTGGCCGACCTGCGCGCGCAGCGCGCACGCCTTGATCGTCGTGCCGATCCGAGCATCGGCATGCGCGCGATGTCCGAGCGTGGCGGCGACGAGACGGTGCTGGGCGTGTTTGTCAGCGTTCCGCTGGGCGCCGGACCACGGCAGGCCGTCGCCGAGGAGGAAGCGGCGCATGCGACCGCCTTGTCGGCAGATGCCACGGCGTCGCGGACCGAGGTCACACTGCGTGCCCGAACCCTGGCGCGCAGGGCGTCGCTGCAGACGGCGGCCTGGAAGTTGGCCGATGCAGCCGCACGCGCGCAGGCGCAGGAGAGCGAGCGACTGGCCCGTGGCCATGCGCTACGCGGCGTCGATCTGTCCGATCTGCTCGCGGCCCGTCGCCGCGCAGGCGAGGCCGCTGCCGCCGAAGTCGAGGCCCGCGCCGCGGCATTCGCCGCCATCGCCGGCCTGTTGCTGGATGCGCATGCCTATTGGATCGACGATGACGAGCATGCCGGCGAGAACCACGCTGCCTTGGGGGTGCCGGCAGGGGCGGCGGAATAGCCGCAAGTGTTGGGCGTGGGGCCGAGTCGCTGCATGGCAGTCGAGGGCCCCGTGAATCATGGATGCCCGAGAACGGGTGTCCTGTTTTTCTCATTCAGGCCGACAGAATGAACCGTGTTCCTGCGGTAGCCTGAGGCGCGGCTCGGCCCGAGTGGGCCAAAAGACGTGCGTCTTGCACACCTTTGGGCCGCCTCGACAGGACCAAGGGAGCACGAGTGTTGATGAAGCAGGTCGCAGGGGTTTTTGCATTGGCCTTGCTCGCGGTGTCCGCGGCGGTAAATGCCAGTGGCGTGGATGTCGCCGCCTTCGTGAAAAAGGACAGGTTCGGAACAATCCGCCTCTCTCCCAAGGGTGACTATTACGCAGCCACCGTTCCGCTGGAGGATCGCACGATCCTCGTGGTGATGCGGCGGGCCGACAACAAGGTTACTGGGCAATTCGCGCGTGAAAAGAACACCCACGTGGAGGATTTCACCTGGGTCAATGACGAGCGGCTGCTGATTTCCACGTCCGAGAAGTTCGGCGACCTTGCGCAGCCACAGCTGACCGGAGAGATCTACGCGATCAACGCCGATGGCAGTCAGGCGGACATCCTGGTCGGACAGCGCGTGCAGGGCGCGGGCTTGGGCACCAAGATCCAGTCCAAACGCGTGGAAATGGTGGCTGCGGAACTGGTCGATGACCTGCCAGCCGACGACAGGAACGTCATCATCGCGGTCCGTCCGTTTGCGGATGATCCCTTCAGCCGTGCCGAACGCATGGATGTGTACAGTGGCCGCCGGACGCCGGTTGCGCTTGCGCCGGTTCGCAACGCGGATTTCGTCACCGACAACACCGGGGAGGTCCGGTTTGCGGTGGGCGCCGGCGTGGACAATCGCCAGAAGCTCTATTACCGGAGCGGCCGAAGCGTCGAGTGGACCCTTCTCAACGATGAGTCGCAGGCGGGCCTGAAGCAGTACCCGATCGGCTTCTCCGCCGACAACGCGGTGGCCTACCTCGAAGTGGAGCGTAGCAGCGGCCCCAACGTGGTGATGGCGTTCGACGTGGCTTCAGGCAAGTCGACCGAGCTGCTGCGAGATGACAACGTTGACCCAGCGCATTATCTGTACTTGCCCTATACCAACACGCCCTTCGGCGTGCTTTACCAGGACGGGCGACCTCGCCTGGCGTTCTTTGACGAGAAGCATCCCCGTGCCCGTCTATACCGCAGCCTCGAGGCGGCGTTTGCGCCCGAACCCGTACTGATCACGTCCCAGACCGCCGACGGTTCCACTGCGCTGATCCAGACCTGGAGCGATCGCAACCCCGGTGACTTCTTCCTGTTCGACCTGATTGGCAAGAAGGCCAGCCACCTGATCAGCCGCCGCACCTGGTTCAATCCGGACGAGTCGGCGGAGATGCGGCCGGTGACAATCAAGGCGCGCGACGGTCTCGAGTTGGCGGGCTATGTCACCTATCCGAAGGGCAAGCCTGAGACGGGCTTGCCGATGGTGGTGATGCCGCACGGCGGCCCGTTTGGCATCCGCGACACCTGGAGCTTCGATGACGACGCGCAGATGCTGGCGGCTGCAGGGTATGCCGTGCTGCAGGTGAACTTCCGCGGCTCAGGCGGGTATGGCAAGGCCTTCGTGGATGCCGGCGCACGCGAATGGGGCGGCCGGATGCAGGACGACCTGACCGACGCCACCCGCTGGGCCATCTCGCAGCGCATCGCCGATGCGGGACGCATCTGTGTGTATGGCGCCAGCTATGGCGCTTACGCCGCCCTGATGGGCGTGGCCAAGGAGCCGGACCTGTACCGCTGCGCGGTGGGATACATCGGCGTGTATGACCTGCCCACGATGCATACAGACGGTGACGTGCAGCGCCGTGGCTCGGGTGAAACCTTCCTGAAGGAATGGCTGGGCCCGCGCGAGGAATTGGGCGCGGTATCTCCCAACCGCATGGCCGACCGGATCAAAGTCCCGGTATTCCTGGCGGCCGGCGGCGAGGACGAACGGGCTCCCATCGCGCACACCAAGATGATGGAACAGGCACTGCGCAAGGCAGGCGGTTCCGTCCAGACGCTTTATTTCCCCAACGAAGGCCACGGGTTCTACGTGCCTGCCAATCGTGAGGCGTACTACACGCAGTTGCTGCGGTTCCTGGCGGACAGCTTGGGGGGCAAGCTGGCCAGCGCCAACGGGGCGGAAGCGGGCGATCCCAAGTCCGCTGCCTCGCCTTGATCGCGGCCCAAAGGACCTTCCCGATAAGGAAACGGCGCCATCAGGCGCCGTTTCCTTTTCCGCACGAGGGCGTCCGACCCGGCGTCAGTCCCGGATCAGCCGCTTCAGCATCGGCGTGGCCAGGAACAGCAGCACGCCCGCGCCCAGGCCGATCCACATCATCTTGGTGAACACATCGCCGTACACGGCCAGCGCTTCGGCACGGCTCGCTTCCGGGGCGATCTCGGCCCACGTGCCCATGCGGCCGGCGATGATTTCGCCGAAGGCCGAGAACAGGAACCACGCGCCCATCATCATCCCCACCGCGCGCGGGATGGACAGCGAGGTCACCGCCGACAGGCCCACCGGGGACAGCACCATTTCGCCCAGCACCAGCACGAAGTAGGCCAGGATCATCCACCACAGGCTGACCGTGGCGGTGTCGCCGGCATTGGCCACGGCAAAGGACAGCACGCCAAACGCCAGGCCACAGAAGACGAGGCCCCACGCGAACTTCGCCGGGTAGCTCGGGTTCAGGCCCAGCTTGTCCAGGCGCGGCCAGACCCAGGCAAACACCGGGCTCAGCGCGATGACGAACAGCGCGCCGATGGCCGTGGTCTGGCCGGCAGTCCACTCGACGCCGAAGGTGGTGCGATCCATCACGCGATCGGCCATCGCCACCCACGGGCCGTAGGTCTGCTCGTACAGGCCCCAGAACAGCGCGCTCACGGTGATCAGGGTCATCAGCATCACCATGCGGCCCTTCTCGGCGTGGCTGATGCCGGAGAACAGCAGGCGGATGAACCAGATGTACAGGCCGGCGCCCAACAGCACCGCGACGACTTCGGTCAGCGTCACTTCGTGGCCGCCAAACAGCGCGGACAGCGGTCCAAAGTTGATCCGCGTCTGCAGCACCTGCCACACCACCAAGGTCAGCAGCAGGCCGCCGAGATAGATGGCCCACTCGCGGGAAAGGCCGCCCAGCACCGGTGCCTTGAGCGCGGCCGGATCTGCAGGTTCAGCATGGCCGAGCAGATGCTTGCGTCCCCACAGGAACTGCACCAAGCCCAACGCCATCATGATGCCGGCCAGCGCGAAGCCGTAGCCCCAGCCAATCTTCTCGCCAATCCACGCCACGATCAGCGACGACAGGAACGCGCCGACGTTGATGCCCATGTAGAAGATGGTGAAGCCCGAGTCGCGTCGAGGGTCATTCACGGCATACAGGCGGCCCACGATGGTGGAGATGTTGGGCTTGAGGAAGCCCACGCCCACGCCGATCAACGCCAGCGAGAAGTACATCACCTGCACGGCGAACGCATCCTGCGTGCCGGCGCCCTGGGTGCCACCGGCCGCGTGGCCGGTGTAGGCCATGCCCAGCTGGCCCAGCACCAGCAGTACACCGCCGAACACCACGGCCTTGCGCATGCCCAGGTACTTGTCCGCCAGCAGCCCACCCAGCAGGGGCAGGGCGTAGGCCAAGCCTGCGTATGTGCCCAACAGCAGGTAGCCGTCGGTGTCGCTGAAGAGATGGTGCTTGGTCAGGTACAGGAAGAGCAGGGCCTTCATGCCATAGAAGGCAAAGCGTTCCCACATCTCGGTCAGGAAGCAGACGTACAGGCCCTTGGGGTGGCCCATGAACTCGCCCGTGGAGGGCAGGGGTGCGGTGGTCGTGGCTGTCACTAGGGGCTCCGGGCCAAACGGTCGGGCGAGTATAGCGGCCGCGTGTCTGCGGGCCGCATACGGTGGATTGCCCGCTCGGTGGCGCATGCTGCAGTCGCAGCATGGCCCCGGGTGCTTTGCGAACCGCTACCGCGACGGCCTACCATCGCGTTTTCGCCCGTCCCTGGATCCGCCCCCATGACGCTCCGCCATGCCCTCCTGCCGTTGCTGGTCGCAACCGCGCTTTCCGCCCACGCCGCTCCGCGCGGTCTTGACGTCCGCGACCTGGCGGCCATGGACCGCTACTCCTCGCCCACGCTCTCGCCCAACGGCCGCATGGTGGTGTTGGCCAAGCGCGTGGTCGACCTGCCCGCCAACAAGTCGTCCACCTCGCTGTGGATCGAGGACCTGTTCGCGCGCGACGCCGCGCCGCCCAAGCGCCTGACGCCGGAAGGCTGGAACGTCAATTCGCCGGCCTTTTCCCCAGACGGCAAGACGGTGTACTTCCTCAGCGGCAAGTCGGGTACTTCCCAGCTGTACGCCATTGCGGCCGCGGGCGGCACCCCGCGTCAGATCACCGATGTCCCCGCCGACGTGGGCGGGTTCCAGATTGCGCCGGACGGCAAGCGCGTGGCGTTCAACACCGAAGCGTTCGCCGAGTGCGGAACCGACCTGGCATGCACCAAGCAGCGGCTGGACAAGGACGGCGAGCGCAAGAGCACGGGGCAGGTGTTCGACCGCATGTTCATTCGCCACTGGGATGCGTGGAACGACGGCCGCCTCAACCGCGTGTTCGTCGCAGCGCTGCCGGCGGCGGGCAAGCCGGCCGTCACCCAGGCCACCCTGGTGGGCGGCGACGTGATCGGCGACGTGCCGTCGCGTCCGTTTGGCGACAGCAGCGAATACACCTGGGCGCCAAATGGCAAGACCCTCGTGTTGAGCGCGCGCACGGCCGACCGGGCCGAGCCGTGGTCCACCAACTTCGACCTCTACCAGGTCAATGCCGATGGCAGCGGCAATGCACGTAACCTGACGGCCGATAATCCGGCCTGGGACACCGGCGCGGTGTTCGCACGCAATGGCCAGAAACTGTTCTACCGCGCAATGAAGCGTCCGGGCTTCGAAGCCGACCGCTTCGCACTGATGGAAATGGACCTGACCAGCGGCAAGCGCCGTGAAATCGCACCGAAGTGGGACCGCTCGGCCGACAGCATCACACTCTCCGCCGATGGCCAGACGATTTACACGCCGGCCGGTGACATGGGCCAGCACCCGTTGTTTGCCGTGCACGTGGCCAGTGGCGGCGTGACCAAATTGGTGGGCGATGGCTCGATTGGGTCGGTGCAGCTGGCCGGCCCGACGCTCGCCTTCACCCGCAACAGCCTTAAGAGCGGTGACCAAGTCATGACCGGCGGCATCAACGGCGCACCGTTGCGGGCCATCACTCCCAGCGCGGGCGAGATGCTCAAGGACGTGGCCTTTGGCGACTTCGAGCAGTTCAGCTTCAAGGGCTGGAACGGCGACACCGTGTACGGCTACGTCGTCAAGCCGTGGAATTACGAGGAAGGCAAGAAGTACCCGGTGGCGTTCCTGATCCACGGTGGTCCGCAGGGCAGCTTCGGCAACGGCTGGAGCTACCGCTGGAACCCGCAGACCTACGCGGGTCAGGGCTACGTGGCCGTCATGATTGATTTCCATGGTTCCACCGGCTACGGCCAGGCCTTCACCGACGCCATCAGCCAGCACTGGGGTGATCGCCCGCTGGAAGACCTGCAGAAGGGCTGGGCCGCCGCGCAGAAGCAGTACGCCTTCATCGACGGCGACAAGGCCTGCGCGCTGGGCGCCAGCTACGGCGGCTTCATGGTCAACTGGATCGCCGGCAACTGGAACGGGCCGTGGAAGTGCCTGGTCAACCACGACGGCGTGTTCGACCAGCGCATGATGGGCTACGCCACCGAAGAGCTGTGGTTCACCGAGTGGGAGCAGGGTGGCACGCCGTACGACGTGCCGAAGAATTATGAGCAGTTCAACCCGGTCAACCACGTCAAGGACTGGAAGAAGCCGATGCTGGTCATCCACGGCCAGCAGGACTTCCGTATTCCGGTGGAGCAGGGCATCGCGGCTTTCACCGCGCTGCAGCGCCAGGGCATCGACTCGCAGTTCCTGTACTTCCCCGACGAGAACCACTGGGTACTCAAGCCGCAGAACAGTATCCAGTGGCATGACACGGTCAATGCCTGGCTGAAGAAGCACATCGGGCAGTGACCCGCTGAGGCGCCTGGTCCGGGACTCGCCCGGGCCAGGCTTCAGTTTTCCGCGGGCTGGCCGTTGATGGGGCCAAGTCCTCCGCTGACACGGACGCAACCTGATCGTGCGCGCCAACCCGGACATCCTGCCAGCCTCGCCTGCCGTCCAGGGGGTTCTGTTGGTGGACAACTCCCCGTCGTTTGCGGGGATGGTCGCCGCGCGCGTGGAAGAGCGCCTCGGCCTGCCGGTGACGGTCGCGGGGACGCTGGCCGAGGCGCAGGGACATTTGCATAATCCCGAGCGCTATTTCCTGGCGCTCACCGGGCTGGTGCTGGCGGACGCGGACACAGACGCCATCCTCGACTGCTTCGCCAAGGCCGGGGTGCCCACGGTCGTGGTGTCCGGCGTTTACGACGACGAGGTCCGCGAGCGCGTATTGGGCCGCAACATTGTCGACTGCGTGCTCAAGAACATGCCGGGCAGCGTCGATTACCTCGTGTGGCTCGCTCGGCGCATCGAGCGCAACCGGCACATCGCCGCGCTGGTGGTCGATGACTCGGCGGCCGCCCGTGCGATGGCCGCGTCAATGCTCGCGCAGTATGGCTTCGAAGTGCTGGAAGCGGCCGATGGCGAGTCCGCCTTGCGCACCATCGCCAACAATCCCCGCGTCCGCATGCTCATCACCGATTTCGAAATGCCGGGCATGAATGGACTGGAGCTGGTGCGTCGCGTGCGCGCCATGCACGCCCGCGACCACCTGGCGATCATTGGCGTGTCCGGCAGCGGCAGCCAGGCGCTCGTGGCCCAGTTCCTGAAAAACGGCGCCAATGATTTCCTGCACAAACCGTGGTCGCGCGAAGAGTTCTTTTGCCGCGTCTCGCAGAACGTGGACAACCTGGAGTTGATCGGCACACTGCACGACCTGGCCACCAAGGACTTCCTGACCGGCCTGCCCAATCGGCGCCATTTCTTTGAACGCGGCGCGGAACTGTTCGCTGGCGCTGGCGAGCAAACCCTGGTTGCCGCGATGCTGGACATCGACCATTTCAAGCACGTCAACGACACCTACGGCCACGACGTGGGTGACCTGGCGATCCAGGCGGTGGCCAACGCGGTCATGCGCCACGCCCGCGAAAACGACTTGCCGGCGCGCTTCGGCGGTGAGGAGTTCGCGTTGATCGCGCCCGGGCTTTCAACGGACGAGGTCATGGGCTCGCTCGATCAGTTGCGCGAGACCATCGCGGCCATGCGGATCCCGTTGCCCGATGGCCGTCACATCGGTGTGACCGTCAGCATCGGGGTGTCCGTGAACGGCACGAGCCTGTCGGAAATGATGTCCGAAGCGGACCGGTGCCTGTATGTCGCCAAGGCCAGCGGGCGCAACCGGGTCGAGGCGTGCCTTCCGGCGACCTGCCCCGGCTGATCCACTCCCGGGGGCCGTAAGGGCCAAGTGGCATGAAACGGTTGACGGGCCGCGCCACAGCAGTGTGCCGGGCGCTGGCTGCCGACGGAACGCGTGCGGACACTAAAAAACCCCCTGGTCTGGCCAGGGGGTTTTCGGGTCATGCTCAGTTGAGCGGGCAGCCCTCGGGGCCGTTGTTGATGCTGTCGAAATAGGTCGCGCGCGTCAGGATGGTCGGCCGCCACTGGGATTCCAGTCGGTCAACGGTGCTGCCGATGATCTGGGAAGGATCGTCCTCGAAGGCGTTGCCCAGAGCCTCCGCGTTGAGCAACGAGGCCACGGCCGCGCGCAGGAGGATCTGGGTGGCGCCTGCCACGCCTGGACCGCCACCGTAATTGAGCGCCTCAAGGAACGTGTCGTCCGGCACGTAAGTCTCCGGCGTGGTCTCAAAGACATCCCGCAGCAGCGTGTCCGGGCCATAGGGGAAGGGCCAGGAGTCGAAGTGCTGCTGCTGCTTCCAGTAGCCGGGTGTGCAGCCGTAGTCGCCATTCCAGGCCAGTGCGTTGCCGGAGGCAAGCGACAAAACAAGGGTGGCAGCGACACCAAGGATCGCAGAACGTGTGTTCATGGGAGGAGGCTCCATTCGTGGTCGGATATGCGCCTCCCCCGCCTTCGGCCGTAACGCGACCCCATCGCGTGGCGTGAAGGAAGCTGCATAGTGGGAAACGAAGGGGCCTTCGTCTTCCGGTCGACTCAAAACAGCCTCACCCATGCGGGGGAGCACGCTCCCCCGCGGGTGGTCCTTCAACAGCAGCGGAAGCCGCCGCCGCCATACCGCGCGTCCTGCCGTTGCCGGAAGAACGTCGCGTAGTCCGGGATGGGGCGTTCCGGATGCTTCTCCATCAGGTGCCGGACATAGTTGTCGTAGTCCGGCACCCCGCAGCACAGTCGCGCCGTCTGCACCAGCCGCCGCCACACGCGGCGGATTTGCTGGTGCTCGCTGGCGGGGACGAGTGCAGTGCCCATCAGAGGTTCATCTCATGCGGCTTCAGCGCCACGTACGCGGTTTCGCGGTCGGTGCGCTGGCTTTCGCGGCGCGCCGCCAGGATCGACTTCACCGAGTACACCAGCACCGCCAACACCACGAACAGGAACAGCGCGGTGAGGCCGGCATTGATGTAGTTGTTGATCATCACCTGCTGCATCGCGCCCATGCTCTTCGCGGGGGCGATGATTTCGCCGGCGGCAATGGCGGCCTTGTACTTGTTGGCCTGGGCCAGGAACCCGATCGCCGGCGTCGGGTCGAAGATCTTGATGAAGCCCGCCGCGGTGGTGCAGATCAACAGCCACGTGGTCGGGATGATCGTGACCCACGCGTAGCGGTCCTTCTTCATCTTGAACAGCACCACCGTGCAGAGCATCAGTGCGATACCCGCCAGCATCTGGTTGGCGATGCCGAACAACGGCCACAGCATGTTGATGCCGCCCAACGGATCGGTCACGCCCTGGTACAGGAAGTAGCCCCACAGCGCGACGCAGCCCGCCGTGGCCAGCACGTTGGCACCCCACGACTCGGTCTTGCGCAGCGCCGGCACGAAGTTGCCCAGCAGGTCCTGCAGCATGAAGCGGCCGGCGCGGGTGCCCGCGTCCACCGCGGTGAGGATGAACAGCGCTTCGAACAGGATGGCGAAGTGGTACCAGAACGCCATCATGCCTTCGCCCGGCAGCACCGCATGCAGGATCTGCGCGATGCCCACCGCCAGCGTCGGCGCACCACCGGCGCGCGAGAGGATCGACGCCTCACCGATGTCGTTGGCGGTCTGCGACAGCACCTCCGGCGTGACCACGAAGCCCCACTGGGTGATGGTCTGCGCCGCACCCACCGGGTCGGTGCCGATCACCGCGGCCGGGCTGTTCATCGCGAAGTACACGCCCGGGTCAATGACCGAGGCCGCCACCATGGCCATGATCGCCACGAACGATTCCATCAGCATGCCGCCGTAGCCGATGTAGCGGGCATGGCTCTCGTTGGCCAGCAGCTTGGGCGTGGTGCCCGAGCTGATCAGCGCATGGAAGCCCGACACCGCGCCACAGGCGATGGTGATGAACAGGAACGGGAACATGCCGCCCTTCCACACCGGGCCGGTGCCGTCGGTGAACTGGGTCAGCGCCGGCATGCGCAGGTCCGGCATCACGATGAAGATGCCGATGGCCAGGCCGACGATGGTGCCGATCTTGAGGAAGGTGGACAGGTAGTCACGAGGCGCCAGCACCAGCCACACCGGCAGCACCGCCGCGACGAAGCCGTAACCGATCAGCATCCAGGTGATCTGGGTGCCGGTGAAGGTGAATGCCGGGCCCCATTCGGGATGCGCGGCGACCTTGCCGCCCAGCCAGATCGAAAATAGCAGCAGGATGATGCCAACCACCGAGATTTCGCCGATCTTGCCCGGGCGGATGTAGCGCATGTACACGCCCATGAACACCGCGATCGGGATGGTGGCCATCACCGTGAACATGCCCCACGGGCTTTCCGCCAGCGCCTTCACCACGATCATCGCCAGTACCGCGAGGATGATGATCATGATCAGGAATGCGCCGAACAACGCGATCGTTCCGGGTACCTGGCCCATTTCCTCACGCACCAGGTCGCCCAACGAGCGGCCGTTGCGGCGGCTGGACACGAACAGGACCATGAAGTCCTGCACCGCGCCCGCCAGCACCACGCCGGCAATCAGCCACAGCGTGCCGGGCAGGTAGCCCATCTGGGCGGCCAGCACCGGCCCGACCAGCGGGCCCGCGCCTGCAATCGCCGCGAAGTGGTGGCCGAACAGCACGTGCTTGTTGGTCGGGACGTAGTCCAGGCCATCGTTGTTGACCACCGCCGGTGTGGCACGGGTGGGATCCAGTCCCAGCACCTTGTTGGCGATGAACAGGCTGTAATAGCGGTATGCGACCAGATAGATCGACACCGCCGCCACGACGATCCACAACGCATTGATCTGCTCGCCGCGTCGCAGCGCAAGCACACCCAGACACACGGCGCCCAGAACGGCCAATGCCGCCCAGGCCAACCTGGTGATTCCACCCTTCATGAAAAAGTCTCCCAATGGACTTCGGAAGGGTCGCCCCCGCGCCCCGGGGGGTCAATCCGCAGTGCGGCATAAACCGTGCGACTTTGGTCTAGCGACCGACCAAGGTCGCAAGCCGCCCGCGGCCATGTCCGGGGCGGGCACCGCGCGGGCGGCACGGACGCCCGCGTATTACAGCCAGCGCGCTCGCTTGAACATCCGGTACAGCACCAGGCAGGTCACCGCTACCACGCCAATCAGGACGGGATAGCTCCATCGGCCCGCCAACTCCGGCATGTGGGTGAAGTTCATGCCGTACCAGCTGGCAATCAGCGTCGGAGCCGCCAGCAGCGCGGCCCATGCACCCAGCCGCTTCACCACTTCACCCTGGTGCACCGTGACCAGCGACAGGTTGACGCTCAGCGCCGCCGTCAGCATTTCACGCAGGGTGTCGGTGCTCTCGTTGATGCGCACCGCGTGATCATGCACATCGCGCAGGTACAGCTGGATCTCTTCCTCGAACAGGCCGCCGCGCGACCGCGCCAATTGGCCCAGGATGTCCTGCAGCGGCGCCACCGCCATGCGCAGGCGGGTCAGCTCGCGCTTGAGCTCGTACAGCTCACGCACGGTGGTGGGACGGAATTCGTTGGCGAAGATGTCCTGCTCGAGTTCGTTGAGCTCGTGGTTGAAGCCGTCAACGATGGGCAGGAAATTGTCGACCACCATGTCGAGTACTGCATACAGGGCTGCGCCCGGGCCGTGCCGCAGCAAGTCCGGTTCGCGCTCCATGCGCGCGCGCGCGGCCGCATAGCTGGATGAGGCGCCGTGGCGCACCGTCACCAGATAGCGTGGCCCCACGAACATGTGGGTTTCGCCAAAACGGATGCGGTTGTCAACGGTCTGCGCAGTGTGGATGGCGATGAACAGCGAACTGCCATATGCCTCCAGCTTGGGGCGCTGGTGGGCCTTGTGCGCGTCCTCGATCGCCAGGTCGTGCAGGCCGAATTCCTCCTGCAGTTTGACGAGGATGTCTTCGCTGGGCTCATAGAGACCCAGCCACACGAAGCTGCCGTCATCGACGGCCAATACGTCGCTGATCGCGTCCAGCGAGATATCGCGCCGCGCGCCATCGCGATCGTAGGCGACACAGTTGATCACGGATTTGGGCAGGTCGACGCGGCTCATGAAACCCGATCGTGAAGCGTACAGGGCGCAGACACAAGGCGTGCCCGAAGAGGGTCAGGCGCGGCGCAGGCCGGCCAGCAATCCCAGTTGGATGGGCAGCAGCAGGGCAATCCAATGGGCGTTGCGCTGAGGTGCCAGCGGCAGCCAGTGGGCAAACAGGCCGGCGACCGCCAATACAGCGGTCACCACCAGCACCCGGTTGAACCACACGCCCGGGTTGCGTCCGCGCACCAGGCGCACGCCGCCCGGGAGCAGCACCCATGCCAGCGGGCTCAGCAGGAACAAGTTGTGGTTGGCCCAGGCAAACCGGTGCTCGGTGCCCCACCACAGGAACAGCAGCAGCGCGCCTACCGCGCCCGCGAGCGTCCAGAACGGCAGGGCGACGGCCGCGGTCGCGCGCGGGTAGCGGCGTCCGGCCCAGGCCAAGCCGCCGCCCAGCACCAGGCCGGGCAGGGCCCACTGCCACCAGCGAAGCGCGCTTTCCTGCGGTTCCGGCGCCAATCGGTGAGGCAGTATTTCATGCTCACCGCGGACCACCGGCCGGCCGTCGGCATGCTTGACCTCGCGCAACGCCGTCGCCAGTCGCATCGGCACGAAGGCCTCTTCCCACAACGCCAGCGGCGCGTCGGCGGCCGGGCCGAGGCCGACATCGAACCCCAGCCACATCCAGAAGTCCGGCGACGCCAGCCGCATCGCCTCGCTGCGGTACGTGTTGCCTCGGGAACGGCCTTGGAGCTGGTCCCGCAAGCGGCCGTGCAGCGCGCGATCCAGGGCATCGCGCACCCGGGTGGAGCAATTGTCGAGGAAGTAGTCGTACCGGTAGCGCGCGTTTTCCGGCCGCGCGTTGTCCGCCAGTGCCGCCGCCAGTTGGCGCGCGTCGTCGGCGGGCAGGTCGAGCCATTGGATGCTGACGCCACGGCCTTCGGCCTCGTAGGTAGCCAGATCCCGGTCGACGGGCAGGGCGACCAGCTGGTAACGCATGTCGCCGCGAACGAAGCGCGAGGTGAAGTCGGGCTCGTCCAGGTCGAAGAAGCCGAAGTTGTACGACGTGCCGACCCGAGTGACCGGGTCAATGACGACGATTGCGTCGTGGCCGAACCGCTCCCAGAAGATCTCGCCGGGCAGCATGGTCATCATGCCGATTTCAGGCGCGGGGCCGCTGGCGGGGCTGACGGGCGCGGGCGCGGGCGCGGCGGGCAGCGTTGGTCGAGTGGCCGCATCGTCCGCCGGCGCGGCCAGCGCCGCGCCTTGCAGCAGTGTGATCCCTAGCAAGGCGACCGCCAACAACGCCCGCACGCGGGCCGCCCAGCGCATCACGCTTGCTTTGCCCGCCCCGCGGGCCGAGCCCTCACGCGTCACCCAGCACGCCCACGTGGAAGGCATGGATACGTCGCGCGTCGGCGCTGGCCACGCGGAACACGAAGCGGCCCAGCGTCAGCTCCTCGCCGGCCTCCGGCAAGTGGCCAATGGCGGCCACCACGAGGCCACCGATGGTGTCGTACTCGTCGTCGTCGAACTCGGCCTTGAAGCGCTCGTTGAAGTCGCCGATCGGGGTCAGCGCATCGACCACGAACTGGCCGTCGGCCTGCGCCGCGATCAGCGCGTTGGGGTCTTCGGCGTCGTCATGCTCGTCATCGATGTCGCCGACGATCTGCTCCAGCACGTCCTCAATCGTGACCAGGCCGGCCACGCCGCCGTGCTCGTCAATGACGATGGCCATGTGGTTGCGCGACTGGCGGAACTCGCGCAGCAGCACGTCCAGTCGCTTGGATTCGGGGATCAGCACGGCAGGCCGCAGCAACTCGTGGATCGTGCCCGGGCCGTGGTCGGCCACCACCCCGCGCAGCAGGTCCTTGGCCAGCAGGATGCCGAGGATTTCGTCCTTCTCTTCGCCGTGCACCGGGAAACGCGAGTGGCCGGATTCCACCACCAGCTTCATCAGGTCGAGGAGCTTCGCGTCGGCCGGCAGCGCAACCATCTGCGAGCGCGGGACCATCACGTCGCCCACCGTCAGGTCGGAGACGGCGATCGCGCCTTCCATCATGCGGAGGGTATCGGCGGCGATCAGGCCATCGGCCTGGGCATCGCGCAGCAGCTCGACCAGGTCTTCGCGGGTGGTGGGCTCGCCGGACAGCGCGGAGCTGATGCGTTCGAGCCAGGAGCGCCGTTCCGGCGCGTGGGAGTGACTACTGTCGTCCTCGGACATGGGGCATGGTCAGGTCGCCCCCTGGGGGATGGGGGCATTCAGGAAGTCTAACGCGGTTGGCGGACGAAGCGGTGAATCGAGCCGGACCCCTGCCGGGACGTGTCCCGGCGGCTCCCTCGAAGCGCGACTTCTTCAGCCCGCGACCGCGTACGGATCCTCGATGCCCATCGCCGCCAGGATCTCGCGCTCCAACTGCTCCATGCACTCGGCCTCGCGATCGTCCTCGTGGTCCCAGCCCAGCAGGTGCAGTACCCCGTGCACGGTCATGTGGGCGTAATGGGCGGCCAACGACTTGCCTTGTTCCTGCGCCTCGCGCGCCACGACCGGCGCGCAGATCACTAGGTCGCCCAGCAGCGGCAGCTTCACGCCTTCCGGCAAGCCTTCGGGCAATTCCGCCGGGAAACTGAGCACATTGGTGGCGTAATCCTTGCCACGGTAATGGTGGTTCAGTGACCGGCCTTCCTTGTCGTCAACGATGCGGATGGCCAGGTCGGCCTCGCGGATGCGGCCTTCCAGTGCCGCGGCCACCCATTTGCGGAAACTGGCGGGGGCCGGGACACCCGCGCGCGGCAGGCCGTAGCTGATGGATACATCGAGACGAGTGGGGCCGACAGTCATGGCAACGAACCGTTGATGAGTGGGCGGAAGGTCAGGTGGCCGCGCCGGTCTGCGCGTCCTTGTCGTCGCGCGAGTCATACGCTTCCACGATGCGCGCGACCAGCGGATGGCGCACTACGTCGCGCGCCTCGAAAAACGTGAAGCTGATGCCCTTCACCTGCCGGAGCACGTCCAGCGCATCCTTCAGGCCGGACTTCTGGTGGCGCGGCAGGTCGATCTGGGTCATGTCGCCGGTCACGACCGCAGTGCTGCCGTAGCCGATGCGGGTGAGGAACATTTTCATCTGCTCGATCGTGGTGTTCTGCGCTTCATCGAGGATGACAAACGCGTCGTTAAGCGTGCGTCCGCGCATGTATGCGAGCGGCGCGATCTCGATGACGTTCTTCTCCAGCAGCTTGACCACCTTCTCCACGCCCAGCATCTCATACAGCGCGTCGTACAGCGGGCGCAGGTACGGGTCCACCTTCTGTGTGAGATCGCCGGGCAAAAAGCCCAGCTTCTCGCCGGCTTCCACGGCCGGGCGGACCAGGATCAGGCGCTGCACGCGGCCCTCGTTCAGTGCTTCCACTGCGCTGGCCACGGCCAGGTAGGTCTTGCCGGTACCGGCCGGTCCGATGCCGAAATTAATGTCATGCACGGCAATGGCATGCAGGTACTTGGCCTGGTTGTGGCCGCGCCCGCGGATCGTGCCGCGCTTGGTGCGAATCGCGACCTCTTGCGGCTCGATGTCCTGCTCGACCACGCGGTCGGCATCCGCTTCGGCCAGCCGTAGGTGGATTGCCGGCTCATCCAGCGTCTCGTTGGCGGCATCCAGCCACAACTCGCGCAGCAGACGCTCGGCCTTGCCCACCGCCGCTTGCGGACCGACCACGCGGAACACGTTGCCACGGTTGGCGATCTCCACCCCCAGGCGCAACTCGATCATGCGCAGGTGGCCGTCGAACGGGCCACTGAGGTTGGCCAGGCGCTCCGCCTCAGGCGGATCGAGGGTGAATTCGGAAGTGGTTCGCGAGGACATCGTCGATGTGGTCGGGGACGGGCGCGTGGGGTGGCGCGCGCAGAGGGCCAGCTTGCGCCTGTCGCGGCTTTTTCGCAAAGTGCCGCGATCTTATCGTTCAGCAGGAAGCGGCTATGCGCGGATTCAGGCACTCACGAATCGGTCATGCGATCGCCTTGTCGCTCGTCGCGGCGGCGATGCCGGCGCATGCGGCTGAGGTTACGGTGCTCACGGCCGGTCGGATCCACACGATGGACACGGCTCACCCGCGTGCACAGGCGATGGCGTTTGACGACCGCGGCGCCATCCTTGCGTTGGGAGACACTTCGAGCCTGCTCAAGCAGTACCCCAATGCCGCGCGTATCGACGTGGGCACGGCCGCCGTGGTCCCTGGCCTGATCGACGCACACGGCCACGTGGCGGGCCTGGGCCTGACCCAGTTGCGCGCCGACGTGGTCGACACGCGCAGCAAGGCCGAGGTGCTGCAGCGCCTGGGTGCCTTCGCCCGTGACCTGCCGCCGGGCGCCTGGCTGCTGGGCCGCGGCTGGGACCAGAACGACTGGCCGGACAAGCAGTTTCCGACCGCCGCCGACCTCGACGCCGCGTTCCCCGACCGTCCGGTGTGGCTGCGCCGTGTCGACGGCCATGCCGCATGGGGCAACACTGCGGCCATGCGCATTGTGAAGCGCGACTTGCGCGGCGACTGGCAGCCCGACGGCGGCCAGATCCTGCGCGACGCCCAAGGCCGTCCCACCGGCGTGTTCGTGGACGCCGCGATGGATTTGGTCGAATCGGTGATGCCCGCGATGGACGAGGCCACCACCGAGCGTGCGCTGGTGCTGGGCATGCAATCGGCGGTTGCGCACGGACTCACCGGCGTGCATGACGCCGGCGTGTCGCTGTCCCAGTTGCACGCGTACCAACGTCTTGCCGACCGCAATGCCATGCCATTACGCGTGTACGCCATGGCCGATGGCGATGGCGCGGCCCTCAACGCCCTGTGCCAGAACGGCCTGTACCGTCACGCCGGCGGTAGGCTCGAAATGCGCGCGCTAAAGCTCTACGCCGACGGCGCACTCGGCAGCCGCGGCGCCGCGATGCTGGAGCCCTACAGCGACGACCATGCCAATAGCGGTCTCCTGCTGATGAAGCCGGAAGAGCTCGACCGGGTCGCGGCCAAGGCCCGCGGCTGCGGCGTGCAGGTGGCGACCCATGCCATTGGTGATCGCGGTAATCGCGACGTACTGGATGCCTATGCCAAGGCGTTGGGCACCACCGAGCCGGCCACGTACCGCTGG
This sequence comes from Lysobacter olei, assembly GCF_054777355.1. Classification (NCBI taxonomy): domain Bacteria; kingdom Pseudomonadati; phylum Pseudomonadota; class Gammaproteobacteria; order Lysobacterales; family Lysobacteraceae; genus Lysobacter; species Lysobacter olei. The sequence continues at coordinate 27,297 of NZ_BAAHAT010000003.1, read as the reverse complement.
CGCATCGAGCACGCCCAGATCCTGTCGCCAACCGACCTGCCGCGGCTGGCGCCGCTGGGCATCATCGCCTCGATGCAGCCTACCCACGCCACCAGCGACATGCCGTGGGCCGAGGACCGCGTGGGCGCCAAGCGCATCGTGGGTGCCTACGCGTGGCGTCAGTTGCGTGACAGCGGCACGCGTCTTGCGCTGGGATCGGATTTTCCGGTCGAATCGGTGGATCCGCGGCTGGGTCTGTACGCCGCCACGACCCGCGCCGATGGCGCCGGCATGCCCGTGGGCGGTTGGCATCCGGAAGAAAAGCTGACTGCCTTCGAGGCCCTGCGTGGCTTCACCCTCGACGCCGCGTATGCCGGCTTTGCCGAAGCACGCGTGGGCAGCCTGGTCCCCGGCAAACGCGCCGACTTCGTCGTGCTGAAGCAGGACCCGCTGGCCATTCCCGCTGCCCAGTTGCGCAGCCTGGACGTGCAGGCCACCTACGTCGACGGCCGGCCGGTCTATCAGGCCAAGCCATAAGCCCCCCCAATTGAGTATCCGAGGGGCTGGGCTGCCGCGGGGATTGCGACAAGCCGGCCATGGATGGCCGGCGTCCGAGTCGGGGCAGGATGCCCCGACCGAGGGAAGAGCAATGCCCGCGGCAGACCAGCCCCGGGCCGACCAACTCAATCCGCCAGAACCACCCGCCCACGCAGCGAATTGCTCAGCGCCTCGGTAATCACCACATCCACGAACTGACCCACCAGCCGTGCCGGCGCCGGGAAATTCACCGAGCGCATGTTCTCCGTCTTGCCGGTCAGCTCGTTCGGATTCTTCTTCGACGGCCCTTCCACCAGCACCTTCTGCGTGCTGCCCACCATCGCCTGCGAAATCTTCGCCGCATTGGCATTGATGGTGGCCTGCAGGCGCGACAGGCGCGCGTGCTTCTCCTCGCTGGTCACCGTGTCTTCCAGGTCGGCGGCCGGCGTGCCCGGGCGGCGCGAGTAGATGAACGAGAACGACTGGTCAAAACCCACGTCCTCGATCAGCTTCATCGTCTTCTCGAAGTCCGCATCGGTCTCGCCCGGGAACCCGACGATGAAGTCGGACGAAATCGAGATATCCGGCCGCACCGCGCGCAGCTTGCGGATCTTCTGCTTGAACTCCAGCGCCGTGTAGCCGCGCTTCATTGCCGACAGGATGCGGTCGCTGCCCGCCTGCACCGGCAGGTGCAGGAAGTTGGCCAGCTTGGGCACGTCGCGGTAGGCCTCGATCAAGGAGTCGCTGAACTCCAGCGGGTGCGACGTGGTGAATCGGATGCGGTCGATGCCCTCGACCTCGGCGATGGCGCGGATCAGCAGGCCCAGGTCGGCCAGTTCCGGCTCGGCCCCCTCCTCGGCCGCGATTGGACCGCGGTAGGCATTGACGTTCTGGCCCAGCAGCGTCACCTCGCGCACGCCCTGCGCGGCCAGCTCCGCCACTTCCACCAGCACGTCCTCGAACGGCCGGCTGATTTCCTCGCCGCGGGTGTACGGCACCACGCAGAACGAGCAGTACTTGCTGCAGCCTTCCATGATCGAGACGAACGCGCTCGGACCTTCGGCCCGCGGCTCCGGCAGGCGGTCGAACTTCTCGATCTCCGGGAAGGAGATGTCGACCTGCGGCTTGCCGGTCTCGCGCTTGGCCTGGATAAGCTCCGGCAGGCGATGCAGGGTCTGCGGGCCGAACACCAGGTCCACGTACGGCGCGCGCTTGACGATGGCCTCGCCTTCCTGCGACGCCACGCAGCCGCCGACGCCGATCAGCACCGGCTTGTCGCCCAGCTTGAGCTGCTTCCAGCGGCCGAGCAGGCTGAACACCTTGTCCTGCGCCTTCTCGCGGATCGAGCAGGTGTTGACCAGCACCACGTCGGCCTCGGCCGGGTTGTCGGTCAGCTCCAGGCCCTCGGCGGCGGCCAGCACGTCGGCCATACGCGCCGAGTCGTACTCGTTCATCTGGCAGCCGTGGGTTTCGATGAAGAGCTTGCCGCGGGCCGGCAGGGCGGGGGCGGAAGAAACGGTCGGGGCGGCGGCAGCCGAGGGCTGGCCGGGGAGGGCGGTGTCGGTCATGGTCAGGTCCGGGAGGGGCGGCGGTTAATCCGCGCCGGAAGGGCCGACTAGTCTACCGGTTCGCTCCCGCGCGCTGGTTGAACGGCGGAGTCAGCCGCTCGCCTCGCGCGCCGGTGACGCCGGGAGCCCCTGCCCACTTTTCCCTCGAGTGGCCAGGCCGGATGTGACCCTGGGTCCCGTTTTTGGATCAATGACTTGGCAAATACCCTCGGGAAGGGGGACACTCGGGCCGATGAAGGGGAGCCTCCTGACATTGGGGATCATCACGCTGCTTGCCACGGCACCCGCGGTGGCCGGCACCGTGTACCGCTGCGAGACCGCCGATGGCGGCCGGAGCTATGTCAGCAAGCGCGTTCCCGGCGCCAAGTGCAAGGCTGTCGGTGCCTACTCGGGAGCCTCGCGCACCCGCCGCACACCCGCTCCGGCGCCTGTCTCGGTGGGGTCGGCCACGCCCGCCAATCCCGTCGTCGGCTCCCCGGCCAGCGGGGCGACCCTGGTGGAAACCGCCGCCGCTACCTCCAGTCTCTCGACCCCCGTGGCGGCCACGGCCCCGCAGCGCACGCCTTCCGGTGGGGGGCGGGTGGTCCGCGGGCAGGTCTATTCCTACATGCAGGACGGGGTTCGCCACTATTCCAGCCGGCCGCCGCGAGGCGGTGCGCGGGCGCTGGCGGTGCGCACCATCAAGTACAGCTACATCGAAACCTGCTTCGCCTGCAGCGCCAAACCGGGCGTCAATTTCGGCTCGGTTCGCCTCAATACGCAGGCTTATCGCGATGAAATCCGCGCCGCGGCCAGCAAGTTCGGCGTCGACGAAGCCATCGTACGCGCCATTATCCATGCCGAGTCCGCATTCAATCCCAATGCCCTGTCGCGGGTTGGGGCGCAGGGGCTGATGCAGCTCATGCCGGCCACGGCGCGCCGGTTCGGGGTGGGGAATGCCTTCGATGCCACGCAGAACATCCACGGGGGCGTCCAGTACCTCGCCTGGTTGCTCAAGCGGTTCAACGGCAACCTGACGCTTGCCGCCGCCGGCTATAACGCCGGCGAGGGCGCCGTGGACAAGTACAAGGGCGTCCCGCCCTACAGTGAAACTCAACGGTACGTGCAGCGCGTGGGCGTGCTGGCGGACCGCTACCGCGGTGCGTCGGGCGGCATGCAATAGCTCCCGGAGCCCCGGGAGAGGGGCTTCCCGTGGTTCAGGCTGCGCCCAGTGAAATCGGGCGCCCGCCGCGGATTGTCCTGCTGTTCACCGTTCCGTTACACTTCCCCGTCTTTTGAGCCGCGAGCCGTCGCCAGAGGTGGCAGCTTTGCGGTGAAACTTCGTTACTAAGCTTTGCGGAGTGCCGAATGGCCAACCAAGGGGTCAACGATCCTGTAAACACGGGACGCCGCCGCTTCCTGACCGCGACCACGGCTGTGGTCGGTGCGGTCGGGGCCGGCTTTGCGGCGGTGCCGTTCATCAAGTCCTGGAACCCGAGTGCCCGTGCCAAGTTGGCCGGTGCCCCGGTGACCGCTGATATCAGTGCCCTGGCCGAAGGCCAGCGCCTGATCTTCGAGTGGCGCGGCCAGCCCATCTGGATCGTCAAGCGTTCCAAGGCGGTCTTGGATGCTCTGCCGACCCTGGACGGTATGCTGCGCGACCCCAAGTCCGCCAACCCGGAGCAGCAGCCGGCGTACATCAAGGGCGAGCTGCGCTCCATCAAGCCGGACATCTCCGTGCTGGTGGGCCTGTGCACCCACCTGGGCTGCTCGCCGGAAATGAAGGCCGAGATTCGCCCTGAGCCGTTCGACACCGAGTGGAAGGGCGGCTATTTCTGCCCGTGCCACAAGTCGAAGTTCGACATGGCTGGTCGCGTCTACCAGGGCGTGCCCGCGCCGACCAACCTGGTCGTGCCGCCGCACCACTATGCCGATGACAACACCATCATCATCGGCGTCGATCCGCAGGGGGCCGCGTAAGCCATGGCGAACATTCTTACCCGTACCGCCAATGGCGTGATGGATTGGGTCAACGAGCGTGCACCGGGCATGATGCCGATGTACCGCAAGCACATGACCGAGTACTACGCGCCGAAGAACTTCAACCTCTGGTACTACTTCGGCTCGCTCGCGATGCTGGTGCTGGTCAACCAGATCGTGACCGGCATCTTCCTGACGATGCACTTCAAGCCGTCCGCGGCTGAGGCGTTCTCGTCGGTCGAATACATCATGCGTGACGTGGAGTGGGGCTGGCTGATCCGCTACATGCACAGCACCGGTGCGTCGATGTTCTTCATCGTCGTGTACCTGCACATGTTCCGCGGCCTAATGTACGGCTCGTACCAGAAGCCGCGCGAGCTGGTCTGGATCCTGGGCATGCTGATCTACCTCGTGCTGATGGCCGAAGCCTTCATGGGCTACGTGCTGCCGTGGGGCCAGATGTCGTTCTGGGGCGCCAAGGTGATCATCTCGCTGTTCGGCGCGATCCCGGTCATCGGCGGCGGCCTGGTCGAATGGATCATGGGCGACTACCTGCCGGGCGACGCCACCCTGAACCGATTCTTCGCGCTGCACGTCATCGCGCTGCCGCTGGTCCTGCTGCTGCTGGTCGTCCTGCACCTGGGCGCGCTGCACGAAGTGGGCTCCAACAACCCGGACGGCGTGGATATCAAGAAGGGCCCGAAGGGCAACCGTTGGGACGCCAACAAGCCCAAGGACGGCATTCCGTTCCACCCGTACTACACGGTGAAGGACCTGGTGGGCGTCGGCTTCTTCCTGATGCTGGCCGCCTTCGTCATCTTCTTCGCGCCTGCGTTCGGCGGCTGGTTCCTGGAGCATGACAACTTCACCGAGGCCAACCGCCTGGTGACGCCGGCCCATATCAAGCCGGTGTGGTACTACACCCCGTACTACGCGATGCTCCGCGTGATCCCGGACAAGCTGGGCGGCGTGATCGTGATGTTCTCGGCGATCGCCATCCTGTTCGCCGTGCCGTGGCTGGACCGTTCCAAGGTCAAGTCCTACCGCTACCGCGGCCTGCTGTCCTGGGCACTGCTGCTGGGCTTCGCCGCCAGCTTCGTCTGGCTGGGCAAGATCGGCGCCGGCCCGGGCACCGACCCGGTGGAAACCCAGGTCGGTCGCGTGCTGACCTTCTACTACTTCGCTTTCTTCATCACGATGCCGCTGTGGACCAAGCTCGACAAGACCAAGCCGGTGCCGGAACGGGTGACGATGCATGACTAACGCAACTGTTTCGAAGCGGGTGAACCCCTTCCACAAGGTCGCGGTGTTCGCCGCCGGCCTGCTGGTCTCGGTCTCGGCCTTCGCGGCCGCGGGCGGCGACGTGCAGCAGGCGGGTACCGACCTGAACGACCGTGCCTCGCTGCAGCGTGGCGCCCAGCTGTACATGAACTACTGCTCGGGCTGCCACTCGCTCAAGTACCTGCGCTACTCGCGCATGGCCGAGGACCTGGGCCTGACCGAAGACGAGGTGATGAAGAACCTCAACTTCACCGGGGCCAAGGTCGGCGAGCAGATCCAGGTCAGCATGACTGAGGCACAGGGCAACCAGTGGTTCGGCAAGCAGCCGCCGGATCTCAGCCTGATCAGCCGCGTGCGTGGCAGCGACTGGGTGTACACCTACCTCAAGTCGTTCTACCTGGACGAGACCCGCCCGCTGGGCTGGAACAACAAGCTTTTCCCCAACGCGTCCATGCCGAACCCGCTGTGGGAACTGCAGGGCCTGCAGCACGCCGAGTTCGGCAAGCCCGATGCCACGGGTGAGCGTCCGGTGCTGGGCCTGACCGTGACGCAGCCGGGCGTGCAGAACGCCGAGCAGTTCGACCAGACCGCCCGCGACATCACCGCGTTCCTCGAGTACGCCGGTGAGCCGGCCGCCCTCAAGCGCGAGAAGATCGGCGTGTGGGTGATCCTGTTCCTGGCGTTCCTTACCTTCCTGGCCTGGCTGCTGAAGCAGGAATATTGGCGAGACGTCGAGCACTGACCCCCGCTGAGCATGCAAAGGCCCGCCTCGTGCGGGCCTTTGCACATCTGGCGATTGCCAGGGGGGTGTGGCAAATGTGGAAAAAGCGTTAGGCTCGGACGTTGGCGACTGCCCGCACGGGGTGTGGCGGCGCCCAGCGGCCGGTGGAATCCGGTTTCCTGCGAGGTCAATGATGGCGGCTAGCCCACGAATGCGTAATGCCCTCACCCTGTTCTCGGCAACGGACTGCGTGCTGTCCCACCGGGTCCGCCTGGTCCTGGCGGCCAAGGGCGTCACCTACGACCTGGTGCCGGTTGACCCGCAGAACCCGCCGGAAGACCTCGTAGACCTCAACCCCTACCATTCGGTGCCCACCCTGGTGGAGCGCGAACTGGTCCTGTACGCCGCCAGCGTCGTCAGCGAGTACCTCGACGAGCGCTATCCGCATCCGCCGCTGATGCCCGTCGATCCGCTGTCACGCGCACGGCTTCGCCTGGCGATGCTGCGTCTGGAGATCGACTGGGTGCCGCAAGTGCAGGCGATCCAGCTGGGCAACAAGGCGCAGGCCGATGCTGGTCGCAAGCGTCTGAAGGAGCTGCTGACGGCGTCGGTCCCGCTGTTCAAGGCGTCCAAGTTCTTCCTCAACCCGGAAATGAGCCTGGCGGACTGCGCCATGGCGCCCATCATCTGGCGCCTCGATGCGCTGGGCGTGCCGCTGCCGAAGGATGGCAAAGCCATTGAAGACTACGGCAATCGCATCTTCCGGAGCCCCGGCTTCGCACGCAGCCTGACCGAGCACGAGCGCCGCCTGCGCGATTTGCCAGGCTGATTCGCGTCAGGCGTCTAGCCCGTGGGCGTCGCCGTGCCGAACGGGCGACGTTACACTGCGTGCATGACCGATCAGTTTCCGCCGATGACCAGCCACCGCCCGTACCTCCTCCGGGCCCTGTACGAGTGGATCGCTGACAATGGCATGACCCCGCACCTGCTGGTCGATGCCACGCGCTCGGGCGTGCAGGTCCCGGTTCACGCGGTCAAGGACGGACGCATCGTGCTCAACGTGGCTGAGCGCGCCGTCGCGCGGCTGGAAATGTCCAACGACGTGATCCGGTTCAGTGCACGGTTCGGCGGTGTCAGTCATGCCGTCTCCGTGCCGGTGAGCGCGGTGCTGGCGATTTATGCGCGGGAAACCGGACAGGGAATGGCCCTGCCCGAAGACATGCTCGCGGGCGATGCGGACGCCGATGTCGAATCCGGCTTGGAAGACGAGGCCGCCGACAGCGAGGCGCCTGCCGTGACCTCGACCACGGGGCGCCCGAGCCTGACTGCGGTGCCCGACTCGTCGGCCGGGGATGACGACGATGGCGGAGACGGCCCCGCGGGCCCTGACTCGCCGCGGCCGCGTCCCGGCGGGGCGTTCCTCCGCGTCGTGAAGTAAGCGGATCAGTCGCCCGACGAATGGAGCGCGACAGGGGGCGCCGTCACCGGCCCGCTGAACGACACCAGTCGATCTCCCCGCAGGATCATGCGTCCGACATGGCGGTCGTCGCCATGAATGGAGTAATCAAAGCGGAACGTGCGTTCCATGCCGAGCCAGCCGTTCTCGCGGCGGTACAGGCGCCAGGCGATGGCGTGCACGCTTTGATCCAGCCATTGCACGCCCGCCGCGCGGCAGGCATCGCGGCCAACGGACTCGGCCCGTTCGGCGGCGGCACGGTTGGCATTCCAGATTGAGACGACGATCGCAGTCGCGATCATCAGGAAGATTAGAGTCGGCATGGGACTAATGTGCGGGCGCGTCGACTCAGTCGCAAGCGCCGCACCGGCAATCGTCAGCAAGGGGGCTGCGTCGCGATGAAACTCGTGTTTCCGGGAGGGGAGTGTCCGCAGGTGTTGTTGGGGCCTGGCATCAACCGGGTCGGATCGGATCCGGATGCCAACGTCGTGATCGATCTCCCCGGCGTCCAGCGGCAGCACTGCCTGCTGCACGTCACGGGCACGGGTGTCATGCTGGAGGTGGCCCAATCCGCCGACGTCAGCGTCAACGGCCGAGTCGTGGAAGGCCTCATTTCCCTGCGCCCCGGTGATGCCGTGGCCTTCCATGGCGTGCAGGCTCGCCTTGCGGCGATCGAGCCGGTCGCGCCAGTGAAGAAGCTTTCCGACCCGTGGCACGTCGCGTCGTCTGCCAACGACGATCCCGGGGCCACGGCCGTGCGGCCCGTTGCGCCGAAATTCGTGTTGCGAGGGACCGCGGGCCGTGCATTCGGCCGAAGCATCCCTTTGGTCGGCGTGGTGACCGTGGGCCGGGGACCGGAGTGTTCACTCCGGCTGGATGAGCCCGGTCTGTCCCGGGCCCACGCGCGGCTGCTGGCTACCGACCAGGGCGTCCAGGTGGAGGATGTCGGGTCCTCCAACGGCACGTTCATCAACGGCAAGCGCGTATTGCGTGGTGATGCCCGCGTGGGCGACGAGATTGGTTTCGACAGCCTCCGCTTCCAGCTCCTCTCGTGCGGCACCCAGGAAGTGGTCGCCAAGTCGATGCGGGCGCCAACGTCCGCGGGTTGGCGACGTTATTGGCCCGCCGCCGTGGGGGTTGGCGTCGTGCTGGCAGCCTTGGCGGCACTGGCCCTCAACTGACGAGAGTCGCGTCCGCGCAGATGGACGCCTGCGCCTTCCCGCCACAGTGAGGGGAAGGTGCCCGCATCCTAAGGATCCGGACCGCCTGGACGATGCCTCAGTCCAGCCCGGTCGGCGGCGGTCCCAGTTTCAGCGACAGGTCGATGGCGCGGACGTGCTTGGTCAGCGCACCGATGGAGATGCAGTCCACTCCATCCTCGGCAATCATCCGCAGCCCTTCCAGGTCCACCCCGCCGGACACCTCCAACGGGATGCGACCGGCAGTGATGCGAACCGCCTCGCGGCGCGTGGCTGCATCGAAATCGTCGACGAGGATGCGGTCGCAGCCTACTGCCAAGGCTTCTTCGAGTTGGGCGAGCGTTTCCACTTCCACGATCAGGGGCAGCGCGGGGTGCATCGCCCGCGCGGCATGCACCGCGCCGCTCAGGGAGCCGGCGGCACGGATGTGGTTTTCCTTCAGCATGACTGCGTCGTACAGCCCCATCCGGTGATTGATGCCGCCACCCACGCGCACGGCGTACTTCTGTGCCTGGCGAAGGCCGGGGATGGTCTTGCGTGTATCCAGAATCCGCGCGCGCGTGCCGCTTACCGCGTCGACGTAGCGCGCGGTCACCGTCGCGGTGCCCGACAGTGTCTGGAGAAAGTTCAGCGATGCCCGCTCCGCGCTGACCAGCGCGCGCGCGCGGCCCTGCAACGTGGCAAGGACCGTGCCCTTGCGCACGCGATCACCTTCGGACACGCGCCAGTCGATGTGCACGTCCGGGTCCAATGCCCGGTGGCAGGCGTCGAACCAGGGGCGCCCGCAGACCACGGCGTCTTCCTTGCACAGCAGGTACGCGCTATCGGCGACGTCGGGCAACAGGGCGGCCGTCGCGTCTCCTGCACCGAGGTCTTCGGCCAAGGCCGCGGCCACGTCCGCCTCGACGGCCGTCGCGGGTGGTGGGGCGATGCCCGGTACACGCCCCGTGTCAGGCCGGGACATGCTCATGCGGCCGGAAAGTCCGGCACTTGGGCCGTGGCGATGGCGTCTTCCACCAGCAGCACCGGGATGCCGTCATCGACGCGGTAGACGGTCTTGTGGTCACGGGTCACCAGCGCCTCGCGCAGCGCTTCGGCCTGGGGGCTGCCGTCGCCACGCACCACGCCGCCGGTCCCGATGGCGGCATTGAGGGCCTGCAGGCCGCGACTGTCGAGCAGGGCGAGTGGCTGGCGGGTGGCCGGGCAGACGAGCAGGTCGAGCAGTTTGCGGTCCATACGGTGAAGCTCTGGCGGAAGGCCGGTAGAATACCGTTTTGCCGCTAGGGCCAGCCATGACCCCCCCTGACAACGCCTCCGCGCCGCTGGTCGGCATCGTGATGGGTTCGCGCTCCGACTGGGAGACGATGCAGCACGCCGCCGCCAAGCTCGAAGCACTTGGCGTGCCGCACGAAGTCCGCGTGGTGTCCGCGCATCGCACGCCCGACGTGCTGTTCTCCTATGCCGATATGGCCGCCAGCCGTGGCCTGCGCGCGATCATCGCCGGTGCCGGCGGTGCGGCCCATCTGCCGGGCATGCTGGCCTCCAAGACCGCCGTGCCGGTGCTGGGCGTGCCGGTGCAGAGCAAGGCGCTGAACGGTATGGACTCGCTGCTGTCGATCGTGCAGATGCCGGCCGGCATTCCAGTGGCTACCTTCGCGATCGGCAACGCCGGTGCCGCCAATGCGGCGCTGTTCGCAGCCGCGATGCTGGCGCATGACCATCCCGCCATCGGCGAGGCTCTGGCGGCCTTCCGCCAGAAGCAGACCGATGACGTTGCCGCCAACGACGACCCCCGTCGTTGATCCTGTCCCCGGCGGCTTCGCCCACGAGCACGACCTGAGCAAGACGTTGATGAGCACTCCTGATTCCCGCATGACCACCGTCGGCATCCTCGGCGGCGGCCAGCTGGCCCGCATGATGGCGTTGGCCGGCGCACCGCTGGGCCTGCGGTTCCTGGTGATGGACAACGTGGCGGACGCCTGTGCCGGCCAGTTCGCGCCAATGGTCGTGGGTGACTACACCGACGAGGCGACGCTGGCCGAATTTGCCTCGCGCGTGGACGTGGCCACCTTCGATTTCGAAAACGTGCCCGCCGAGTCGGCGCAATGGCTGACCAGCCGCGTGCCGGTGTTCCCCAACCCGCGCGCGTTGGCCACCGCGCAGGATCGCTTGGCCGAGAAGACCCTGTTTCGCGAGCTGGGCATCCCGGTGCCACCGTTTGCCGCGATCGACACCCGTGAGCAACTGGAAGCCGCGGTGGCCGAGATCGGCACGCCGTGCATCCTGAAGACTCGTCGCCTCGGCTATGACGGCAAGGGCCAATTCCGCATCAAGACGCCCGCCGATGTGGCGGCCGCGTGGGACGCCTTGGGTGCGCAGGCGGGCAAGGTCGGGCTGATCCTCGAAGGCTTCGTCGCGTTCCAACGTGAGTTGAGCGTGGTGGCCGTGCGCGGCCGCGATGGCGAATTCCGCGCCTGGCCATTGACCGAAAACTGGCACGTCGATGGCGTGCTGTCCGCGAGCCTTGCGCCCGCCAAGGTCGACGAGGCCATGACCGCCACGGCGATCAGCCATGCCCGCAAGTTGGCCGAAGCGCTGGATTACGTGGGCGTGTTCGCACTCGAGCTGTTCTGCCGAGACGGTGAACTGCTGGCCAACGAACTCGCGCCGCGCGTGCACAACTCCGGGCACTGGACCATCGAAGGCAGCGAGACCAGCCAGTTCCAGAACCACCTCCGTGCGGTACTCGGCCTGCCGTTGGGAGACACCCGCATGGTGGGTATGGCTTGCATGCTGAACTGGATCGGCCGCATGCCCGATGCCACCGCGGTGCTGGCCGAGGCCGGCGGCCACTGGCATGACTACGGCAAACAGCCGCGAGATGGCCGCAAGGTGGGGCACGCCACGCTGCGCGCCGATTCGGTCGACGCGTTGGCGCTGGTGCTGGCGCACGTCGGGAAGACGCTGGGCCGAGAAGCCCAGGTCGCGCCGGTGATTCACGCGCTGCAGACCTGAGGAGCGCCACGGTGGGGGAATGAAACCACGTTCCCTCGCCATGTTGGGTTGGATTGGCTGCGTTGCCGTATTGGCTAGCGCATGCCATCAACCGTCGGACTCGGCACCCGCCGTCGCACCGTCAGAGCCGGCCGTGACGTCCCCCGCACCGGTGGGACGTCCTGACGCCGATGTGGACGTTGCGCCTCGCCCAGAGAGCCGCGCGGAGGCGGCACCGGCGTCCACCAAGGTCGGTTTCGCGCCTGAGCCCCGGTCGGGATGGGTCATCCGCAGCAGTTGCCGCATGGGCAGCTGTGCCTGGATCCGATATGAGGAGGTGCAGCGCGCCGGTTCGGTTGCGGCGCCCGACTATCAATTGCGTATTACCCAGGGCGATTCCCGCCATCCGGGCGACTATCCGCTCGCTCCGGAAGGCGTGACGATTGGATGGGATGCGCGCGCGCAATCCGCTCAGGTGCGATGTTCGCGCACCGAACCCTACGCTGCCGTCGATGACCGTGGGGACACCTTGAAGCTCAATCCGCGCGGAGTGTCTGGCGCGGACCAGGGGCTGGCCAATTTCTATTTCGCCACGTGCCATGGCGCGTATGGCGATGATGCAGCGCTCGCGGCCAGGTTCGGGTACGACCTGCGCTAGGCCATGTCTTCGCAGACGAGCACTAAAAACAAAGGGCCGGGATTTCCCCGGCCCTTTGCGTATTCGGTGACGACTGCTTCGCTTACTTCATCTGCGAGGCAACGAAGTCCCAGTTGACCAGGTTCCAGAACGCCTCGACATACTTCGGGCGGGCGTTGCGGTAGTCGATATAGTAGGCGTGTTCCCACACGTCGCAGGTCAGCAGCGGGGTGTCCTCGCCGGTCAGCGGGGTGGCGGCGTTGGAGGTGCTCACCAGCGCCAGCGAACCGTCCGGACGCTGCACCAGCCAGCCCCAGCCCGAGCCGAACGTGCCGACGGTGACCTTGGTGAACTCTTCCTTGAACTTGGCGAAGTCGCCGAAGGCCTTGTTGATGGCATCGGCCAGCTTGCCCGCCGGCTCGCCGCCGCCGTTGGGCGACAGGCAGTTCCAGTAGAAGGTGTGGTTCCAGATCTGCGCCGCGTTGTTGAACATCCCGCCCTGCGACTTGCGGATGATGTCCTCCAGTGACATGTCGGCGAACTCGGTGCCGCCGATCATGTTGTTGAGGTTGGTCACGTAGGTCTGGTGGTGCTTGCCGTAATGGAAGTCGATCGTCTCGGCCGAGATGTGCGGCTCCAGGGCGGTGCGATCGTAGGGGAGGGCAGGCAGTTCGATGGCCATGGGGCTTGCTCCTTGCAGCAGGGGCTGGCGGTTGGGGGCGCGGCGCGGGCGGGGCCCGGGTCCGCAGGGGTGAGAACGTTTAGAATGGGCATTCTATCCCCATGCGTCGTTGCCTGAACGTCAAACCCGGGCAACGCACCTTTGCAGGAGTCGTTCCATGTCCGTGATGGACCGCATCAAGGCCGAAGTCGAAGGCCACCCGATCGTGCTTTTCATGAAGGGCACCGCACAGTTCCCGATGTGCGGCTTCTCCAGCCGTGCCGTGCAGGCCCTGAAGGCCGCGGGCGCCAGCCAGCTCCACACGGTGAACGTGCTCGAAGACCCGGAGATCCGCGCCAACCTGCCGCGCTACTCCAACTGGCCGACGTTCCCGCAGCTCTTCATCAACGGCGAGCTGATCGGCGGGTGCGATATCACCATGGAGCTGTTCGAGTCCGGTGAATTGGCGCGCATGGTCAGCGAAACCCAGGCATAGTGAGCACCGCGCCGATGACCGAAGCCGCTTTGGCCGGCCGCGTGGTGCTGGTCGCAGGCGCCCATGGCGGCCTCGGCAGTGCCGCCTCGCTGGCCTGTGCCCGCGCCGGCGCCACGGTCGTACTGCTGGGTCGCAAGGTGCCCAAGCTCAACCGTCTGTATGACGCGTTGGCGGCCGAAGGCCCCGAACCGCTGCTGTACCCGCTGGACCTGGAAGGCGCTTCGCCCGATGACTATGCCGAGATGGCCGAGCGCGTCGACGCCGAGCTCGGCCGTCTGGACGGCGTGTTGCACTGTGCGGCCGAGTTTCGGGGGCTGACGCCCTTGCTGCAGACCGACCCCGCCGCGTTCGCGCGCGCGCTGCACGTCAACCTGACCGCGCGCTGGTGGTTGTCGCAGGCCTGTCTGCCGCTGCTGTCCAAGGCTCCGGATGCGGCGCTGGTGTTCACCATCGACGACCTGTCGCGCGTGGGGCAGGCGTACTGGGGGGGCTACGGGCTCGCGCAGCATGGCCTGTCTGCACTGGTGGGCATGCTGCATGCCGAGCTACGGAACTCCAGCGTGCGTGTGTCTGGCCTTCAACCCGGTCCGATGCGGACGCCTTTGCGCAGCAAGGCCTACGTGGAGGAGAACGACCGACAGGCCCGCGACCCCGGCGCCTATGCGGGGGCCTGTGTCACCCTGTTGTCGCCCGAAGGCGCGCTCCATCGCGGCACCGTGTGGGCGCCCCAGCCCTGACCATGGCGTGCCATCCCGTGCCGGCGCCCTTGGGCGCGGGCGTATGCTGACCCCGCCTGTCCGAGCCTTTGCACGATGACCATTGCTTCCGCCGCGTTGCTGCTGTTCCTGATCCTGGATCCGCTGGGCAACGTCCCGGTGTTCCTCAGCCTGCTGCGGGGGCTGCCCGCCCGGCGCCAGCGCATCATCGTGGCCCGCGAACTGCTCATCGCGCTGGGCGTGCTGATGATGTTCCTGTGGGGCGGCAAGTACGCACTGGAACTGATGCACCTGCGGCAGGAATCGGTGTCGATCGCCGGTGGCATCGTGCTGTTCCTGATCGGCATCCGCATGATCTTCCCGCCGCCCGAGGGGCTGATGGGTGAGATCCCGGACGGCGAGCCCTTCATCGTGCCAATGGCCATCCCGCTCGTGGCCGGGCCATCGGGCATGGCCGCGGTGATGCTGATGGGCAGCAACGAGCCCGCCCGTCTGGGGGATTGGAGTCTGGCCCTGATCATCGCCTGGGGCGCAACGGCCGCGATCCTGATGTCGGCCACCTACCTGTACAAGTGGCTGGGCTCGCGGGTGCTGACCGCGGTCGAGCGGCTGATGGGCATGCTGCTGGTGGCGATCTCGGTCCAGATGTTCCTGGATGGGCTGGGGACGTATCTGCAGATCTCTGCGCCGTAACCCTGGGCGTTGCGGCGGCCGTGTGGTCGCTAAAGTCCGTGAGACGGGGCTGCCGTGCAGGTGGCCGTTATTTGACCGCCGTCATGAAAGCGAAACACATGCGGATCAGTATGTTAACCTGTCATTAACCCCAGCGCGCTCACGCGTGGGGTGGGGCAACTGAAAAGTAAAGGGCCGTGCGCGTCATCGGGGGCGCGGGCCGTGCTCTGTCGAACTCAAAACGCATCGAGGCCAGTTTTCATGACCGACAAGAACCGTGTTCGTATGTCCAAGCTGACGCTTGGGCTCATCGCCGCGCTCGCCACCGCTCCGGCGTTTGCCCAGCAGACTTCGGCTGGCGTGGGTGGTGTAGTGACCAGCGCCGAGGGCAAGCCCGTCGCAGGTGCGGACGTCACCATCACCCACGTTGAATCCGGCACCGTCAGCCGCGCCACCACCGATGCCAGCGGCCGCTACAACGCGCGCGGCCTGCGCGTCGGCGGCCCGTACACGATCACCATCACGAAGGCCGGTGAAGGCACCTCCAGCGAAGACAATGTTTACCTGACCCTGAGCACCGTCGCCCAGGTCGACAGTCAGCTGGACAACTCGGTCGCGACCGTGGAAGCCGTGCAGGCGATGTATACCGGTGGCTCGGAAGTGTTCAGCGCCAGCAAGATGGGCGCCGGCACCAGCGTGACCCGCGAAACCATCGAGGCCCTGCCGTCCATCAACGGCAACATCCAGGATTACATGCGCCTCGATCCGCGCGTGGCCTTCACCGACCGCGCCAGTGGCAGCATCAGCGCCGGCGGCCAGAACCCGCGTTACAACGCCATCCGCATCGACGGCGTCTCGGCCAGCGACACCTTCGGCCTGGAAGGCAACAACATGCCGACCCGCCGCCAGCCGGTGGCGATGGACGCGATCGAAGCGCTGAACATCGACCTCGCTTCGTATGACGTCACCATCACCGGTGCCACCGGCGCCGTGGTCGATGCGGTGACCAAGTCCGGCACCAACGAGTTCCACGGTTCGGTCTACGGCTACTACCGCGATGGCGAGTGGTTCGGCGACGACCCGACCGGCAAGAAGTTCAACGGCTTCAATGACGAGCAGACCTACGGCATGACCTTCGGTGGTCCGCTGGTCAAGGACAAGCTGTTCTTCTTCCTCAACTACGAGAAGTTCAACCAGTCGGCGCCGGGTGCGGACATCGCCGGCAGCGCGCTGGGCAAGGCCAACGCCGTCATCGACATGGATGACATCGCGCGCGCCACGCAGATTGCGCAGTCGTACGGTATCGACGCCGGCGGCCTGGACTCCTCGGGCGACACAGACCTGGAAGAGTACGCCGCCAAGATCGACTGGAACATCAACGATGCCCACCGTTTCAGCTTCCGCTACTCCAACCTGGAGCAGAGCAAGCTGCGCGTGAATGGCATCAACTCGAGCTCGATCTCGCTGAGCTCCTACTGGTACCAGCACGTCAAGAGCGTGGAGAGCTACGTCGGGCAGCTGTTCAGCGACTGGACCGACAACTTCTCGACCGAATTCAAGGTGTCGTACCGCGACTACTCCGCGGTGCGCGAGACGCCGACCAGCGCGCCGAGCGTGCGCATCTTCTTCGGCGGCACCGAGGCTTCTCCGTCGGGCGACTCGCTGTACCTGGGCACCGAGGTCAACTCGCACCAGAATGCGCTCTACACCGAGACCTGGAATGGCTTCGGCGCCGGGACGCTCACCCTGGGTGACCATGACGTCAAGTTCGGTTTCGACTACAGCAGCAACGACGTCTACAACATCTACGGTCCGCAGCTGTTCGGCGTGTACGAGTTCTGGGGCCTGGATAACTTCGCCGCCGGGAAGTGGAGCACGTACAACCTGCGTACCCCGCAGCCGGGCCTGGGCTTCGACTCGGTGGCGGGTGCGTTCAAGTACGACTCGCTGGGCTTCTTCCTGCAGGACACCTGGTACGTCAACAGCAACCTGACGCTGAACTACGGCATCCGTGCGGACAAGCCGGGCGTGGATTCGCTGCCGACCTACAACGCGGCCGCCGAGGCGGCGTTCGGTTATGACAACTCCAAGGTCCTCAACGAGGATTGGCTGGTCCAGCCGCGCTTTGGTTTCAATTACACCTTCGACAGCGCCCGTCCGACCCAGCTGCGCGGTGGCTTCGGCTTGTTCCGCGGTGAGTCGCCGCAGGTGTGGCTGAGCAACGCCTACAACACCACTGGTTTCAACTACATCCAGTACAGCCAGAACCTGAGTTCGCCGGAAAACTGGGAAGACCTGCCGTTCAGCGGCGATGGCTACAACCAGCCCGTGCCCGGCAACCCGCGCGCTGCACTGATGAACGTCAATTTCGTCGCCCCGGATTTCGAGCAGCCGTCGGTGTGGAAGGCCAACCTGGCGTTTGAGCATGAGTTGCCGTGGTACGGCATCGTCGGTTCGGCCGAAGTGCTGGTGAGCAAGGTCAAGACCGCTCTGTTCTACCGCAACCTCAACCTCGGCGCGCCGACGCTCGAGGCGCAGGACGGCCGCGACCTGTTCTGGAACCCGAGCAACGTCGGTCGCTCGTGGAGTTCGTCGAACAACCGCTTCAACCGCAACCGCGCGTTTGACACCGTCTACCTGCTGGATACCACCGAGGAAGGCAGCAGCCAGCAGTTCACGGTTTCGTTGAACAAGCCGTGGTCGCCCGAGAGTGACTGGTCGTGGTTCCTGGGTTACACCTACACCGACGCTGAGGAAGTCAGTGGCCTGACCAGCTCGACCGCGAGCTCGGGCTGGAACTACAACTACCTGTTCGATGCCAATGAAGAAGTGGCCGCGACCTCGCGCTACGAGATCCGCGACCGCATCAGCGGACAGCTGAACTGGAAGCACGCGTTCTTCGGCGACTACGAAACCCGTGTGGGTCTGGTGTATGAAGGCCGCAGCGGCCGCCCGTACAGCTGGGTGTACTTCAACGACGTCAACGGCGACAACCGCACGTCCAATGACCTGTTCTACGTGCCGGCGGGCCCGGGCGACGTGCTGTTTGGCACGCTGTCCAGCAGCGGTGCTTTCGTTGCCAACCCGCAGATGGAGCAGGCGTTCTTCAACTGGCTGAACGACAATCCGGAGCTGAAGCGTTACCAGGGCGGTGTGGCCCCGGCCAACGCCGGCCGCGGCGACTGGGTCAACACCTTCGACGTGCGCTTTACCCAGGAGCTGCCGGGCCTGTTCAAGGGCCACAAGTCCGAGATCTGGCTGGACATCCAGAACATCGGCAACCTGATCAACAAGGATTGGGGCCACATCATGGATTACGGGTTCTTCGCCAACCAGCGCGTGCTGTCGTCGCCGGGCATGTACAACGGCAAGTACGTGTATGACTTCCGCAACCCGGATGCGCCGACTGCGGCCAACGGCGATGCCGACGGCTTCAACACCGGTGTCTCGCAGTGGTCGCTGCAGGTGGGCTTCCGCTACAAGTTCTGATCGGTACGCCGACAGTTCGTTCAAGGCAACGGCCGGGGCATGCCCCGGCCGTTTTCTTTTGGCAAGCGCCTTGCGCTACATTCGACGCATGAACAACCACAGTCCAAACGAGAGCACCTCCCGCCCCACCGTCCTCCCGACCGAAAGCACGCGCATCTACCCGCGCGGCGGCCTTGACGTCCTATCCCGCGAGGAGGTCGCGCGCTTCCGTGATGCGTCCACGGGCATGCATGACCTGTTGCGTCGGTGCGCCCTTGCGGTGCTCACCACCGGTAGCACTTCGGACGATCCGCGCGCGGCTCAGGAGCTATATCCGGAGTTCGACATCGAGGTGCACCAGCAGGATCGTGGCCTACGCATCGACCTGCACAATGCACCCGCCACGGCGTTCGTGGATGGGGAATTGATTCGCGGTGTGGCCGAACTGCTATTCGCCGTAGTCCGCGACCTGGCCTATACCGCCATTGAGTTGGCCGACGACGCGGGCCGCGACCTGGACTCGAGCGATGGCCTGACCGACGCCGTGTTCGACCTGCTACGGAATGCGCGCACGCTGTTCCCGACCGACCCCAACCTGGTCGTGTGCTGGGGTGGTCACTCCATCTCGCGCGATGAATACGTGTACACCAAGCAGGTCGGCTACGAGCTGGGCCTCCGCGGCCTGGACATCTGCACCGGCTGCGGCCCGGGTGCGATGAAGGGGCCGATGAAGGGCGCCACTATCGCGCACGCCAAGCAGCGCAAGCACCGCCCGCGCTACATCGGCATCACTGAGCCGGGTATCATCGCCGCCGAGTCGCCCAACCCCATCGTCAACCACCTGGTGATCATGCCGGACATCGAGAAGCGCCTGGAGGCCTTCGTCCGCATCGGCCACGGCATCATCGTCTTCCCGGGGGGGGTGGGCACGGCGGAGGAGATCCTGTACCTGCTCGGCATCCTGCTGCGGGAGGAGAACGCGCACGTGCCGTTCCCGCTGATCCTTACCGGCCCCACCGCGTCGGCGCCGTATTTCGAGCAAATTGACCGGTTCCTGCGGCTGACCTTGGGCGAGGCCGCCACGTCACGCTACGAGATCATCATCGCCGACCCGGCTGCGGTCGCGAAGCGGATGATGGGCGGGATCCGCAAGGTGCGCGAGCATCGCATCAGCCAGAAGGACTCGTTCTTCTTCAACTGGTCGCTGGATATCCCGTTGGCGTTCCAGCAGCCGTTCGTGCCTAGCCATGAGGCGATGGCTGGCTTGGACCTCCATCATGGGCGCAAGCCCCACGAACTGGCTGCCGACCTGCGCAGGGCGTTTTCCGGCATCGTCGCCGGCAACGTCAAGGAGGACGGCATGCGCCGGATCGAGGCGCACGGGCCGTTCGAAATCCACGGCGACAGCGGGATGATGCAGTCGCTGGATGCGCTGCTCCGGGCGTTCGTGGAGCAGCGCAGGATGAAGATTGCGGGTGAGTACCGGCCTTGTTACCGGGTGGTGGCATAGAGACTGCTAGTTACAGCTCGCCGTTGCCCACTGTGGCTTGCCGTTGCTCACCCCGGAGGCGAGCGTAAGCACACCGCATCGATCTCCGCTCTGCGCCCCAGCGGGGGTCGCCGTTATGGAGTACGCGCTCGTCGTCGCTGTGGCGATCGCGATGGTATAAAACGGAGAGACTGTGGACGTCGGCGCCACAGGGTAGGTTCCCGAGCCGCAGCCGGTGCCCGAGCAGTTGGCATATGACGGATTTTCCGCGCGCCACCGTTCAAGTGCGAGTTGCATATCCCCAACGAAGCGAACAGCCTCGGCGCGACGGCTCTTGCGCACCTGCTCGGTGTACGCGGGAACGGCAATCGCCGCGAGAATTCCCACAATTGCGACGACCACCATCAGCTCGATCAAGGTGAAACCGCTCGCCTGTTTCATGACCTGCTCCCCAAGTATTGCGCCAGCCTAACATCCTCGTCAGCACGTTTGACAGCAGTGTGGAACGTTTGTCCCCCTGGCTGCGCCGTTCGTCAGCAACGCCTTGTTCTCTTGTGGATCAAGGATTTAGATTTCCATGGTGTTCAAGGGTTTGGGATCAGGGCATGCCGTTTCAGCAACGGGGCTTCACATTGATCGAATTGATGGTGGCGGTGGCAGTCCTGGCTATTCTTGCCGCGATCGCGTTCCCTTCCTTCGACGACTTTTTTGACCGCTACCGGGTTCGCGGGGCGGCAGACGAAGTCCTCGACGTGATATCGGCCGCCCGCGCACAATCGGTAAAGGACGGCCTGGATGCTGCAGTCAGCTCGACGGTTGGGTCGGCGTGGTGCGTAGGGGCAAATTCCGCTTCATTGCCAACGGGGGGTGCCCCCGCGGGCGCCGCGTCGGCTTGTGATTGCACTGTGGCTGATGCGTGTTTGGTAGCAGGAGAGGAGTTGGTTGTCTCGGCCATCAAACATCCTGGTGTGACAATGGTCGGTGGAACCACTTTTGCATTCGATGGGAAACTGGGTGTCGCGTTGACTTCTTCGGGAGTTGTCGCTGACCCGGATGCGATTGTGCTGCGCTCTCCAAAAGGAAAATACGACGTGTCTGTAAACGTTGGTCCGTTGGGGCAGGCGACTCTTTGTACGCCAACTGGAAAGCCCTCGATATCTGGAATTGCGCCATGCTGATGCGAGCTAGAAAGTACTCTTCCGGAGTCGCGGGATTCTCCCTGGTCGAGCTTATGGTGGCGATGGTCCTGGGGCTTATCGTCGTTGGTGCAGTTCTCGCGCTTGTGCTTTCGATGATGCGGGCTAATAACCAGACGATTGCGGCGACCCGTCTTACCCAAGAATTGCGGGCGACCGCTGCCCTGATCAATACGGACCTCCGCAGGGCAGGCGGCGTGCGAGATCCGTACACCGTGGCGACGGCAAACAATGGAAGCCCTTCCAACCCATTTGCGTCAATCACAATTCCTGCGTCACCAAACAACAATTGCATCCGGTATGCCTATGCAGATGCGGAAGGCGGCAATTTTCACGCCGTTTCTTTGCAGAATGGTGCGGTTTGGATGGATGCAGGTGCCACTGCAGCAGATGCAACCTGCGATGGCGGAAGTCGGTTAAGCACGCCCCAGGTAACCATCACGGCAATGAGCTTTGCCCAGAATGGCCGTCGCATTGACGTCACCCTGAACGGGCGTTTGACGAACAATGCCGATATTCGCCGTTCCTACACCCAGAGCGTCTATGTGCGCTCTGTTCCGGGTACCTGATTCGAGGCCACGATATGCGACCCTTACCCATACCTTCCGTCCGGATGCAGTCCGGGTCCACCCTGCTGGTCGCAATTGTGCTGTTGTTGCTTGGTGGCGTAATGACGGTGCTCGCGCTCAACGTCGGTGTGTTTGAGCAGCGCAGTAGCGCCAATGATGTGCGAGCGAAAGGCGTGCATGAAGTCGCAGAGGCGGGCCTTGCGCAGGCCTCTGAATACCTGCTCCGTCAGCACCCTGAGTTGCTGAGTTTTGGTGGAAACTGGGTCACCTGTGGAGCGGAAACCACCTTTCCTTGCGGCGCCGTTCCCACCGATCTAGTTGATGCCGATGGTAACCCTGCCACAACCGGCACTGTGTCGCGCAGAAGCACCATGTATCGGCTGGGGGGTGGTGGTATTTCAAGTGGCGCTACGTTTGCGGCTCTAGGGAGCGAGCTTGCGTCCAGAATGCTACCAATGGCAAATACGATCACGACCGTGGGTGCAGGGTTCAACGTCGCCTACGGTGTGGCCCCGGTGATGTGCTTTGTTGCCAACCGTAAGGTGAACGAGCCAGCCAACAGCCCCATTCGATGCGCAACGAACGCGGCTGACGCCAGTGAACGTCGCATTGTTACCTTTGTTTCCGTCGCGTCAATCCCGGGTGATTCAGCGCGGGCGACGCTGGTGCAGACCGTTGGTCGCTATCCGCTGTTGGGGAATCCGGTCGGAAAGCCTCCGATCATTGCATCGGGTTCGGTCGATGTCACCGGGACGCTGCAGATCGTGACGAATCCTAACGCAGGTGGAGATGGCGTCCCTGTATCAGTTTGGACTCGGAAAAACGTCGACAAGACCGGCACCCCGAACACGTGCTATGCAGGTGATTTCTTCCGCTACGGTGCCAAGAACAACAGCCCTCCAACCTTGCTGGGTACGAATCAGACCATTGTTTGTGACACGTGCCAGTGCGACGCACAGTATTCCCTTTCCTACGACAATTCCGGCAACCTCCAGGATGAGGGCATTGATATTCTTGACGTAGAGGGAACCTCGGCTGTACGTGGGACTGGGACGAATTACAACGTGCGAAGCGATGCATTGTCTTATCCAACCTGTGAGTTTCCGCCAGACCTGTTCGCGCACATGTTCGGCGTGCAAGCTTGGGATGACGTCGATCATGATTGCTTTGCCGAAGTCAAGATAATGAAGACCTACACAAACCCGAACAGCGGGGCAGTAGTTACCATTGGCGCAGACGAGGCGTTCCTGTACGAGAACGCGAGCAAGATCATCAACCCGACTTCAGCGGGCACACCTTTGATGTCTGCAGGCCAGGCCTATACAGGATCCTATCCGGCCAGTGCGTTGTCGGGTCTTCTCTGGTGTCAATCGAATTGTGACATCGGCTCGAATCAGACACTTGGCACGCCCGACAATCCAGTGGTATTGGTCGTGGACGGTGATGCGCGTATTCAAGGGCGCGTGTATGGAATCGTGTTCCTGCGCAGCACTGCGAATGGAGCAACAAATACCCCGGCCGCTGGTTACACCATGACCAGCGGTGAAATAGCTGCGGGCGGCAGTAGTGCGCTGCGCATGAATGCGGGTGCCGCAGTGTATGGATCTATCATCGTGCAGGGCACCGTGGAAAAGGCAAATGGTACGGCGGCTGTGATCTACAGCGACACGGTACTGAACGCGATCGGCCAGAACCCGGACAACAGTCGTTTCGGCACCTTGCCAGGTGCGTGGAATGATCGCCCCACCTACTGACTGAGGACTGGATGATGAAGGCCCGAATTCGCAGGGGCGCGGCTGGTTCTTCTGGCTTTAGCCTGATTGAAGTATTGATTGCTGTTGTAGTGCTTGCGACCGGATTGCTTGCGCTGGCTGCGCTCCAAGGTCGATTGACTCAGGCGTCCGCGGAAGCCAAGACGCGCAGTCGTATCGCCGCAATGCTTTCCAGCCGGATGGATGAACTGCGGTCAGGACAGTACAACAACGCTGCACTGAATGTGAGCAGCGGCACGGGCAGCGCCACGACGACCTTCACCTGTGCTTCCGGTGCCCCTGCATGGTTATGCACTGCGCAGTTGGAAAGCGCGATTGCCGGCCTCTCTGTTACCCAGCAGGTTGATCGCTATACGAGTGCGATCGGTGCAGGGTCGTTTTCGATCAGTGGTGCTGCTGCTGCCAATGGCGCCATCCCTGAGTACAAGCGAATCACGCTGACGGCCTCTTGGACTGACGCGACGGGCAGTCAGCGTCGACTTGGGGCCTCGACGGATGTCAGCCCGTTGTCGCTTACGTCCAACACGATCCCCAAAGCGCCTAACCAAAGCGCGGGTGGCGGTAAGGCCATTGTTCGGCAAGATTCGCCCGAAACTGCTGGTGTCATTCCCATCGCACTAGGTGACGGCAATTCGACCGCCGCGTCGAATCCGACACCAGAGCTTAAGGGGAGTGGGCAAAACCAGACCATTACTGGTACGCGCTTCAACGTGCTTACTTATGTGCCAAGTGGAGGGGGCGCAGTAGTTCAGAAGCGCTTTGAAAACGAAGTTATTAAATGCTCGTGCCGGTATGGGGCGGCGGGTAACAACTTTAATAATCTCGGTGAGATTTACCGTAAGGCGCAATGGCCGGCGGTCTGGACAGGCGGGCGATATGAGCTTTATGCACCATCGCCAGCATCGAATGCGCCGGGGACTAGTCTCGTCTCCGGTGAGGCAAGTGGTGTAACCCAAAGCGATTTGTGCATGGAGTGCTGCCGGGACCATCACGATACAATTTCGTCTGGGGTTGCCAAGTTCGACCCGGAACGCTTCGCCGCGAGCGGCGGGGTCTCAAAGTACAATGCAAGTTTGGTCGAGGTCACGGATACGACTGGTGGCGTGTACGTCAATGCCTGCCGTGTCATTCGCGTCGATGGATTCTGGCGGGTCGCTGCCGATATGTATTCCCGGCACCTGGGACTGCTTGAGACGGAGACTGTTGGTGGCGTGAAGGCCAAGACAGGTCTGCCCACCACGTCCGCAAAGACTTCTTACGAGACATTTGTCAAAGATTTCCTGGATGGCTACACGGGTGCATCTGGCGCGGCTCCCACGGGCGCTCAGGCCATGTTCGATGATTCCGGGCGAGGCCTTAACCTGCCGACTCAGGTTGTGATCAACACACCATCCAACACTGATTACCGGTACTTGCATGCTCGTGGCTTGTACGTAGATTTCCTGGAAGAAAAGGCGCGAGCGGCAGTCGTCAAGGCAATCGCCGATTGCGGCACGGGGAATCTAACTAACTGCATCCTGCCAGTGCTCCCGTTTACAACGATCAACATGAGTGAGATTGCCAAATGGACGGCTAGTGTTCCGTCAGTCATTACGGTCAATTCTGGCAGCTTGCTGACAAATAACCCGACCGAGCCTTCCGGCGGGCGCACGATCGGAAAGACAAACGGGACATCGGACAATACTGCGGAGGTTCGGATATCCAACTCCGGGGTCGCTGTCACCTCCTCGTTTGCATTTAACGGCGTGGATCCTTCTGACAATACGACGGTCCAGAGTGATGCTCAGGCCTTCAATGTTGGCGGTACCGTAACTACCAATCCCAGTGGCGAGTCTTTCACTGTCGCTCAGTCTGGTGGTGGCCTTGATCCCAGTGCCTTCTTTACGATTGGTACGGACGTGAATGTGGAATGTCTTGGATCCAAGGCCAGCAAAGTCTGTGATCCAAACGCTAGTGCGAGTCCGTGGAATGGCTCGATCAAGCTGTCTCGCTATTGGGAAGTGACGTATGTCAGCGGCACGAGGTCTGCGGTAACGACGGGCTCAGGCAATAGCGCGGTCACGCGGGTGGATGGTGTCCAGTGCACCAAGACAGATAGCAATGGCCCTGATGGCCCGCTTTCGGTTGACGTGCCCATCTTCAACAATTATCAGGTGAACACGGTGACGGTGACGGGAGGTGGCAGCATCGCCTCTGCGTTACCCGCCGCCGCGGATGCCAGCCCAGGTGACAACAAGCAGGCGGAGACGACGACAATTGCTTTCACAGGCCTTGCTGCGAATAGCACGGTCAACGTGGGCTACAGTCTGCAGGCAAGCAGCCTTCCGACTGACCCCGATGTCACCGTTGCGGCTTGCACTGTGAAGAAATCGGGAAGCAACTGGATCCTTACAGTCACCAGTTGGAACGTTCCTTGGGATTGACGCGGTGGCGGTTGGCCTCAGAGGGCGGAAACTGCTCCACGTGGGCCTCGCCCGAATGACGGCTGGTTAGGGCACTTGACTGTTACTCAGTGGGCGTTGGCAAAGCTCTGAAAATTTCAGCAATTTGAACTCTTCGACAGAAGCAAGAACGCCCACGCAAGTGGGCGTTTTTCGTCAATCGGGAACGGAAGGAGCTGGGGTTTTCCTTGGCAAAGGTGACCGGTTCAATGGCGATGGGATCTTGCTCGCCTACGCAGAGAACAATGGCAGCGAGCGCGCGTCTTTGTCGTGCCCCGTGCATTCTGATTCTCCGAGCCATCAACGAGAAACTGGCCGGTGTCAGCTCATTGCACGGCATGATTCGCACCGCTTGATACCGGGGGCGCGTAAAGTGCCCCTCCTACAATTGGGGAGGGTCGATGGTCACTTACGTCGACATACTAGGTCGCCCGGGTGGCGGCTCGGGCACGTTCTCAGCCATTGTTCACGCCCTGACGCCGGGCATGGCTCGCAACATTGCGATGACCCAGTTTCCGGGGTTGTCCGTCCACGCCGTGAAGGTTGCAGGTAGACGAACCACCCGACTGAAAGAGCGGTTACCGACCCAAAAGACGCTGCTGCCCCTACAGTGTCCCTACGGTGAAAATCGCCCATGAAAAAGGGTCGCTTTCGCGACCCTATCTCTTTGTATCATTTGGCGCCCGAAGTTGGTTTCGTTTTGCATGCTTAAGGTGTTGAAACCGAAGGGAAATAAAAGGCTGTTTTCTAGCGGTCTACCCAGAAGTCTACCCGGCGGCTGATTGGGAACTTTTGCCCAACCGGAGTGGGGGGCAGATGACGGTCAACTTGCACGCGTTCGTCGATCAAAGCAAGGCAGGGGACGCATTAGGCCTCCCTCTGGGGCGCCTCTCCAAGCTGGTGAGCAGCTAACGACTTCGACACAGGACGCCGAGCGCGGACGAATTCGTCGATTGCCTGTGCCGACCAGACGGAGGTTCGGGGCGACAGCTTGATCGGTGCGGGGAATTGCCCCGATTTCATGAGGCTGTACAGCGTTGAGCGCGACACGCCCAGGGCGTCTACAAGCTCTTTCATACGGAAGTAGCGTTCAAGGTTCATGTAACGTCCAAGATGTGGGAGGGCATACCACCTTATCGTCGGATGCCGCGGCGGACGTGGTCATCGCAAAGCCGAAATCGCCTGGAATCCCCGAATGCCATTGATGCGATCCGCCAACCGAGCTGGTCGTCTTACCACGGGCCGACGGCCGCTGTCGTTGCACGCTTCCATACGACAAGGTTGCCTTCGCGGTTGCATTGGCAAATAACGGTGGCTTTTTCCGCCGTACCTTCTGGTTTGGACCGCTGAAGTTTCCCAATTATGGCGGCCTGCCACGTGCTGAACCCCCGTGACCTGCCCCCGGTTTTCAGGGCCACCCTGACTTAAGTAGAGTCCGTTCCCAAGAAGAGGACGGACATGAAGAAGCGCTTCACCGACGAGCAGA
>NZ_BAAHAT010000002.1:0-517742 GCF_054777355.1 Lysobacter olei | reverse complement strand
TTTCGTCAACAGCCCAAATCGTGTTTTCTTGCTACCCCGTTCGGCGTTTCCGCCAACCGGGCCGCGCATCCTACAGCAGCTTCCGGATTCGTCAAGCGCTTCCGTCACCACCCTTTCCGCGCCCCGCTCGCTTCGTCGAAACGTCGTTAGCGGGGCGCGCATTGTGCACACGCACAATCCATTTGGGAAGGGGTATGACGGAAATATTTCTGCGAGATAGCCACGACTGTCGCTCTGGCTGGGCGCCGCGGCGCGCTTTCATGGTTTCGCCGATAGCAGAAAAACAAACGCCACCCGGAGGTGGCGTTCGCTTCTTGTCTTGCTCGTTCAGGCGCTAACGCCCTTTTTTGGTGGCTTTGGCGGGCTATGCCTGCACCAGGCGCACCCGGGCGAAGGTTCGCTTGCCGACAGCCAGCACGCCCTCGAAGCCCGGAGCAAACAGACGCTGCGCGTCCTCGATCACCTCGCCGTCAATGCGCACCGCACGCTCCTTGAGCTTGCGGTTGGCCTCGGAGTTGCTGGGAGTGAGACCGGCGGCCGTCAGCAACGCGGCGATGCGCAGGCCTTCGGCCGGCACGCCGACGTCGGTCAGGGGCAGCGAGGCGGTGTCGCCCTCACCGCGCACGGCGGCGTTCCAGCCGGCGACGGCAGTTTCGGCCGCGGCGGCGCCATGGAAACGGGCCGCCAACTCGCGCGCCAGGCGCAGCTTGAGATCCCGCGGGTTGAGTTGGCCCGCCTCGATGTCGCTCTTGAGGTTGGCGGCCTCGGCGAGGGTGATCTCGAAGCTGAGCAGGTCGATCCAGCGCCACATCAGTACATCGTCGATCTTCATGGTCTTGGTGACGATGTCGATCGCAGGCTCGTTGATGCCGATGTAGTTGCCCAACGACTTGGACATCTTGTTGACGCCGTCCAATCCTTCGAGCAGGGGCATGGTGAGCACGATCTGCGGCGGCTGGCCGTAGTGCTCCTGCAGCCCGCGGCCCATCAGAAGGTTGAACTTCTGGTCGGTGCCGCCCAACTCGACGTCGGCCTTGAGCGCAACCGAGTCGTAACCCTGCACCAGCGGATACAGGAATTCGTGGATGGCGATGGACTGCTGGGCGGCGTAGCGCTTGGCGAAGTCGTCGCGCTCGAGCATGCGCGCCACGGTGTGCTGGGCGGCGAGCTTGATCATGTCGGCGGCGGACATCTGGCCGAACCATTCGGAATTGAACCGCACCTCGGTACGCGACTTGTCGAGCACCTTGAACACCTGTTCGGCGTAGGTCTCGGCGTTGGCAAGCACGTCCTCGCGGGTCAGTGGCTTGCGGGTGACGTTCTTGCCGGTGGGGTCGCCGATCATCCCGGTGAAGTCGCCGATCAGGAAGATCACCTGATGGCCGAGGTCCTGGAACTGCCGCATCTTGTTGAGCAGCACGGTGTGGCCCAGGTGCAGGTCCGGGGCGGTGGGGTCAAAGCCAGCCTTGATCCGCAGTGGGCGGCCGCCCACCTTCATGGACGCACTGAGGCGGGCCTCCAGTTCGTCGCGCTTGAGGATTTCTTCGGCACCGCGGCCGATCAGGTCGAGGGATTCTTGGACGGACACTTGGACAGACACAGGCGGGGGTCTCGCAGCGGGCGTCGAAACT
The DNA here is from genome assembly GCF_054777355.1 of Lysobacter olei. NCBI lineage: Bacteria > Pseudomonadati > Pseudomonadota > Gammaproteobacteria > Lysobacterales > Lysobacteraceae > Lysobacter > Lysobacter olei. The sequence continues at coordinate 516,111 of NZ_BAAHAT010000002.1, read as the reverse complement.
GAATATGACGGCGTTCAAAGGTAGCAGTTAATTCGCCGTTAAATGGGACAGGGGTCAAAAACTCCATTCAGCTCAAGGGTTTGACGCGCAGTCCTCGCGTGATTATGGTACGCGCGTTACGCGGATTTCACGCACCGCGTGTAGGGGGAGCACCCAATGACCGACAACACCGCCGGCAAGGAACGTCGCGAACGCCTGAAAGCCCTTCGCGAGGCCGCCTTGCACCGTCCGGTGCTGGCACGGCACATGGGGGAAGGTTTCAACGGCCGCTGGTCGCGCCGCCACTGGGCGCACGCGAGCCTGTTCGCCACCATCGGCATGCTGGTCGCGGCTATCGTGCCGGGTCTGGGCAAGCCGCTCGCCATCGAGCGCCCCCACCACACGCCGCGACACTCGATGGCGCTGGCCCTTCCGCCCCTGCCGATCGCCCGGTTGCGCGGCACGCAGGGCGACAGCTGGCAGGTCGTGCGCGTGGAGCGCGGCCAGACGCTGGGTGAACTGTTCCAGGAGCTGGGCGTTCCGGCCTCGGTGATGCACGCGATCCTGGACCAGCCCGGTGCCAAGGATGCCCTGCGCCGCCTGAAGCCAGGCACGGAGCTGGCGTTCGACTTGCCGGTCAACGGTACGTTGCGTGGATTCCGATTCGACCGCGATGCCACCCACCGGGTCGAGATGACCATCAAGGGCGACGCGATTACACAGAAGGTGATCGAGCGGCCCTCCCAGACCCGTACGGTGGTGATCAGCGGTGAGGTTGGGAAGTCGCTGTACCGTTCGGCACGCAAGCAAGGCCTGAGCGCAAAGGCGATCAACACCCTGACCGACGAGATCTTCAAGTACGACATCGACTTCAACGAGGACGTCGGCGCGAAGGATCGCTTCAGCGTGGTGGTCGAACAGACCTGGCGCGAAGGCGAGCTGGTGGCGACCAGCCCGGTGCTGGCCGCGACGTTCACCGCGGGGGGCAAGCTGCACAGCGGCTTCCGCTTCGAGCGCAATGGCAAGCCGGAATACTTCACCGCCGAAGGCCGGCCGCTGAAGAAGAGCTTCATCCGCATGCCGATTCCGTACGCCCGCCTGACGTCGGGCTTTGGCTCGCGCCGCCACCCGGTGCTGGGCCGCGTGCGCCAGCACAAGGGCGTCGATTACGCCGCCGGCACCGGCACGCCGATCATGGCGGCAGGCGATGCACGCGTGAAGTTCGTCGGCTGGAAGGGCGGCTATGGCCGCGTGGTGCAGCTGGACCACGGACGCGGCTACACCACCCTGTACGCCCACATGTCGCGCTTTGGGAAGTTCACTGCGGGTCAGCGTGTGCCACAGGGCGCGGTGATTGGCTACGTGGGAACCTCCGGCCTGTCGACTGGCCCCCACCTGCACTACGAATTCCAGATCAACGGCGTGCATCGCAACCCGCTCTCGGTGACGATGCCGCCGCCGGAGCCGCTGCGCGGCGCGGCACTGGCCGAGTTCCGCCAGTACACGCGCAATGCGCTGGCGCGCATCCAGGAAGTGGAGGACGTCATCTACGCCGATACGGCCCCGGTGAAACCGGACAAGGCCGTGGCGACCCAGGACACCGCGCGCAAGGGCGCCAAGTCGAAGGCCTGATCCTTACATGACCGTCCATGCCGGGCCCGTGCGCAACGCTGCCACGGGCCCTCGCTTTTTCATTGGCCTGATGTCCGGCACCAGTGCCGATGGCATTGATGCCGCCTTGGTCCGCTTTGACGACGGCGCCGCCGCGCCCCACGGGACCCTGGTGCTGGGCCGCACCCACCCTTGGACGCCCGAATTGCGCGACCGGCTGGTCGCCATCGGGCAAGGCGCTCGGATTAACTCTCTGGACGAGGTGGGCACCTTGGACGTGCGTATTGGCGACGCGTTTGCCAAGGCGGCCATCCAACTGCTCGCCGAAGCAGGCGTCGCCGCCGATGCGGTCACCGCCATCGGATCCCACGGCCAGACGTTACGGCACCGTCCGGCCGGGGCTGCTTTCGACGGATGCCACCCGTTCACGCTGCAATTGGGCGATGGCAACGTCATTGCAGAGCGCACCGGGATCACCACCGTCGCGGATTTCCGCCGCCGTGACGTGGCGGCCGGCGGGCAAGGCGCCCCCTTGGTCCCGGCGTTCCACGCCGCGCTTCTCCATGCGGTGGATGAAGACCGCGCGGTCCTCAACCTAGGCGGGATCGGCAACTTCACGCTGCTGCCCGCTTCGGGCACGGTCCGCGGCTTTGACACGGGGCCGGCGAACGCGCTCATGGATGCCTGGTGCCAGCGGCAATTCGGCATCCCCTTCGACCATGACGGGACGATTGCCGCAGGTGGCGTGGTGGACCGCGGCCTTCTGGACCGCCTGTTGGATGAGTCGTGGTTTTCCCTGCCGCCGCCAAAGAGCACCGGCCGGGAGCAGTTCCACTTGGACTGGGTCGACGCACAGCGGCGGGGTGGCGAGCGGGCCGAGGACGTACAGGCGACCCTGCTCGAACTCACTGCGGTGACGGTCTGCCAGGCACTGCGACGCGAACAGCCCACGACGCGTCGCGTGTTGGTGTGCGGCGGCGGCGTGCGCAATCCAAGCCTGATGGCGCGGATCGAGCAACTGCTGGGCGGCACGCCGGTACAGTCCACCGCCGCGTTCGGACTGGATCCGGACTACGTGGAGGCGATGGCGTTCGCATGGCTCGCCAGGCAAACGCTGGCCGGCGCTCCGGGCAACCTGCCGGCCGTCACCGGCGCGCGCGGGCCCCGGGTACTGGGCGCGATCTACCCGGCCTGACCGCCGCTGCCGCGACCAATCAGGGAAAAGCCCGGGTCGTCGGGAATGCCTTCCAACGCGGCGATCGCCGATTGCAGGATGTCGGCGTCGCGATCGTCGAGCCGGGCTTCGCCCCGCGGCTCCAACGCGAACAGTCCGTGTTCGATCAGGTGCTGGATCGTCGCCGGCTCGCTCCATCCGCGCATCTGCGCGACGCGGCGGATCCGTTCCAGCAGCATTGCGTCGAGTTGAATCTGCAGGGTTTCGCTCATCGCAAGGGTCCGGTTTCGCGCCTAACATAACCGGATTGAACGGGCGTCGCACGGGTGTCGATCACGGCTTGCGGGGGGCTTCGCGCCTGACATGCCGCACGTTATGGTGGCGGCTGTCTTGCCAGGCGCCGCACCGATGACTGCAACCGCACCGCCCACCCGCGCCACTTCCGGCCTGCTGGCTTCGGTCAGGCCCTATCTTGAGCGGGCGCCGATGGCAGCGTTGTTGCTGGGCATCTCATCGGGCTTTCCTTACGCGATGATCGGGGCAACGCTGACCACGCGCCTGGCCCAGGACGGCATCAGCAAGAAGAGCGTCACGGCGTTCTCACTGGCGTTCCTGGCGTACAACCTCAAGTTCCTGTGGGCACCGGCGGTGGATCGCGTGCACCTGCCCGTGCTGCATCGACTGGGCCAACGCCGCTCGTGGCTGGTGCTGGCGGCGGCCATGGTGGCCGCGTCAGTGGTGTTCCTGGGAGTGGTCGACCCGAACACGTCACTGCAGACGGTGGCGATCGCAGCGGTGCTGGTGGGCATTTCCGGCGCGACCTTCGACATCGTGATCGACGCGTACCGCATCGAGATCCTGGAGCCGCGCCAGCTGGGTGTGGGCTCCGGCATGTCGCAGTACGGCTGGCGCATCGGCTCGGTGAGCGCAGGCGCCTTGGCGCTGCTGGTCTCCGCGCGCGCGGGCTGGAGCATGGCCTACGTGCTTTGCGCGGCGTTCGTGGTGCCGGCCGTGGTGGCCGGGCTGTGGCTGGGCGAACCGCTGCGCCACCGCGAACCGTTGGCCAAGCGCGGCGTGAGCGCCATGCTGGCATCGGTGACGGGGCCGCTGGCGGAATTCTTCGCCCGCCGCGGGGCCTGGTTGGTGTTGCTGTTCGTGCTGCTGCACAAGATCGGTGACACGCTGGCCAATCTCACGCTGCGGTTGCTGCTCGACGATCTGGGCTTCAGCAACGACGAAATCGCGACCTACGACGTGGGCTTTGGGTTTTTCGCCTATCTGATCGGCATCTTCCTGGGCGGCGCGCTGTATTCACGGCTGGGCATGAAGCGGGCCGTCCTGCTCAGCCTGGTGTTGATGGCGGTGTCCAACTTGTCCTTCGCGTGGCTTGCGGCCAATGGCCATAGCAACGCGTTGCTGGCCTTCACCATCTGCTTTGAGAACGTGGCAAGCGGCATTGGCGGTGTGGCGGTCGTGGCCTATCTGTCGGCGCTGTGCAACCTGTCGTTCACGGCATCGCAGTTCGCGCTGTTGTCGGCGGCGGCGTCGGTGGTCGGACGCCTGGTCACAGGCACGACCGCCGGCGGCCTGATCGAGCAGATGGGCTACGTGGACTTCTACGTGATGACCACCGTGGTGGCGCTGCCGGGCGTGGCGCTATTCGCGTGGATGTCGCGACGCGGGTTGGTGGAAAGCGCGATTGCCGAGGCGGACGTGCGCGCGGCCGCCTGATCGCGGCCGCCAGCGGCAGAAAGGTGATGCGGGCCGTTCGCGCGGCAATCGGCTGATGCAGCGGGCCCGTCAGAGGTCGTAGTCGACCGTGAAGGGCGCGTGGTCGGAGAACCGGGGCTCGCGCAGGATCGAGCAGGCGCGCAGCCTGTCGCGCAGGCCGGGAGTCACGAACTGGTAGTCGATGCGCCAGCCGACGTCGTTGGCGCGCGCGGCGCCGCGGTTGCTCCACCAGGTGTAGTCCTGGCCCTCCGGGTGCAGCGCGCGGTAGGCATCGACCCAGCCGCGGCCCGCGGCCGGATCGGCCTGCTCGGCCGCATCCGCGCACAGGCCGTTGAGCCAGTCCCGTTCGGGCGGCAGGCAGCCGGAGTTCTTCTGGTTGCTGGACCAGTTCTTGATGTCGAGCCTGCTGCGCACGATGTTCCAGTCGCCGCACAGCACGTACTCGCGGCCGCTACGCAGCCAGCCATCGAGCACGGGCCTGAGCCACTCCATGACCTCGAACTTGAACCCCTGGCGCTCCTCGCCCGAGGAGCCGGACGGAATATAGAAGCTGACCACGCTGAGATTGCCGAAGCGCGCTTCGATGTAGCGTCCCTCGTCATCGAACGACGGGCGGCCCAGCGACGTGATCACTTCATCGGGTTCGCGCCGGGCGTAGATCGCGACGCCGCTGTAGCCCTTCTTGGTGATCGCGTCCTTGTAGAAGCAGTGGTGGCCGTCGGGGCGGAACTGCGGATCGGTCAATTGGGACTCCTGTGCCTTGGTTTCCTGCAGGCACAGCACGTCGGCCTCCTGCGCACGAAACCAGTCGAAGAATCCCTTGTTGGCCGCCGAGCGGATGCCGTTGGCATTGAAGCTGATGATCCGCACGCGCGAGACCCTGCCGATGAACGAGGTCGCAGGGTACCGGATGTCCCGGGTGGCGAAAACGGCCCGCGCGTCCGACACTATGCGCATGAGCGACCACCGTACCCGTTTCCTCGAACTGGCCCTGCGCGCCGATGCGCTGCGCTTTGGCGAATTCACCCTCAAGTCGGGCCGCCTGAGTCCCTACTTCTTCAACGCCGGCCTGTTCAACACCGGCGCCACCCTGGCCGAACTGGCCGGCTGCTACGCGGATGCCGTCGACGCCGCAGGGGTGGACTTCGACCTGTTGTTCGGCCCGGCCTACAAGGGCATTCCGCTGGCCACGGCGTTGGCCTGCGAGTACGCGCGACGCGGCCGCGACCTGCCGGTGGCGTTCAACCGGAAGGAAGCCAAGTCCCACGGCGAGGGCGGGACGCTGATCGGTGCACCGCTGGCCGGACGCCGGGTGCTGATCGTGGACGACGTGATCACGGCCGGCACGGCCATCCGTGAGGCGTTGGGCATCATTGCGTCGGCCGGCGGGCAGGTGGCCGGCATCGTGATTGCGCTGGACCGCCAGGAAGTGGCCGGCGGCGTGGAACTGGACCCGGCCCAGACCCGACGGTCCGCGGCACAGACCGTGGCCGCCGAACACGGCTTGCCGGTCGTGGCCGTGGCCACCTTGGGCGATCTGCTGGCGTTCACGGGCAGCACGGCGGCACTGGCTGACCAGCGCGAGCGGCTGTTGGCGTACCGCGAGGCGTACGGCAGCGTCGCGTAAGCGCGCAGCCTGCCGCATGGCCCCTGCATGTCGCGATTCTTGCTGGCAAGATGGCATGATCAAGGCCACCACGCTGGACAGTGGCGAAACGGCAGGGGGGCCGGAATGAAAACGATGAATACGGCGCTGGCCGCGGGTCTGTTGGTGATGTTCGCCAGCGCACCCGTGGTCGCGCAGCAGCAGGGCGGCAAGAAGCTCTACTGCTGGAACGAGAATGGTCGCAAGGTCTGCGGAGACGCGCTGCCCGCTAGCGCGGCCGATGCGGCCCGCACTGAAATCAGCGCCAAGAGCGGCCTGAAGACCGGCCAGGTGGCGCGTGCGCTGACCGAGACCGAGCGGGCCACGGCGGCGCAAGAGGCCGAAGCCGCCCGTGCCACGGCGCTGGCCGCGGAGGATCAGGAGCGTCGCGAACGCGCCATGGTGGAGTCCTATGCCACGGAGGAAGAGTTGCTGCGCGCCTTCGAACACCGGATTACCCTGCTGGACGAGACCGTGAAAGCCTCCACTCTGGGGGTGACCGGCCTTCGGCAGAGTCTGGTCAGCCTGTTGCAGCGCGCGGGCGAAGCGGAGCTGGCCGGCAAGCCGGTGCCGGCAACCCTGGCTACCTCGATCCAGACCCAGCACCAGCAGCTGGTGCGCCAGCAGGCCCTGCTGGTGCGTCAGCGCGAAGATCGTACGGCCATCGATGCCGAACTGGCGGCCGCGTTGAAGCGATACCGGGAACTGAAGGTGCCGGCCACGCCACCCACGGGCGGCTGAGGCGGACCCGGCCTACAGGCCACGCGGCGCCCGCGCGACGTCAGATGTAACAAGGGGCGCCCAGGCGCCCCTTGTTACGTCCAGATGGGCTGATCTACCAGCCGCGGGCGTCAGAACGGCAGCCCCAGGTCCGGCTGCAATGCGAGCAACTGCTCGCGGAACGCGTTCTGGATGCGCGCCATGGCGGCCTCGCTGTCCGCGTCGAATCGCATCACCAGCACGGGCGTGGTGTTGGACGCGCGCACCAGGCCCCAGCCGTCGGGCCAATCCACGCGCAGGCCGTCGATGGTCGACAGGCGGGCGCCTTCGAACTTCGCGCCGCTGACAAAGCGATCGACGAACGCATGCGGGTCGCCGCCCGGGGCTTCGACCTTGATCTCCGGCGTGGAAATGCCGTTGGGCAACGCGGACAGGGTCTCGCTGGGGCTCTGCGGCCTGGCGGCCAGGATCTCCAGCAGACGCGCCGCCGAATAAATGCCGTCATCGAAGCCGAACCAGCGCTCCTTGAAGAAGAAGTGCCCGCTCATCTCGCCCGCCAGTTCCGCCTCCGTCTCGCGCATCTTGGCTTTGATCAGCGAGTGGCCGGTCTTCCACATCAGCGGGCTGCCACCGTGGCGCAGCACGTGGCCCGGCAGGCGACCCGTGCACTTCACGTCGAAGATGATCTGTGCGCCCGGGTTGCGCTCCAGCACGTCGGCGGCAAACAGCATCAACAGGCGATCCGGGAAGATGTTTTCACCCTCACGCGTGACCACGCCCAAACGATCGCCATCGCCGTCGAACGCGATGCCCAGGTCGGCGCCCATTCGCGCCACGGTGGTGACGAGATCGGCGAGATTGTGTGGCTCGCTGGGGTCCGGGTGGTGGTTGGGGAAGGTGCCGTCCACCTCGCAGTACAGCGGGGTGACGTCCGCGCCAATCGCCTTCAGCACGCGCGGACCGAGGTCCCCGGCCACGCCGTTGCCGGCATCGACCACGACGTGCAGGGGACGCTCCAATTGCACGTCGGCGGCGACGCGCTGGACGTAGTCCTCGCTGATGTCGCGCACCTGCAGCATGCCGGGCGCGGGCGCCTCATTCAGGCGCCCCTCCGCGATTCGACGGTAAAGGTCGGTGATTCGCTCGCCCCACAGCGTCTCGCCACCGATCACGATCTTGAAACCGTTGTAGTCCGGCGGGTTGTGGCTACCCGTGACGGAGACACAGGAGCCGACGCGCAGTTCGTAGGCGCCGAAGTAGACCAGCGGCGTCGGGGCCATGCCGATGTCGGTGACATTGCAGCCCGCCTTGCGGAGCCCGGCAATGAGGCCCTCGGTCAACATCGGCCCCGACAGCCGGCCGTCGCGACCAACCACGATGTCGGTCAGCCCCTGCTCGTGCATGGCCGTGCCGATGGCCTGGCCGACCAAGGCTGCAACGTCGGCGTCCAGCGTCGACCCCACGATGCCGCGGATGTCATAGGCACGGAAGATGCCCGCGTCCACGCCGGGCGACGCGACGCCGGACGGCGCCTTCGCGTTGGCGACCGGCGCGGGCTCCGGCTTGGCCGCCGCAGCGTGCTGGGTGACATCGGCGAGGGTCAACTCCGCGGACTCCACGGGTTCCTCGCCCGCCGCCACGCGCCGCTTGAGCGTGGGCGCACGCCAGGCAAGGAGCGCCAGCAGCAGGAAACCACCGGCCACACCGAAACAGGCCAGCGCGCCCAAGCCAAGCGGTCCACCGGCCACGTCGGGGACGGCAGCGGCCACGCGCAGGTCGCTACCGGGCACCTTGGCAGCCAAGGCCTCGGCGCCCTGGTTCAACGCCACGTCGCCGCGCTCGATCACGCTGTGCCCGCCCTGGCGCAGGGCCAGGTAGCTGCCGTCATCGACCGCGGCCTGTTCCACCGCCCCCGCGACCCGGGCGGCGGGCAGCAACACGCTGGCCACGCCCACGGGCTTGCCGCCCAACGGCACGGGTGCGGCCACGGCAATCTGGTTCGACCCGCCTTCGCGCACGATGGCCACCACCGGCTTGCCCGCCGACAGTGCGGACTCCAGCGCGGCCAATCGGCCATAACCGCCGTTGCCCGGGGTCGCCAGCGCCGCGTACGCGGCACCCAAGTCGGTGGGCTGCACGCTGGCACCATTGGCCTCCGGCCACCCCTTGGCAAGTTCCGCCGATGCGGTGGCAAGGTCGCCAGCCGTGAGGGCGGCCAGGAAGGCCGGTTGGCCCACCTGCTCGGTCAGACGCTTGGTGTCTGTGGCAATCGCGGCGCGTACCTGCTGCACTGCCATGTCGCGTGCCTGTTGCAGCGCGTCGCGGCGCTGTCCCCCGCGGTGCTGTTCCCAGCCGCTCCAGCCGAACCACGCGGCCAGCAGCAACGAGCCCACGATCACCACGGGCAGCAGCGGCTTGAGTTGCGCCAGCGACAGCTGCGGGCGCTCGATCTTCATGTCCACCATGCGTTTCCCCTGTCAGCGCACGCCGGTGTGGCCGAAGCCACCTGCGCCGCGTGCGCTGGTTTCGAATTCCTCGACCACCTGCAGCGTCGCCCGTACGATCGGCAGTACGACGAGCTGGGCGATGCGATCCCCCGGTTGCATCGTAAAAGCCTCACGCCCGCGATTCCACACGCTGATCATCAGCGGTCCCTGGTAGTCGGCGTCGATCAGGCCGGTGCCATTGCCCAGCACGATGCCGTGTTTGTGGCCCAGCCCCGAGCGCGGCAGGATCACCGCGCACAGCGTCGGGTCGCCCACGTGGACGGCCAACCCCGACGGGACCAGCGCGGCGTCGCCCGGCTGCAATACCAGCGGGGCATCCAGCGCCGCGCGCAGGTCGAGCCCGGCGCTGGCGGGCGTGGCGTACTCGGGCAGGGCCCACTCGGTGCCAAAGCGCGCATCGAGAATCTTCAGTTCGAGGGTGTGGTGCATGCGGTCCTTAGCAGAGGGCCAGAAAGTGGTGGACGCGGCTCATGCGGTCGCCATCCGGGCGGCGACGAGATTCAGCAGTTCATCGGCCAGTTGTGCCTTGGGTGCGGGACCGAGCGCGGCCTCGTCGTCGGCGGAATAGACCATCAGTGCGTTGTCGTCGGCTTCGAACCCGCTGCCTTCCACGCCGACACGGTTCGCGGCGATCAGGTCGACTTTCTTGTTGACCAGCTTGCCGCGCGCGTAGTGCGCCACGTCATGGGTCTCGGCGGCGAAGCCTACCACCAGCCGCGGACGCTGCGGGTGCACCGCCACATCCGCCAGCACGTCGGCGGTGCGCACCAGCTCCAGCACCAGGGTGTCCTGGCCGGGCTGCTTCTTGATCTTGCCGGTGGCCATCTGGCGCGGGGTGTAGTCGGCGACGGCGGCGGCGCCGATGTAGACATCGGCTGGCAGCGCGCCCAGCACGGTGGCGTGCATCTGCGCCGCCGAGCGCACGTTGATCCGGGCCACGCCCGGGGGCGTTGGCAGGCTCACCGGGCCGGCCACCAGCACGACCTCGGCACCTCGGCGCGCGGCGGCCTCGGCGATGGCAAAGCCCATCTTGCCGCTGCTGCGGTTGCCGATGAAGCGCACCGGGTCGATGTCCTCGAAGGTGGGGCCGGCGCTCACCACGATGCGCAGGCCGGCCAGCGACGACGCCGCGCTCATGCGCGGCCCCGCAGTGGCGCGGCGGCGAGACTGGCGACGATGTCCAGGGGCTCCATCAACCGGCCTTCACCGGTCTCGCCGCAGGCCTGGCCGCCCGTGCCGGGACCCAGCAGCGTGGCGCCACGACTTTGCAGCGTCGCCATATTGGCCCGGGTGGCGGGGTGCGCCCACATGAGCCGGTTCATCGCCGGCGCCACGAAAAGCGCCGCGTCGCTGGCCAGGCACAGGGTGCTCACCAGGTCATCGGCAAAGCCGTGGGCCAGCTTGGCCAGCGTGTTGGCGGTCGCCGGTGCGACCACAATGCGGTCGGCCCAGCGCGCCAGTTCGATGTGGCCCATGGCGGCTTCGGCGGCCTCGTCCCACAAGGAGGTGCGCACCGGCTGCCCGGAGAGCGCCTGGAACGTCGCCGCGCCGACGAAACGCTGCGCGTTGTCGGTCATGGCCACCCGCACCTCGGCGCCGGCGTCGCGCAAACGGCGCACCAGCTCGGCGGCCTTGTACGCGGCGATGCCGCCGCAGACGCACAGCAGCACGCGCTGGCCCTGCAGGGCCCCGGACGGAGCGGGTGTGTCATCGGCCATGGAGGGGGCATTTTCCTACCGCGAAAGCAGCATTTAGCTTACCTGATGCCGCGCTGGCGCCCGACGGCGCCCGCAGCTCGTGGGCGGAATGCTGTGGGCATGCACATCCGAGACTGGCCGGCGACCGAGCGTCCCCGTGAAAAACTGCTGTCCCGTGGCGCCGGCGCTCTGTCGGACGCCGAGCTGCTGGCGATCTTCCTGGGTTCCGGCCTGCCGGGGCGCGATGCAGTGGGCACCGCACGCGACCTGCTGGCCACGCACGGGCCGCTGCGAGTGCTGCTGGAGCGCTCGCCCAATGCGTTGGCCAAGCTGCCCGGACTCGGGCCCGCGCGCGCCTGCGCGCTGGCCGCGGCGCTGGAACTGGGCCATCGCCAACTGTCAGCGGAGCTCGAACGCGGCGAGGCCATGACCGACCCGCAGGCCGCGGGGCGCTACTTCGCCCAACGCCTGCGGGGCCAGCCACACGAGGTGTTCGCGGCATTGTTCCTCGACACCCGCCACCGCGCGCTGGGCTTCGAGGAACTGTTCCACGGCACGCTGGACGGCGCGGAAGTGCACCCGCGGGTGGTGGTGCAGCGCGCGCTGGCACTCAACGCGGCAGCGGTGATCGTGGGCCACAACCACCCCAGCGGCAATCGCGAGCCCTCGGCTGCGGACCGAGCGGTTACCGCGCGGCTGAAACAGGCGTTGGCGCTGGTCGACCTGCGTCTGCTGGACCACTTTGTCATCGCCGACGGGCCCCCCGTGTCGCTGGCCGCGCGGGGTTGGGTCTGAACGAAACCGGGATGCGAACGAGAGGCATGGCCGGACCCAACTTACACGCGGCGCTGCCATGCGGGCCAACGGATGGGCTGAACATCGACGCCGGGGCCGGTAACGATGGGCCACAACCCGGTTAAAATGCCCGGTTCCCGCTGCAACTCCCCGGATTACGACGTGAAAGCCACCCTCCGCGACCAGGTGGCGCAGGCCATCGATGCGCTGCGCGCCGCCGGCACCCTGCCGGCCGACCTCGACACGCCCGACTTCGTGATCGAGCGCCCCAAGTCGCGCGCGCAGGGTGACTTCTCCACCAATGCCGCGATGCTGCTGGCGAAGCCCGCCAAGTCCAACCCGCGCGCCATCGCGCAGGCGCTGGTGGACGCGCTGCCGGCCAGCGATGACATCGCCAAGGTGGAGATCGCCGGCCCGGGTTTCATCAACTTCCACGTGGCCGAAAGCGCCTGGCGCCGGCAGATCGGCCAGGTGCTGGCGCAGGGCGAAGGCTACGGCCGCAACACCAGCGGCGAAGGCCGCGTCGCGGGCGTGGAATACGTGTCGGCCAACCCGACTGGTCCGCTGCACGTGGGCCACGGCCGCGCCGCGGTGATCGGTGACTGCATCGGCCGCGTGCTGGCCGCCAACGGCTGGAACCTGAAGCGCGAGTTCTACTACAACGACGCCGGCGCGCAGATCAACAACCTGGCCATCTCGGTGCAGGCGCGCGCGCAGGGCCGCGGCCCCGACGACGCGGGCTGGCCGGAGGACGGCTACCGCGGCGACTACATCGTCGACGTGGCCAACGCCTACCTGCGCGGCGACAGCGTCGAGATCGAGGGCCACGTGGTCACCGGCGCCAAGGATCCCGACGACCTGGACGCCATCCGCGCCTTCGCCGTGGCGTACCTGCGGCGCGAGCAGAACGCGGACCTGGCGGCCTACGGCGTGGGCTTCGACGTGTATTTCCTCGAGTCGTCGCTGTACACCGACGGCAAGGTCGAGGAGACCGTGCGCGAGCTCATTGCCCACGGCCATACCTACGAGGAAGGCGGCGCGCTATGGCTGCGCAGCACCGACTTCGGTGACGACAAGGACCGCGTGATGCGCAAGTCCGACGGCACCTACACCTACTTCGTGCCCGACGTGGCCTACCACCTGAGCAAGTGGCAGCGCGGCTACGTGCGCGCGATCACCGAACTGGGCGCCGACCACCACGGCTCGCTGGCGCGCGTGCGCGCGGGCCTGCAGGCGCTGGACTGCGGCATTCCGCAGGGCTGGCCGGAATACGTGCTGCATCAGATGGTCACGGTGATGCGCGGCGGCGAGGAAGTGAAGCTGTCCAAGCGCGCCGGCAGCTACGTGACGTTGCGCGACCTGATCGACGAGGTCGGCCGCGACGCCACGCGCTGGTTCCTGATCGCGCGCAAGCCCGACTCGCAGCTGACCTTCGACATCGACCTGGCGCGCAGCCAGTCGTTGGACAATCCCGTGTACTACGTGCAGGTCTCGCACGCGCGCATGTGCGGGCTGGAGCGCAAGCTGCGCGAGCAAGGCCTCGCCTTCGACGCGTCCAACGGCCTGGCGCAGCCGCTGGACGTGGAGGATGCCGCCGCGCACGAGCTGGTGCAGACCCTGCTGCGCTACCCCGACGTGGTCGCCACCGCCGGCCGCGACCTGGAGCCGCACCAGATCGCCGCCTACCTGCTGGAACTCGCACAGACGTTCCAGACGTATTACAACGATCACCAGTTCCTGGTCGACGACGCCAACGTGCGCGATGCGCGCCTGGTGTTGGCGATGGCCACGCGCCAGGTGTTGGCCAACGGGTTGGGATTGCTGGGCGTGAACGCCCCCGAGGTGATGTGAATGGCGGCACGACGCGGCAAGACCCAGGCGCGACGCAACGGCGGCAACAGCGGTGGCCTGCCCGGCTGGGCCTGGCTCGTGCTGGGCGTGGTGATCACCATCATCGTGGTGATGGTGGCGCCGAAGCTGCTCAAGGGCGAGGGTGACGGGTTCCTGCGTCCGCATGCCAACCCGGACGCGCAGCCGACCCCGGTGGCAACGGACAACGACGAGCTGCTGCCGGCCGATGAGGCCGCCGCACCGGCGAAGCCCGCCACGGCCGATGCCAAGCCGGCGGGTGGCGAAGCCAAGGACCCGGAATACGACTTCTACACCCTGCTGCCGGGCAAGGAAGTGCCGATGACCGACGCCGAGCTGGCGGCCACCGAGCGCGCCGAGGCGGAGCGTCAGGCGCGGCAGCGTCCACAGGAAGCAACGGCCGTGGAGCAGGCGGCGACCGGTTCCAGCGCGGCAGGCGCGACGGGATCGGCGACAGCGGCGGCGACGCCGGCCACCACCAACCGCACCGAACCGCTGCCCAAGCCGGTCAGCGAGGACGGTGCGGCCGCACGTGCGCCCACCGCGGCCAAGCCCGCCGACACCGCAACGACCGCCGCGAGCCAGCCCGCCCCCAGCGACGACACCCGCTACCTGTTGCAGGCCGGCGCGTTCCAGGCGTCGGGCCAAGCGGAAGAGCTGAAGGCGAAGATCGCGATGCTCGGCTTGGGCGCGCGGGTAGAGTCGGCCCAGATCAAGGGCCAGACCGTCTACCGCGTGCGTATGGGGCCGTATGGCACCGCCGGTGACCTGGCCGAGGCCAAGCGCAAGCTGTCGGCCGGTGGCCTGACCGCGATGGCGATCAAGGTGGAATAAGCGTTGCGGGGGCGGAGCGGAATATCCCGTTCACCTCGCTCCCCGATCCTCGCTCGGTGGAACGCGATATTCCGCTCGACCTGAGATCAGAAAGCCCCCTGCCCCGCCCTCCGCCCGCTCAGTCTTGAGCGGGCTTCTCGCGCTTAAGCGTGATTAGCGCCGAGGTATCCGCCTCGCCCTGCCCGCGCTCCACCAGCTCGGCGTAATCCGCGGCTGCCTGATCGATCGCGGTGGTGCGGATGCCGGCGCTCGCCGCGATGCCCTGCACGATGCGCAGATCCTTGAGCATGTGCACGCACTTGAAGCCAGGCGTGAACTCGTCGCGCATCATGGTGGCGCCGCGCTTTTCCAGGAACCAGCTGTTGGCCGCGCCGGCCATCAGCGTCGGCAGCAGCTTGTCCGGATCCAAGCCCAGCTTCTCGCCGAGGGCCAAGCCTTCGCACACGGCCTCGTTGATACCGGCCACCAGCACCTGGTTGATCGCCTTGGTGGCCTGGCCCGCGCCAATCCCGCCCATGTGGGTGATGCGTGCGGCGTACGCCTCGATCGCGGGGCGCGCCTTCTCCAGCGCCGACTCATCCGCGCCGAGCATCACCGACAGCTTGCCGTTGCGCGCGCCTTCCACGCCACCGGACACCGGCGCGTCGATGAAGGCGATGTCGTGCGCGGCGAGCATGGCGGCGGCACGGCGCGCGGTCTCCACCGACACGGTGGAGTGGTCGACGACCACGGTACCGGCGCGAAGCACGTTGGCCAGGCCTTCCACGTTGGTGAGCACGTCATGGTCCAGCGACACGCACAAAGCGACCACGTCGCAATCGGCGAAGTTGTCGGTGGAACGCGCCGCGCGCACGCCCAGCTCGGCGGCCAGTTCGTCGGCCTTGGACTGGGTGCGGTTGCCGACCGCAGTCAGCAGGCCCTTCGCGTGCAGGTGGCGGGCCATCGGCGCGCCCATCGCGCCCAGGCCAATGAATCCAACTCTCATGGTGTTGCCTCCGGTGGGAAACGAAGCGGTCGCCTGCAGTGGCGCCCTCCTCGGTGCACCGCCTGCGCTGGGCGTGGCGGTGCTTCAAGCGGTCGACGCCCAAGGGGCGCCTGGTGGGGTGGCGCCCGGCGGCGCCAAGGGTGAACTTCGGACGGCGCGCTCAGGCCAGCGGCGCGTCGTCCAGGTAGGTGTAGCCGGTCAGCCCGGTTTCCAGCGCGGCGTTGAGGCGCTCGGCCTCGTCGCTCGGCAGGTGCGCGGCGGCCACCCGGGCGCGGTAGGCCGCGCGCAGGTCGTCCAGCTTGTAGCCCACGTAGTCGAGCATCACGTCGGTGGCGTCGCCGCGGCGCTGCTGCACCAGCTTCACCGCATCGCCATCGACGCGCACTTCCACCGCGTCGGTGTCGCCGAACAGGTTGTGGATGTCGCCCAGGATCTCCTGGTACGCACCCACCATGAAGAAGCCGAGGCGGTAACTCTCGCCATGCCGGAGTGCATGCACCGGCATTGAGGTGTTGAGCGTCTCGTTCTCCACGTAGGTGTCGATTCGGCCGTCGGAGTCGCAGGTCAGGTCGGCAATGACACCGCGGCGGGTCGGCGCCTCGTCCAGGCGCTCGATCGGCGCGATCGGGAACACCTGCTGGATCGCCCAGACGTCGGGCATCGACTCGAACACGCTGAAGTTGACGAACAACTTGTCGACCAGGCGCTGGTTGAGCTCATCGAGCACCGCCTGGTGGCTCTTCTCGCCCGGGTGCAGGCGCTCGCGCACACCGTTGGCGATGGCGTAGAACAGGTCGTCGATGCGCGCGCGGTGCACGAGGTCGATCTGACCCAGCGCGTAGAGCGACAGGCCCTCGCCGTGGTGGTGCACGGCCTCGTGGAACAACTCCACCGCCGGGCGCGCACCCAGTTCGGCATGGATCTCGCGCAGGTGGCGGATCACGGCCGGCTCGTCGTCATGCGCCTCGGGCACGCGGCCTTCGGGCGCCTTCTCCACTTCCGAGACATTGGCGACCAGCACGGCGTGGTGCGCGGTCATCGCGCGGCCGCACTCGGTGACGAGGCGCGGCGGGGTCAGGCCGTACTCCTCGCAGGCCTCGGCCAGCGGCTGCACGATGGTGCTGGCGTACTGGGCGACGCCGTAGTTGATCGAGCAGTAGCTGCGCGAGCGGGTGCCTTCGTAGTCCACGCCCAGGCCGCCGCCGACGTCCATGAACTGCACTTTGGCGCCCAGCACCGAGAGCTCGACGAAGTAGCGCACGGCCTCGCGCATGCCGTTGGCGATGTCGCGCACGTTGGAGATCTGGCTGCCCATGTGGAAGTGCAGCAGGCCGAGGCAATCGCCCATGCCGGCGTCGCGCAGCTGCTTCCACAGGTCGAGCACCTGGCGCGGGGACAGGCCGAACTTGGCCTTGTCGCCGCCGCTGTTCTGCCACTTGCCGGCACCCAGGCTGGCCAGGCGCATGCGCACGCCCAGGCCGGGCTTCACACCCAGCGCCGCGGCCTCTTCCAGCACGAGCGCCAGCTCGGACGGCTTCTCCACCACGATCCAGGTGTTGAGGCCGAGCTTGCGCCCGATCAGCGCCAGGCGGATGTACTCGCGGTCCTTGTAGCCATTGCACACGATCAGCCCGCCCGGCTGGCTCAGCGCCAGCACCGCCATCAGCTCGGGCTTGCTACCGGCTTCCAGGCCGAAGCCGGTGTTGGCCGGGGCGTCGGCGGCATTGGCCCCGATCTGCGCCAGCGTGCCGGCCACGCCCTGGTGCTGGTTCACCTTGATCGGGTACACGGCGGTGTAGCCGCCCGGGTAATTCCACTCGGCCATGGCTCCGGCGAAGGCGCCCTGCAGCTTGCGCAGGCGCGCGCCCAGGATGTCCGGGAAACGCACCAGCAGCGGCAGCTTGGCACCGTTGGCGCGCGCCTGGTCGACGATCTCGGGCAGCGCGACGGCGGGGCCGGCCTCGCCACGCGGGCGCACCGTGATCCGACCGGCCGCGTCCACGTCATAAAAGCCCTCGCTCCAGTACGGAATCGAGTAGGTCTGGCGGGCCTGATCAATCGACCAGTCGGACATCGGCGTGGCACCAAGGGGTGTGGGGACGCGCATTCTACCCCCCGGGGGCCCGGGGGGTCTGTGAGGCCATGGTCGTGCCGGTTGGGGCGATGCCGTCGACCTCCCCGCGCGGCGTATCGCCGCGTCCATCGGCCGGAGTCTGGCAGACAGCTCCCAGTCGGACGTTGCCGGGGCTTCATCGCGGCGCCGGCATGCGTCCGCTACAATCCGCGGCCTCGCACGGCCCGTCCGCAAGGCGCCCCGTGACCCCTGCGTCTTTGACGCCCCACCCGGCCCGGCCGCAAGCTGCCCTGTGCAGCCCGCCCCACACCCACAAGGACCGACTGGCATGAGCGACAACACCACTTGGCACTACGAGAACTTCGAGCCCTCCGGCTCGGCCATCGGCTACCGGATCACGAAGAAGCTGGACGAGGTGCAGTCGCCGTTCCAGAAGATCGAGATCTACGAGAGCACCGACTGGGGCAACCTGATGCTCATCGACGGCGCGATGATGCTGACCACCCGCGACAACTTCCTCTACCACGAGATGATGTCGCACCCGGCGCTGTTCACCCATGCCAACCCGAAGAACGTGGTGATCATCGGCGGCGGTGACTGCGGCACGCTGCGCGAGGTGCTCAAGCACCCGGGCGTGGAGAAGGCCGTGCAGTGCGACATCGACGAGCAGGTCACGCGCATGGCCGAGAAGTGGTTCCCGGAGCTGTGCGACAGCAACAACGACCCGCGCGCCGAGCTGCTGTTCGACGACGGCATCGCGTACATGGCCAACTGCGCGCCGAATTTGCTGGACATCGTGATCGTCGATTCGACCGACCCGGTCGGCCCGGCGGAAGGCCTGTTCAACAAGGCGTTCTTCGAGTCGTGCTTCCGCGCGCTCAAGGACGACGGCATCCTGGTGCAGCAGAGCGAGTCGCCGCTGGTGCTGCTGGAGCTGATCAAGGCGATGCGCGCCGAGATGGGCAAGGCCGGTTTCAGCACGTTCCAGACCCTGCCGTTCCCGCAGCCGTGCTACCCGACCGGCTGGTGGAGCTGCACGATGGCGCGCAAGGGCCAGGGCTTCGACTTCCGCGAGGCCGATGCGCGCGCGAAGGCGTTCGCGACCAAGTACTACACCGCCGACATCCACAAGGGCGCGGCCAGCCTGCCGCCGTTCGTGGCGGAGGCGCTGGGGGAATAACCCCGCGTCGCCGAGGCAGGGTCTGAACGGGACCCGCGCTGCAGGAAAAAGCCCCGCTCCGGCGGGGCTTTGCCTTTGGTGGGCGCGAGTCGGGCTTCGCCCGGGGTAGGTCTGACCGATGCCAGCACGGGAGGGGTCGACCCCTCTGCCGCGTTTGAACGATCGCGGTGGTGAAAGGCTGACGGAAGCAGGCCGTCAACCGGGGTCAGAGCGCGTCGCCGTCCAGCTCGCCGGTGCGGATGCGCACAACCTGGTTGAGGTCCCAGACGAAGATCTTGCCGTCGCCAATCTTGCCGGTGCCGGCGGCTTTCATGATCGCTTCGACCACGCCGTCGACCTGGTCGTCGGTGACGGCGACTTCCAGCTTGATCTTGGGCAGGAAGTCGACCACGTACTCGGCGCCCCGATATAGCTCGGTGTGGCCCTTCTGGCGGCCGAAGCCCTTGACCTCGGTGGCGGTGATGCCGGCCACGCCGGCATCGGCCAGCGCCTCGCGCACGTCATCGAGCTTGAACGGCTTGATCACCGCCATGACCATTTTCATCGAGCTGTCTCCTTCGGGCCTTGCCCCGCGATTCCGGGGCCGGCGCCCCATGCATCAGGATATCGCGAAGGCCCGCCACGCCGTCGTCCGTGGCCGGTGGGATAAAATCCCGGCGCAAGGGTAGGAATTTTCCTACGCCACGCCGAGGCATCCGCCGACGGCGCCCAACCGGCCGGTCCGCCACGCTGGACGTATCGCCGGAGGAACCCCACATGATCGACCTCAGCCAGATTGATGACCTCGCCCGCCGCCTCAGCAGCCTGGTGCCGCCCGGCCTGCGCGAAGGACGTGAAGAGCTGCAGCAGAACTTCAAGGCCGTGCTGCAGACCGGGCTGACCAAGCTCGACCTGGTGACGCGTGAGGAATTCGAGGTCCAGCGGGCGGTGCTCCTGCGCACCCGCGAGAAGCTGGAGGCGCTGCAGCGCACCGTCGAGGACCTTGAGGCCCGCCTGGGGTCTGACGCCACGACGCCGCGCCACTGAGGCCCGCGCCATGAACCTGGCCATCGTGCACAGCCGTGCGCGATCGGGCGTTCGTGCGCCCGAAGTACGGGTCGAAGTGCACCTGGGCGGCGGACTGCCGTCGATGTCCATTGTCGGCCTGCCTGCCGCCGCGGTGCGCGAGGCCAAGGACCGGGTCCGCGCGGCACTGCAATCCTCGCAATTGGAGTTTCCCGCGCGGCGGATCACGGTCAACCTGGCGCCGGCGGACCTGCCCAAGGATGGCCGCTTCGACTTGCCGATCGCGCTGGGCATCCTCGCGGCGAGCGGACAGATCCCCCAACAGGCGCTTGCCGATACGGAGTTCCTGGGCGAACTGGGCCTGACCGGTGAGTTGCGGGCGGTGGATGGCGCCTTGCCCGCGACCTTGGCCAGCACGCTCTCGGGACGCGCCTTGGTCCTACCGCAGCCCAACGGTGCCGAGGCGGCGCTGGCCACGCATGCGCGGGTGCAGACCGCCCGAACGCTGCTTGAGGTCTGCGCGGCGCTGAAGGGGCACAAGACCCTGCCCTCGGCCTTGGCCGCCGCCGCGCCCAGGGCGGACTGCATGCCCGACATGGCCGACGTGCGCGGCCAGACGCATGCCCGTCGCGCCCTCGAAATCGCGGCTGCCGGCGCACACCACTTGTTGTTTGTCGGCCCGCCGGGGTGCGGGAAGTCGATGCTGGCGGCGCGCCTGCCCGGTGCTGCCCGCGCCCACCCACGACGAGGCGCTCGAAAGCGCGGCCATTGCGTCGGCGGCCGGACGGGGCGACGGTTCCGCACTGGAGGCCTCCCGCACCTGGGGCATCAGGCCGTTCCGCGCGCCCCATCATTCGGCCAGCGCGATCGCCCTGGTGGGCGGCGGCGGCGTGCCCCGGCCGGGTGAGGTGTCCCTGGCGCACAACGGGGTGCTCTTTCTGGACGAACTTCCGGAATGGAGCCGCGTCGCGCTGGAGGTGCTGCGCGAGCCCCTCGAAAGTGGAACGGTGACGGTTTCCCGCGCGGCCAGGAGCGTCGAGTTTCCTGCGCGATTCCAGCTGGTCGCCGCCATGAACCCGTGCCCCTGCGGCTGGGCCGGCGACGCCAGCGGCCGTTGCCGATGCAGTGAGGAATCGATCGAGCGTTACCGATCCCGGGTGTCAGGCCCCTTGATGGATCGGATCGACATGCACGTAGAGGTCCCGCGCCTGCCGTCGAGCGAACTGCGCACCTCCGCCGCTCCGGGCGAGTCCAGTGCCACCGTGGCGGCCCGCGTGGCGCAGGCACGGCACGTCCAGCTGGGGCGCGCAGGGCAGCCCAATGCGCGGCTGACGCAGGCCGAATTGCGGCAGGCGTGCGTCTTGTCGGCGAGTGACCAGAGCTTGCTGGATGCCGCGGCGGACCGGCTCCAGCTCAGTGCCCGCTCCGTGCATCGGGTGCTTCGGGTGGCCCGCACGATTGCCAACCTGGATGCGAGCGACGCCATCCAGACGCACCACCTGACCGAGGCGATCGGGTACCGGCGCGTCGACCGCGGTGCGGCCCGCTAGGCGCGCCGCACCGAGCCCCTACTCAGCCGCCGCAACCCGGGGGGACGCAGATCTTGGGCTTTTCCATCCAGGCGCGCGCGCCGCGACGGGCCTCGTCACGCTCTTCCTGGGTTCCGCACCGCGTGACCTTCATCTTGGAGCCGGTTTTGGCCTCGCTCCAGCAGGTGTCCTGGGTTTCCTGGGCCACGCGCGTGCCCACGACGTTGGCGTTGATGCGCTCGAGGGCGTTCTCCAGGCGGATCTGTTCCTGGATGTTGAGCTGGTCGATGCTCGCGCTTTTGCCGGCAATCGCGAAGACCTCCCCTTGCTCCTTGCGAATGACGCGGACCTGACGCGGGGACAGCCCGGACGTGCCGGCGTCGATGCTGGCCTTCAAGGCGTGCTGCTGCTCAAGTATGAGGGCCAGCCTGTCGCCCTGCTCCACCGCCCAGGCAGGCATTGCGACCACCGCCAGGACGAACGCCAACCCGACTGCCATACCGTTCCTTACCACGGCACACCTCCTTGAAAAAAGCCGAGCCACAATGGCTTGGATGAGGCTACCGCGGCAGGCCTTCAAGGGTAAATGCTTCGGCCTGCCGCCGGTCAGAAAGACGCTCGGTCCCCACGCGGGGGATCAACCGTCCCCACCACACGTGCTGCATACCCCACGCTTCTCCATGGCTTCGCGCGCGGCCTCACGCTCACGGCGGATCTGCTCGGACGAGCGACAAACGCGCTGCGTGCGGTTGCTGCCAATGGTGCGTTCGACTTTGCAGACCGTTCGCTCGTCTTGGGCGACTTCGCGCTTGGCCGGCTCGGCGGCTGGGGCGGGTGCCGGCGCGTCCTGAACGGACGCAGGCGCCCAAGCGGGAGACGACCCGCTGGCCGACGGTTCGGCCCACGCCAGGGAAGACGCGACACTGGCCGCAAGGACTGCAATGAGCAACACGGAAGAACGCATGAAGGCCACCGGCGCGACGAGGGAGATGAACGTCTGACGATACGCAGGTTCCGAGTCGCCTGTCGAATGCCAAAAGTCTCGGTAGGGCCCTGCGCCTCCATGCGCATCCCGCCCGTCCGATATGGCTGCCGTAGCGGGATGCATTCCCGCTGTGAACACGGCACCAGCACGCCCGCGCACGCGCGCCGCGCGGGGGCTCATTTCCCGTTCGACGTCAGCAACAGGACCTCCAGGACCGGCGGGCGCTCAGCGGCCCATTCACCATAGGCGCGCATGCGCACAGGAGTCGATGCCGAGTCCGATCGCGGCGACGCAGCAGGGCCACCCTGGGCCTGCACCCGCCAGTGGTGGGTCAACACGAGCGCGTCGTCACCTTGATGGGGGCGGAGCAACCCGCGCGCCCGTTCAGATTTTCCCTGCGCCAGCGCCAGTCGCGCTTGCGCCAAGGCGTCAAGGTTGGCCAGAACGCGGAACGGCGAGTGGCTCACCACCGGGGCGGCCAGCGCACGGGCACGCGCCACGCGCGGGGCATCGCCCCATCCGGCGGCCACGTAACCGGCATACAGCACGGCCGCGGCCACGGATTCACGTGTGCGGCCCACCGTTTGCGGCAACGCGACTTCCGCTTCGCGGAGGAGTGCGTCGACCTCGCCACGCAACCGGGTGGTCGGCGCCTCACGCTGCCGCACGGCCAGGATGGCCGCGCGCGCCGCCCATTCGAATGCCTGGCGCGGCGATTGCGTGTTCGCCGCCAACGCGTCCGCCAGCCGCCGGGCCTCGGGCCAGCGCCCGGCATCGGCTGCGACCGTCATCCGCGCGATGCGCTGCTCCAGGGCCAACGGGGGCGGCAGCGGCGAGGTGGGCTGCAGCAGGGCCAAGGCCTTGTCGTGGCGATGCTGCGCCGCTTCCAGCAAGGCAGGCTCGACAAACACGGGCGGGAACCCGGACTGGCGCGCGGCGTTGAAGTCTCGGTGCGCCGCTGCGGCATCCCCCAGCGCCGCATCGGCGACGCCCAGGAAATGCCAGGCCGCCGGGCGGGTCACGGCCTGGCGCGCCGTCGCCTTGCGGGCGAACTCACGCATCTCCGCGTAGTCATTCGCCCATCGCAACAGGTTGGCGGCATTGAATGCGGCCACGTGGAAATCGGGGTAGAGCCTCGCCAAGGCACGCCATTGGCCGAGCGCATCCCGATCCATCCGCAGTTGCGCAAGTTGCGCCTGGGCGTACAGGCGCTCGCGGTCAGTCAGCCGGGAGGTGTCGTGCAGGGCCAGGGTGAGTTCGGACAGCGCCACCGGAACATCGGTGCGCGCATACGCAATGCGCGCCAGCCCGATGCGCGCCATCGCAAAACCGGGATCCAGTTTCAGGGCCTGGCGGAAATGCTCCTCGGCAGCGGGCAGATCCTGTCGGGCGTATGCGGCCTGACCGAGACTGAAGGCACGCAGTGCATCCAGGCTGGCGGTAGTGGCCCGGTCCAGCGGCACCGAACTGGCCTCTACCGAGGCCAGCGCCTCGCCCAAGCGCTGGCGCAGCGCGTCGCTGGCCTCGCCCACCGCCTCGACCGCGGCACGGGCTCCGCGACCGCTGGCAGTTTCGGTGAACACGGTGGTCTGGGTGGCCGGGTCCACCACCTCCAACGTCAGCTTGAATTGGCCGCCCACGTTGGCCACGGTCGGCAACAGGACCGCCCGCGCGCCATCGCGCAGCGCAATTTCGGACGCGACTCCCCGGTCCATCTGGGCCGAGGCCGGATCACGCCCCATGCCGCGCAAGGCGTCGTCTACCGCCGCGTCGGCCACCACGTTCACGTGGCGCGACTGCTCCAGTGCGACGCGCAGCGCCGCCTCCACCGCATCATCGTAGGCATGGTTACCGGTGAGGTTGCGCAGGTCGGCGACCACCACCCAGTCGCGGTTGCCGAAGGCGATGGCAGGCTGCGGCCGGGTGACCCACCAGGTGCCCAGGCCCAACACCGCCAGCAGCGCCGCTTGCGCCCCGAGGGCGGCCGGCCGTCGCCACAGCGGGATGTCGCGCCAGGCCTTGGGCGTGGCCGCCGGCGCGCGCAAAGGCGCGATCCCCGGCTCGCCCATCTCGAAAACTTCCTGCGCCTCGGGCAGGCCTTTGAAGCGCCAGCGTCCGTGGGATTTCCATAGCAGGCCCGCACCGCGCTCGCCCAGCTCCCGCGCGGCGCGGTAGGCCAGTGACTGCGCCACCGCGGAGAGCAGGATCTGGCCAGGCCGCGCGAGCGCCATCAACCGTCCGGCCATCGGCTTGGCCAGGCCTTCGACCTCCAGCGGCTTCGCGCCCACCCGCACGGCTTCGTCGCTGTTGCGCCAGGTCAGGACCTCGCCGACGTGCAACCCAGCACGCGCCTTCAGGTCGACCTGGTGCGCGGCGCCGAGGTCACGCAGGCCACGGAGGTAGTCGAGCGCGAAACCGAGGCCGTCGATGGGACGTTCGAACAGCAGCAGCATGCCGTCCGAGCGATCGATCAGTAGTCCGCGCCATTGCTGCTGCAACGACAGCACGACGGCGTCGTGGTCGCGGAACAGCCTCGCGGCGGCTGCGTCGCCCAAGCGCTGCACGAGCGCGGTGGAATCGCACAAGTCCGTCAACAGCAACGTGCGAAGTTGCGGCACGGCCCCGCCCCCCGACGGGGAGGGCGACGAAGCAGGATCGACCTCCATACCGCCTGGACTCACCGCGCCGGGTCCTGCCATTCCACGCAATTGCCTCCGTTTCGCTTGGCCCGATAGAGCGCGGCATCGGCACCGGCATACCAGCCGTTGACGTCGGTGTCCGCAGCCACGAGGCCTGCGCCAATGCTGAACCGGCAGATGAGGGGCGATTCGTCTTCCATGCGTTGCAGGCCGTGCGCGGTGGCCAGTGCGATCTCGGCGACGCGCATGACCTCATCGCGGGTGGAGGCTTTCACCAGCAAGGCAAAATCGTCGCCGCCAATCCGGCAGGCGACGTCACCCGGCCCGGAGACCGCACGCAGCAGATTGGCCACGCCTTGCAGCACGCGGTCGCCCGCGCTGCGGCCGTGGCGGTCGTTGATCTGCTGGAAGCCGTCGCAGTTCAGCAATAACAGGCCGAGCGGGGTTGTGGCGCCGCTCTGACGGCGGTCCACCAAGTGACGGACCAGCCCCCGGCGATTGGCAAGCCCGGTGAGCTCGTCGGTGCGGATGAGTACTTCGGCCTGTTGCAGGCGGTTCGCGGTAGTGCGCAGGCGATCGAGCGCCGCCTCCAACACCCGCCGGGACGGGTGGCGTCGATGAATCTGCGCAGGTTCGCCGAGCATCACGCGCATGACCGCGCGACGCAGGAACTGGCACAGCATGCCGGGTTCGCGTTCAACCAGGCGTTCAAATGCCTCGCGATGGATTTCCAGCAGCGTTCCGTCGGCGGGCGCCAACGCACTGGCCGTGCGTGCGTGATCCTCCAGCAACAGGCCCAACTCGCCGAAGTAGCCTGCGGGACCCAGCCGCTTCATCGCGCGGCCATCCCCGAAGTCCAGATCGACGGCGCCCTGCACGACCACGTACATCGTGGCGCCGCGCTCGCCGTGGCCGAACAGCACTTCGCCCGCACGGATGGCGCGCACGCGACCCACCTCGGCGAACAGGGCCATCTCGTCGGGCGAGAGCGATTCCAGGCGCCGCACCTCGCGCCCGGATTCGGGCGACCGGATCGGTCGGTGGTGCCACGCGGCTGCCGCCGCGCCTTCCGCTCCCATGTACCTGGCCCCCGCCCTTGCCCATGACGGCTTCGAAGCCGCCACCTTACCGCAATCCGCGCACGCCGCGACTCCGGCGCGGGCAGGTCTCGATGCGCCCTGAATTCACGCAGGCCGGAACGATCGTCCGGCCTGCGTGCCCTCGGTCATTGCGCGGCGGGGGCAACCCCCCGCCGCACTCGCGACATTCGCCGCCCCAGCTTCACGCCGCGGCGCGCGCCTCGTCAAACTGCTCTTCCTCGGTCGAACCCTTCAGTGCGACGGTGGACGACTTGCCGCCCTGGATGGTCTGCGTCACCGCATCGAAATAGCCCGTGCCCACCTCGCGCTGGTGCTTGACCGCGGTGAAGCCCTTCTCGGCCGCGGCGAACTCCGCTTCCTGCAGCTCGACGAAGGCGCTCATCTGGCGGCGCGCATAGCCGTGCGCCAGGTTGAACATGCCGTAGTTGAGGCTGTGGAAACCGGCCAGGGTGATGAACTGGAACTTGTAGCCGTAGCTGGCGATTTCCTTCTGGAACTTGGCGATCGTCGCGTCGTCGAGGTTCTTCTTCCAGTTGAACGACGGCGAGCAGTTGTAGGCGAGCAGCTTGCCCGGGAACTTGGCGTGGATCGCCTCGGCGAACTTGCGCGCGAATTCCAGGTCCGGCTTGCCGGTCTCGCACCACACCAGGTCGGCATACGGGGCGTAGGCCAGGCCGCGGCTGATGGCCTGATCGAGGCCGTTGTTGGTCTTGTAAAAGCCCTCGACGGTGCGCTCGCCGGTAGTGAACGGCACATCGTTGGGGTCGATGTCACTGGTCAGCAAGTCGGCGGCCTCGGCGTCGGTGCGCGCGACGATGAGGGTCGGCACGCCCATCACGTCGGCGGCCAGGCGCGCGGCGACCAGCTTCTCGACCGCTTCGCGGGTCGGCACGAGCACCTTGCCGCCCATGTGGCCGCACTTCTTCACCGAGGCGAGCTGGTCTTCGAAATGCACGCCCGACGCGCCGGCCTCGATCATGCCCTTCATCAGTTCGAAGGCGTTGAGCACGCCACCGAAACCGGCCTCGGCATCGGCCACGATCGGCTGCAGGAAGTCGATGTCACCGCTGCCTTCGGCGCACTGGATCTGGTCGGCGCGCAGCAGGGTGTTGTTGATGCGGCGCACGACCTGCGGCACCGAGTTGGCCGGGTACAGCGACTGGTCGGGGTACATCTCGCCGGCGATGTTGGCGTCGGCCGCGACCTGCCAGCCCGAGAGGTAGATGGCCTTCAGCCCGGCCTTGACCTGCTGCATGGCCTGGTTGCCGGTCAGCGCGCCGAGGGCGTTGATGAAGTCCTCGGTGTGCAGCGACTTCCACAGCTTCTCCGCGCCGAGCTTGGCGATGGAGTGCTCCACCGGCACGGTGCCGCGAAGCCGCACCACGTCCTCGGCCGAATACGGGCGGTTGATGCCGGCCCAGCGGGGGTTGGTGGCCCAGTCTTGGCGCAGTTGGTCGGCGGTGGGGAGCTTGGTGGTCATGGCGGCGTTCCTCGGTTCAGGGTGTTGGCTGGGGTCGTGGCGGGAAAGACATGGCGTCTTCCTGGGTGGGTGAAGCGAAAGCGGTGCGTGTGGCGGGTCGGCCAGGCCCCGGCGGGATAGCGGGGAGGCGGTGTCGCCGGGGTGCGGCGGCTACCGGGACCCGGCGATCAGGCAAGCCGGGGCCGTGGGCGCGGAAACGGGTCCGCACCTGCCGGTCGCCGCGCGCCGGTGGGATCAGGGAAGTCGCTTGTAGGCCGGGAGGGTCAGGAAGTCCTCCAAGGTGTCGGCGTGGGTGAGTCGGTCGAGCAGGCCGATGGCCTCGGCCACGCGACTGCCGCCGGGCATCTGCAAGCGGTCGGTGAGCTTGCCGGGCAGGTTGAGCAGCGCGCGCTCCAGCAGCGCGAAGTCCACTTCGCTGCCGTCGTCCAGGCACAGCGGCTGGCCGCGCGATCCGTCATCCCGCGGATCGGCGTGGTGCAGCCATTGCCACAGCTGGGCGCGGGCGATCTCGGCGGTGGCCGCATCCTCCATCAGCCAGTGGATGGGCACGCAGCCGTTGCCGTCGAGCCATGCCGCGAGGTAGCGCACGCACACCTCGACGTTGTTCTCGAAGCCCTGACGGGTGATCGTGCCCCGCGAGGGCTTGATCAGGTCATCGCGGGTGACGATGATCTCCTCGCGCCTGACGTGCTGCTGGTGCGGGGTCGGCATGCGCTCATCGAACACCTCGCGCGCCAGCGGGATCAGCGCCGGGTGTGCGACCCAGGTGCCGTCGTGGCCGGCGGTGACCTCGCGCAGCTTGTCGGCGCGGACCTTGGCGAGCGCGGCGTCATTGGCCGCCTCGTTGCCGCTGATCGGGATCTGCGCGGCCATGCCGCCCATCGCATGCGCGCCACGCTTGTGGCAGGTCTGGATCAGCAGCTCGGAATAGGCGCGCAGGAACGGCTGGGTCATGGTGACCTGCCCGCGCTCGGGCAGCACCTTGTCGCGGTGGCGACGGAACGTCTTGATGTAGGAGAACACGTAGTCCCAGCGCCCGCAGTTGAGGCCGACAATGCGGCCGCGCAGCGCGTGCAGGATCTCGTCCATCTCGAACACTGCCGGCAATGTCTCGATCAGCACGGTCGCCTTGAACTGGCCGGCGGGCAGGCCGAGGGCGCGCTCGACGTGGTCGAGCACGTCGTTCCACAGCACCGCCTCTTCCATCGACTGCAGCTTGGGCAGGTAGAAGTACGGGCCACGGTCCTTGGCGGCCAGCGCCGTGGCGTTATGGAAGGCGAACAGGCCCAGGTCGAACAGGCTGCCGGACATTGGGGCGCCGTCGATGCGCACGTGCTTCTCGTCCAGATGCCAGCCGCGCGGGCGGACCAACAGGACGGCCTGCTGTGCGAAGGGCTTGAGGGCGTAGTGCTTGCCGGTGTCCGGGGCGGTGTACTCCAGCGTGCCGGCCACCGCGGCGCGCAGGGCCTGCTGGCCGGCGACCAGGTTGGCCCAGGTCGGCGCGGTGCTGTCCTCGAAGTCGGCCATGTAGCAGTTGGCGCCGGAGTTGAGCGCGTTGATCACCATCTTCGGGTCGACCGGGCCGGTGATCTCCACGCGGCGGTCCTGCAGGGCGGCCGGGATGGGAGCCACGCGCCAGTCGCCGGCGCGGAGGGCAGCGGTATCGGGGCGAAAGTCCGGCAGGCCGCCGGCGTCGTAGAAGGCCTGGCGCTCGCGGCGGGCGGCCAGGCGGGCCTGGCGGGCGGCCTCGAAGCGGCGGTGCAGCCCGGCCAGGAAGTCGAGGGCTACCGGCGTCAGCAGCGTCTCCTGCCCCGGAAGGGTGGCGGTCACCTCGATACCGGTGACCGACTCAGCCCCGTTCCGGGGCTCCAGTTGTTCCGCCAAGACTGCCGACATCTGACTCTCTCCTCGCATGGGGTGGTGCGTTGTTGCGATGCAAAACCAACATGCGCCGGCGTCTTGTATTTGACAATCAAGTTTTCTCAATGCTTATCATTAGTGGAACTAATACATAGTTGAAACTAATGGCCGACCGCCTGCCCAAGGCTCCGCGTTTTGCCTACAAGGGCGACCGGCTCAAGCCGTTGCGGGCGTTCTGCCAGACCGCGCGGCTGGGTTCGGTGTCGCGGGCGGCCGACGCGCTGTACCTGACCCAGCCGGCGGTGACCCTGCAGTTGCAGGCGCTGGAGCGGGAGCTGGGAGCGCGGCTGCTGGAGCGCAGCGGGCGCCGGCTGGCGCTGACCGCCGAGGGCGAGGCGCTGTACGAACTGGCCCGGCCGCTGGTGGAAGGCATGGACGGGCTCGACGCCGCCTTCCGCGAACGGGTGCGCGGCCTGGACGCCGGCGAGCTCAACGTGGCCGCCGGGACTTCGACCATCCTCTACCTGCTGCCGAAGATCGTGGAGGCCTTCCGCGCTGCCCACCCGGAGGTGCGGCTGACCCTGCACAACGTGACGGGCGCCAGCGGGCTGGACCTGCTGCGCTCGGACGGGGTGGATCTGGCGGTGGGCTCGATGATCGACGTGCCCGGCGACCTCAGCTACGCGCCGGTGTACCGCTTCGAGCCGATGCTGATCACCCCACGCGACCACCCGCTGGCACAGAAGGACGACCTCACGCTGCACGACCTGTCGCCCTACGGGCTGATCCTGCCGCCCCAACGGCTGACCACCTACCGACTGGTAGACCTGGTCTTCCACCAGAACCGCGTGCCCTACACGGTGGCGCTGGAGGTGGGCGGCTGGGAGGTGATCAAGCAGTACGTTGCGATGGGGCTGGGGATCAGCATCGTCACGGCGATCTGCCTGACCGAGGCCGACCGCGAACGGCTGGCGGCGCGCTCGCTGGCACGCTACTTCCCGTCGCGCAGCTACGGCGTGGTGGTGCGCAAGGGCAAGTACCTGTCTCCGCAGGCGCGGGCGTTTACCGAGCTGATCCAACCGGCGTTGTTTGAGCGCGCGGATTATTACGCGACGGGTCAATCCGAACGTTAGCGTGAGGGTGGCTCGACCGGATCGGCTGGCGCCGGCTCGTGAACGAAGCGCCGGTAACCCAGGTAGTGATGGAACACGAAGCCGCCAAATGCCGGCCGGGTACCGAATGCCCTCTCGACCTTGGCCGCTTCCTGCTCGAACTCAGCCTCATCTTTGCCGTGGAAACTCAACTTGGCCGGCTCGCCAGGATTGAACTCGAGCCCGATGACGACCCGCTTGCCGACCCGATCGGCGTAGTCCATCTCGTCCTGGGCGTGCGAGAGGATCGAGTCGCGGCCCTCGGCCCGGTTGCGGTAATCCATCAGCGCGACGTAATCGGTGGCATCGATCACGTGCTCGGCCACCGACTTGCGCGCACCGCTCCAGTCCAGCGTGATGCCGTCCCACCAGAACGGCATTGCCGGGCCGATGGGCAAGGACTGACCCGACTTGCGCTTTTCCGCCATTAGGTCAGCCGTCATGTCCAGGAAGCCACGCAGCAGTTGCGGGCGCGACGCGTCACTCCATTCGTCCAGCAAGTGTGGCTCGATGTCGTAGTTCACACCGTCAAAACGCTCTTCGGGCGCGGAACCGGCGTTGTAGTCCAGCACCCTGCGGACCATGGACCTGGCCTCACGACGGTATCGGGGCTGAACGTAGCGCTCGGTATGCAGGTACCAGGAACCCAGCAGCGCGTAGACCTGGATGCCGCGCGCATGGGCGCGGCGAATGAACGCGCGATACAGCTGGGGCCGATCCCTGACCGGCGTTCTTCCCTCGAACGAATCCGCGTAAAGATAGACGATCGTAACCCCCTTGCGGCGCAGGAAGGCCAGCGCCTCCTCCGCAACTTCGGGCGATTCCAGCATCGCAAACGACGGCTTCTCCCACGTCCACACGGCACGCGGCGCATCTTTTGCACGGGCCACAGGCCAAGCGAGGCAGCACAGCAGGAGACTCAGCCACACGGGCTTCATGGGTCGCTCACTCTTGAAGGGACAAGGCAATTCGGTACTTGCCCGCGCCCACCGGCTTACCGGTGTCGGGATGCGATGGGATGACCGCCATGGAATACGTGCCGGAGGCGACGCCTTTGGACTTGAGCGGGATGCGAACGCCGACCTGCCCGCCGGATGCCACCGTCATCAGCCGTCCGTAGCTTTCACTCACCTCACGGCCCCCGGCATCGGCCAGCACCACTAGGGGCACAAACGGAGGCGACGACGTGGCGGAATGGTTGGCAAACGTAACGGTCACTTCCAACTGTCCGACCCGGGGCAGCGGCGGGACCACCACCCGATCAACGGACAGCCCGATCGGCATTGCCGGCTGCAGCGACACGCGATCCTGCTCTCGGAACGGCACCAGTATCTTGGGGGTCTCCTGCGGCACCAGCGCCAGGCTCCGCGCGAGGCGGTCGTTGGCCATGCGGAAGCCGTCAAACTCGGCGCTGACCCGCTGCAGGGCAGCGGCATCGTCATCCGGCTCGATCTCCATGCCATCTCGAAGCACGTACAACACCCCCTGGTTGAGGAAGTGCGCTCCGGAAATGAAGTCGACCAGGTTGGTCTTCGTCTGTTTCAGCGGAAACGCATGCACGTTGCGGAATCCGGGCTCGACATCCAATCCGGTTCCCAGCCATGTCACGCGCGCCGGCGAACGGATGCGATGGTGCTTGCCCAGCCATGCCAGCACCGAGGGTGCGATGTCGAATTGCGAGGACACCGAACGAATCCGCCGCGGCGACTTCAGGCGTGGCGAATGGATCAACAGTGGTACGTGGTAGCGCTCGATCCGCGTATCCATCGGGATCTCGGGCAGGCGATGGTCGCCGGTGACCACGTACACGGTGTTGGCATGTTCGGGACGCTCACGCATGCGTTCGAAGTAACGACGCAGCGCATCATCGGTGTAGAGAATTGACTCGTAGATGGCCCGTTGTTCGTGGTAGCGCCCGCGCTGTGCCGGTCCGATGCCGAGCGCATCCAGATGACGATCCAGCCGCTGCGCGTATTTGTCCTGCCCCGGGAACGTGTAGGGCGTGTGCATCGTGATGGTCTGAATCACCGTTACCGAGGGCGTCGCCCCTACCGGATCCTCCAGCACACGCTCGAACAGATCACCGTCCGCAAACCCCCACTCGTTGGCCGTGCGGTAGTGACCACCAAAATTCGCCGGGCCGATGATCCGGCCCACCCCCTGACGCAGCAGGAATTGCCGCTCGTTGTCGAAGTTCGGGTCGAAGCCGGCGTAGAACGCATGCGAGTAGCCGTTTTGCTTGAGCACGCTGAGCAACGTCGCGTGCGCCGGCATGCGCTGCTGCAGCGCGGCGAAACCGCTCTCGGCGAACGGCAACGAGCCGAAGATCGACGGGAGCGCCCCGAAGGTCCGCCCCTGTACGGCAAGGAAGTTGTCCCAGTACAGGCTTTGGGAGGCCAGCTCGTCCAGGAATGGCGTGAAGCTGCCCAGCCGGGCATCCGGGCCGGAGAAAGTCCTGCCCAGCCCCTCCACCACGATGAACACCAGGTTTGGCGGCGGGTCGCCGGGACTCGCCGCGAACAGTGGGCCCAGCGTGTCGGGCGTCTGTTCGGGGTGCAAGAACGGATGCTCTGGATCCGCCCCGGGCCGCACCTGGGCCGCGACGACCGCAGGCGCTCCGGCCGGAGGCGACATGGCGTGATCGGCCTGCCTACTGCGCAGGTACGCCCGACTTTCGCCCAGCAGAAACCCGGTCTTGTTAAGCGCCAGGTTGTAGCCGTCTTCGCTCTGGAAATAGCGCGCGTCCACATGCGAAGGCAAGATCCATGCGCCCAACGTGCCCAGCAGCAACAGCACGACACCCGGCGCGGCGCGCGGCTTGGCGGGCCGCCGACGCCCGAACCAGACCAGGCCAGCCCACAGTGCGGCCAGCGGCAGCACGAGCATGGTGACGGCACGCGGACCGACGTCGGCTCCCGCGCGTACCGAGGTGCGCAGCTCGCTCCATGTGTAGCCGAAGACGTCGGCCCCCAGCGGCACGCGAGTGGTCAGGAAATACTCACCCAGCATCGCCTGCGCCAGCACTGGCAGGGACCACAGCAGGCCTAGGCCCACCAGTTGCCACCGCCCCCGGGCCAGCGCGAGCACCGGCAGCGAGAGCAGGAACAGGGCCGGGAGGCATTTGACCGTCGTCAGCAGGTCCGACCACAACGCCGGCGCCACCAACTTGAGGGCGTAAAGGCGGGTGCCCGCCTGAGTGGCTGCGACCAGCTCAACGGCGTGGGCGACAACAATCGCCAGCACCACGGCCGGCAACAGCCACACGAAGATGCCCAAGGCCCGACGCGTTCGGTGCGCGCCCGCGGACGTACCGGTATCGCGATCCATCAGGACAACCTGGTCACCAGCGTGTGTAAATCGAAGCCGACACACCTCGTTCGGAATAACCGTCTACATTGTCGGCATAGTTCACGCCGACCTTGAAGCCCAGCCGCGGCACGAGGTACTTGACGAAGGCCACGCTGGCCGAGGAACTGCTGTCGTCCAGGATGACGCCGCCCGCGCCACTGCGCTGTTCGGTACTGCGTCCGGAGCCTGCCGCAGCCTCCACGTATTCATCGCCGTTCCCGGCGAAGTAGTACCGCAACAATCCCCTGAAGCTGAGGCTATGCGAATCAACGTCAGGCACGTACAAGGCGCGCCCACGCAGGTAGAAGTCCCCGACATAGCGGCCGACACCAAGGCCATACAACTCAGTGGGCGAATCGCCAAATTCAAGGCGGTCATAACTGGCCGACAGCTCCCAGCCCTGGCCCACCCCTTGGAACACTTCCACGCGCCAGGATCGGTCAGGAAACAGGTCCGGCGTAGGGGCATGCTGGTAGCGCAGGTTCGCATACGCACGCGACCATACGTCGACGTAACCATCCAGCGCCCACGCGACATCACGCTGCTCGAACCGGGTCGCCCCCAGCCACTCAAGACCCAGTGAACCGCGCTGGAAGTATCGGCGCAGCGAGGCCGACTGCTCGGTCCAGCCGTCACGTTCCGGGCGGAACGTGGTTCGGCCCACGTTGAACCGCGCCGCCCAAAGATACCCGTCGGCTGCGATGGCCTCCGGGTTGGCGGCTTTCGGTTCCAACGCACGCAGCGACGACTCGACCATCGTCGGGTCCGCACCGACGGCGCCGGCCGCCTCGAAATCCGCCCGAGCCGCCGCCACGTCACCGGCCGAACGGTAGGCGCGCGCACGCGCGAGCAGGGGGGCGGACTCTTGCGGTTCCAGCGCCTGCCATTGGGCATAGGCCTGCACGGCCTGGCCGGGACGATCACTCCACAGATACATGTCGCCCAGTGCCGACCAGGCATCGGCATACGTGGGCGACTTTTCCACGACCGCCAGCAGGTCGACCTCGGCCGCCTGCCATTGCTCCATCCACGCCAGCGTGCGTCCGCGAGCCAAAAGCACGTCGGAGTTGCCAGGTGAGCGCTCAAGCATGCTCGCGTACAGGGCCAGCGCCGCTTCACGCTGTCCGTTGGTGGCCAGATTGCGCGCGCGGCGCAACTGCGCCTCGTAACCCTCTTCGGCCTCGCCAGTCGGAGTCGGCACCGCGGGTAGCACGGGGGTCGGCTCGGGGTTCGCCGCGGCCAGCAGAATCGCAAGTGTGAGGGTGGATGACGTCATGGGGTTGTTTCCATTTCCCGGACAGGTCGCACCGGGTGGGGCTCATGGGGATGCGCCGGCGCGTGCGACGCGTTGTCGGCCTCGTGCTGCCAGTTGGCGTGGCGCTTGATCTTGCCCCAGCGAGCCCGGCCGCGCAGATGGGTCAGCCAGCGCACCAGTCCGATCAATCGCCAGACTGCCGTCAACTGGCGATAGCCGAAGTTCTCGACAATCGCGACGAAGAACAGCTTGAGCTGTTGCGTCGGTCGCGGATACAGGTGGAACGAAAGCTCTTCCAACAGCAGCGCGTTCACCGACAGCAGAATGCCCAGCCCCACCGACGCGAACAGAAAGACGAAGAACGCCTCCGGGGAGAGCAGTCCGACGGCCCACAACACCAGCACCGCGACGTAACCCAGCACCTCGACCACCGGCCCCAGCCCTTCAAACAGCAGTATGAAGGGGTAGGCCAGCCGACCCACCAGGCCGCTATTGCGCTGGAACATCATCCGCCAATTGGGCACCAGGCTTTCCATCAGGCCCCGCTGCCAGCGCACGCGCTGGTTGCGCAGCGACTTGAAATCCTCCGGCGCTTCGGTCCAGCAGATGGGGTCAGGCACGTAGGTGATCTTGTACGGCCGCTTTTCCTCGCGCAGTTGGCGGTGCATGCGCACCACGAGTTCCATGTCTTCGCCGACGGTATCCCGGTGGTAGCCACCCACGGCAATCACGCGCTCCTTGTAGAACACGCCGAACGCACCGGAAATGATCAGCAGTGCGTTCATTGGCGACCACCCCATACGCCCGAACAGGAAGGCACGCAGGTATTCCACCAACTGGAACAAAGGCAGCGCCTTGCGCGGAAGCGCCACTTCCGTGAGGAAGCCATCCTTGACCGTGCAGCCGTTGACGATCCGGATCACGCCACCGGCCGCGACCGTGGTCGCATCTTCCAGGAACGGCTGGACCACGCGCGACAGGCTGTCGTGTTGCAGGATGCAGTCGGCATCGACCACGCAAAACAGCGGATAGCGCGCGCAATTGATGCCTGCGTTTACCGCGTCGGCCTTACCGCCATTCTGCTTGTCGACCAGTCGTACCCGCGGGAAGGCGGTCGATGCATACACCCGGTTGACCGGCTCGGTGTCGATGCGCTTGCGGTAGGCCTCGGGGAACTCGACTAGGGCGAAGGCCTTGACCAGGACATCGAGGGTTGCATCGGTGGAGCCGTCATTGACGACGACGATCTCGAAGTCGGGGTAGTTCAGCCTCAACAGCGAACGCACTGAGGAGACGATGGTGCGCTCCTCGTTATGGGCCGGCACGATAATGCTGACCGGCGGCTGGTAAGCGCTGAAATTGTTGGGCAGGTACTTCGCCCCCTGCTCGCGCATGTGCCGGATGATGCCGAACATCGACACGTAGTTGAGCAGCAGGTACCCGACGTTGAGGCAGACGAAATAGATGAGGAAGACCCACTGGATCGCCTCAAGGAACCAGACCAGTGCCGGAGGAAGGACGCCACCGTTCATCGCTCCACCCCCATGCGCTGTTCGGCCATCACCTGATCAAGAATGTCGCTGGCGAACCGGTCGGTCTGGCGATTGCGGATGCGCTGCACGGCCGTACCATCCATGAACGGCAACTTGACCAGCGCCTGCGCGGCGCGATAGCGAACCCACCATTGTTCGTCGGTCAGCAACGGCAGAAGCTGCTGCTCGTCGCCCAGCGTGCCCAACCGGCCCAGCGCGGTGGCGGCGTGCATGCGCACGTGCCAACGGGGGTGCGAAAGCAGTGACCGCACCAGGTCCAGGTCTTTTGGCTCGGCCAATACCTGCAGGCAGGTAGAAACCAGATGGTCATCGTTGGACGTGGCCACGATCTGGCGAATCACCGGCGCCGCCTCCTGGGGACTTACGCCCGCCAGGAAACGCACCAAGCGCGGCGCCACGTCGGCATTGGCGCGCAGGACGGCTTCGCCCAGCTCATGCGAGACACGGTCAGGTCCCGCCTCGCGAAGGATGTCGGCCACGCTGCCCTGCGACCAGTCGCTGCGCGTGACGATGTGCGGCACGAACAGCGAGACCGCACGGCTCGGATCAATTTGCATCAGGGCACGGGCGGCGCACAGGGACACAATGGAGCTGCGGTCATCCAGATAGCGCGCGAGACGATCGAAGTGCTCGCGGCTCTTGAGGTAACCCAAGGCAATGATGGTGACCACGCGATCGTGGAAGCTGCCGTGCTCAAGCTCTGCGTGAAGGCGCTTTTCCAGCCCGATCGTGCGCGCGATGGCCTGAAGTGCCGAGTTGTCCGCACCGCGCAGGCTGGCGTGCACGTCATTCCATGCCTCAATGAACCCGGAGACGTCGCGGGCCGGCAGCGAGGCGGCACCCGCGGTGCCGCCATGGGCCACGTCGACCAGGATCCGGCCCCAATGTTTGGCCGCTCGCTGGTGCTCGCGCTCCCTGCGCAGCACCGACTGCCGCATTGCCAGGATCACCACCATCGTGGCCAAGGACATCGCCAGCACCACGACGCCCAGCCAGAACGCAAACACGACCTTCGCATCCGCGCCACTCAGGAAACCCAATCCCACCATCGTCACCATCTCCCCAAGGCTGCCGGACATCGCCCGCACGCGCCTGCCACCCGCGTGCGCACGCGCACGCATGCATTACCAGTGAATGCGCGGAAAGGCCGGGCGTCCAAACCCGCCTTTTGCGCACCCACAATCTTGTGCATCGGACAGGGACCACCGCGACAGACGCGGCGCCGCACCAGCATGCTGAGCGGCCGCGCTGAAGATCGGTTGAGAAGTGGCAGCACACGCCGACCGGCGACCCATGGCCCGGAATACGGCGAAGCAACCTAACGCCCCCTTTCGATGGGAATTATTGCGGCTTTTGTCACATTTTGCAAAACTGCCCGTTGCAATTTTTTCGACGTGGTGTTTTGCCACACTCCCTGCTTTTCGACGCTGCCTGCCGGACTTGTCCTTCGGCGCCGCACACACTTCCCAGAGACGAACCGGCCATGCTTCGAATCACCCGATCCAGGCTGCTGCTCGCTGCCGTTGTCGCATGCCTGTTGCTTGGTGCGTTTGGCACCTGGGTGCTGCTGCACCCGGCCAGCATATGGGTGCAGCCATGGCGCGCCGAGCGCTCCGACTCCGCCGAGCGCATCATCTTCGGCCCGTACCCGGTCGAGGCCGATTTCGAGTTCCTGAAAAAGCGCGGCGTCACCACCATTGTCAGCCTGCTCAACCCCGACCTGCCCTATGAGCGGTTGCTTCTGGAGGAGGAACGCGAGCGCGCCGCACGCCATGGCATGACGGTGAAGAACTTCCCCATGGGCAGCATCCTGGGCCAAACCTTCGGAAAGGACTACGCAGCCAACTCGCGTGCGGCGGCCGAGGCGGCGCTGCGCGCGGAGGGCCCTGCCTACATCCATTGCTACCTGGGCCTGCATCGCGCCAAGAACGTGCAGCGTCACTTGGCGGACTTTGCCAGCAGCGAGACCTACGCCGGCTCGGTAAAGCGCGAACGCTCGCCGGACCGAATGGCGCTGGACGAGGCCAGTCGCGCCCACCGGGAGGGACGCTACCAGGATAGTCTTGGCGAGTTGGCGAAGATCCAGACCAAGGACGCCAACGCCCTGCTGCTCGAAGGATCCAACCACGTGCGCCTGAACGATCTGGAGGCCGCGGACGCGGCGTTTGCGCACGCACTGTCCGTCGCGCCGGGCCATCCGGGCGCAACCACCGCACTGGGCTTCGTCGCCCTTCGTCGGCACAACGCCTCGCAGGACGATCGAACGCTGCTTCAGGCCAAACATCACTTCGAGGAAGTGTTAGCCGCTCACCCCGATGACCTGGAAGCCACGGAGGGTCTCGCCTATGTGCGCTATCGCCAAGGCCAGGGTGGCAAAGCACGTTCTTTGCTGCAGCGGGTGATCAAGGCCAACCCCGAGCATGCGGAGGCGCGTGCGCTGCTCGAGAGGCTGGATGCGGGTAACCGGACCGAGCCTGGCGCGCCACCCGCGACGAACGCGCCCTGAGCGACGACTCGCGGCGATGAGCGGCCGCCGAGTCGGGGCCGCGCAGGGCCGGCATTCATCAGGAAGGCATCGGCGCAAGCATTGCACTTGCCGCACGCGCGGCGCAGTCTACGCCATGGGACGAACAGGGGACCTGCCATGAAGAACAGCAACCCATCCGGCAAACAGTTGCGCTTTGCCAACACCCGGCAGCGGCTGCTGTCGTTGTTCATGCTCGCGGTGTTCGCGGGGCTGATCTGGCTGGCGGTGAGCGGGCGCTCCGACGAGATCTTCTATGGCATCGCGGCCTGGCTGGGCTCGCTGTAAAACGCCCTCACGCGTTGACCGGGCGCTTCACGGGCGCCCGGACCACGGGCAGCGATCCTGCAGGAACTCGCAGAAACGGTAGCGCAGGGCGAGACCGACGCTCGCGCCATCGTATTGCCCGAACTCGTTGAAGCGCTCGCTGTAGGCGGCCCGCGCCACCAATTGCCAGTGGGTGAAGATGCCGAGCGTCAACTCACCCGACACGTCCAAGGCGCGCTTCCAACTGGTGAACTCGTCATCGCGCTGCACGCCGGCCACGGCCTGCAACTGCAGCCCCTGCTCCTCGCCCAGCTTGAAGTACGCCGAGACCAGCGGCGCCACGCGCACATACCGGTCCGGGCTGTAGTAGCCCTGCCCCGGGTCACGGCTGTAGCCGAACCACTCCGCCTGCCCGCCCACGTCCACATTCACCTTGTCCAGGCGCGCGATGGCGTGGCGGTAATCCACATCGACACCGAGGCGCCGATTGTCGGCCGTCAGATCGCCCCAGCCTGCCCGCGCCTGCACGGCATCGCGCAAGGTGGGACGCCACTGGACATCCAGGCTGACACCCGTCTGCATCACGCCGAGGGAAACCGACCGCGGGGAGGCCGCGATCCGGTCACGGTCGACGCGCAGGCCGATGTCGAGGTCGTCGCCCAGCCGTTGCCCGTAGCTGATCCGGCCAATGGTCTCCTCCTCATCCGGCGCGTCGATCGAGGAGCGCCCCACCCAGGCCTGCAGCGTGGCGTCAGGCGAGAAGGCGTGAATCACGCCCAGCCCCGCACGCCGTTCGTCGAGCCTCGCCCCCCCGCCGACCGGCGCGAACGGACCGGCCGCCGGCGCCGAGTGCTCGCGCGCCACCGCGTCGGCCAGCAAGGTCCACCGGTCGGCCAGACGCAAGGCCATTTCGACACCAAGGGACTCGATGCGGATGTCATCGGAATCCTCGTACACCGACCAAGGCACGCCGACGCTGGAAAACAGCGCCTGCCGCACGGATCGCGCCAAGCCGCGAGTGTCAGGCGCCTCCGGGCGCGCCGACTCGACCGTGGTCAACGGCGCCAGCGCCTCGTGCGGCCACGCGCCACGGCGCAGGGCCACGGCCTGGGTGTAGGCAAGATCAGGATTGGCCGGTTCCGCGCCCAACAACGGACCGTTGAGCGCAAGCGCAGCATCGCGACGCCCCGCCCAGGCGTGGATCCGTGCACGCAAGGCACGCGCGTCGTGGTCATCCTCGCCCAGCGCGTCGAGCGCCTCGATCGCGCCCGCCGTATCCCCGCGCCAAGCCAGGAACCGGACGCGATCCAACTGCGCCGCACGGTCGCCGGGGTGCTCCGACAAATGACGGCCCATCAAGGCCAGGCCATCGCCGATTCTTCCGGACCAGGCCGCTTCGCGTGCCTGCTGGTCCAAGGCCGGGACCTGCGCCAGCGCGGCCGCGGGCAGGACGGCGGCCAGCGTGGCCACGAGCATCGCTCCTGACCGCCGCCCGCGCGGCGACGTGTTCACTTGCGCCATTTGCGGTTCCCCGTGATCCACAGGTCGATGGCGAATCGCCCGATCGTGATGAAGTCGTACGCAATGAGCAGGTAGCGCAGCGGCGTGATCGCGATGCCCTTGAAGAACGTCGCGATGCGGTCACCTGGCGACACCGCCAGCAGCACCGCCAGGGCCAGGAGCATTTCCGCCACCAGCGTGACCACGAGCGGCTCCCACATGCGCATGATCACCATGATCAGTAACGCGGTGGGGAACGCCACCTTCTCGAACGCGGACAGGAACATCGCCCAACCGATGGGACGACCATAGCGGTGGGTGAAGTTCTCGCCAAAGGGCTGGCGGTACTGCTCCTTGATCTTGCGCATCTCCTCGATGCGCTGCGTTTCGCCGCTGGCCTTGGCCCGGCGGCGCTCGCGGTGGCGGCGCCACAACCGGAACGGCGAACGCAACAACTGGTCGAAGTAGTAGCAGCTTTGCAGGAACGAGGAAGACCACAGGTAGACCTGCCGGGGCAGACGCTGCACCTCCGGCTCTTCCGATCGCGCCAGCACATCCTGCAACTGCACGTTGCGATAGCCTTCGTTGTTGAGCGCGAACCCGATGAAGATGTCCTCGGAGTTGGTCAGGTCGTCGCCGAAGATGGGTTCGTACCGGTCGAACAGATCCTTGACGTAGCGCCGCCGGTACGCGACCGCGCAGCCCACGGGGTTGGTGATGCCGCCGAAGAACACCATTTGCCCGCGGTACACGAAGCGCTGCAGGAACCGGTACAGGCAATCACGGTAGGCATTGGTCATCCACCACCACACACCACGCAGCCAACCACGCTTGGCGTGCGGGTCGTCGTAGGTCGCCGCGCCGTGCCAGAGCTTGAACGCATCGGTCTGCGCCAGCGCATGCCGGTTCTTGGGGCGCATGGGCAGGATGGTGCCGCACGCACTGGCGATGCCGACGCCCTGGTACAGCT
The DNA here is from genome assembly GCF_054777355.1 of Lysobacter olei. Taxonomy (NCBI): domain Bacteria; kingdom Pseudomonadati; phylum Pseudomonadota; class Gammaproteobacteria; order Lysobacterales; family Lysobacteraceae; genus Lysobacter; species Lysobacter olei. The sequence goes on along the minus strand of NZ_BAAHAT010000002.1, from coordinate 474,144 downwards.
CCTGGACACAGCGCTCGAGGTAATCCGGCGACTCCAGGAACGTGTCGCCATCGAGGATGAACTCGACGTCGGAGTCGAACTCGCGGGACTGGCGTTTGATCGTCGGCGTCTTGCCGATCGATGCCGCCCGCTCGAACACGGTCAGGTTCAGGCCCGCCGCCGCCGCGTACTCACGGGCACGCTCGACGGTCCGATCCTTGCCGCCGTCGTCCACGAGGATGACATGGCGCGGCTGCAGGGTCTGCAGCCGTACCGACGCCAGGCAGTGGATGATGTTGTCCTCCTCCTTGTAGGCAGGAATGACGACGTCGACCACGGCTGTTCGCCAATCTTCGGCCGGGGTTGGAACCGTCTTGTCGGGCCCGCGCAGCAGCCCGATGGCACTAAGCAATACGTTCGGACTGAGAATGAACCAGGGGGCTGTTGCCATCGGACTCTTCCTGAATGCGCGCGCGCTCCACGGCGACCAGGTCGTCGATGGTGCGTTCCAAGGTGTAACGGTGTTCGAAGCCGGTCAGCGTGCGCAGCCGGGAGAGGTCGGGCTTGCGGCGCAGGATGTCCTCGAAGTCTTCGCCGTAGGCTTCCCGCAACGTCAGGTGCTGGATCGGGGAATGACTGCCCGCGCGCTCGACCACCAGTTGCGCCAACTCGAGGATGGTGATTTCGCGGTCGTTGCCGACGTTGACGACGACGGTGTCCCGGCCAGCCACCGACGCCAGCGCGTCCAGGGCCACCACGGTGTCGCGGACGTCGCAGAACGAACGCGTCTGCTGGCCACCGCCGAACACGGTGATCGGCTCATTGCGTACGGCCTGGGCCACGAACCGCGGCACCACCATGCCATAGCGTCCTACCTGGCGAGGGCCGACCGTGTTGAAGAAGCGTGCCACCACCGCCGGGATGCCATAGCGCTGGGCGTAGGCCAGCCCAAGGGCCTCGTCGGCGATCTTGCTCACCGAGTAGCCCCAGCGCGTGCCGGCGCGCGAACTGACGACCAGATCCTGGTCCTCGTGCAGCACGCCCCGGTCGTTGTGGCCGTAGACCTCGGAACTGGAGGCAAGGACAACCTGGGGCCGCCATCCGCCTTCGCGGGCGGCGCGCAGCAGGCGCTCACACGCGGCGATGTTGACCGCCAGGGTCTTGGTGGGTTCGGCGATCACGCGATAGACGCCTACCACGGCCGCCAGGTTGTAGATGCGGTCCGCCCAGGCCACCGCCCGGTCCAGACGAGGCCAGGTCAGGATGTCGGCCTCATCGAACCGCAGGCGCGGGTTGTCGGCGTGGCGGGACAGGTTCCCCAGGGAGCCCGTCGACAGGTCGTCGACCACGTGGACATGGTCACCCCGCATCAGGTGCAGGTCGACAAGGTGCGACCCGATGAAACCGGCACCGCCGGTGACGAGCACGTGCATGGCCTTCCCCCTGTGTGCGGCCTGCCGTCACGGCGGGCCGCCACCACATGCGTGGTGTTCAATCCAGTATCTGGCAAGTCTCATGCCAGCGTCGATCCCCGTCGACTAAAGGCGTAGCGCCCCGCTCAATCCGTACCGTGGTGCTTGCCCTGCCAAGGGCGGTACCAGGTCCGCAGGCGGGCCAGGTCGGCGTCCAGGTCGTCGCCCGGCGTGAACAGCGGGCCGAAGCCGATGAGGCGATCCGGGTAGTGGAAGTAGGCGGGCAGCACCGGGACCCCGGCGGCCTTGGCGATGCGCCAGAAACCGGGTTTCCAGCGCTCGACGGGCTTGCGGGTGCCCTCGGGCGCCAAACCGAACCACATTTTGTCACTTTCAGCCAACAATGCGGCAGCCTGGTCCACCACCCCGTGCGCGGCGCTTCGGTTCACCGGGATGACGCCCAGCCGGGTCAGCACCCCGCCCAGGACCGGCACCCGGAACAGCGAATCCTTGCCCAGCAGGCGGATTTCCAGGCCCATCGCCAGCTTGGCGGCCAAGCCCCAGACCCCGTCCCAATTGGAGGAGTGCGGCGCGGCGATCACCACGACCTTGGCCACATCGGGCAACTCCCCGACCACCCGCCACCCGCCCAACCGGAGAATGGTGCGCCCCAACCAGCGCGTGAAACGGTTCGGCGGCACCTGAGGGACACGGGGCGGCAACACGGGGACGATCGGGGCACGGGCGGGTTCGGGCATGGGGCCTCAATAAGCGGTGTCAGTCCCAGTCGCGACGACCGCGACCGCGCTTGATCGTACTGCGTTCGCGCTTGGTCTCCAGCCGGCGCTCCTTTGACGCGCGCGTGGGGCGGGTGGCGATGCGGGGCACGGGCGCGTGCAGCCCCCCCTCGATGAAGGCCGCGAGCCGGGCGCGGGCATCCTCGCGGTTGCGCTCCTGCGTGCGGAAGCGCTGGGCATTGATCACCAGCACACCTTCACCCGTCATGCGCCGGTCGCGCTTGGCCAGCAGGCGGGCACGCACCGGCTCGGGCAGCGATGGCGACTGCGCGACATCGAAACGCAGCTCCACGGCGGTGGCCACCTTGTTGACGTTCTGCCCACCGGGCCCAGCCGAACGCACGAAACGCTCGACCAGCTCGTCGTCGGCGATTTCCACGTTGGCGCTCACTCGCAGCATGGACTGGCTCCCGTTTGCCTGCGCATTGTAGGGCGACGGGCGTTGGCGCCTGTCGTGGCCTGCCTTCGCGCAGGCAAGCGGTGCACTAGGGCTGGAAACCCTCGAACAACGCCAGCACCCGGCTGAACTCCGCATCCAGCGGTGCGGTCGCGACCACGCGCGCGCCCGTCACCGGATGCAGGAAGGCCAGGCGCCGGGCATGCAGCAGCATGCGGTGGATGCCGAGCATGCGGAAATTGCGGTTGTGCCGGCCGTCGCCATGGCTGGTGTCGCCGATCAGGTGGTGCGAGACGTGCTTGAGGTGGCGACGGATCTGGCGGAAACGCCCGGTCTCCGGCTGCGCGCACAGCAACGCATAGCGCGAGGTCTCGAAGCCGGTCGATGGCACCGACAACTCGGTGGTGGCCAGGCACGTAAAGCGGGTGATGGCCAGCTTCTTCTGCGGTTTGCCGGGCCCGCCATCCAGCGGATGATCAACCGTGAACTGCGGCTCGGGCCACCCACGGCAGACGGCCCAGTAATCCTTTTCCACTTCGCGCGACATCATCACCTGCCCCAGCGCCGAGGCGGTGTCGCGATCGAAGGCCAACAACAGCGCGCCGCTGGTGGCGCGATCGAGGCGGTGGACGAGGAAGATCGGTCGGCCGAACTGCTCGCGCAGCCGATCGGCCGCGAAGTCGGTCTCGCCCCGGGCCAGCGCGCTGTCGTGGACCATCAAGCCGGCGGGCTTGTTGATGACGGCGAGCCAGTCATCGACGAACAACACCTCAAGGGGGGAACTTTCGGACATCGGGACCAAGGGGAATTCTGGGACAATGCGCCCATTGTCAACCATCGTTCCACCACAAGGAGGTTTCGTGTCGAAGTCTGGTCGTTGGAATCACCCGCTCGCCCTCGCCTGCGCCCTCGCGCTGGGCACGTCCTGCGCATTCGCAACCCCGGTCGCGACCGGCCAGGTGGCGCCGCCCAAAGGCGTGAACGCCGGACAGTGCGTCGAGGGCATCTGCGAATACAACTTGGCCAATGGCCTGCGCGTGCTGCTGTTCCCCGACGCCAGCAAGCCGACCGTCACGGTCAACATTGCCTATGGCGTGGGCTCGGTGCACGAGAACTACGGCGAAACCGGCATGGCGCACCTGCTGGAGCACCTGCTGTTCAAGGGCACGCCCAAGCACGCTGACATCCCCGGTGAGATGAAGAAGCGCGGTATCGAGAAAAACGCCACCACGTCGCTCGACCGCACCAACTACTTCGGTTCGTTCCCCGCCAATGATGACACCCTGGACTGGCTGCTCGGCATGGAAGCCGATCGCATGGTCAACGCCTTCGTCGCCAAGAAGGACCTCGACAGCGAAATGACCGTGGTCCGCAACGAGATGGAGCGCAACGAGACGGAACCCGCGCGCGTCCTGTTCCAGCGCCTGCGCTCCACGGCCTACCTCTGGCACAACTACGGCAACACCACCATCGGCGCGCGCTCGGACGTGGAGAACGTGCCGATCGAGCGGCTGCAGGCCTTCTACAAGGCCTGGTATCGCCCGGACAATGCGACCCTGATCGTGGCCGGCCGCATTGATCCGGCGGCGACGCTGGCGAAGGTCCACCGCCATTTCGGAAAGCTCGCGCGCCCGGCCAAGCCACTGCCGACCTTCCATACGGTCGAGCCGACCCAGGACGGCGAACGCGAGGTGACCGTGCGTCGCAGCGGCGACCTGCGCATCGTCGGCGTCGGTTACCGCGTGCCCGGCACCACCCACGCCGACACCGCCGCATTGGCCGTGCTGATGAACGTGCTGGGCGACACCCCGAGCGGCCGCCTGCACAAGGCGCTGGTCGACCGCAAGCTGGCCGCGGGCACCGGCACCAACACCGATGGCTTGCGCGAAGGCGGCATCGCCACCCTGTTGCTGGTCGCCCCCAAGGACAGCGACATCGCCAAGGCCGAGGCCGAGCTGCTGCGCCAGGTCGAAGCCCTGGGCGACACGCCGGTCAGCGCCGATGAAGTGGCGCAGGCCCAGCAACGCATCGCCAACGCGTATGAGCGCAACTTCACCAACGTCAACGCGGTGGCGATGGCGTTGACCGAAGCGGTGGCCTCCGGTGACTGGCGCCTGTATTTCCTGCAACGCGACAGCATCGCCAAGGTCACCGCGGAGGACGTCAACCGCGTCGCGCGCACCTACCTGCAGGCGAGCAACCGCACGCTGGCCCGCTTCGTGCCGACCGACAACGCGCAGCGCGCGGAAATCGCCGCTGCCCCCAGTGCGGCGGAGGTGTTGAAGGGTTACACCGGCCGCGCCGCCGTGGCCGCGGGCGAGACCTTCGACCCGACGCCGGCGAACATCGATGCGCGCACCCAGACCTTCGTGCTCGGCGACAAGCTGAAGGTTTCGCTGCTGCCCAAGGACACGCGCGGCGACGTGGTCACCGTGAACGCCAACTTCCGCTTCGGCAGCGAAGCCAGCCTGCGCGGCCGAGAGGATGCCAGCCTGGTGGGTGCGTTGCTGATGCGCGGCAGCAAGACCCTGAGCCGCGAGCAGATCGCGCAGAAGCTCACCGCGCTCAAGACCGAGGGCGGCGTCAGCGGTTCGGCACAGGGCGCCAGCATCTCGCTGCAATCCAAGCGGGACACCGTTGCGGACGCTTTGGCACTCGCCGCGGAGATCCTGCGCCACCCGGCGCTCCCCGAGTCGGAATTTGAACAGTTCCGGCTCCAGCTCGTGACCGGGCTGGAAGCGGCGCGCAAGGAACCTGCTGCCGTGGCGGGCGAGGCGCTGGCCACCCACTTCGAACCGTGGCCGGAGGGACACCCGCTGCGCGGCAAGACGCTGGAGCAGAGCCTGGCCGCCGTGAAGGCGCTCAAACTGGACGACCTGCGTGCGTTTCACCGCGACTTCTACGGCACCAGCGAAGGCGAGATCGCCATCGTCGGCGACTTCGACCCGGTGGCGATGAAGGCGCAGCTGGAGAAGCTGTTCGCGAGCTGGGTGTCTCCCCGGCCGTATGCCGCGATCGGAACCCGCCATGCCGACGTCGCCGCCCAGGCACGCCGCTTGGAGACCCCGGACAAGGCCAACGCCGTCGTGCTCGCGCGCAGCAACCTCTCGCTCAACGAGGCAGACGGCGACTATCCGGCGCTGGTGGTGGCCAATACGATCCTCGGCGGTGACCCGCTGAAGGCACGGCTGGGTGCGCGCCTACGCCACCGCGAAGGACTGACGTACAACGTGCGCAGCAGTCTCAGCGCGGACAGCAGCCGCCAGGGCCGCGACGATGCTGGCAACCTGAGCATCCAGGCAATCGCCGCACCGCAGAACGTGGCGCGGCTGGAAGCTGGGCTTCGCGAGGAAGTGGCGCGTCTGGTCAAGGACGGCATTACCGAGACCGAGCTCAAGGATGCGGTCAACGCCCTGCTGACCGAGCGTCAGCAGGCGCGGGCCGGCGACGGCACCGTCGCCGCGATCCTGGCGCGCAACCTGCACATGGGACGCACCATGGCGTGGTCGGCGGAGATGGATGCTCGCCTCAAGGCACTGACCGTGGCGGACGTGAATGCAGCCCTGCGCAAGCACCTCCGTCCGGACATGCTCAGCGTCTTTGCCGCGGGCGACTTCGCGAAGGCGGCCAGCACGTCGGCAGCCACCGCGCCGGCGGCGGCGAGCAGCCCCTGACCTGACGTGGCGATGACCTGGTAAAAAAAGCGGCGCGCGCCCCCAAGGCGCGCGCCGCGGTGTTCCGGTCATTTCAATTCAGCGCTCGGCGCAACCCAGCCCGCACAACGTGCGGTGCGTGCTACCGTCGCCGCGGCCACGCCGCCAGCAGTGCCCACAGGCCGCCCAGCCCGGCTATCCACGACGAGGCCGGCACCGACCACACGCGCGGCCCACCCGCTTCCAGCCCATACAGCACTGCCGCCACGATCAGCAGGCCGGTGCCCAGGATCGCGGCCACCGTGCGACGCTGTGCGTCCTTCACGGTACGCGTCAGTTCGGCCAGGTCGTGCGAACGCATCGACAGGTGGTGCTGTCCGGTGACCTGCTGGTCCAGCCAGGCATGGAGCAGGCGCGGCATCTCCGGCGCGTGGGTCACCAGCTCCGGCAGGCGCTTGCGGAACTCGCTGGCCAGCCGCTGCGGGCTGTAACGATCAAGCAGGATCTTCTCCAGCACCGGCCGCGCCACCGCCCAGAGGTCCAGCTTCGGATCGAGCAGACGGCCGACGCCTTCGATGTTGAGCAGGGTCTTCTGCAGCAGGATCAGCTGCGGCTGCAATGTCAGCTCGTAGCGCTGCGCGGTGCGGAACAGCTTGAGCAGCACCTCGGCCAGCGAGATTTCGCTCAACGGGCGGGTGAAGTACGGCTCGCACACTGCGCGCGCGGCCGCTTCCAGCTCGTCGATGCGGATGTGCGACGGCATCCAGCCGGCACGCACGTGCAGCTCGGCGATGCGGCGGTAGTCGCGGTTGAAGATCGCCATGAAGTTCTCGGCGAGGTAGTACTGGTCCTCGCTGGAGAGCTGGCCGACGATGCCGAAGTCCAGTGCGATGAAGCGCGGGTTCGCCTTGCGCGCCGGGTCGGTGTCCACCCAGATGTTGCCTGCGTGCGCATCGGCATGGAAGAAGTTGTCGCGGAACACGCTGGTGTAGAACACGCGCACGCCCTTGGCGGCCAGGGCGTGCCGGTTGATGCCCGCGGCATCGAGCGCGGCAATGTCATCGGAAGGAATGCCGTACACGCGCTCCATGGTCAGCACACGCTCGGCGGTGTGCGACCAGATCACCTCCGGCACGTACAGGTCGTCGCTGCCCTGCCAGAAGCGGCGCAGCACGCTGGCATTGCCGCCCTCGCGTTGCAGGTCGAGCTCGGCGGTGAGCGTGTTCTCGATCTCGGCCACTATCTCGCGCGGCCGGATCTTGTCGGCGCTGGGGTGGGTGCGCTCGACGATGCCGGCGATGGTGGTGAGCAGGGCGATGTCGCTGGCGATCTCCTGCTCGATGCCGGGACGCAGCACCTTGACCACCACTTCGCGCGCGGCGCTGTCGGCGGTGGCCGGCAGCGTGGCGGCGTGCACCTGCGCGATCGACGCCGACGCCAGCGGGGTGGTGTCGAAATCGATGAAGGCCTCGGCCACCGGGCGACCGAGCGCGGCTTCGACAATCCGGCGCGCGTGTTCGCCGTCGAACGGGGCGACGCGGTCCTGCAGCAACGCCAGTTCCTCGGCCACGTCCGGCGGCACCAGGTCACGACGGGTGGACAGGATCTGGCCAAACTTGACGAAGATCGGGCCGAGCTCCTGCAACGCCAAGCGCAGGCGCGCGCCACGGGACATCGCGGCGACTTCGGCCGAGGCACGCGGCACGAACGGGCGCGCAAGCTTCAGCCAACTCTCGACCAGTGTGTCGTCGAGCAGATCGTCGAGGCGGTAGCGCAACAGAACCCGACCGATGCGCCAGGCGCGCAACGCCGACTTCATGGCGTATCTCCACGGGCGGGCGCGGCGACACCCACGCGTTGCGCGAGGCGACCCACGCGCACGGTCATGCGCTCGACGTCGTCGCGCAGCGCATCGACATCGTCGTGGAAGGCGTTCAGTTCATCGCGCGGAACCACATCACGCGACTCCTCGGTGACAAACTCCGCGGCATTGGTGGCGAATGCGCCGGCCGCATCCTTGGCGTGGCGCAGCGCGCCGGCGATGGCATTGGCGACCTGCACGCCCAGGATGTCGCCGAACACGCGGGTGAACGGCTGCTGCCAGTCCGGGTCGAAGCGCTCGGCCAGGCGTTGCAGGCGGCGTGCGAGGTCGGCATCGCCCTCGATGCGCAACTTGCCCACCGGCGGCGCATTGTCGTTGCGCAGGAAGGGCAGTTGCGAGAGCAGCCCCCCAAGCGTGCTGCGCACCGACAGGTCGGGGGTGGCCGGGTCAAGCACCGGGCCGACATCAAGGCGGTCGCCATTGACCCGCACCTGAAGCGACAGCGGCGGCGCGGCGACGTGCAGCGCCACGCTGCGGCCATCGAGCGCGCGCAGGCCCTCGCGGGTCTCCGGGTCCAGGGCCAGCGCGCGGTTGAGCGCGGCCTCCAGGGTGCGGCCGGCGAGCGGCTTGAGCGAATCCAGCGGCGAGGGGCGGTCGGTCATGGCGGCATTCTACCGGTCCGACACAGTCCCGCCGTGAGGCCCCGTGGTCGTGGCCATGCCGTGGCGGACAATTCCGCCCCTGCCTTCGCCCAGCGCGGATCACTGCATGACGCCGCGCCCGCGCGATTCACTGGGCGGTGGACGCCCCTGCCTGCGCCAGCCGACGCAAGCCTTCTTCGAACGACACCGGTGGCACGTAACCAAAGTCGCGACGTGCCGGCGCCATGTCGTACCAGTGGGTGGTGGCCAGCTGCTCGGCCAGGAAGCGGGTCATCGGCGGCTCACCGTGCAGCGGCAGCGCATGCCACAGGCCTTCGCACACTGCGCCCAGGGCGTAGGCCACGCGGAACGGCACCGTGCCCGTGACCTCCGGCGCACCCGCGGCACGCAGCAGGCCATTGAGGGTCTCGCGCATGGTGCGTGGGTCGCCGTTGCTGATGAAGTACGCGCGCCCGGCGCAGGCGCTGCCAGGCGCCAGGTGCGCGAATGCATCGAAGTGCGCTTGGGCGGCGTTGTCGATGTAGGTGGTGTCCACGCGGTTGTTGCCATCGCCGACGAACCGCAGCCGGCCAGCCTTGGCACGCTCGACCAGGCGCGGCAGCAGCTGGTTGTCACCGACGCCCCAGATCAGGCGCGGACGCAGCGCCACGGTGCCCAATGTGGTGTCATTGGCGGCCAGCACCGCTTTCTCGGCGATGAGTTTGGTGGCGGCATACGGCGCCTTCAGGTGCTCACCGTAGGGCACGGTGTCGGCAGTGCCGCCTTCCACCGGATGAGTGGCGCGGTGGGTGACGCTGGGCGTGGAGGTGTAGACCAGTTTCGCGATGCGGTGCGCGCGGCAGGCTGCCAGCACGTTGTCGGTGCCGACGACGTTGGCGTCGTGGTAGCTCTGGTAGCTGCCCCATGCGCCGGCTTTGGCCGCGTTGTGGAAGATGGCCTCGCAGCCCTGCGCCGCGGCGATGACTGCGTCGCGCTGGGCGAGGTCACCGCGCACCTGCTGCACGCCGATGGCTTCGAGCGCGGGGTAGTGCCCGCGGTTGAAGCTGACCACTTCGTGCCCGCGTTCGCGCAGGCCGCGGCACAGCGCCTGGCCAAGGAAGCCGCCGCCGCCGGTGACGAGGATCTTCATGCAGGGGTTCCTTGCTGGGCGGCCCAGACGGCGAGCTTCTCGCGGCCGATCTTGGCGTTGTGGCGGATGTCCACCGGAAAGCGCTTGTGGCGCAGGAAACGACTGATGCGCGCGGTGTGCGGATGGCGCGCACCCAGTTCGCGCAGTTCGCGCTCGATGCCAGGCCAGTCGCGGGCGGGGACGCCTTCGGCCAGTTCGAAGCAGAGCACGGGATGCCGGTGGTCGCTCCCCACCAGTGCCGTGCGCCGCACCTGCGGGTGCACGTTGAACACCGGCTCGACCTGCTCGGTGTACAGCGGGCCTTCGGCAGTCTCGACCCGGTGCGACTTTCGCCCGCAGAACCACAGCCGGCCTTCGGCGTCGAAATAGCCTACGTCACCCATGCGGTGAACGACCCGCGTGTCGTCGCCGCCCTTGGCTTTGCTCGAAACGTCGTCACTCTCACAGAACGCTGCAGAACCGGTCGCCAGGCGCTCGCGGATCTTGGCCTGAAGCGTCTGCGCCTCACGGTTGAAATAGCTGTCGGTGGCGGTGGGGCCGGCGACAGTGATTTCGCCGACCTCGCCCACACCCAGCACACGCGCTTCATCCCACTCGGGGATGGCGTCGTCGGTGATGGCGATGATGCGCACCTCGTTGGGCGGCACCGGACGGCCAACGCAGGTGCCCGCGCCGGCCTCGGTGGCGGCGCGGGTGGCCTGCAGTTCCGCGCCTTCGATCACCGCCACCGGCAGGCATTCGGTGGCGCCGTACGGGGTCCAGAATTGCGCGCCGGCGGGCAGCAGCGCGCGCAGCGCCGCCACAGTGTCCGGCGGAACCGGCGCGCCGGCCGAGGTCACCCGCCGCAGCGTGGGTAGCGGCTGGCCGTGGCGTGCCAGCACCGCCATCAGCGCCGGCGAGCCGAACAGCTGGTCGACGCCAAAGCGGGCGATGGCGTCGTGCAGGCGGCGAGGATCGGCCTTCGCCGGGCGCGTCGGGTCCATGTCCGGGATCACCGAGGTCAGGCCGAGCGCCGGGTCGAACAGGGCGAACGGCGGGAACGTCGGCAGGTCCACGCCGCCCGGCTGCAGCCCGAAGGCGCGGCCGAGCAGCTCGATCTGCCCCACGAAGTGGCGGTGGCGGTAGACCACGCCCTTGGGCACACCGGTGGAGCCGCTGGTGAACAAAATCGCGGCCACGTCATCGGGAGCGGTATCGGCCAGTTGCGGGCCCGCGCCGGCGCCGGCCTGCTCCACCGCGGCCAGGGTCACGTCGGCCAGCCACGGGCGGCGTCCGGTGGTCACGCGGACCGTCGCCGCCTTGGCCCACCCCAGCAGGCGCCGCGCCAGGTGCGCCAGTGGGATGCCGATGAAGGCCTGCGGCTGCGCCTCGTCCAGGCACTGGCGCAGCGCGCGCTTGTCGATGCCCGGGTCGACAAGCACCGGCACCGCGCCGGCCTTGAACAGGGCGAACATCAGCAGGAAGAACTCGGGCGAGGGCCGCACCATCACCACGGTGCGGGTGCCGCGCGTGATGCCGTGGCGGGCGAGTCCCGCGGCGATGGCGTCGCTGCGTTGGTCCAGCGCGGCGTAGGTCAGGGCGACGTCGTAGCGCGCCAGGCCGTCCGGGCCGCGCGTGCCGGGGCAGCGCAGGGCCACCTGGTCGGGGCGCTCGGCGGCCAACCGCGGCAGGGCGGCGGCGATGTTGCAGGGCGGATTCATCCGTTCATTGTCGCCTGTCGGCCCCTACTTGCGCGGCACCCGGGACATGCCGAAAAATTCACCACCCGCCGGCAGCGCCTGCCCCTGCCTCGGACCGCACCGCCCGAGGCCCCTGGACGACAACCTCAGCTTCCCGTTCCCCACGGAACGGCGACGGGTGGGCGATCCCCGGCGCCGGGGATCCGGCGTGCACCCGGATCCCACACGCGCCGGGGCGGGCACCCCGTTCAGCCATCCCTGCTTGACCGCAACACCGCACACCCAAGCCCCGCTTGCCCCGCCCCCCAACCGCGCGCATCGACCGATGAACCACCCCTGCCTGACCTGCGGTGCCTGCTGTGCCTTCTTCCGCGTCAGCTTCCACTGGTCGGAGGCCGACCCGGCCATGGGCGGCGTCGTGCCCGTCGAATTGACCGAGCCGCTGCGCCAGCACGAGCGGGTGATGCGTGGCACCTCGCAGTCCAACCCGCGCTGCGTCGCGCTGGACGCCGACATCGGCCACTACAGCCGCTGCACGATCCACCCGGTGCGGCCGTCGGTGTGCCGCGCGGTGCCGGCGTCATGGGAGTTTGGCGAAGCCAGCCCGCAGTGCGACAAGTCACGCGCGGCGCATGGCTTGCCCGTGCTGACCGAGGCGGATTGGGAGGGGGTGGAGGAGCGGAATCCGCCGTGAGGTGGCCCGTCCGGCTTCCCTCAGATCGGGTGGCGCTCCAGGAATGCGCGAATGGCAGGCACCAGCGCCTCGTGCTTGTCTTCCAACACGTAATGGTTGGCATCCTCGAAGGCGCGTACCTCGGCGTTGGGCAGCGCGCGACGGAAGCCGTCAAGGAAGTGGCGGTCGAAGACGAAGTCTTTCAGCCCCCAACCGATGAACGCCGGGCGGTCCGCATACTGCGGCAGCGCGCGACCGGCCGCTTCGACCAGCGGCCAGGCACGATCGCCTTCACGTAGCGGAATGTCCTGCATGAAGCGCAGGGTGCTGATCGCGTTGCGCCAGCCGTTGTAGGGGGCGATGTAGCCGCGGCGCACGGAGGCCGGCAGGCTGCGCTCGGTGCCCAGCCATGCGGCGCCGCGCGCGAACAAGTTGAAGGCGCGGATCAGGAAGCCGCCGATCTTCGAGTCCCGACCCAGCGACAGTTGCCACGGCATGGGCTTGGCCGCCGGCAGCGGGAACGCCGCTGTGTTGAGGATCACCAGCCGCTTGACCTGCGGCATGTGCGACAGCGCCCAGCCGAAACCGACCATGCCGCCCCAGTCGTGCACCGCCAGTGTCACCGGCCCGGTGATGCCGAGGTGGTCCAGCAGTGCGGACAGGTCGTCGACGCGGGACTGCAGGGTGTAGTCGTAGCGCGGGTGCGCGCCCGGCGCATCGTCCGGCCGGTCGGACAGGCCCATGCCCACGTGGTCGGGCACGATACAGCGGTAGCTGTCGCGCAGACCCAGCACCAAGTGCCGCCAGTAGAAGCTCCATGAGGGGTTGCCGTGGAGCATGACCACGACCTCGCCATCACGCGGTCCCTCATCGATATAGCTCAGGGCGATGCCGGGGCGAACCTCGAAACTGTGGGGCTGGAACGGGTAATCCGGGAGCGGAGGCAGGGACATCGGGGCGAGGTCAGCGGTGAGGAGGGGCATTATCCCCTACTGTTGGCGAGCTTCAGGACCGCAATCCAACAAGCCCCCCGAAGCCCGTTTATCCGGCCCCACGTCTGAGCACGGCGGGCGCCGTCGACGGATTCGACGCCATCCAGCGTCTCGGCGACCAGCACGTCGGGCCCCAGCGGCGTGTGCAGCCGGAGCAGGCGATCGTGCTGACGGGGGCCAGCCGCGAACGCGGCCAGCACAGTTGCAGATAGCTCCATGGCGTTCCACCTCCGTGTGTCCGTCGCGATGCGCCTTGCGGCACCCTCGCGACCCTTACCCATCCCGCACTCCCTGTGCGGGGAAACGTGTCGGCCCGGGGCGCTGCCCGGGTGACCGTCACGTGTCGATCATAGGCGGTTCGACCCGAACCGGCGTGACCGGGTTTACAGCTCGATGTGCGTGTCCGTCGGCGCCACCGGCGGCGGCACGTTGCCGGCCACGTCGCCGGCCACGTCGCGCCAGATCTGGTACATCACGCCGAACATCACCACGTAGATGCCCAGCAGCAGCGCCAGGTACACCGGCAAAGCCAGCAGCATGCCCAGCACGGGGTGGACCAGGCTGCCGACCACCGCCAGCAGCGTCACCACGAGCCCGATCACCAGCGCCACCACGATCAGCGCGAGCACCGACAGCACCGCCAGCAACAGCAGCGGCAACAGGTTTTTCAGCGTGCCACCCAAGCCGTCCTTCAGCGCGCCGCCGAGGCTGCGGCCGGTGAGCGCCACCTGGCCAAAGCCGATCGAGTACACGCCACCCAGGAACACCGCGACCAGGAAACCCAGGCCCATCACCGAACCGAATCCCTCGGGCAACGCGGGCATGGCGTTGGGGTTGGGCGTGCCGCCGCGTTGTGACAGGGCCATCACCTGCATGTACCACTCGACGAACCCTTGGCCGACCAGCAGGATCACCACCGACGCCAGCACCAGGTACACCAGCACGAGCAGCACGCCGAACTGGACCAGGCGCTTGCCGCCTTGGCCGGCGCGGAACGGCGCCAGCACGTCGGTGGGGCTGGCCGGACGACCCTGCTCGGCGGCATGGATCACGCGGATGTAGCCCCCGACCAGCAGCGACATCAGCACGATCGAGGCCACGGTGGACGCACCCATCACCACCAGTTGCCCAGTCGTGCTGTCGCCCACGATGCCCAGCAGCATCAGCTGCAGCAGCCCGGGCAGCAAGGCGCCGATGGCCACCAGCACCGCGCCGCCGAAAATCGCCTTCGGGTTGTGTCGGCCAAGGTTGATGCCGCGCTTGAGCCACTCAAGGCCCGTCATCGGACCCATCGCACGTGTCGTCATGGAACTCGTTCCCCGGGGGAGCTGGACCGGCGCGCCCGCGCGCGCCAACAGCCACCATGCTACCCGAGCCGTCAGTGCCCCGACAGGGTGAGCACGTGGCGGACAAAGCGGCGCAGCACCCGGCGCGCGTGCGGGGTGGCGCTGACCTCTCGGGCCACGGTCTTGGGGCAGCGGCCTTCGCGCAAAAGGGCCTCGCTGCGCGCCTGCACGTAGCCGCGCATGTGGGTCGCGCTGAATTCGGGGTGGAACTGCAGGCCCCAGGCGCGCTCGCCCCAACGGAAGGCGTGGCAGGCGTCATGGTCGGAGCGCGCCAGCACGGTGGCGCCGGCCGGCGGGCGCAGCACGGTCTGCAGGTGCGTGGCCTGCGCCGGGAAGGTGGCCGGGAGGCCCGCGAACAACGGGTCATGGGCAGCACTGTCGTGCAGCGCCAAGCCAATGGTGCCCATCTCGCGGCCGGCGGGGTGGTCGGCCACCTCGCCCCCCAGGGCATGGGCCAGCAACTGGTGGCCGTAGCAGATGCCCAGCAGCGGCATGCCGGCGTGGGCGGCCTCGCGCAGCCAGTCGGCACTGCGTTCGCTCCAGTCGGCGCGGTCGGTGACCATCGCGCCGGAGCCGGTGACGAGCGCGCCGGCGAAGCCTTCACGGCGGGGCAGCGGCTCGCCGGCCTGCACGTTGACCACCACCGTGTCGTCGGCTTCGAGCCCGGCGGCGACGCGGATCCAATGCGGGAAGCCGCGGTGGCGGCGCATCGATGGCACCGGCTGGCCGGTTTCGAGGATCAGGAACGGGGTGCGGGAAGGCTTGGACACGACGACAGGCGACGATCAGGAAGGAATGCGGCGACACGGCGAAGGGGCCGCGTCGCCCTCGCCGCTATACTAGCCCGCCTTGTCGCGCGCATACCGAGACCATGGCCGCACCTACCTTCCAGGAACTCATCCAGCGCCTGAACGCCTTCTGGGCCGAGCAGGGCTGTGTGCTGATCCAGCCGCTCGACCTGGAGGTCGGCGCCGGCACCTTCCACCCGGCAACCTTCCTGCGCGCGCTGGGTCCGGAACCGTGGAACGCGGCCTACGTGCAACCGTGCCGCCGGCCGACCGATGGTCGCTACGGCGAGAACCCCAACCGCCTGCAGCGCTACTACCAGTACCAGGTGGCGATGAAGCCCTCGCCGCCGAACATTGTCGAGCTGTACTTCGACTCGCTGAAGGCACTGGGCGTGGACCCGCTGGTGCACGACCTGCGCCTGGTCGAGGACAACTGGGAGTCGCCGACCCTGGGCGCCTGGGGCCTGGGCTGGGAGGTGTGGCTCAACGGCATGGAGGTGACCCAGTTCACCTACTTCCAGCAGGCCGGCGGCATCGAGTGCAAGCCGGTGCTGGGCGAGATCACCTACGGCCTCGAACGGCTGTGCATGTACCTGCAGAACGTCGACAACGTGTTCGACCTGGTGTGGACCTACGGGCCGGACGGCACGCCGGTGACCTACCGCGACGTGTACCACCAGAACGAGGTCGAGCAGTCCGCCTACAACTTCGAGCATGCCGACGTGGCGGAGCTGTTCCACCGCTTTGACGCGTGCGAGAAGGAAGCGCTGAAGCTGATCGAGCTGGGCCTGCCGCTGCCGGCGTATGACCAGGTGTGCAAGGCCAGCCACAGCTTCAACCTGCTGGACGCGCGCCGTGCCATCAGCGTGACCGAGCGCCAGCGCTACATCCTGCGCGTGCGCCGCATCGCGCAGGGCGTGGCCGAGGCGTACTTCGCGCAGCGCGAGAAGCTGGGCTTCCCGGTGTTGAAGAAGGCCGCTGGCCAGGAGGCCGCGTGATGGCCTCGACGATGAAGGACGACGCAGGCGTGACGATGGCGGACAAGGAGCAACCCGTGGCGATGCAGCCGCTGCTGATCGAGCTGGGCACCGAGGAGTTGCCGGTCAAGGCGCTGGCCGGATTGGCGCAGGCATTCTTCGACGGCGTGATCGACGGGCTGCACAAGCGCGGCATCGCCTTCGACCGCGACGGTGCCAAGCCGCTGTACACTCCGCGCCGCCTGGCGGTGGTGCTGCCGGGCGTCGCGAGCGAGCAGCCCGAGCAGGCGTCGGAAGTGCTGGGGCCCTACCTCAACATCGCGCTGGACGCCGATGGCCAGCCGACCAAGGCGCTGCAGGGCTTTGCCGCCAAGGCCGGAATTGACTGGACCGCGCTGCAGAAGACCAGCGATGCCAAGGGCGAGCGCTTCGTGCACCGCGCGGTGAAGCCGGGTGCGCGTACCGCCGACCTGCTGGGCGAGATCGTACGCGAGGCCCTCGCCGGCATGCCCATTCCCAAGCCGATGCGTTGGGGCGCGAACGAGTATGGCTTCGCCCGCCCGGTTCACTGGCTGGTCCTGCTACTGGGCGATGACGTGATCGAAGCGGACGTGCTCGGCGTGCGCGGCGACCGCATGAGCCGCGGCCACCGCTTCATGCACGACAAGCCGGTCTGGTTCAGCACCCCCGGTGACTACGTGGAGTCGTTGCGCAGCGCCAAGGTCCTGGTGGACCCGGACGAGCGCCGCGCGCGCATCGTGGCCGAGGTCGAGGCGGCGGCGAAGGCTGCCGGCGGCAGTGCGCGCATCGACGCCGGCATCCTCGAGGAGGTCAATGGCCTCACCGAGTGGCCGAAGGCCGTGGCGTGCAGCTTCGAACGCGAGTTCCTGGCCGTCCCACAGGAAGCGCTGATCGCGACGATGGAAGCCAACCAGAAGTTCTTCCCCGTGCTGGATGCCGACGGCAAGCTCAGCGAGCATTTCGTCGGTATCGCCAATATCGAGTCGCGCGATGAGGCCGAGGTGCGGAAGGGCTACGAGCGCGTGATCCGCCCGCGCTTTGCCGACGCCAAGTTCTTTTTCGTGGAGGACATGAAGCAGGGCCTGGCGTCGATGAACGACGGCCTCGCGAACGTGACCTACCAGGCCAAGCTGGGCACCGTGGCCGACAAGGTCGCGCGCGTGGCCGCGCTGGCCGAGCGCGTGGCGCAGGCGGTGGGCGTGGACCCGGCGCTGGCCAAGCGCGCAGCCGGCCTGTCGAAGGCCGACCTGCAATCGCGCCTGGTCAATGAGTTCCCGGAACTGCAGGGCATCGCCGGGCGCTACTACGCGGCGGTCGCGGGCGAACCGCTTGAACTCGCCAACGCGCTGGACGAGGCCTACATGCCGCGCTTTGCCGGCGACGCCATCGCCCCGTCGCCGCTGGGCCAGGTGCTGGCCATTGCCGAACGCCTGGACACGCTGGCCGGCGGCTTCGTCGCGGGCCTGCGTCCGACCGGCAACAAGGACCCGTTCGCCCTGCGCCGCAATGCGCTGGGCCTGGCGCGTACGCTGCTGGAAGGCGGCCACGACGTGCTGCTGCACGAGCTGGTCGAAGCGGCGGTGGCGCTGCAGCCGGTCACCCATCCGGAGCTCGGCGCGCTGGACATCACCCAGTTCGTTTATGACCGCCTGCGTGGCTACTACACCGAGCAGGGCGTGCCGGCGGCGCAGTTCGACGCCGTGCTGAACGTGGTGCACGAGTCGCTGCCGGACTTTGACGCGCGCCTGCGTGCCATCGGCGAGTTCACCAAGCTGCCGGAAGCCGCTGCGCTGGCCGCGGCCAACAAGCGCAGCCGCAACATCCTGCGCAAGGTGGAAGGCACGGTGCCGACCGCGGTGAGCACCGCGCTGCTGACCGAGCCGGCCGAACGCGAACTGGCCGAGGCGGTGGATGCCGCAGTGGCTGACACCGACGCGCTCTTGGACGCCCGCGACTACGTCGCCGTGCTCGGCCGCCTGGCCCGGCTGCGCCCGCAGGTCGACGCGTTCTTCGACGGGGTGATGGTCAATGCCGACGACCTCGCGGTGCGCAACAACCGCCTCGCACTGCTGCAGCGGTTGAGCGACCGGCTCGGCAGCGTGGCGGCCATCGAGCAGCTGGCGATCTGACCTGCGACGACGCCGGCATGGGGCCCACCGCGAAAGGACTCGCGCCCGCCCGCCGTGCCGACGTTAATCACGCTTTGACGCGCCGTGGGTATGCTGCGCCGATGCCCCCCTCCGCCCGGACCGTTGCCTGCGCATTCCTGAGCCTGTGCCTGGCGGGCACGGCCCAGGCGGCCAAGGTCACCCGCGTCGACATCCGCGGCCTCGACGAGGCGATGACCACCAACGTGCGCACCTCGCTGTCGCTGGTCGATGCGATCGGCCGCGAGGTGTCCGGCCGCCGCCTGGGCTACCTGGTGCGCGAGGCTGAGACCGAGACGCGCGAGGCGCTGGAGCCGTTTGGCTACTACTCGCCCACCATCAGCGTCGAGCGCACGCGGGACGAGGAGGAGGGCAGTACCGAGGTGGTGATCAGCGTGCAGCCCGGCGAGCCGGTGCGCGTGCGTGACGCCACCGTGGCGATTGATGGCCCGGGCGCGGACGACCGCTATCTGGATCGCGAGATCGCCGCATTCACCCCGGCGAAGGGCGATGTCTTCGACCACGGCATCTACGAGCTCAGCAAAGCACGCATCACCCGCCGCCTGGCCGAACGCGGCTATTTCGATGCCGATTTCACCACGCGCCGGGTGGAGGTCACGCGCGCCGAGCACGCCGCCGACATCGACCTGCGCTGGGACAGCGGCGACCGCTACGACATGGGGCCGACCACCTTCGTGCAGTCGCCCAATCGCATCCTACGCGACGGCATCGTCGAACATTTCGTCTATTGGGACGAAGGCAGCTACTACCACCAGGGCAAGCTCGACCGCCTGCGCGAATCGCTGGCCAAACTGGATTACTTTTCCAGCATCGACATCGAGCCGCGGCCGCAGGATGCGGTGGATGGGCGCGTGCCGACCACAGTAACGCTGACGCCGGCCAAGCGTTCGATCTACATCGCCGGCCTGAGCTACGGCACTGACAGTGGCGCCGGCGTGCGTCTGGGCGTGGAGCGGCGCTACGTCAACGACCGCGGGCACAAGGCGCTGGCGCAACTGGACTGGGCGGTGCGGCGCAAAACGTTGACGGCGCAGTACCGCATTCCCGCCTTCGGCTGGATCGACGGCTGGTACACGTTCACCGCGCAGGCGGCCGACGAGCAGACTGACTACATCGACAACCGCCGCATCGAACTCATCGGCGCGCGCAGCGGCGAAATCAACGCCCAGTGGAATGCCGTGGCCTCGGTGCATGCGCTGCGCGAACGCTGGCTGTATGCGGCCGAACGACAGCCGCGCATCGTGGGGGGCGGCGGGTATCGGTACGGCACTTTCACCTACCCGTCGCTGCGCGGCGAATACCTGGACACCGACGACCGCCTGTACCCGCGCCGCGGCGTGGCAGGATCGGTGATGCTGCGCGGCGGGCTGGAAGGCGCGGGTTCGGACGCCAACTTCCTGCAGGCGCATGTGACCGCGCGCTTGTACCGCGGTCTGGGTGAGCGCAGTCGCCTGATCACCCGGGGCGAACTGGGGCACACCCTGACGGATTCGCTGGTCGACCTGCCGCCCAGCCTGCGTTTCCATGCGGGCGGCGACCGCAGCATCCGCGGCTACGGATGGCGCGAGGTCGGACCGCGCATCGGTGCCGACGGCGACAAGTTCCCGGTCGGCGCGAAGAACGTGCTGACGGGTAGCGTCGAGTACGAGCGCTATTTCAACGACGCCTGGGGCGCGGCGGTGTTCGTCGACAGTGGCAGCGCGTTCAATGATTCGCCCGACTTCCGCACCGGCGTCGGCATTGGCCTGCGCTGGCGCTCGCCGGTGGGGCCGCTGCGCATCGACATCGCGCGCGGGTTGGATGACCCGGACTCGGGCTTCCATCTGTACCTCAACATCGGCCCGGAGCTGTGAGCATGCGCCTGCGTCGATCGCCCCGCGAGCAGCAGGACCTGACACCGGAAGCCCGCGAGGCGCGCATCGCCGAACTGCGTGCGCGTCGCCGCGCGCGCCTGCGCTGGTTGGCGGTCCGCAGCAGCCTGGTGGCGGGCGCGCTGGCGCTGGCGATGGCCACGCTGGTGTACTGGCTGCTCACCACCATTGGCGGACGCGATGCGTTGCTTCGGCAGATCGTGGCGCGCCTGCCCGCCGGCGCATCGCTGGCGTGGCGTTCGGCCGAAGGTCCGGCGGCGGGACCGCTGACCTTGCGCGGGGTGCGCTTCGTCTACACGCCCGCGTGCCCGCCGGAGGATGCCGACTGCACGCCCGGCGGACCGGTGGTGTTCAGCGCCGACACGGTGGTGCTCGACCCCGCCATCCGCCCGCTATTGGGCCGCCGCTTGCGGCTCGATGCCTTGCAGGTCACTGGCGCCACGCTCGACCTGCCCGAGAATGACGAGCCCTTCGAATTGCCGCGCTGGCCCGACGTGCTGCCGGACATCCGGCCGCCCTTGGCGCTGCAGGCCGACGATGTGCGCATCGACGGGCTGCGCGTGACCCGGGCCGGTGCGGCGCTGGTCAACATCACGCGTCTTCGCGGTGGCATCGATGCACAACCGGGCACGCTGCACGTTGAACGCCTCGCCGTGGACAGCGACCGCGGTCGATTTACCCTGCATGGCGACTACATTCCGCGCGACGATTTCCACGCCGACCTCAGGGCGACCGCCGTATTCCCCGCGTCCGCGGGCCGGACCGCGCCTCGGCTGGGGCTGGTTGCGCGGGGCGACCTGTCGCGGATGGACGTGGCGGTGGCCGGGCGCGCACCCGGCGCAGTGCGTGCGAGCGTGACCCTGCGCGGTCGCGAGCGGCCGCGTTGGCAATTGCGCAGCGCGGCCGAGGCCTTCGACTCCTCCCTGGTTGCGGGCGGCGACCCCAGCGCGCCGATGGCGTGGACGTTGACCGCTGACGGCGTCGAAGGCGCCGCCGACCTGCACGGCCAGGTGACCTGGGACGGGCAGACCGTCAGGGTGCTGCCATCCAAGGTGCGCCTGGACGAGCAGGTGCTGGACGTTCAGCCGCTCGCACTGGCGCTGCTGGACGGCACCGTGACCCTGCGCGGGCGTGCCGACCTGCGCGATCCCGAGCGCGGCGTGCTGCGCTTTGCGGTCAATGCGCGCCAATTGCACTGGGGCGGCGAGGCGGGTGCGCCGGCGATCATCGCCAACGGCGACTTCGGGCTGGCCGGCGCGTTGCAGGCGTGGGCGGCGATCGGCACCGCGCGGCTGGAGCGCGATGGGCAGGCCGCCGACGTGCGCTTCGACGCGCGCGGCAACACCGAGCGCGCGACATTGAAGACATTGCAGGCCCGCATGCCCACCGGCACGCTCGATGCGCGGGGCGAGGTGGTGTGGGCGCCGTCGTTGCAGTGGGCGCTCAATGCCGATCTTGCCGGCTTCGACCCCGGCTATTTCGCGCCGGCGTGGAAGGGCGCCGTGAACGGGGTGCTCGCCAGCCGCGGGCACACCCGCCCGGACCGCGGACTGGAAGCCACGCTCGACGTGCAACGCCTGGGCGGTCAGTTGCGTGGCCGTGCATTGGCCGGACAGGGCCGCTTCGCGCTGTATGGCGCGGCGCCCACCGGTGGCGACGACCGCTACGAAGGCGATCTCGCGCTGCGCCTCGGCGCCAGTCGCGTGCAGGCCAAGGGCACGGTCGGCCGCACGCTGGATGTCGATGCGCGCTTCGCGCCGCTGCACCTGGCCGACCTGCTGCCCAGCGGCCAGGGCACGCTGCAGGGCGAACTGCAGCTGCGCGGCCCGCGCACGGCACCCGACGTGGACGTCGACCTCGCCGGCCGCAGCCTGCAGTACGGCGACTACCGCGCTGACACCCTGCAGGCCCGCGGCCGCCTGCCCTGGCGCGGCCGCGACGGCGCGCTGGACGTGCGTGCCACCGGCCTGCAGGCCGGCGTACCGTTCCACACGCTTGATCTCACCGCACGCGGCGCGGTCGAGGCGCTGCAGCTGGAAGTGCGCGCGCGGGGCGATGTGGGCGCCGTGCAGCTGGCCGGCAACGCCGAGAAGCGCGGCAGCACCTGGCAAGGCACGCTGGCGACCCTCGCCTTCGACCCGGCCAAGGGTGTGCCGTGGCGTCTGCAGCAACCCGCGCGCTTCCGCTGGGACGGGCGCAATGGCGCCCTGAGCCAGGCCTGCCTGTCCGCCAGTGGCGGCGGCATCCTGTGTGCGAATGCCGACTGGCCGCGACGTGGCCTGGACATCGACGGCCGCGGCCTGCCACTGGCCCTGCTGCAACCGTACCTGCCCGAGCGCAGCGACCGCCGCCCGTGGCTGCTGCGCGGTGACATCGCGATCGACGCGCAGGTGCGTCCGGTCGGCAACGCCTGGCGCGGCACCGCCACCGTCACCTCGGCCGGCGGCGGCCTGAAGTTCAGCGAACGCGCGCGGCTGGAGCCGGTGCGTTACGGCAACCTGACCCTGCGCACCACCTTTGACCCGCAGCGCCTGACCGCCGAACTTGATGCCACGCTCAACGACGACGGCCAGATCGACGCGCGCATCGCCACCGGCTGGGACGACTACGCGCCGCTGATCGGCGAGATCGCGGTCAACACCGACGAACTGACGTGGATGGAGCTGTTCTCGCCGGACATCGTCGAGCCCACCGGCCGCCTCGCCGGCCGCATCCAGCTATCGGGCACGCGTGCGCAGCCGCTGCTCGGCGGCAACGCGCAGCTGAGCAACTTCGCCACCGAGCTGCCCGCGCTCGCCATCCAACTGCGCGACGGCGACGTGCGGATGGATGCGCAACCCGACGGCAGTGCGCGCATCACCGGCCGCGTGCGCTCCGGCGACGGCACGCTCACCCTGGATGGCACCCTCGGTTGGCAGGGCAACGACACCCCGCTGGTGCTCAACGTGCGCGGTGACAACGTGCTGGTGTCCGATACCCGCGACCTGCGCGCCGTCGCCAGCCCCGACGTGGTGGTGCGCTACACCGCCGGACAGCCGTTGCAGGTGACCGGCACCGTGACCGTGCCCTCGGCGCGCATCGACCTGGAGCGGCTGGACGAAGGCGTCTCCGCCTCCGATGACGTGGTCGTGCTCGATCCGGTCGATCCGGAGGACACCGGCACGCTGCCGCTGGACCTCGACCTGACCCTGGCGCTGGGCGACGACGTGCAACTCAATGGCTTCGGCCTGGACGGCACGCTCGGCGGCCGGCTGCGGGTGCGCGCCCGCCCCGGGCGCGAGATGACGGCCAACGGCCAGCTCGACGTCGACGGCCGCTACACCGCCTACGGGCAAAAGCTGACCATCACCCGTGGCCAGCTGGTGTGGTCCGGCGGACCGGTCGGCAATCCGATCCTCAACATTCGCGCCGAACGCGAAGTCGGCGAAGTCACCGCGGGTGTCGACATCCGCGGTCGCGCCAGCGCGCCGGAGGCCACGGTGTGGTCCAACCCCGCCAGTTCACAGTCGGAAGCGCTGGCCTATCTGGCGCTGGGCCGCCCGCTGTCGAGCGCCAGCCGCGACGAGAGCCGCCAGCTCAACGCCGCCAGTGCCGCGCTCACCGCCGGCGGCAGCCTGCTGGCTTCGCAGCTGGGGGCGCGCATCGGCCTGGACGACGCCGGCGTGATGGAAAGCCGCGCCTTGGGTGGCAGCGTGTTCGGCGTGGGCAAGTACCTTTCGCCCAAGCTGTACGTCAGCTACGGGGTCTCACTGCTCGGCACCGGCCAGGTGCTGACGCTGAAGTACCTGCTGCGCAAGGGCTTCGACATCGAGATCGAATCGAGCACGGTGGAGAACCGGGCCTCGGTCAACTGGCGCAAGGAAAAGTAGGGGCACTCGGCCTGGCTCGCCGCCTGCCGGCAACACGCGCAGCAACGCCGCGGTGGCGTCGAGCCGCGGGCCATCCGGTCAGCCGATCAGCAGTCCGCGCTCCTGCGCTATACGGGCTAGGTCGGCGGCATTGCGCGCGCCCAGCTTCTCCATCAGGTTGGCACGGTGGCGGTACAGCGTTTTCACACTGATGCCCAGGTCGATGGCCAACGCTTTCGGCGGTTGTTGCGACAGCAGGCCGCGCAGCGTCTCGCGCTCGCGCTGGCTCAAGCGGGTGGCGTCGGCGTGCGGGCGCATCGGGGCGATGTCGCTGCTGAGCACGCGCTCGCCGGCATGCACGCGGCGCAGCGCCGACAGCAGCTCCTGTGCCGCCGCCCCCTTGGTGATGTAGCCGTGCGCGCCGTTGTCCATGGCGCGCACCACGAGTGCCGGGTCCTCGTGCATGCTGACGACAACGGGCTTGAGCGTGGGCGCGATCGCCAGCAGCGCGGGCAGCAACTGCAGGCCACTCTGCTGGCCCAATGAGATGTCGACCAGCGCCACGTCCAACGAATGCAGGCGCACTGCGGCCATGGCTTCTTCCGCCGTGCCCGCCTCGGCGATGACCTGCAGGTCGGGCGCAGCCTCGCACAGGCGCTTGAAGCCCTCGCGCACGATGGCGTGGTCGTCGACCAGCAGGATCCGGATCATCGCGCCAGTGTGCCAGCGGCCTCGCCCGGCCCCGGCGAGAATGTTTCCCAATGACAACGCGCGCCATCCATGGCTGGACGGTCAGCCGCGTGCGGCAAAGCGTGCACCCTTGAGCCGGGGGCGACCGTCGACCACGTCGGTCCACACCACGTAGGCCCCGCCGTCGGCCAGCACCAGCTGCGGAAAGCCGGTGGCGCGACCGCGGCCCTGCAGGCGGGCCACCTCCAGCCGCTGCAGTTCTTGCGACAAGTCGGAGGCGTAGCGGGCCAGGTGCAGCGACTGGCCCTGGGCCGATTCACGCACCCACAGCACCCACACTGCGTCCCCGTCGAGCGCGACGTCAACCCGGCCCTGCACGGCTTCGCCGCGGTCGACCACTACTGGCGCGGCGAAGGCATTGGCGGCGTCGGCGCTGCGGGCCAGTTTCAGCGTCGGCACGTCACCGGCGGCGGTGTACCACCCGACGACGACCGCGTCCCCGCGCGCGGCCAGCGAGGGACCGTTGACCGGGCAGGCCGGCATCGTCCATGCATCCGCATGCACGCGCGTGGGCACCAACCAGCGCTGGCCGTCATGGCGGGCGATGAAAATGTCCCGCACCTCGGCCTCGGTACGGTCGCGATAGGCCAGCAGGGTGCGCCCGGCGGTGACCACCGCGTCGGTCTGGCAGCAGTCGCAGGTGGACAGGTCCAGGGGCTGTTCGTCGTGGCGGTGCAGCGCGCCGTCGAAGTGCGCGGTGCGCAGGGTCATCATCGGCACGGCCGGGGCCGGCAGCGGCGAGGGCGCCGCGTTCGTGCTGTCGGCGGCCGGCGCGGCCGCGCCCGCAGCGGGCGTGCCGGACGCGGCCACCGACGCGTGCCCGTCCGGCCCGCCATGGCCGTCATGCCCGCCGCCCGGTACCACTTGCTCCGCGTCGGCCGCGGTGTGGCGACCGTCCAGCCACGCCACGCCGATGCGGTCCGGCCCGGCGGCCCACAACGAAACGAAGCCATGCTCGGTGGCCGTGCCGTCGGTATTGACCAGCACCGGCTTCGACCAGTTTTGGCCGCCATCCCCCGAGCGCACCAGCGCCACGTCGTAGGCATAGGTGGCGGCCGCGGACTTCTGCAGCCAGTGGGTCCACAACGCGCCATCGGCCGTCATCGCCACGTGCGGGGTGTCCGCCCAGTTGACGAACCAGTCGCGGCCGCGGGCCACGGTCCGCGGCGCGCTCCAGGCCGTCGTGCCGGGTGCGCGGGTCGCCAGCCGCAGCGTGTGGGCCTGGTCGTTCTTCTCGATCCAGCTCAGCACCAGGGTGCCGTCCGGCCCGGCGAGCAGGTCAGGCTGCGCGGCGCGGTCCGTGGCGGGCAGCGGCCAGTCGCTTTGCACCACTGGCGCGGGATCGCGTGGCGGGGCTATCGCGCTGCCGGCACTGGCACGGGCGCCATCGGCGGCGGGAGTGGCGGTTGGCTGGCAGGCCGACAACGCCACAGTGAGGGCAACGAGGAGTGGAACGAAAGGGGTGCGCATGTCCCGAGCGTAACGGCCGGCGACGGCCGCGTCATGCTGCAAGGCGATGCCGTGCCACGGGATCGCTCAAGCCGACCGATGTCTCACGCGGCCCGATCGCTCACGCCGAGTGAGCGCTTACACCGACCGAGCGCTCACGCCGGCTGACCGCTAAGGGCGCTATCGCTTACGCCACCCGGCTGCGCTTCTGCCGCGTCAGATGCACCAGCAGCAGCGAGATCGCCGCCGGGGTCATCCCGGGGATGCGTTGCGCCTGTCCGATGGTCTGCGGCTGCACACGCTGCAGTTTCTGCTGCACCTCGGCCGACAGTCCGCGGACGGCGGCGTAGTCGAAGTCCGCCGGAATCGCGGTGTCCTCGTGGCGGCGCTGGCGCTCGATCTCCTCGCGCTGGCGATCCAGGTAACCGGCGTACTTGATGCCGATCTCCACCTGTTCGGCCACCGCGACGTCTTCCACCGCCGGACCGAGCGACGGCACCGCCATCAGCTTCGCGTAATCGAGTTCCGGGCGCTTGATCAGGTCGCGCGCGCTGGTCTCGCGCGAGACCTCGATGCCCAGCGTCGCGTGGATCTCGCGACCCAGCGCGTTGTTGGGCGCGGCCCAGATTGCGCCCAGCCGGGTGTTCTCGCGCTCGATCGCTTCGCGCTTGGCCTCGAACGCGGCAAAGCGCGCATCTTCGATCAGGCCCAGATCGCGTCCGACCGGCGTCAGGCGCAGGTCGGCGTTGTCCTCGCGCAGCTGCAACCGGTACTCGGCGCGGCTGGTGAACATGCGGTACGGCTCGCTGGTGCCGTGGGTGATCAGGTCGTCGACCAGAACGCCGAGGTAGGCCTCGTCGCGGCGCGGGCTCCAACCCTCCGCGCCGCGCACGAAGCGCGCCGCATTCACGCCGGCGAGCAGGCCCTGCGCGGCTGCTTCCTCGTAGCCGGTGGTGCCGTTGATCTGCCCCGCGAAAAACAGGCCCTGGACCGCCTTGGTTTCCAGCGTGGCCTTCAATCCGCGGGGATCGAAGAAGTCGTATTCGATGGCGTAGCCAGCGCGGGTGATGTGCGCCTGCTCGAAGCCGCGGATGCTGCGCACCAGCGCCAGCTGCACGTCGAACGGCAGCGAGGTGGAAATGCCGTTGGGGTAAATCTCGGCCACGTCCAGCCCCTCGGGCTCGACGAAGATCTGGTGGCTGTCCTTCTCGGCGAAGCGGACCACCTTGTCCTCGATCGAGGGGCAGTAGCGCGGGCCGATGCCTTCGATCTGGCCGGTGTACAGCGGGCTGCGGTCCAGCGCGCCGCGGATGATCTCGTGGGTGCGTTCGCTGGTGTGGGTGATCCAGCACGACACCTGGCGCGGGTGGTCGGCGGTGGAGCCCATGAACGACATCACCGGGCGCGGATCGTCGCCCGGCTGCTCCTCCATCACCGAGTAGTCGAGCGTGCGCCCGTCGATGCGCGGCGGCGTGCCGGTCTTGAGCCGGTCAACCACGAACGGCCCTTCGCGCAGCTTGGCCGCCAGTGCCACCGAGGGCGGATCGCCGGCGCGGCCGGCGGCATAGGTGGTCGGGCCGATGTGCACCTTGCCGGCCAGGAACGTGCCCGCGGTCAGCACCACCGCCGGTGCGTGGAAGGCCAGGCCGGTCTGGGTGACCACGCCGCGCACGTGGCCGCGGCCGGCATCGGCGCGGGCATCGCCACCCGAGGTGGCCCCGGCGAACAGGATGTCGTCCACCGCTGCCTGGAAGACGGTCAGGTTGGCCTGGGCTTCCACGGCGCGGCGGATGAAACCGCGGTACAGCGCGCGGTCGGCCTGGCAGCGGGTGGCGCGCACCGCAGGGCCCTTGCTTGCGTTGAGCCGGCGCCACTGGATGCCGGCGGCGTCGGCGGCGCGCGCCATGATCCCGCCGAGGGCGTCGATTTCCTTGACCAGATGGCCCTTGCCGATGCCGCCGATGGCCGGGTTGCAACTCATCGCGCCCACGGTCTCGACGTTGTGGGTCAGCAGCAGGGTGCGCGCGCCGGCCCGCGCCGACGCCAGCGCGGCCTCGGTCCCGGCATGGCCGCCCCCGACCACGATCACGTCGTACTGGAAAAAGTCGCTCATGGATGAAAGTCTACGCCGATCAATCGGTTGCGTCGCGTGGACGGGCGCCACCGACGCTCGACGGGAAAAGTTGGCACGTTTCCTGCGTATACCTTTTTGCACCCGGTAGGACAGGCGCTTCGCGCTGGCAGGCATTGGAACAGGGGCCCGCCACGTACTTGCAGGGGAAGCCCAGGGGGCCGCATGTCGGGGGACATCGGCCCCCATTCTTTTGCCCGGACGCATTTGGCCCGACGCCGTGGCCCTTGGCCGCCGTAAGGACGGGCCCGCTTGGCGGCCATCCGGTACACGCATCGCCCCGCAGCGCAGGTCGGTCGCTTCGGCCCGAAGGCCGGCGCCGGAACGGGCGCCGACGCCCGTCGAGGGCGGAACAGGGGGGATCCGTGGTTCCTCGGCGGGCGCCGACCTAGGCTCGTGCAGGCCGATTACGTCGCATTGCGACGCAATCTGTCAATAGCCTGCCCGAAGCGTCGCCCGACCTCAGGGCTCGTCGGTGCGGCGCCGCTCGCCTTCGCGCTGCTGCGCCTGCCGGATCACCTGCTCCATCCGCGAGCCGCGATTGCGCGGGGCGGGCGAGGGCTGCATCGGCCGCGGCGCGGCGGTGGCGGGACCAAACCCGTCCCCGGCCGGCGGGACGCCCTGCCCCTCGCGGCGACGGCGGATTTCGTCGTAATTGCGCCACGGCGCCGGCCGCTCGGTGTCCGGCCGGCCCTGATGCGGGGGCCTCGGGTACGTCGGATGGCCCGGGCGGTAGTAGTACGGATAGCGGTAGTACCCGCCGTATGGATACCCGTAATAGGGATAGCCATGGGCGCCATACGGGTACCGCCCGTAATACCCGTAGGGATACGGGCCGTACGGGTAGTAGCCGTCGCGGTAGCGGTACTCGGTGGAGGGCTGGCCGTAGTAGTAGTCGCCACGGCCACCGCGGTAGTCGTAGTCGGTCGTGACGCAGCCGGCGACCAGGGTGGCGGCGACGGCGGGCAGGAGCAATTTGCGCAACATGGTCGGATCCCCCGGGTACTTGCCGGCAATCTGCGGCCAAGCCATTGAACTATCGCTTAATCCAGCCCGGTCCGCGGGTTCGGCACGCGCGCCGTTGCCTGGCCTTCATGCGAGGCCGTACGCGAGGCGTTGGGCATCTGGAGTAGGCTTCCACGGATGACCGCCCCCACCCCCGCCCTACCCGGCTTCGAGGACGTCCTCCAGGCCGCCGCACGCATTGCCCCGCACGCCCACGCCACGCCCGTCCTGCGCTCGCACGGTCTGGATGCGATGGCCGGGTGCGAGCTGCACTTCAAGGCCGAACCGCTGCAACGGGCCGGCGCATTCAAGTTCCGCGGTGCCTGCAACGCCGTGTGGGCCATGGACGACGACGCCGCGTCGGCGGGCGTGGTCACCCATTCGTCCGGCAACCACGGTGCCGCCTTGGCGCTCGCCGCCCGGACCCGCGGCATCGCCTGCCACGTGGTGGTGCCCGAGGGCGCAGTGGCGACCAAGCTCGCCGCCATCCGCGGTTACGGCGCCACGCTGCACCCCTGTCCCGCCACCATCACCGCCCGGGAGGCCCGGTGCGCCGAGGTGCAGGCCGAGACCGGTGCGACCCTCGTGCACCCCTATGCCGACCCGCGGGTGATCGCCGGTCAGGGCACCGCGGCGCTGGAACTGCTCTCGACCGTGCCGGACCTGGACGTGCTGGTCGCCCCCGTCGGCGGCGGCGGGCTGATCGGCGGCACCGCCATCACCGCCTCGGCACGCGCACCGGGCTGCCGCGTCATCGGCGCCGAACCTGCGGGCGCGGCCGAAACCTTCGCGTCGCTGCAACGCGGCGAGCGCGTCACCGAATTCACGCCCGACACCGTCTGCGACGGCCTGCGCGGCACCTTGGGCGCGCCCAATTTCGCGTTGTTGCAGCAACACGGCGTGCAGGTGCTCACCGCCACCGACGCGCAGGTCGTCGCGGCGATGCGGCTGCTGTGGCAGCGCCTCAAGCTGCTGGTGGAACCCTCGTCGGCGGTGGCACTCGCCATCGTGCTGGCGCACCCCGATGTTTTCGCGGGACAGCGGGTGGGTATCATCCTGTCGGGTGGCAATGTCGACCTGGACGCGCTGCCCGCCCTGTTCGCCCGCGCCGAGGATGCCGCATGAAGATCGACGGGACCCGCAGCAACGACCGCGCCACCGAGGTGGTGCTGGACTACTACGCGGCATTCAACCGTGGCGACTGGGAAGGCATGCTGGCGTTGCTGGACGAGGACGTCGCGCACGACCTCAACCAGGGCCCGCGCGAAACCGGCAAGGCGGCGTTTGCGCGTTTCCTCGCGCGCATGGAGGCCAGCTACCGCGAACAGCTGCGCGACGTCGTGGTGATGACCTCGCCCGACGGCACGCGCGCCGCCGCGGAGTACGTCGTCCACGGCACCTACCTCGCGAGTGATCCCGGCCTGCCGGCGGCGCACGGCCAGACTTACGTGCTGCCCGGCGGTGCGTTCTTCGAGGTGCACGACGGCCGCATCCATCGCGTCACCAACTACTACAACCTCGAGGACTGGATCGCACAGGTCCGTTGAGTCCGCCGCCGGGGTCGTCCATATTGACACCGCCCACGCACGCCACCTCGCCCCAGCGACCCTCTTCCACCCCGGCCGGTTCCGGCCGAACCCGGAGCCGACACCGATGAACGCCCTGCCCCGCATCCGCTACAGCGCCGGCCTGCGCCACCTGCATTGGCTGGTCGCGGTGTTGATCCTGGCCGTGTACCTGTTCGTCGAGCAGCGCGGACTGTTCGAGCGCGGCACGCCCGAGCGCGCCGCCATGATGCAGGCGCATTTCTGGACGGGGCTGACGATCTTCGTGCTCGCGCTGTGGCGCGTGGCGCTGCGCCTGCAGGTCACGGCGCCGCCGATCACGCCGGCCGCCCCCGCGTGGCAGGCTCTGGCGTCGAAGCTGCTGCACCTGGCGCTGTACGCTTTCATCCTGCTGATGCCCCTGCTGGGCCTGGCCACGGCATGGGCGGACGAGAAGACGCTGTATCTCCCCTTCACCCAGGTGGCGCTGCCCGCGCTGATCGCGCCCAACGAGGACCTCGCGCACCAGCTCGAAGAGCTGCACCACGAGATCGGCGAGATCTTCTACTGGGTGATCGGCCTGCACGTGCTGGCGGCGCTCTACCACCATCTGGTACGCCGCGACGACACCCTGCGCCGCATGCTCTGAGCGGCGTCGAGCGCGTCGGTCAATAACCGGTCGCGGTTCTTCGGGTACAGTCCGCGCATTCGCTTGCACGGGCCGGCCATGCCACGACTGTCGCGTACCCCTGGATTCTGGATCTGTGTGCTGGCGTTGGTGCTGGCCTTCGGCTTCCTCGGCACTCGCGGCATCTGGGACCCGGACGAAGGGCGCTACACCAACGTCGCGCTGAACATGCTCGACAGCGGCGACTGGCTCAACCCGCGTCGCCACCACGAAGTCGGGCACTGGACCAAGCCGCCACTGACCTACTGGGCGATCGCCTCCAGCGTGGCGATGTTTGGCCACACTCCGTGGGCCGCCCGCCTACCGGCCGCGCTCGCCTACCTGCTGTCGGTGTGGCTGGTGTGGCGGCTCGCGCGACGGCTGCAGCCCGGCACCGAGCACCTGTCCGCCGTGGTCTACGCGACGATGCTGCTGCCGCTGGGCGCCTCGCAACTGATCACCACTGACTACCTGCTCGCCGCCTTCGAGACGCTGGCGCTGTATGCCTTCGTCGAGGCCATGTATCGCACCGGTGATGCCGCGCGCGGCAGCGGCGCCCTGCGCTGGATCGCGCTGATGTGGGCAGCCTTCGCACTGGCGTTCCTGACCAAGGGACCGCCGGCGCTGCTGCCGCTGGTGGTGGTGTTCACCTTCAACCTGCTGCTGCCGCGCGCGCAACGCAGGCGCACGCTGCACTGGTGGGGGCTGGCCTTGTTCGTGCTGCTGGCGTTGCCCTGGTACGTGGCAGTGGTGCTCAACCATCCCGGCCTGTTCGAGTACTTCGTCGGCGACGAGGTAGTGAACCGCGTCACCACCAACGAGTTCGGCCGGCACGGCGAGTGGTACGGCTGGCTGCAGGTGTATGCCCCGACCCTGCTGCTGGGCACGCTGCCGTGGACGGCGTCGCTGTGGCGCTGGATGCGCGTGCTGCCCACGCGGGTACGGCGCTGGTACCGCAACCCCGCCGCGCGTGGCGAGGACGCGCCGGCCCTGCTGCTGGCGCTGTGGATCCTGCTGCCCCTGCTGGTGTTCTGCCTGTCCAAATCGCGGATGCCGCTGTATGTGCTGCCGCTGTTCGTGCCGATGGCCTTGGCGGCCGCGTCACAGCGCCACGCCGAGGGCCGTGGCCTGCCGCGCTGGCCGTGGCTGGCCGCCTGGGCCGGCGCGCTGCTGGCGTTGAAGCTGGGCGCGGCGCTGTGGCCCACCCACAAGAACGCGGCGGATTGGGCCGACGCGATCCGTGCCCGCACGTCCGGGCCGGTGCAGGAAGTGGCCTTCCTCGAGGACATGGCGCGCTATGGCCTGCACCTGCACCTGGGCGCGGAGATCGAGAAGGTCTCGCTGGAGCCCGCTGCGCCGGTGCGCTTCAACCCGGTCAACGACACCGACCTGGCGCGCGAGTTGGGCGAGCACGAACCGCACGTGGTGTGGGTCTGCAAGCAGGCGCGCTGGGACGAATTCCGGGGCCGCATCGCGGCATTGGGCTACCGCGCCACGCCGCTCGGCGCGCCGTATCGCGATCGCATCATCTTCCGCGTGGAACCTGCACCGCACTGATCGCGTGGGCCAAGGCGCGCATGACCGCGCAGCACGGCCAAGCCCTTATGCGCCGTGATCGCCCTGCAGCGCCTCGGTTTCGCGCCGATGGCCGGCGGCGGCCCGCGCGGCCGCCACGCTGAAGGCGACGATGCCCACGATCACCACCACCGCGCCCCACAGCGCGCGGCCCTGCGGCACGGCTTCGCCGAGCCACAGCACGCCGATCACCGTGGCGAACAGCAGCTCGGCGGCCTGCATCGCCTCGGCGGCGGCCAGGGCGGTGGGGTCGTTCCGCACCATGCCGGTGGCCTGGAAGAACAGCACCGTGGCGATGATGCCCGCGCCCAGGGCCACGCCCGCGGCCAACCACACCTGCCCCATGGAAGGCACGCCCGCCTGCTGCCACGCGAACGCGGCCACCAGCAGCCACAGCGGCTGGCTGGCCAGGGTCATGCCAAACACCCGCTGGGTCGCGTTGAGTTCGATGCCCACGCGCTCCAGGTGCAGCAGCAGCCCGCGGTTGCCCAGCGGGTAGGCGAAGGCCGAGACCGCCACGCACAGCAGCGCGATCCAGCCGGCCAGGTCGAGGCCGCCGCCGTGCCCGACCTGCATCATCAGCACCCCGACCACGATCAATGCGCCCACCGCCAGCGCGGGCAATGGCACCTTCGCCCGCGCATCGCGGTAGAGGAAGGGCGCGCACAGCATTCCGGCGATTACGGTCAATTGGAACGTACCGGCCACCAGCCACGACGGTCCACTCGCCGCGGCGTAGCTGAGCAGTACGTAGAACCCGACGAAGCCCACCCCACTCCAGCCCAGCCACGGCCAAGCGTGCGCGCGCATCGCCCGCCACACCGGCCCGATGCCGCCCTGCCACGGCATCACCAGCAGCATCAGCGGCAAGGTGATCAGGTAACGCAGGCTCGCCGTCCACGCCCAATGGCCACCGCCGGTGGCCGCGGCGCGGTTGAGTACGTAGGTGCAGGTGAAGAACAGCGCTGACAGCAGCGCAATGGCGACGGCCCACAATGCGACCTGGCTGGCCTTACCCGCGCCGGCCTTCACCGCCCGCGCCTCGCTCGACGGCACGCTGCCGCACCCTGGCGACGGTACGTCGCTGCGTCGGAGCCGCATCCCTTCATTCGCGCTTTCTCACCTTGATGCTCGAGACCGGTACCTGCACCTCGTCCACGCCGCCGACGCGAATCGGCGCGCCGGGCGGTGGGCCCCACGCGTGGGCGTAGATCACCTCCCACGTGGCCGGCAACTTGCCGTCGTCGCCGCGCAGCTGTTCGTAGGCCTGCGCCGCGCGGGCAAAGCGCGCGCGACCGGTCAACGCGCGGCGCCGGTCCTGCATGGCGTTGGTCGCGCCCAGCGTGCGCAACTCACGCATCAGCAGCGCCATGTCGTCATGGCGCGCCGTGAATTCGTCGCGGTCCAACACCGGGTCCTTGAAGCCAGCGGCGATCAACGCATCGCCAAACTGCGCGATCGACGGGAACAGGCTGACGTGCGGCGCGGCATCGGCCTCGGAAAACGCACCGCGCAGCTCGAACAGCGTGTCGGGGCCGAAAGTGGACACCAGCAGCATGCCGCCCGGCTTGAGCACGCGACGAAAACCGGCGAACACCGCCGGCAGGTCGTCCAGCCACTGCAGGCAGAGGTTGGAGTACAGGATGTCGACGCTGGCATCGCGCAGCGGCAGCCGCGCGACATCGGCGCACACGGGCTCGGGGCGGCGGGTGAAATCCAGGAACGCCGGCAGGCGGCCGGCGGTGTTGGCGCGGGTCTGCCGCAGCATGCCCATCGCCAGGTCCAGCGCGATCACCTGCGCCTTGGGCCAGCGCTTCTGCATCGCGGCGGCAGCATGGCCCGGCCCGCACCCCAGGTCGACGATGACCTGCGGCGACGGCGCGTTGCGCGAAGCGTCTTCATAGTAGTCCAGCGATTCGGACAGGCGTGCACCGACTTCACGCTGCAACGCGGCGGCGGAGTCGTAGTGCTGTGCGGCACGCGAAAAACTCCGGCGCACCTGGCGATGGTCGAACAGTTCGGTCATGGCGTTCCTGCGGCGCGATCCTTCGCGCGGGCGGACGGTGCGGACGCACCGCGCGCCTTGGTCCGGGGAGGGGAGGCCGGCGCCTAGCCGGCGATCGGGCTATTGTCGCCCGGAAGCGCAGGCAGCGCCTGCATGAATTGGTCGATCTCGTCCGCCACCTGGGCGGTGGCGCTGAGGAACGGTGCGTGCCCGGCTTGGGCGATCACCACGCTGCGCGCGGCGTGCGCGAGCTTGGCGGCCGCGGGCATGGCCCCGGCCGGCACCAGCCGGTCGCGGCGGCCCGAGATCCACAGGCTGGGCACCTTCAGCCGGGTCAGATCCTCGCGCAGGTCAGCCTGGTCGAGCAGCCGCAGCCCCTCCTGCAACACGCGCGGGTCGGGTTCGCCGCGCTCGAAGGCGTGGCCTTTGAGGTTGCGCAGGTCTTCCTGCGCGGTGGCCGAGCCGAGCGATTCCAATGCAAGGAAGCCTTCCAGCGTGCCGCGGAAATCACGGCGCAGCGCAGCGCCGAAATCGCGGAACAGGTCGGGGCCGACCCCATGCGGCCAGTCTTCGCCGCTGACGAAACGCGGCGACGAGGCCACCATCACCACGCCGCGCACGGCCTCCGGATGATCCAGGGCGGCGCGCAGCGCGAACTGGCCGCCCAGCGACCAGCCCAGCCACACCGCATCGGGCACGCGCGCCACCAGTTCGTCCGACAATGCTTCGGGCAAGAGCGGCGCATCGCAGTCGCGCGAGAGGCCATGGCCGGGGAGGTCGACCAGGTGCAGGGTGTAACGATCGGCGAGGTGCGCGACCAGCGGCATGAACAGCCCGCCGTGCATGGCCCAGCCATGCACCAGGGCCAGCGAGGGCCCGTGGCCATGCGATTCGATATGCAGGTTCATCCAGGGATCTGACTACAGGAAACGCGGGGAAACCAGCGCCGGACGGCGCCAGGGAAGAATGGGGAAGGGACAGGCTAACCCGCGCGACGCGACGGGTGACGTACAGGCCCGGACGCCGATGTGTCGGGCCTCAAGCCACCGCCTCGTACCCACGTTCGACCGCCTCACGGGCCCACGCGAGCGCTTCCACCAGTGCATCGACGTCGGCCGGCGTATGCAGGGCCGACAGGGTGATGCGCAACCGGGCGCTGCCTTCGGGCACCGTCGGCGGGCGAATCGCCGCGACCCAGAAGCCCTGGGCCTCGAGCGCATGCGCCATGGCCAGCGCCACGCGTTCGTCGCCGCACACCAGGGGCTGGATCGGCGTCTCCGAGGGCAGCAGCTTGAAGCCGTGGGCATGGCTGCGCTCGCGCAGCCGCGTGGCCAATTCGCGCAGGCGCTCGCGCCGCCAATGCTCGGTGCGCGCCAGTTTCACCGCGGCCAAGGTCGCCGCGGCCTGCGCGGGCGGCAATGCGGTGGTGTAGATGTAGGGACGCGCGCTTTCGGCGAGGTGGTTGACCAGGTCCGCGTCGCCCACCACCGCCGCACCGTAGCCCCCCAGCGCCTTGCCCAGTGTCGCCAGTTGCAGCGGCACCTGCTCCACGCCCAGGCGCGCCGCCGCGACCGTGCCACGCCCGTCGGGGCCCAGCACGCCCACGCCGTGGGCATCGTCGACGTACATCAGGGCCTTCTGCATGCGCGCCGCCAAGGACAGTTCGCGCAGGGGCGCGGTGTCGCCGTCCATGCTGAAGACGCCATCGGTGACCAGCATCGCCATGCCATCGGGCACGCTGCGCAACTGGCGGATGGCGCCTTCGGCGTCGGCGTGCGGGTAACGGCGCAGGCGGCATCCGGCGAGGCGCGCGGCGTCGATCAGGCTGGCGTGGTTCAGGCGGTCCTGCACGCACACGTCGTCGTCGCCGAGCAGCGCCTGGACCACGGCGAGGTTGGCCAGGTAGCCGCTGCCGAACAGCAGCGCACGCGGCGCGCCGAGCCAGTCGGCCAGCTCGCGCTCCAGCGCCTCGTGCGCGGCATGGTGGCCGCACACCAGGTGCGAGGCGACGCCACCGGCGCCTTCGCGCGCCGAGACATCGCCCAGCGCGGTGGTGACCTTGAAGTGCTGCGAGAGGCCGAGGTAATCGTTGCCGCAGAAGTTGGTGAGCCAGCGGCCGTCCACCTCGCAGCGGGCGCCGTCGCGGTGGGTCACCGTGCGGCGTTCGCGCACCCGGTGCTGGGCCACCCGCTGGGCGCGGGCGGCGTGGATGCGGTCACGCCAGTTCGCGCGGGCCATGGCTCAGGCCGCGCAGGAACAGTGGCCACCGCAGCCGCCGGCACCCGCGCCGTACTGGTTCGATCCTTCGATGATGTCGGCGTGCATGGTGCCGGCCTTCGCCTCCACCGCAACCTGCATCGGGCGCAGGCCAAGGCGGGCGAACAGGGCCAGGTCCCGTTCGGTATCCGGGTTGCCGGTGGTCAAGAGCTTTTCCCCATAGAAGATCGAGTTGGCGCCGGCGAGGAAACAGAGCGCCTGCAACTCGTCGCTCATGGCCTCGCGTCCGGCCGACAACCGCACCATAGACTGCGGCATCAGCAGCCGCGCAACTGCGATGGTGCGCACGAATTCGAAGGGGTCCAGCTCGGTGGTGCCGGCCAGCGGCGTGCCTTCCACCTGCACCAGGCGGTTGATCGGCACCGAGTCCGGGTGCGCCGGCAGGTTGGCCAGGGTCTGCAGCAGGCCGGCGCGCTGCTCGCGGCTCTCGCCCATGCCCACGACGCCGCCGCAGCAGGTCTTCATGCCCGCGTCCCGCACGTGCGCCAGCGTGTCCAGGCGGTCCTGGAACTCGCGGGTGTGGATGATCTGGTTGTAGAACTCCGGCGCGGTGTCGAGGTTGTGGTTGTAGTAGTCCAGCCCCGCCTCGCGCAGCGCCTGCGCCTGCGAGCCGCTGAGCATGCCCAGCGTGGCGCAGGTCTCCAGCCCCAGCGCCTTGACCTCGCTGATCATGGCGGCGACCTTGGGGATATCGCGGTCGGCGGGCGAACGCCACGCCGCGCCCATGCAGAAACGGCTGGCGCCGGCGGCCTTGGCGGCCTTGGCCTTCTCCACCACGGCCTCGGTCGTCATCAGCTTGCTGGCGTCGACGCCGGTGTCGTAGCGCTGCGCCTGCGGGCAGTAGGCGCAGTCCTCGGGGCAGCCGCCGGTCTTGACCGACAGCAGGGTGCTGACCTGGACCTCAGTCGGGTCGAAGTGCTGGCGGTGCACGCCGGCGGCGCGGTGCAGCAGCTCCGGGATCGGCAGGTCGAAGAGGGCGCGGACCTCGGCGCGGGACCAGTCATGGCGGCGCGGCGCCAGGGGCGCGTCGGGGGTTTCACTGACAGCATGCATGGGCGGCGTCCGACAGACAGCTCGTGGGGAGGCGGGCAGTCTGGAAAGCATGACCCACCCTGTCAACCAAAATGCTCCGTTTGAAGTTGACAGCATCCTGCCGACAGGGGCCGGGCCCTGCCGAAACGCCGCGCGCGCACGCCCAGCCCCCGACGACGTCCTGCCGGCTCGACACGGGCTCATGGCGCTCGGCCGGTCGCTGGCCGCCTCGTTCGCGCCCCTGGCCCGAACCCTGTGGCCCGCGCGCTGCCTGCTGTGCGGCGATCCCGGCCAGGACGAACGCGACCTGTGCGGCCGCTGTGATCGACAGCTGCCGTGGAGCGGCCCGGCCTGCGACCTCTGTGCCCTGCCCCTGCCCGTCCCGGCCGGGAATGGCCCGACCCAGTGCACCCTGTGCGAGCACGAGCCCCCGCCGATGGCCGCCACCCGCGCCGTGTTCACCTACGCCGCACCGCTGGACCGGTTGCTGCCGCGCCTGAAATTCCACGGGGACCTGGCCGTCGGTCGACTGGTCGCGCGCCTGATGGCCGAGGCCCATGCCGACCTGCCGCCGCCGGACGCGTTGGTGCCGGTGCCGTTGCACCCCAAGCGCCTGCGCGAGCGCGGCTACAACCAGGCGCACGAAATCGCCGCGCCCTTGGCGCGGATGCTGGGCGTGCCCCTGCGTCCCGAACTGCTGAGGCGCGTGCGGCACACGCGACCGCAATCCACGCTCGATGCCGATGCCCGCCAGTCCAACCTGGACGACGCCTTCGCCGTCACCGCCCGCGACCCGCTGCCGGCGCATGTGGTGCTGGTGGACGATGTGATGACCACTGGCGCCACGCTGCAGGCCGCCGCATGGGCCCTGCGTGAGGCCGGGGTACGCCGGGTGGAGGCGTGGGTCTGTGCACGCGCACTGTGAATCCGCGTGCGATGTCGCCGCTGGACCCGCGGGGCGCGGCAAGGCGGATCACCCGCCTGCAACGCGTCAGTGCAACGCGCGATCCACCGCCAGGCCGGCGAAAATCGCGGCACCGACCCAGTGGTTGTGCAGGAACGCCTTGAAGCACGCCTCCCGGGCACGGCTGCGCGCGATGGCGAACTCATAAACCACCAGCCCCGCGGCGACGGCCAAGCCCAGCCACCAGTACAGCCCCAGCCCCGCACGCTGGCCCACCAGTGCGAACGCGGCGAAGGCGAGCGCATACAGCACGCCCTGCGCCACGAGGTCGAGGTCGCCGAACAGGATCGCGGTGGACTTGCTGCCGACCTTGAGGTCGTCGTCGCGATCGACCATCGCGTACCAGGTGTCGTACGCGGTGGTCCAGAAGATATTGGCCACGTACAGCAGCCACGCCACCGGCGGCACCGTGCCCTGCACCGCCGCAAATCCCATCGGGATGCTCCAGCCAAACGCGAGGCCGAGGTACACCTGCGGCAGGTAGGTGTAGCGTTTCAGGTAGGGATAGCTGGCGGCCAGGAACACGCCCACGACACTCAGCCACACGGTGAGGCGGTTCATGGTCAGGACCAGGGCGAAGGCGACCAGCATCAGCACCGCGAACACCGCCAGTGCTTCGCGACCGCGCACCGCGCCGGTGGCGAGCGGGCGCCCGCGCGTGCGTTCCACGTGCGGATCGAGCCATCGGTCCGCGTAGTCGTTGATCACGCAGCCGGCCGATCGCGTCAGCCACACGCCCGCGCTGAACACGAACAGTATCCACAGCGGCGGCACGCCATCGGCCGCCAGCCACAGCGCCCACCACGTCGGCCACAACAGCAGCAACCAACCGATCGGGCGGTCACCGCGCACCAGTTGCCAGTACAGCGCCAGCTTGTGGCGCCACGCCGGCGTGCTGGGCGGCGTGGGGAATTCAAAGCGTTCGTAGGCCATGCGGGCGAGGCACCGGCAGCATGTGGGAGGCGCACATTGTCGCGCAATCATCCCCGACAGGAGTCGTGCACTCGAACGAAGCCGGGAACGCGGCTGCGGGCCGTCCGAATTAGCGGGAATTCTTCGCGGTGGCCGCAGTCCCCACTTGCCGCTATCCTCGGGCGGGGACCATGGGGGCGGACCGCGTGGATATCGGCGATAAGGAAGTCAGGATCAGCGTGCGCGGATTGACCCGCGGCATGTTCGTCTCCCGACTGGACCGACCCTGGCTGGAAACCAGCTTTCCGCTGCAGGGGATGCGCCTGGACACTGACGACCAAGTGCTGGCACTGATGCGCATTTGCGCCCACGTGTGGGTCGATACCCACGCCGGCACCGTGCCCGAACTGCGACATATCGCGCCTCTGCCCGCCGTGCCCCGCAACCGCGAAGTGCGCGAATCGCCCGAGTTGAAGCGGCTGTATCGCCACGACTGGCAGCTCGAAGCGCCGGTTGAAGACGAGTTGCCGCGCGCCGAAACGGCGCATGTCGCGCTCAAGGCGCTTGTCACGGAAGTGGTGGGCGACCTGCGCAAGGGTCGCCGCCTGGACCTGGACCGATTGCGCGCCGGCGTGCAGGCCATGATCGATTCGGTGCTGCGCAACCCCGCGGCGCTGGCGTGGCTCAAGGAGCTCAAGCGGCGCGACGATTACACCTACCACCGCGCGATGGGCAGCTCGATCTGGGCGGCGAGCTTTGGCCGCCACCTGGGGCTGACCCGCGAGGAGTTGGAGGATCTCGCGCTGGGCGGGCTGTTGTGCGATGTGGGCAAGACCTGCCTGCCGCCCGAATTGCTGGCCAAGCAGACCCCACTCAACGCGGACGAAGCCATTCTGGTGCGCCGCCACGTTGAGCTCAGCCTGGACATCGTGTCGGGCACGCCGGGCGCATCGGCACGCGTGATCGAAATCGTCGCCACCCACCACGAGCGCCACGATGGCAGCGGGTACCCGCAGGGCCTTCGCGGCAACCAGATTCCAATCTTCGGGCGGATCATGGGCGTGGTGGACACCTACGATGCCATGACGTCGGTACGACCCTACGCGCGCGTGCTCTCGCCCCACCAGGCGGTCGCAGAGCTGTACGAGCAACGCGACCGGCAGTTCCAGGCCGAGATCGTCGAGCAGTTCATCCAGGCATGCGGCATCTATCCGACCGGCTCGCTGGTGGAGTTGACCAGTGGCGAAGTGGGCGTGGTGATCGAGGTGCACAGCCTGAAGCGCCTGCGCCCGCGCGTGATGCTGCTGCTGGACCGCGACAAGCAGCCGCTGCCGGAGTTCCGCATCGTCGACCTCGGGACACTCGACACCGGCGCACGCGAGACTGCACTGTCGGTCAAATGCGGCCTGCCGCTCGGCGCCTACGGCATCGACGGCAACGAACTGTTCCTGGGCTGAGGCCGGGATTGCCGCGAATGCGAGCGCGCGTCACTGGCGCCGGTGCGTCGCTGAGAATTTCCCCCACCCCGGCGCGGTGGTTTGCCGCCCCGATTCGAGCTAGGCTCGACCGGGTGCATGGGCAGGGGATGGCCAAAGGCTTGGACGTCAACACGCGCGAAGTGCGAATCAGCGTACGAGGGCTGACCTGCGGCATGTTCGTCAGCCGCCTGGATCGGCCGTGGCTGGAAACCTCGTTTCCGATGCAAGGCGTGCGCGTCGACAGCGAGGAGATGCTGGCCAACTTCAAGCGCATCTGCACCTACGTGTGGGTCGACAGCAGCGCCGGGTTCGCGCCCGATCCACGCTTCATCGTGCACGAAACCGTGCCGCCTCGGGTACAAGAAGCCCGCGACGCGCTGGAGATCAAGCGGCTGCGCAAGCAGGACTGGGAGGTGTCCACGGAGTTCCGCGCGGAACTGCCGATGGCCGAGGCGGCCCATGACTCACTGCGTGCGCGCATTGCCGAGGTGATGGATGACCTGCGCAACGGCCAGCGACTGGACCTGGACAAGCTCAAGCCCGGCGTCGATGCCATGGTCGATTCGGTGCTGCGCAATCCGGCCGCCTTCGGCTGGCTGAAGGAGCTCAAGCGTCGCGACGATTACTCCTACCAGCACGCGCTGGGGAACGCGATCTGGGCGGCAAGTTTCGGTCGCCACCTGGGGATGGCGCGCGAGGAACTTGAGCAGCTGGCTCTCGGCGGAATGCTGTGCGACATCGGCAAGACGCAATTGCCACCGGAGCTGCTGGCCAAGCACAGTCCGCTGAGCGAGAGCGACGCGGCGCTCGTCCGCCGCCACGTGCACCACAGCCTCGAGATCGTCGAGCGCACGCCGGGCATCCCCCCGCGAGTGATCGAGATTGTCGCCACCCACCATGAGCGCCACGATGGCAGTGGCTATCCTTACGGGCTGGTGGGCACCGCCATTCCCATCTTCGGGCGGATCATGGGCGTGGTCGACAGCTACGACGCGATGACCTGCGTGCGCCCTTACGCCCGCAGCCGCTCGCCGCATCAGGCAGTGGCGGAGCTTTACGAACAGCGCGGGCGGCAGTTCCAGGCCGAGCTGGTGGAACAGTTCATCCAGACCTGCGGCATCTACCCGACCGGTTCGCTGG
The DNA here is from genome assembly GCF_054777355.1 of Lysobacter olei. Lineage (NCBI taxonomy): Bacteria > Pseudomonadati > Pseudomonadota > Gammaproteobacteria > Lysobacterales > Lysobacteraceae > Lysobacter > Lysobacter olei. The sequence goes on along the minus strand of NZ_BAAHAT010000002.1, from coordinate 431,001 downwards.
TGGAACTGTCCACCGGCGAAGTCGGCGTCGTGGTGGAGGTCCACAGCCTCAAGCGCCTGCGCCCACGGGTAATGCTGCTGTTGGACCGCGACAAGCTGCCCTTGCCCGAGTTCCGTGAGCTGGACCTGGGCGTGGTCGCCACCGACGGCGAAGGCCAGCCGCTGACAGTCAAGTCGGGGCTGCCGGTGGGCGCATTTGGCATCAACAGCCATGAGCTGTTCCTGGACTGACCGGCGCCGCGAACGATGATCGAGGACGAACTCACCGGCCTGCACAACCGCCGCAGCTTCCTCGCGCTGCTCAAGCGCCATGTGCTGATGGCGGTCGAGCGGGAGGCGCTGCTGGCCGTGGTGGTCATCGACATCGACGACTTCGCGCGCATCAACACCACCCACGGCTACGAGTTCGGTGACGCCGCGCTGCGCCACGTGGCCGGCGAACTGCGCCAACTGATCCGGCCGCAGGACTACGCCGCGCGGCTGGGCAACGACCGCTTCGCGTTGATCCTGACCCGGCTGATGAACAAGGGGCACGCCGAATTGGCCGTGCAGAAGCTGTTCCGGCAGCTGGAACCGACCTTCACCTTTGCGGGCAACACCGTGCGCCTGCGTGCCACTGCCGGCGCCGCGGTGTGCCCGAGCCACGCCAGCCACGCCGACTTCCTGCTGCGTCAGGCCGAGAAGGCGCTTGCCATCGCCCGCGAGACCGGCCAGCCCTGGCTGTTCCCCGCAGGCGACGGGGCACCGGCCAGCGGGCTGTCGGAGTGGTGGGATCTGGAAATCGAGATGCAGGGGGCGATCGAACGCGGCGAGATGTTCCTGCGCTACCAGCCCAAGTTGGCGACTGACACGTTGCGCCCGGTGGGCGCCGAAGCGCTGATGCGCTGGCAGCACCGATCGCGCGGGCTGGTGCCCCCCGACCGGTTCATCCCTATCGCCGAGCAAACCGGTCAGATCCGTCCGATCACCGTCTGGGCCTTGAACAGCGCGTTGCGCCAGGCGGCCGACTGGCCCATCGAGACGACGCCGCTGTCGGTGGCGGTCAACGTCCCGGCGGAGATGGTCGCGCGCGAGGACCTGCCCGAACTGGTCGAGAACGCCCTACGGCTGTGGGGACGACCCAACACGCGGCTGACCCTGGAGATTACCGAGCGCTCGCTGATCGCCGACCCGGCGCGCAGTTTCCGGATCCTGTCGCAGGTGCGCGAACAGGGGGTCAAGGTGTCGATAGACGACTTTGGCACCGGCTATTCGTGCCTGGCGTACTTCAAGGACATCCCGGCCGACGAGTTGAAGATCGACAAGTCCTTCGTCGCGGGACTGTTGGACGACCCCGCTTGCGCCGACATCGCCGCACTGATCATCGACCTGGCGCACCGGTTCGGGCTGACCGTGGTCGCCGAGGGCGTGGAAGACGAAGCCACGTTGGCCGCGTTGCGCGCGCGCGGCTGCGACACGGTGCAGGGTCACCTGTTCGCCGAGGCGTTGCCGCAGGACACCTTCCGGGCCTGGCTGCGCGACCGCGCGCCGGCTGCCTGACGCCGCTGCCGCGCAAGCGCCGGGGATTCCGGCTAGAATGCCCCTCCCGCACGGCGTGATGCCGGCGGAGCGGCAACACCACGCGCCTGTAGCTCAGCCGGATAGAGTAGTGGCTTCCGAAGCCATTGGTCGGGGGTTCGAATCCCTCCAGGCGCGCCATCCTTTATTTGGCACTTTGCGGTGTCCCAGCCCCGCGCCGCGGCCTCAAGCGTTGGAAGTCACGCCCGGCGCCCCGGCCAGCAATCGCTCCACTAGCCCCCCTGCGCGCCGGATCGGCCGCGCCAGTGCGGCGGCCAGGCATTCCGGCGCGCCCCATACCTCCAGCTGCTGCTTCGCGCGCGACACGCCCGTGTACAACAGCTGCCGGGACAGGATGCGATGGCCGGCGTCAGGCGGCAGCACCACCGCCGCATGCGCGTATTCCGACCCCTGGCTTTTGTGGATGGTGACGGCGAAGGCGCTGTCGTGGGCGGGCAGCGCGTTGGGCGACAGGCCCCGCACCGAGGGCTGGCCATCGGCCCCCACGGTTTCGAACCACACGCGCAGGTGGCCGTCGGCATCGGCCAGGCACAGCCCGACGTCGCCGTTGAACAGGCGTTGGTCGTAGTCGTTGCGCGTGACCAGCACGGCCCGGCCGGGATACCACGTCGCGCCGTCGGCGACGTCCCATCGATGGCGGAGCCCACGTTCGATCGCGGCGTTGAGTGCTGCGGCGCCAAACGCATCCTCGCGCAGGGCGCACAGCAACTGGCGCTGCGACAAGGCGCGCAATGCACGGAGCACGGTCTCGGTGGCCTCGGCGCCCACCCCGGCCGTCATTCCACCGAGGTCCAGCGTGGGGCGCAGCCACGTGTCTTCGGCCAGGAGGTCGACCCAGCGACGCACTTCGACGGCCAACGCCCGTTCGTCACGCACCGCGCGATGCCGGGCCAGCGGCGCAGCATCGCGCAGGGCCGTGTCGAAGGCGTTGGCATCGCCCGCACGCACGGCCTGATTGATGGGCACGAGGTGCCGTTCGGCGCGGAAACTGTGCTCCAGGCGCACGACATCGTCCGCGCCGTCGCGCTCCATGACGGCCACCAGGTCCATCAGCACGGAACCGGCGCCCACCGAGGTGAGCTGATCCGCATCGCCGACCAGAATGAGCGTGGCGTCGGGGCGCACAGCGGCCATCAACGCGTGCAGCATGCCCAGGTCCACCATCGAGGCCTCGTCCACCACCACCACGTCGGCCGGCAGCGGGTCGCGCGGGCCACGGCGGAACACGCCGCGGTGCGGGTCGTAGCCGAGCAGACGATGCAGCGTCAGCGCCTCGGTGTCGGGCACCGCATCGCACAGCGGTTGCCAGTCCGGTGGCAACGCGCCGTCCGTCACCAGGCGCTCCTTGCCTTGGCGCAGCGATTGCACCAGCCGCTGGGCGGCCTTGCCGGTGGGCGCGGCCGCCGCGATCGACAAAGCGGCACCCCGTTGACGCTGCAGCATCAGCAGCATGCGCAGCACGGTGGTGGTCTTGCCGGTGCCGGGGCCACCGGTGAGCACGAACAGGCGGCGGCCGGGCACCTGCGCGACCGCGCGACGCTGGGCCTGCACCGCATCGCTGGCGTCGCCCTGGAACAGCCGATCGACGTCGGCCCCTGCCTCGGGCTTGGGCGCCGTCCCATGCGCATTCCGGCGCGCACGCACCTGCGCCGACACTTCGCATTCCTGGCGGAAGTTGCGCCACAGGTAGAAGCGCCCGGCGTCGTCGATCACGAACGGCGCGGCCGGTGCACCGTCGCCGGCGGCCAAGCGCGCCACGGCGGCATCGGCAGCTTGCACCAAGGGTTCCTGGCGCAGCGCCGCCACGGCCGGCTCGCTGGGCACTGGCATGCCATGGCGCCCCGCGGCCTCGCCCAACAAGGGCATGGCGGTGTCACCGTGCCCGTCCGCCAGACTGGTCCAGGCGGCCGCGTCGGCCAATGCGGCCGAGCCTCCATGGGCACGCACCCAGCGCCACAGCGCGCGATCCAGCGGTCGCCAGGCAACCTCGGCCAGTTCGCGCGGATCACGTTGGAAATGGAAACCGGAGCGGACGGCAGCCAGGCTCACGCAACCTCCAGGGCATCGCCGGCGAGCGCGGCGTCCACCGCCTCCACCAGCGCATCGTCAAAACGGTGAGACCAGACGCCGACACCAGGCGCCAAGCCGGCTGCGCGCACGAACAGATAGATCGCCTCGCCCAGGTGCAGCGTCGGACGGTAGTCCGGCAAGCGCTGCCGCAGGTAACGGTGCACCGCCACGGTGTAGAGCAGCGCCTGGAAGCGGTAGTGGTGCGCGTCCATCGCCGCGGGCAGCGCCGCGGGCGCGTAATCGGACAGGCGATCGCCCAACCAGTTGCCCTTGTAGTCCAGGACGTGGAAACGGCCCGCGTGCTCAAACACCAGGTCGATCTTGCCGGTCATCAGGCCGCGTAGCGTGGCCGGGGCCGTGCGTGGCACCAGTGCGGATTCGCCCAGACGGGCGCACGTCGCGCGCAGGCGTTGCAGGTCCACCTCGCCCAGGACGAAGTGGAATTCCATTTCCGCACGCATCGCACGGGCGGTGAGTGCGGCCAAGGACAACGCGGGATCGCGCTGCGGCAGCAACGACGCCTGCAGGCTGGCGTCCAGGCGCGCCGCGAGGTCGTCGACCCACGTGTCCTCATCGACATCACGCGTGCGCACGCCGGCGTCGCGCAGGCACTGGAGGATGAACGCCCGTTGCGCATGCATCGGCACGGCCAGTTGGCGGTGTTCGAACATCGCGTGCAGGGCATTGCCGAATTCGGTGCCGCGCACCGGACCCAACCGCAGCAACTCCGGGTGCGCTGGCTCCTCGATGCTGGGCACTTCGTCCAGGTCCACCGGACCATCCACGGCGCCGACTTCGGCCCCCGCCTCATCGGCGGCGGCCGGCTCTTCCAGCAGGCCATGACGTGACGACTTCACCAGCGTGGAAAAGCTGTGCTTGATCTCGGGCGGCAATACCGGCGGCTCGTTGCGCACGAGGCGCGACGATGCCTCTGCCGCAGCCGGGTCGCGGTACTCGGCGCGGGGCCAGGGCCAGCCCTCCGACCAAGCGATGTGCGCGCTGACATCCTGCAGGGTGCGAGCACCCAGTTGCGATTGCGCGCGTGCCAGCAGAGCATCCAGCGGGGAGCGTACCGGGTCGCTGGGTGGGTTCTTGCTGCGCGCGCTCGCGGGGCGATCGGTGGGCAGCGTGTACACGTGGCAGGCGTGCCGCGCGCGGGTCAGCGCCACGTACAGCACGCGGAACCGTTCGTCCTGCCCCTCGGCATCGAACAGCGCACGGGCCGCATCACCGAAGCCGGCCACGCGCTGTCCGCACAGCGGCTCGTTCAACACCGGATGACGGTCCTGCGAGCTGCGCTCGTGTCGCCACATCAACGGCAGCAGCACCACGTTGAACTCCAGGCCCTTGCTCGCGTGCAGAGTCATCAACTGCACCCGGTTGGCTTCCGATTCCAGGCGCAGCTGTTGTCCGCCGGCGGCATCGACCGCCTCGTCTCCGTCGCCCGCACGCTGGTCGCGCAACCACCCCAGCAGTGCTTCGGCGCCGGGCTGCTGCTCGCTGCGGGCCTGCAGCAATTCGCCCAGGTGGCGCAGGTCGGTAAGCGCGCGTTCGCGATCGGGGCGGGCGAAAAGGCGTGGGGTCGCATCGGCGATCACCGCCTGGATCACCGCCAACACGCCACGCCGTCGCCAACACTGGTGCCACGCGTCGAATCGCTCCAGCACCTGTTGCCAGGCCACCGGCTGGTCGCGCAAAGCGCGCAATGCGTCGAAGTCGTGGCCACCGAGCGTGGTAGCGAGCGCGGCCCGTACTGCAGCTTCGTCGCGCGGGTGCGCCACCGCGTGCAGCACCACCTGCAACTCGCGCGCCCAGTCCGAGCCGAACACGCTCGACTTGCCGCCGCCCACGCAGGGCACGCCGCGTGTCAGCAGCCGCGCGCGCAGGTCGACCACGTCGCCGTTGGTCGGCAGCAGCACGGCGATGTCACCCGCGCGCAATGGCGTGTCGCCCAGGGCATGCCGGCCCGAGAGCAGCTCCACGATGTGGTTGGCGCAGGCCTCCAGCGCGGCGCGGCGGCGCGCACCGGCATCCGGCGCGACATCGGAATGGGCGTGCAGTACCAGCGGACGCGTGCAGGGCACGCCATCCACCGTGTACGACGCGGCGTCACGCCCGCCGCTGGCGTGCACGGGTTCATAGCGGATGGGGGTGTCCGGCGCCACGCCCAGACCAGCGCCCGTGTGCAGGTAAAACTCGTTAAAGGCCTGCACCAGCGCCGTGGAGGACCGGAAGTTGGTGTCCAGGTGCAGGTGGCTGTCGGAATCACGGGCTGCGCGCAGATAGGCATGGATATCGCCGCCACGGAAGCGGTAGATGGCCTGCTTGGGGTCGCCGATCATCACCAGGCGACCGCGCGGGGCGCCATCGGGCGCGCGGAAGATGCGATCGAGGATCGCGTACTGCTGCGCGTCGGTGTCCTGGAACTCGTCCACCAACGCCACCGGCCACGTCGCGTGCAGGCGCTCGGCCAACGTACTGTCGCCGGCATGAAGGGCGCGGTGCACGCGCTCGATCAGATCGTCAAAACTCAACCGGCCCTGCTCGGCGAGCCGTGCCTCGCGCCACGCGCGCACGCGCGCCACCCATGCCTGCCACGCGTGAATCCGGGGCGCGGCATCACGATATTCGAGCAGACGCACGGCGTCGGCGATCTGAGCGAGCAGCGGATCCTCGCGCAGCGCGCACACGTGTTCGGGGGCGATCTGGTTTTGCAGATCCGGTTTGAGCAGGTGATCGATGGTGGTCTTGGTCAGCGGCGCGTCGCCGCCCTCGAGGCGGTCCGCCAGCGCTCGCCACGCCTTGGGCAGCGCCGACCTGCCCTTGGCGACCAAACCGGGACGCTCGGCCAACGCCCGCAGGTCGGCCGCCAGCGTGGGCGACAGGCGCGTGCGTTCCGCATCGGGCTCCGGCGTCCACAGCCCCACACCCGGCGCGAGGTAGGCCTTGAGCTGGTTTTGCAGCTTGGCCCGGGAGTCGACGCCCAGCGCTGCACCCAGGTCACCTTCATCGCCCTGGGCCAGCACGCGCCACGCGTCGGTGGCCAGCTCCTGCAGCAGCGCCTCGGCCGCGACCAGTTCGGCAGGTGCGAAGGTGCTGCCGCTTTCGAAGGGGAAATCCGCCAGCACGCGACGGCAGAGTCCGTGCAGCGTGGTGATGGGGGCCAGGTCCAGCTCTGCCAAGGCCAGGCGGAGGCGGGTCAGGTCGCGGCGCAGCGTGTCCGGGCTCCCACCCGCGTTCGCGCACCAGCGACTGCGCAGCCAAGCCTCATCGCTGCCGGCGACGGGGCCGCTGTCCGGTGATTGGTCGCCCTGACCGTCAATGATGACGTGCGCCAAGGCCTCGGCCTGCAATAGGCGCGCGCGCAGGCGCTCGCGCAGTTCCTGTGCTGCCGGATCGGTGAAGGTGGTGACCACGATCTGCGCCGGTGACACCGCGCGCTCCAGCAACAGGCGCAGGTACAGCACCGCGATCGTCCAGGTCTTGCCGGTGCCGGCGCTGGCTTCGATCAGGCTGCGGCCGCCGTCGTGCAGCGGCAGGTCGCGCCAGTCCGAGCAGCGATGGCCAGTCTCAGGCGCGTGCAGGGGCAGGCTCATGCAATGCCCTCCGCAACGGGCAGCGCCAGCACGTCGGCCAGCCAGTGCGCATCGTGTGCCAGATGCGTCAGGTCCACACTGCCGACAGCGAAGTCGCGGTCACCGGCCAGCAAGCGCGCGTAGCCCGGCGCGTAGTCGCGCTCGCCCACGCTCTGCGAGCCACCGGTCCACTGCTGCGATGCGGCGTCCGTGCCCGACTTCTGCACCGCGGCCCACGACGTCTTGGGGAAGTACCAGCGTGGCGCTTCGCGCGCGGCGGTCCAGTAGTCGAGCAGGCGACACACCCGGGACTGCAGGTCCGCGTGCATGCCGGCCGCCACGGTGGGCGCCTCGTCGCAGGCGCGACGCCATGCCGCGTCCCAGTCGTCCAGGTTCGCCGGCCACACGGCGACACCGGCGGCGGTCACCGCGCAGGCGCGCACCGCGTACGCCGGGTCGGGGTGCGCGAGGCGCAACAACGCCCATTCGAGGAACAGCTCAAGCCTCTCACGCAAACCCAACTCGTCCTCCTTGCCGCGGCGCGGATGCAGTCCCAACAGCCAGTGCGTGCCGTCGCGCACGTGCACGTGGCGCGCTTCGCCTTGCACCCGATAAGCACCCACGATCACGTCCAGCGGCTGCGGCGACGGCAGGGGCAAGCCGCCCATGAACAGCGGGTGGTCCGCCACCTTCTCAAGCAACTGCGCCACGGCGTCGCGCTCCGCCTGCCATGCCATCTCGCCGCTGCGCCCCAAGGGCATGAGCCCGGTCAGGCGCAGCCAGTCCGGGGGTGACTCGGGCAGGGCGGTGCCGGCGTGTGCGGCCTCGAGGAACAGGCGGCGACCGACGCCGTCCAGCACCTCGAAGCGGGGATCCATCGGTTCCTCATCGCGCAGGCGATCCTCGTCGAGCGCATCCAGCCGCAGGTTGAGGCCGGAGGCGAGCAACTGGCGTGCGGGGTTACGGAAATACGCCATCACTTCCTGCAAGGGCGCCACACGGGCGTCGGCCGTGGCGTCGAGGGACGGCACCGTTTCCGACGGATCGGCCACGAACGATGCACGGGCCGGCGCGGCGCGCGCGACCATGTCCGCAAAGCCCGCGTGATACGAGAACAGCCGCGGATCGCCGCCGTCGAAGTAGCGCGCGTCGAACGGCTGCAGCGGGTGGCGGACATGCCACGGGCGTTCTGCCGATTCATCGCCGCGCAGGCCGGCATGCTCGTCGAGCGCGGCCAGCAGTTCGGCCAGGGGCGCGGCCGGGTTGCGCGGCTTGCCGTCGTGCGCGCCTTCGCCAACGTAGCTGAGGTGCAGCACTTCGCGGGCGGACATGACGGTTTCCAGGAAGAGGTAGCGGTCGTCGCTGCGGACGTCACGGTCGCCGAGGCGGCGATCATGCGCCATCGGGTCGAGACCACTGCCACCGGGCGCACGCGGGAACTCGCCGTCGTTGAGGCCCAGCACTGCCACCACGCGGAACGGGATCGCGCGCTGCGGCACCATGCCGCAGAACGTCACGCCGCCCAGCAGGAAGCGTTGCCGTTCCGAGGCGGCGGACAGGCGCTCACGCAATACGTCGCGCACCACGGCGTAGTCGAGCTCCGGGTCCAATCCGCTTTCCGCCGGCTCGCTGGCCACCGCACGGACCATGCCCAGCAGCAGCGCGCGCGCGTCACGGCCGCGCACGTCATCGGATGCCAGTCGGAAGCACGCGTCGAGCTGGCGCTCCAGCCGCGCGGCCCACTCGCTGGCGCGCCGTGGCGTGCGTGCGGCCTCGCAGAAGGCGGCCACTTCCACCAGCAATGCATCCAGCGCCCCGAGCATGGCCGCCTGTGGGCCACCCAGCCCGGCCATCGGTGCAAGTTCACTGCCATCCGGCAAGCGCACGCCGACGTCGTCCGCGCCTTCGACGCCCGCGCCATACACGTAGCTGGCGAGCATCCGGTCCACGCCCCACGCGAACGTGTGTGCGTCCAGCGCCGGCAGCCCGCGCCGCGCACGCGCTTCCGCATCCAGCGCCCATGCCACGCGGCTGCGGCCCAGCCAGGCGATGAGCTGTTCGACGTCCGCCGGCTCCAGGCCGAAACGTCGGGCAATGTCGGGCACGCGCAACAGGTCCACCACCTCCGGTGCGGTCAACCGCGCGGTGGGAAGATCGAGGAACTGGTCGAAGGCCTGCAGCAGCGGGTGGGAACGCGCGACCGCGACATCGGCCAGGTGGTACGGCAATGGGCCTTGCATCACGCCCGGCTCACCGAAGACCGCCGGCAGCAGCGGCACGTAGGCCTGGATGTCCGGCGCCATCACCACGATGTCGCCCGGCTTGAGGTCAGGGCGCGCCTCGCGCTCGCGCAGCAGCGCGTCGCGCAGCACTTCCAGTTCGCGCAGGCGCGTGTGGCAGGCATGCACGCGCAACGAGCGGTCCTCGCGCTGTGCGGCCTGATTGGCCGTGGGCGCCATGGCGGTGGGATCGCCGTGGCGGATGCTTTCCTGCAGGTTGCGCAGCAGGCTGCCCGGCGGCGCCTCGTGCGGCGCGTCAGCTGCCGCCTCTTCGTCGCGCCAGTGGCGCACGTCCACCTGCAGGTCGCTGTCTTCCAGCGCCAGCACGAAGTGCTGGCCCATGCGCCCCCAGGCCGCCAGCAGGGGATGACCCTGCTCGAGGAACAGCGCTTCGGTGTCGTGCCCCGCGGCATCCGCACGGACGCGTTCGCGCAGCATGGCGCGGTCGCTGCGCAGGCCAGCCCAGTAGGCGCGGCAGGGGTCGGGGACATACAGCACCACGGGCCGATGCCGGGCCACCGCCCGAAGCACGGCCAACTCCGCCGGCGCCACGTGGCTGACGCCGAACAGGTGCAGGGGCTCGGTCTCCGCGGGAACCTCCGGCGCCAGGAGCGCGGCTTCCAGCCGGGCCAGCCATTCGCCGCGATGCGGCATGCCGACCTCGGTCCGCAGCAGGCGCCAGAGCGGGCCGATGAACCCGGCCGCGGGCCGCGTGTCCTGGCCCGCGGCCCACGCGCTCAGCCAATCGGGGCGATAGACCACGTACTGGCTGTACAACCGGGCCAGGCGGTCGGCGAGCTGGAAGCGGCGGCGGGCACCGTCCGCGCCCTGCAGGTAGTGCTGCACCTGCGGGGCGTCCAGCTCGGGCAGCCGCGCGTGGATGCGCCAGCGCAGGTGCGCCCGCTGGTACGGCTCCAGCGCCACGGCAGACGCCCCCAGTTGCCGGCGCGCGAGGGCGTCGAGCCATGCACTGGGCAGGACGATGTCGAGGTTGGCGGCAATGCCGCGCGGGCCGCGTCGCCGCGCCAACGCCGCGGTCAGCCAATGGCGCATGCCCGGGTGCGCCGCGATCACGGTCTGAGGCGCCAGCACGTGCGCGGGCGGATGCGCTTCCAGCAGGTGCAGAAACGGGTCCAACAACGCCTCCAGGCGGCTGGCGCGGTAGACGATGAGGCCTGCGCTGATGTCGTCCAAACCCGTCCTGTCTGCGAAGAATGCCGGGGCGGCATGTGGCGCACAGCGTAACCGGACCCGGTCTCAGCGGCTGATACCGAAGGGGACCTACGTGCGCGTTAGGCAGCAGCGGGCCTCCATCGCAGCCGCTTCCCCGAACGCGGCGACCTTGCAGGCGATCAGCACCGCGGCGCCTAGCAACCAAAGGCGATAACGGTGCACGCGGCACAACAGCCGGCCCGCCCTATTCGCTGCGTGCCGACACGACGCGCGGGGCGTGCACGTGGTACGAGACCAGCCCTGCACGGCGCGTGCGTCGACGGCGCGTTGCCAGCGCATCAGGCGGGACGCTACGCGTGCGCGCGCCTCGTCGAACAGCAGCAACCAAGCGGCCCGCGACACCACGACACCGCGACGAACAGCAGCGACACCAAGACAGCGATCAAGCGGCACCTTCCCTGGCGACGGCATTTGACGGTGGTGGCGGCGCATCCCAGAATGCGGCCGCATGTGACCCGGCACGGACCGGGTCGGAAAGGAGTCCACGTGGATCGGCACGATGCCAAACCACGGCGCCCCAGCCTGTTGGCGGGTGCCGATACGCAGCGCCTCGCGCCTGGCCCTTTGCCGGCGCGCATCCTAGCAGACACGGCACCGCTGCCCGCGCCACGACGGTCGCGCCGCCCGAGGCATCTTCGCGCGGCGCTTGCTGCCGTGCTGGCATTGGCGTCACTGGTCGCGTTGGCGTGGGCGACGTTGATGCCCGATGCGCCCGTGGCATCGTTCCCGGCGTCCGGACGCGCGCCCCTTGCGGCGCCCGCGCCCGTCGAACCGTCGACGGCGACATTGGTGGACGCGCCATCGCCCGGGCCCGGGACGATCCAGAACCCGTTTGATGCCCTAACCACGCACCCGGACCGGCCGGAAGGCGCGATCGCAAATGCCGGACCGGGACCCGATGCGCAATCGCTCACCACGCAGGCACGCAATCCCTTCAATGCGATCGGTACCACGGCCACACCCGTGCAGGACCGTGGCGTGGGTACCGAGCGCGCGCGGCAGACGGCGGCCTCAGTGGCGACGACAGACAAGGCGACCGCGGCAGGGGCATCCACGCCGGGACCGGCTCCGCGATCCACACCGGAGCGTGCGTCGGCATCGGCCCAGGCATTGGCGCCCGCGGCTGCCCGGCGGGCGAGCACGGCTGCGGCGGCGGGTCACGAGCCCGGTTTGCTGCAAGCCCTGTTGGACAACATCCAGCCGGCGGCGGCGCCGCGCGACACCGTGGCGCTGGACCAGCTGGCGCGCCAGTTGGATCGGGCGCCGATGCCCGCGGCGGCCGCGAAACCGGCGGCGCCTGCCACCTCGACACCGACGAACGCGGAACCGCCGTCATTGCGGGCCCAGTTGGACCAATGCCCCGCCGCGAGCCACCTGCAGGGGCTGCGCTGCCGGCGCCAGCTGTGCGAGCGCGCCGGCCTGGATCCACGCCGCTGCGCCCGCCACTGACGCCGCACCCACAAAAAAAGCCCGGCCTGCAGTGCGGCCGGGCTTTCGATCGAAGACGCCCGGGCAGCCTTCGCCGCCCGGCGCCGCGGTGTTTACCAGACGACCTCGGCCATCGAGCAGTTCAGGCCCGAGCCGATGCCCAGCAGCGCCACGCGGTCACCCTTCTTCAGGCGGCCCATTTCACGCAGCTTGCTCAGCACGATCGGCACCGAGGCCGGACCGATGTTGCCGTGCTCGTTAAAGATGGTCATGACCTTCTTCGGGTCGATGCCCATGGCCTTGGTGAAGGCGGCGGTGTGCACCTTGCTGACCTGGTGGATGACGAACTCGTCCAGTTCGGCGGCCACCCAGCCGAGCTTCTGCTTGGCGACTTCGAAGGTCTTGGTCGCCAGCTTGATGCCCTCGATCAGCAGCATGCGGGTGTCGGTGACCATGCCGTCGAGGTTGCCGCGGCACAGCTTGTTCCACTCGGTGGCCGCGCGGGTGACGCCGCCCTTGTAGCGCGGCGCGCCCGGCGCCAGTTCGCTGCGCGCCAGCACCATCGCCGCGGCGCCGGAGCCCAGCGTCAGCGTGGCCAGTTCGTTGCGGAAGTCCTCGTCGGTGACATCGGCGCGGGTCATGCGCTCGATGGTCTTCTCGTAGGCGAGGTCGGCGGTCTCGCCATCGACTACCAGCGCGTACTCGATTTCACCGCGCTCGATCATGCGGCTGGCGATGTCCATGCCGTTGATGAAGGCGAGGCAGGCGTTGGCCACGTCGAAGTTCTGGCAGGTGTCGGGCAGGCCGAGGTTGCCGCTGACGATCGAAGCGGTGGACGGCTCCAGGTAGTCGCGGCTGACCGAGGTGTTGACCAGCAGGCCCACGCGATCGGGTTCGATGCCGGCGTCGGCCAGTGCCTTCACCGCGGCCAGGGTCGCGGCATCGGACGCCTGCACGTCGCCGTCCCACAGGCGGCGGGCATGGATGCCGGCGATGTCGCCGAGCACGTCGGTCTTGATGCCGAGGCGATCCAGCGTCGGCTTGAGCCGGGCGTTGATCTCCTCCGAGCTCAGGCGGCGCGGCGCGTCGATGTGGGCCAGGCCGGCGATGGCGACGTGTTGGAACAGCATGGGCGGGCGAACCAAGTGGGCGTAGAACACGAAAGATTAACGCCTTCGCGGCCGCAGCGCACCCGCCCGATCCCGACGGAGGGCCCAAGACGACGAAAGTCGGACGTTGCCGGCACGATGGCGACCGATTCCCGGCGGAGTTCACCTAGCAGCCAGGTCCGCCGTGCGCCGTTTCCTGCAAGACCCCGTCGCAGGCGCGGGTAGGATGCCGAGCGCGCCGCGGTGACGGACCCCCGCGCCCGCGTCAGCGCCCGGCGCAGCGCCAGGCAGTGAAGCGCTGGGTGCCGTCGTGGGGCTCGGCGAGCGGCTGCACCGTGTTGGCGCCCAGGCCCGGGGCCTCGTTGCGGGCCAGGGTCTCCAGCTCCTCCCGCACGCGCAGGGTGTTGCGCTCGTATGGCCCGATGCGGTCCTTGACCGACACCTCGACCTCGCCGCGCTTTTCGCAACCCCCCGGGGCGGCGCCCGCACCGATGACGCTTACGCCACTGGCGCCCGGGGCCATGTGCACCCAGGTGCACCCGCCGGCAAGCAGGGTGGCGGCAATGGCAAGCGGCAACAGTCGGCGCATCGGATTCTCCCGGGTCGGAAAGAGACAACGCCCCGGATTGTCGCCCGGGGCGTCGAGGTTGAGAACCGCGGCCATGAATCGCGGGTGACTCGCACGCCTCCGGCCTTGGGCCGGCGGCGTGCGAGCGGACGCACGTCAGCGAATCACTTCGCCCGCTGGCCGTTGCCGGTCGCGGTGGGCGCCGCCGCAGCGGCCGCGGTCGCGGCCACCGGCTTGCCATCGGCGTCCAGCACCTGCACCGGACCCAGGTTCAGCGAGCGCACCGGGGCCTCGATCTGCTTCAGGTCACCCACCACTACCCAGGTCAGGGCGTTGGCGTCGATGGCCTTCGCTGCTTCGGCCACCTGCGCCGGCGTCAGCGCCGCGATCTCGGCGTTGCGGCGAGTGACGTAGTCGTCCGGACGGCCGTAGCGGACGATGCCGCCGATGGTGCCCATCACCGCGCTGGCGGTCTCGTACGCACCCGGCAGACTGCGGCTTTCGTTGGCCTGGATCTTGGCGATCTCGGCGGCGGTCGGCGGTGCCTTGCCGCTGACGTAGTCGGCGACCTCACGCTGCACTTCCTTCATCGACTCGACGGTCTTGTCGATCTGCACCGGCGCCACCGCCAGCCACGGGCGCGGGCCCAGGGCGTTGACCAGCTGGGTGCGGGCGCCGTAGGACCAGTGCTTGTCCTCGCGCAGGTTCATGTTCAGGCGCGCGGTGAACGAGCCACCGATGACGTCGTTGGCCACTTCCAGCTTGACCGCGCCCGGGTCCTTGGACGAGGGCATCAGCTGGCCGACGAAGAGGTTGGCCTGCACCGCGCCCGGCTGATCCACCAGGAACACGCGCGGCTGGGTCGGACGGGCCACGCCGGCCGGGCTGGCGGCCACCGGCGCCGCGCCCTCACCCTTCCAGTCACCCAGGTGCTTTTCCAGCAGCGGCACGACGTCCTTGAGCGTGGTGTCGCCCACCACGATCAGGGTCGAGCCTTCCGGACGCACCCAGGCCTTGTGGAACGCCACGAGGTCGTCGCGGGTCAGGCTGGCAATGGAGGCTTCGGTGCCGCTGCCGCTGAACGGAATGGCGTAGGCGTGGTCGTTGCCGTACAGCAGCGGCGGCAGCACGCGTAGCGCGGCCGAGGTCGGGCGCGCCTTCTCCTGCTTGATGCCGGCGATCCAGCTGGCCTTGATGCGGTCGACTTCCGCCTGGTCGAAGCGCGGGGCGCGCAGCATGTCGGCGAACAGGTCCAGCGACGGGTCCAGGTTCTCCTTCAGCGCCGAGAGGTAGACGCTGCTGCCGTCCAGCGAGGCGCTGGCGCCGAGGTTGGCACCCAGTGCTTCGGCGCGGTTGGCGAAGGCCAGCGTGCCCAGCTCGCCGGCACCCTCGTCCAGCATGCCCATGGCAAAGCTCGACGTGCCCAGCTTGGCGCCGTGGTCGGCGGTGTAGCCCCCGTTGAACTGGTAGCTCATCTGCACCACCGGGATGTCGTGGCGCTCGGCCAGGATCACCTGCGTGCCGTTGGACAGGGTCGCGCGCTGCAGCGCCGGGAAGGTCAGCTGCGGGAACTGGGTCGGCATCGGCACGCCGGCCTTGCGGTCAACGGTGCTGGCGGTGGTCTTGTACTTCTTGTCCACGGCCGGCAACTGGAAGGGCGCCGGGGTGCCGGCCGGGTCTTCCGGCAACGGGGTGCGCTCGCCCTTGGCCACCACGAGGGTGTGGTCGCCCTTGCCGAGCCATTGCGCGCCCACGGCCTTCAGGTCGGCGGCGGTGGCCGACTCGATGGTCTTCAGCGAGTCGCGGAAGCAGCCCGGGTTGCCGGTGTAGATCGCGCATTCGGCCAGGGCGTCGGCCTTGCCGCCGAAGCCGCCGATGCGCTCAATGCCGCGGATGAAGCTGGCGCGGGTGGCCGTCTTGGCCTGCGCCAGTTCGGCGGCCGTCGGGCCTTCGGCGATCAGCTTGCGCAGTTCCTCCTCGATGATGGCTTCGACCTTGGCCGGGTCGACGCCGTCCTTGAGCGTGGCCGAGATCATGAAGTTGGAGCCCAGCTGCGAGGCGTAGGCGCCGGCTTCGATGTTGTCGACCAGCTTGTCACCGTGCAGCAGGCGAGTATCCAGGCGCGAGCTCTTGCTGCCGCCCAGCACGAAGCCGAGCAGCTGCAGCTTGTCGATGTCGGCGGTGCCGACCTGGGCCACGTTCCAGGCGCGGTAGATGCGCACTGCCGGCACCTTGTCCTGCATCACCTCGCGGGTGGACTGGGCGCGCACGGCCACGTCGACCTTCGGTTGGGCCATGGTCGGCGACGCCGGGATGTGGCCGAAGTACTGGGTCACCTTCTCCCGGGCGGTCTTGACGTCGATGTCGCCGGCCAGCACCAGCACCGCGTTGTTCGGGCCGTACCAGGTGCGGAACCACTGCTTCACGTCATCCAGCGACGCGGCGTTGAGGTCGTTCATCGAGCCGATGACGGTGTGGCCGTACGGGTGGCTCTTCGGGTACAGCGCTTCGCCCAGCTTGGTCCAGACCTGGCCGTAGGGCTGGTTCTCGCCCTGCCGCTTTTCGTTCTGCACCACGCCGCGCTGCTCGTCCAGGGTCTTCTGGTCGATCGCGCCGAGCAGGTGGCCCATGCGGTCGGACTCCATCCACAGCGCGGTGTCGAGCGCGGTAGTCGGCACGTTCTGGAAGTAGTTGGTGCGGTCCTGGTTGGTGGTGCCGTTCATGTCGGTGGCGCCGATCATCTCGAACGGTTCGAAGTATTCGCCCGGGTGGTTTTCCGAGCCGTTGAACATCAGGTGCTCGAACAGGTGGGCGAAGCCGCTGCGACCCGCCGGCTCATCCTTGCTGCCCACGTGGTACCAGAGGTTGACCGCGACGATCGGCGCCTTGCGGTCGGTGTGCACGATCACCCGCAGGCCGTTGGGCAGGGTGAACTGGTCATAGGCGATGTCGACCTTGGCCGGGGCCTTGGCCAGCGCGGACGCCGGGGTAAAGGTCAGCCCGCCCATCGCGGTGGCGAGGGCAAGGGCGAGGGCGGCGGCACGCGGCCGGGCAAACACGGTCATTTCGACGCTCCATGTGAGGCAGGCACCCGGATCGGGCAACGGTCGATGGTAGCGGTGGGGTCCGACCGGGGCACTAGGCCACAAGTCCCGGTAGGGGGTTGCGGCACGCATTGCGTGGCCCGCCTGCCGTGCAGCGCCGGGCACGGCGGCGAGGGCGTGTACACACACGGAGGCGTCACCCACACGGTCGCGCCACCCCGGCCGGTTTCGGCGAAAATGCACCCCACGCCCCGGAGCCGCCGCCATGCCCACCCGCCCCTCCCTGCATTGCCTGGTCACCGGCGCCAACCGTGGCATCGGTCTGGAGTTCACCCGCCAGCTGCTCGAACGCGGCGACCGAGTGACCGCCACCTGCCGCCACCCGGGGCGCGCGACCGCGCTCAATGCGCTGGCTGCCGAGCACCCTGGCCACCTGCACGTGCTGCCCCTGGACGTGGCCGCGGCAAAGTCGCACGCCGAATTGGTACGGGAACTGCCGCTCGTGGGCGGTGCCGTCGACCTGCTGGTCAACAACGCAGGCGTGCTGCATTCGGGCGAGCGCTTCGGCCACCTGACCGCCGACAGTTTCGAGGACAGCTTCCGCACCAACGCGGTGGGTCCGCTGCTGCTGACCCAGGCGCTGGCGCCGCACTTGGCCGCGGGGGCGAAGGTGGTGAACCTGTCGTCGGTGCTGGGCTCGGTGGCGTCGGTGGACGGCTTCCACACCCCGTCCTACGCGGTGTCGAAGGCGGCCCTGAACATGGTCACCGCCCTGCTGGCGCAGGCCTTGGCCGAACGCGGCGTGACCGTGCTGGCCTTCCACCCGGGCTGGGTGATGACCGACATGGGCGGCAGTGGTGCCACCGTGGCCGCGCCCGAATCGGTGGCGTCGATGCTGCAGGTGGTCGAGGCCGCGACCCTGGCCGACAGCGGGCATTTCCTTGCCCGTGACGGCAAGCCGATGCCCTGGTGAACGCCGCCGCGATGTTTGACGTCATCCTGTTCCAGCCCGAGATCCCGCCCAACACCGGCAACGTGATCCGCCTGTGCGCCAACACCGGTGCGCGCCTGCACCTGGTCGCGCCACTGGGCTTCACGCTGGAAGACAAGCAACTCAAGCGCGCGGGGCTGGACTACCACGAGTACGCCACGCTGCAGGTGCACGACAGCCTGGCCGCGGCGCTCGCCGCCATCGCCGCGGACAACGGCACGCCGCCGCGGCTGTTCGCGCTGAGCACGCGCGGCAGCGTGCGCCATGACACGGTGGCCTACCGGCCGGGCGATGCCTTCCTGTTCGGTCCGGAGACACGGGGGTTGCCGGAGGACGTGCTGGCGCAGGTGCCAGCCGGGCAACGCATCCGGCTGCCGATGCGCCCGGACAACCGCAGCCTCAACTTGTCCAATGCGGTGGCGGTGGTGGTGTTCGAGGCGTGGCGTCAACAAGGGTTCGTGGGCGGCGCCTGAGCGGCGCGGCCCAGGACCGGCATCGGCCGGGGCCAGTCCGGCGCCAGTGGCCGGTCCGAGAACGGGCTGCCGCCCAGCCGGCTGACCAGCGGGCGCAACAGGCGCGTGGCGGTGAGCGCGGCGGTGCCGATCCGCGTGGTGGCCAGCACGCCGGCCACGACGGTTTCGGTGTGCGGCAACATCTGCGCGAGCCAGGATTTTTCCTGGGCATTGCTGTCGAACTTGGCGACCCCGGGCCAGGTGACTGATAGCGCTTCCAGCGCCGCCAGCTTGGTCAGGCAGCCGGGGCTGTGTTTGGCATAGTGCGGGTGCCAGCCGATCTTGAACGCACTGAACGTGCCGCCCACCAGGAAGTTGCAGGTGGAGCCGATCACCTGGTCGCCCAGCAGGACCTCCACGAACACGGCGGCGCCGACCTGACTGAACTGGGCGACCATCTCGAGGAAGAAGCCGGTGCCCGCCGGGGTGCACCACAGCGCGCTGCCTTTCGCCCCCTTCCAGCCACTGCGCTCCAACAGCAGGAAACGCTCGGCGACCGCCGGCGCCACCGCGTCGCCCTGGAGCACGCGGGTGCGCACGGGGCCGAGTTCCTCCAGGCGCCGGCGATGCCGCCGCAGGTTCTTCAACACCTTGCGCGGCACGGCCTGCGCCGCGTCCACCCCGTCGGGCACGTGCAGGACCGGCCGGGCGAAGCGACGCACTTCGTGCCAACTGCCGCCGTCGGCCAGGGCGACCCGCCGCAGCGCGGACAGGCCATCGTCATGTTCAAGCACGTTGCCAAACAGGATCGCGTGGCCGCGCGGGGCGCCCTCACCCCCCCGGATCGCGCCCAGCAACACTTCGGCCACCGCGTCGCCGTCGTCCGGCGAGACCAGCAACCCAGTCCGGAACGAGTGCCGGGTGCGGTAGCCGCGCCAGTGGGGGACGGGCAGGTACAGCCCCGGTGGGTCGGCGGTGAAACAGCCAACACCGACCAGCTCCCGCGGTCCGCGCCCGAGGCGTTCGAACAGGGCGATGCGCGGCGGGCGCCCCGGCGTCAGCCAGCGCGCCGCAGGGGCAATGAACTGCGGCAACAGGAACGGACTGGGGTGCCGCGCGCGCTGCCCCAGCTCGCTCCACGCCGCACGGGTGTGCGCGTCGAGGTTCCCCGGGCTGCACCAGCGGATGGCGATCGACATGGCAGCAGTCCCTCGGTGCGCGCACGGATTGTCGCGACACGGCATTCCCATCCGGAGCAACGTGTCACCCATTCGGGTACGGCCACGCCGGGCGGCGGCGGCGGGGCGCGGCCACTGCGGGCCGTGGGATCGGCGTCGATGCATCTCGGGGGCGCGTCCGTCCGCCGGACACGTCCGGGGACGCTGCGGACACCCCGGACACCGCCACTGATTCTTTTTGCATCAATCACTTAGTCATTGGCACGCGGATTGCAATCCTTCCTGTGAACACGGGCCATCCCGTCGGCCCAGACACAGGACTCCATGACCATCCGGGACACCTCCGCGCAGGACCACGCGATTGGCGCCGCCGCCACCGCGGCGTTGGCCAAACGCTCACGTCGTCGCACCCTGCTCATCGCCGGTGGCGGCGTCGCGTTGCTGTCGGCCGCGGTCTGGCTCGCCCAGGGCTGGAGTGCCGGATCGCGTTCGGTCGACGCGGGCCGACTGCGCATCGCCGAGGTCCGGCGCGGCGACCTGGTCCGCGACATCGCCGTCGACGGCCGCGTGATCGCGGCCAACAATCCGACCCTGTATGCCATCGCCGGCGGTACG
The DNA here is from genome assembly GCF_054777355.1 of Lysobacter olei. NCBI lineage: Bacteria > Pseudomonadati > Pseudomonadota > Gammaproteobacteria > Lysobacterales > Lysobacteraceae > Lysobacter > Lysobacter olei. The sequence continues at coordinate 410,882 of NZ_BAAHAT010000002.1, read as the reverse complement.
GTCACGCTGCACGTGGTGGCCGGCGATGCGGTGAAGCGGGGCCAGGCGCTGGCCGAGATCGACAGCCCCGAACTGCGCAGCCTGCTGGCGCAGGAGCAGGCCACGCTCGCCAGTCTGGAAGCCGAAGCCAGCCGCGCGGCGCTGGACGCCGCGCTGGCCCGTTCCAACGCACGCAAGCTGTTCGACCAGGCCATGGTCGACCGCCAGGCGGCCGAACGCGCCCTGGAGCGCAACCAGCGCGGCTTCGACGGCGGCGCGGTGCCGCAGGTCGACGTGTTGCGTGCGCGCGATGAGTTGAAGAAGGCCGAGATCGGCCTGTCGCACGCCCGCCAGGACCTGCAGCTGCAGGGCCAGGGCGCGGGCCTGGACACGCGCAACAAACACCTGCTGGCCAACCGCCAGCGCGCGGTGGTGGCTGAAGTCCAGCGCCAGGTCGACGCGCTGACCCTGCGCGCCCCGTTTGACGGGCAAGTCGGCCAAGTGCTGGCCGCGCAACGCAGCAACGTGGCGCTCAACGCGCCGGTGTTGAGCGTGGTCGACCTGTCGGTGTTCGAAGTCGAGATCAAGGTGCCGGAAAGCTTCGCCCGTGACCTGGCCATCGGCATGCCGGCGCAGCTCAGCGGCCCGGGTGGCAACTACGCCGCCGCGGTCTCGGCGGTGTCGCCGGAAGTGGTCAATGGCGAAGTCACCGGTCGCCTGCGCTTCACCGGCAAGAGCCCGCCGGGGCTGCGCCAGAACCAGCGGCTGGGCGCACGCATCGTGCTCGACACCCGACGCAACGTGCTGATGGTCGACCGCGGTCCGTTCGTGGAACAGGGTGGCGGCCACAGCGCCTTCGTCATGAACGGCAGCACCGCGGTCAAGCGCGCCGTGCGCACCGGTGCCAGCAGCCTCAACGCCGTCGAGATCGTCGATGGCGCCCGTGCCGGCGACCGCATCGTCGTGGCCGGTACCGACCTGTTCGGCGATGCCGAACGCATCCGCGTCTCAGGAGAGTGACATGAACGCTTCGTCCCATTTCCCGGCAACGCTGCATTGGTCATCACACGAACTGGCCGCGGCCGTGCCGCTGCGCCTGTTCGAAATGCTCGATTTTGACGCACCCGACCACGGCGCCCATGCCGCCAACACCGTCGCCGCCCCACGCCGCACGCCGCGCGAAGGCTATGCGCGCAACGCCGCGCTGCCCGCCCACTTCCACGTCTATCGCTGAACCTGCCCCCAGGAGCCCGTCCATGTTGCACATGCAAGGTGTCACCAAGGTTTTCCGCACTGAACTGGTGGAGACGCACGCGCTCCGTTCGCTTGACCTGCACGTGCGCGAGGGCGAGTTCGTCGCGGTCACCGGGCCGTCGGGCTCCGGCAAGACCACCTTCCTCAACATCGCCGGCCTGCTCGAGGACTTCACCGGCGGCCGCTACCAACTCGACGGCGAGGACGTGAGCGGCTTGTCGGACGATGCGCGCTCGCGCCTGCGCAACCGCAAGATCGGCTTCATCTTCCAGGGCTTCAACCTGATCCCCGATCTCAACCTGTTCGACAACGTCGACGTGCCATTGCGCTACCGCGGCCTGCCCGCTGCCGACCGCCGCCAGCGCATCGAGCATGCGCTCGCGCAGGTGGGGCTCGCCTCGCGCATGAAGCACTACCCGGCCGAACTGTCGGGCGGCCAGCAGCAGCGCGCGGCGATCGCCCGCGCCCTCGCCGGCCAGCCGCGCCTGCTGCTGGCCGACGAACCCACTGGCAACCTCGACTCGCAGATGGCCCGTGGGGTGATGGAGTTGCTGGAGGAGATCAACGCCGCCGGCACCACCATCGTGATGGTGACCCATGACCCGGAGCTGGCCGCACGCGCGCAGCGCAACGTGCACATCGTCGATGGCATGGCCACCGACGTGGCGGTGGAGCCGAGCCTGGTGCGCGCGCGCCAGCTGGCCGCCGAGGCCGAGGCCCGCGCCGCGAACCCGATCGGTTGAGGAGGCGCCATGTTCGGCTATTACCTTGAGCTCGCCCTGCGCAGCTTCCGCCGCAACCGGGTGTTGACCGCGCTGATGGTGCTCGCGATCGCGCTCGGCATCGGCGCCAGCATGACCACGTTGACCGTATTCCACGTGTTGTCCGGCGACCCGATCCCGGCCAAGAGCGACACCCTGTTCTACCCGCGGCTGGATCCGCGCTCACGCAACGGCTTCACGCCGGGCGAGGACCCGGAGACGCAGATGACCCGCTTCGACGCCGAGGCGCTGCTGCGCGACAAGCGCGGCGACCGCCAGGCGTTGATGACCGGCGGCACGCTGGCCATCGAAGCGACGGACGGACGGATCGAGCCATTCCGTGTCGACTCGCGCTACACCACCGCCGATTTCTTCGCCATGTTCGACGTGCCGTTCCGCCACGGCAACGGCTGGAGCGGCACCGACGACGAGGCCCGGGCGCCGGTGGCGGTGATCTCCAGCGCGCTCAATGAAAAACTGTTCGGCGGCGCCAACAGCGTGGGCCAGACCCTGCTGGCCGGCGGGCAACGCCTGCGCATCATCGGCGTTATGGACGACTGGCGGCCGACGCCGCGGTTCTACGACGTCACCAACGACCTCTTCAGCGAAGTGGAGCAGGTGTTCGTGCCGTTCTGGACCTCGCGTGCGCTGAAGTTCCCGACGCAAGGCAACATGAATTGCTGGGGCGACACCGGCAGTGATCCCGAGGGCGCACAGGGCGCCAATGCACCGTGCGCCTGGTTGCAGTACTGGGTCGAACTGGGCACGCCCGCGAAGGTCGCCGCCTATCGCCAGTACCTGACCAACTATGCCGACCAGCAGCGGGCGGCCGGCCGCTTCGAGCGTCCGACCAACGTGCGCCTGCACAGCGTGATGGAGTGGCTGGACGATCGCGACGCGGTGCCCGGCGACGTGCGCCTGCAGCTGTGGCTCGCCTTGGGCTTCCTGGCCGTGTGCCTGCTCAACACCGTCGGACTGCTGCTGGCCAAGTTCCTCGGCCGCGCCTCGCAGATCGGCGTGCGGCGCGCGTTGGGCGCCACCCGCCGCGCGATCTTCGCCCAATGCCTGGTCGAGGCCGGCACCGTGGGCATGGCCGGCGGTCTGCTCGGCCTGGGGCTGGCGTGGCTGGGCCTGTGGGCCGTGCGCCAGCAGCCGGCCGACTATGCCGCCTTGGCGCACATGGACGGCACGATGCTGCTGGTCACCTTCGCGCTGGCCCTCGTCGCCAGCCTGCTCGCCGGGTTGTTGCCGGCCTGGCGCGCCTGCCAGGTCACACCCGCCATCCAGCTCAAGAGCCAGTAATTCCTGCGAGGACTGCCATGGACATCCGCCCCATCCTCTCCACCCTGCGCCGGCACAAGACCGCGGCCGCGCTGATCGTGCTGGAAGTCGCGCTCTCGTGCGCGATCATCTGCAACGCGGTCTTCCTGATCAGCACCCGCCTGCAGCGCATGGACCGCCCCACGGGGCTGGCCGACAGCGAGCTGGTGCGCATCAACCTCGCCGGCATTGGCGACGATGAAAAGGCCGCCGAGCTCAGCCAACGCGACGTCGCCGCGTTGCGCGCCCTGCCCGGGGTGAAGGCCGCGACCAGTCTCAACCACGTGCCGTTCGACAACTCCTCGTGGAACAGCTCGGTCAGCCTCAAGCCCGAGCAGGCCATGCCCAACCTCAACACCGCGGTGTACATGGGCGAGCACCTGATCGACACCCTGGGCCTGAAGCTGGTGGAAGGCCGCGACTTCACACCGGACGAATACGCCGACTGGGAAGCGCTCAGTGCACCGGACTCCAAGCTCACCCTGCCGACGGTGATCCTGACCCGCGCCGTCGCGCAGAAGCTGTTCCCCGGCGAAAGCGCGGTCGGCAAGCTGATCTACAGCTGGAACCGCGACGAGATCCCGCACCGCGTGGTCGGCGTCGTGGAGACCCTGATCCGACCCAACGACAACGGGGGCGCGGCCGAGAGCGGCTATTCGATTATTCTGCCGGTGCGCAACGTCACCTTTGGTCGTTTCGCTCTGCGCACCGATCCGGCACGCCGCGCCGAAGTGCAGGCCGCCGCGGTGGCGGCGCTGGAGCGCAACAGCGCGCGTCGCATCATCCTGCGCCAGGACCCGTTCACCGACGTGATTGCCAAGTATTACCGCCAGGACCGTTCGATGGCGTGGCTGCTGGTGGCGGTGTGCGTGTTGCTGCTGGTGGTGACCGCACTGGGCATCGTGGGTCTGGCGAGCTTCTGGGTGCAGCAGCGCACCAAGCAGATTGGCGTGCGCCGGGCCTTGGGTGCGACGCGTGCGCAGGTCCTGCGCTATTTCCAGACCGAGAACTTCCTGTTGGCCACGATCGGCATTGCACTGGGCATGCTGGGTGCCTACGGACTCAACCAGTTGCTGATGCAGCACTACGAGCTGCCCCGGTTGCCGCTGTTCTACTTGCCCGCTGGCGCAGCGGTGCTGTGGGGCCTGGGTCAGGCGGCCGTGCTTGGGCCGGCGCTGCGTGCCGCCGCGGTGCCGCCGGCAGTGGCGACGCGGACGGCGTGATGGCCATCCGGCAATCAGTTGTTGCACCCGGCCGCCGCGATGGAGCGCGCGCGGCCGCCGCAGCCCCTGCAGCTTAGGCAGCGGAGCAGGTATAACAACGCATGCCCACGATCCTGGTCATCGACGACAACCCCGCGGTCGCCACGGCGCTGGCGACGCTGTTCTCGCTGCACGACATCGACACGCGGGTGGCGGCATCGCCGGGCGCCGGCCTCGCGTTGCTGGCGCGCGAACCGGTCGACCTGGTGGTGCAGGACATGAACTTCCAGGCCGACACCACGTCGGGCGAGGAAGGCGTGGCGCTGTTCGAGCAGATCCGTGCGCGCCATCCGGACCTGCCGGTCATCCTGCTCACGGCGTGGACGCATCTGGAAAGCGCCGTTGACCTGGTCAAGGCCGGCGCGGCCGACTACCTGGCCAAGCCCTGGGACGATCGCAAGTTGCTGGCCACGGTCAGCAACCTGCTGGAGCTCTCGCAGGCGCGACGCGAACTCGCCCGCCACCGCGATGGCGAGCGCCGCCGCCGCAACGCCCTGGCGCGCGACCACGACCTGCGTGGTTATGTCTTCGCCGATGCCGCGACCGAGCGCGTGCTGGCGTTGGCCTGCCAGGTGGCGCGCTCGGAATTGCCTGTGCTGGTCACCGGCCCCAACGGCGCGGGCAAGGAAAAGATCGCCGAGATCGTGCATGCCAATTCGGCGGTGAAGGCCGGACCGTTCGTCGCGCTCAACTGCGGCGCCCTGCCTGCCGAATTGATCGAAGCCGAACTGTTCGGCGCCGAGGCCGGTGCCTACACCGGGGCACAGCGGGCGCGCGAAGGAAAGTTCGAGGCGGCCGATGGCGGCACCTTGTTCCTCGATGAGGTTGGCACCCTGCCGCCGGCCGGCCAGGTGAAACTGCTGCGGGTGCTGGAGACCGGCCGCTTCGAACGGCTGGGCAGCAACCGCGAGCGCCAGGTCAAAGTGCGCGTGGTCAGTGCCACCAACGCCGATCTGCCGGCCCTGATCCGCGGCGGGCAATTCCGCGAGGACCTGTACTACCGGCTCAACGCCATCGAGCTGGCGTTGCCGGCGCTCGCCGAACGCCCGGACGACATCCTGCCCCTGGCCCGGCATTTCCTGCCCGAGGGCAAACGCCTGGACACGGCGGCGGAGCGCGCGCTGTTGGCGCACCGGTGGCCGGGCAACGTGCGCGAACTGCGCAACACCATCCAGCGAGCGGCGCTGCTCGCGTCCGGCGTGGTGCTGGGCGTGGGCGATCTGGGCTTGCCCCTTGCAGCCCCCGTCGCGCCCATCGCCGCAGGCAACGGCCACGGCAGCGCCGACGAACCCGACCGCGCCGCGATCGAAGCTGCGCTGCAGCGCCACGGCGGCGTGCTGGCCCAGGCGGCCCACGAACTGGGCCTGTCGCGCCAGGCGCTGTACCGGCGACTGGAGCGGCTGGGCCTGCGTCGCGACGAGTCCACGCGACCGTGAGCAGCCCGTGATGCGCCTGCGCCAACGCCTGCCCCTGAGCCTGGTCTTCAGCGCCATCGCGTTGGGCTACATGGTGGCCGCCGTGGCGCTGGCGTGCTGGCTGGCGCGCTGGCTGGCCTCGCCCCTGTTGGCGGCCGGCGCGGCCGTGCTCCTGCTGGCCCCGCTGCTGGTCTACCACGTGCGTCGCGCCTTCGCGCCGATGCGGTCGTTGTTCCGCGCCCTCACGGGCACGGTGGGCAGCTATCGCGACGGCGACTACGGCTTCAGCCTGTCGTGGGCCGGCGGCGGCGAACTGGGCGAGCTGGTGGCCAGCCACAACGCCTTGGGCGACGCCCTGCGCGAACAGCGGCTGGCCCTGGTGCAGCGCGAACTGCTGCTGGACACCATCGTGCAGAACACGCCGGTGGCCTTGCTGCTGTTGGACCCGTCGCGGCGCATCGTGCTCGCCAATCTGGCCGCGCGCAAACTGCTGGGCGAAGGCCGTCGCATGGAGGGCCTCGACTTCCAGGCGTTGCTCGCCACCGCCCCGACGCCGATGCGCGAGGCCTTCGAGCGCGGCGGCGACGGCATGTTCAGCATCGGCGACGAGGATGACGAGGACATCTACCACCTCTCCCGCCGGCGCCTGCGCCTCAACGGCCGCGAACACGAGCTCGTGCTGCTGCGCCAGCTCACGGCCGAGCTACGTCGTCAGGAAGTGCACACCTGGAAGAAGGTGATCCGGGTGATCAGCCATGAGTTGAACAACTCGCTCGCGCCGATTGCCTCGCTGGCCCATTCCGGTGCGGAACTGCTGCGCCGCGGCCAACCCGAGCGCGTGCCCGCGGCGCTGGCCACGATCGAGGAGCGCGCCCGTCATCTCGAAGGCTTCATCCGCGGCTATGCGCGCTTCGCCAAGCTGCCGGCGCCGCGCACTGAGCCGGTCGACTGGCCGCGCTTCATCGCGCAGTTGCGTGACCAGGTGATGTTCTCGCTGGACGGCGCGGTGCCGGCCGGCAGCGTGCGCGTGGACGCCGCGCAGTTCGAGCAGGCACTGCTCAACCTGATCAAGAACGCACACGAATCCGGATCTCCCGCCGGCGACGTGCAGGTGGCGATCCGCCGGCTGCCGGAGGACTGGCGCATCGACGTGCTCGATCGCGGCCACGGCATGAACGATTCGGTGCTGGCCAACGCACTGCTGCCGTTCTACTCGACCAAGCGCAACGGCACGGGCCTCGGGCTGGCCTTGGCGCGCGAAATCGCAGAAGCCCACGGCGGCCGCATCGCGTTGCTCAATCGCGACGGCGGCGGACTGTGCGTGAGCCTGACCGTGCCGGCGTGACCGTCGCCTCGCGGGATAGTTCCTGCACCCTTCGGTTTTTTATTAAGGGAACGTTACAACGGGCTGCGGATACTGGCCCTCACCCGGTCCGCCCGACTCCCCCGACGGGCGTCCCCCGACCGGACCCAAACAAGAATGAGGCTTAGACCGTTATGAAGCGTTCCCTGTTCGCCCTGACCCTGCTGGCCGCCCTGCCGTTCGCCGCTTCGGCCGCCGATGGCGTGTCCTACAACTACGTCGAGGGTGGCTACACCGCGACCAACACCGATGCCGGCGACGCCGATGGTTGGGCGATCAAGGGCTCGGGCGCCGTTGCCCCGAACTTCCACATCTTCGGTGAGTTCGACAAGCAGGAAATCGAGAACACCAATTTCGACGTCGACCACTACCGCGTCGGCGTGGGTTACAACCGCGACATCACCGCCAACACCGACCTGCTGACCCGCGTTGCGTACGAGAAGTACGACGCCGGCCAGGGCATTGATTTCGACGGCTACAGCGTTGAAGCCGGTGTGCGCTCGGCGCTGGCCCCGAACTTCGAAGGCTACGCGCTGGCCGGTTACGAAGATGGCGATTCCTACGACGGCGAGTTCTACGGCCGCGTCGGTGGCCAGGTGAAGTTCAACCAGCAATGGGGCGTGTCGGGCGACGTGAAGTTCATCGACGGCGACACCCAGTACTTCGTCGGTCCGCGCGTCAGCTGGTAAGCCGCGCGCCGCAATACGCAGTACCTATCGCGACATCTCTCTCTCCCCCGAAACGTCGCGATATGAAGCCCGGCTCCGGCCGGGCTTCTTTTTTGCCCGCGAAAAACTCGCATTGTGATGTGGGTCACGCATCACTACGGTGGCGGCGCCGCGTCGCGGCGTGGAACGCGTCCGCGCATTCCGTGAATCCCTGGGGAAAGGACCCACACCATGTACAAGCGCCTCATTCTGGCCGCCGCGTTGGCGGCTGCACCGTTCGCCGCCTCCGCCGATGGCCTGAGCTACACCTACGTTGAAGGCGGCTACACCAAGCTGCACATCGACGAGGACGGACTCGACAGCCCCGAAGGCGACGGCGGCTACCTGCGCGGCTCCGTGGCGATCAGCCCCAGCTTTTACCTCTTTGGCAGCTACGCACGCGTCTCCACTGATTTCGACACCGGCGTGCCCGGCGTGGACGTGGACGTCTCGATCAACCAGTCGGAACTGGGCATCGGCTACCACCAGGCGATGAGCGACAGCGTCGACTTCATCACCGAACTGGCGTTCGTCCGCGAGGACGCCTCGGTCGACATGACCGGCGAAGGCGAAATCCTCGACGGCCAGGCCACCGGCGGCCGCATCAACGTCGGCGTGCGCGGCGCGATGGCCCCCCAGCTGGAAGGCTGGCTGAAGGCCGGCTACGCGGACGGCGGCGATTTCGATGGCACCTTCGCCGGCAACGCTGGCCTGCTGTACAAGTTCAACCCCACCTGGGGCATGGTCGGCGAAGTGGAAATCGTCGAAGAAACCACGCGCTACGTGGTCGGCGTGCGGGCCAGCTTCTAAGCCCGCCGCACGCGATGGCATGGGGGCGGCGTCTACGGGCGCCGCGCCACGCCCGCCATACAGAAAACCCGGCCTCGGCCGGGTTTTCTTCTTTTGGACAGGACCCAGGGCGGTTGCACGTGGCGGCCGCGTAGCCGCCACAGGAGCCGCTTCCCACTGCCAACCGGCCGACTAGTCGAACAGGTTGTCGGGGTATTCCGGCTTCTGCTCGCGCGCCAGCAGTCGCTGCAGGCCTTCCTTGGGCGTGGTCACGCCGTGCAGTACGTCGCGCACGCCACTGGAGATCGGCAGTTCGATGCCGTGCTTGTCGGCCTGGCGCATCACCTCGTCGGCGGTCTGCACCGACTCGACCACCTGACCGATTTCGCGCACCGCATCCTCGATGCTCTGGCCGCGACCCAGGGCCAGGCCCAGGCGCCGGTTGCGCGACAGGTCGCCGGTGCAGGTCAGCACCAGATCGCCGAGGCCGGCCAGACCCATCAGGGTTTCGGCCTTGCCGCCGATGGCGTGGTTGAGCCGCAACATCTCGTTGAGGCCGCGGGTGATCAGGCCGGCACGGGCGTTGAGGCCCAGTTGCATGCCGTCGGCCACGCCGGTGGCGACGGCCAGCACGTTCTTCATCGCCCCGCCCAGCTCGGCGCCGAGCATGTCGTCGCCGGTGTAGGCGCGGAACGCCGGGCCGTGCAGCACTTCGGCCACCTGTTGGGCGAAGTCGGCGTCGTCCGAATGCACGGTCAGCGCGGTCGGCAGGCCCTGCGCCACTTCCTTGGCGAACGACGGGCCGGTGACCACCGCCAACGGCACGCCCTCGCCCAGCACTTCGCCGGCAACCTCGTGCAGGAAGCGGCCGCTGCCGGGCTCGAAGCCCTTGGTGGCCCACGCCACGCCGGCATGCGCCGGGCGGTGCGGCGCGAGCGCGCGCAAGGTTTCGGCGAAGGCGTGCGACGGCACCACCACCAGCACCAGGTCCGCCGCTTGCAGCGCGGAGGGCAGGTCGGTGGTGGCGCGCAGCGTGTCCGGCAGGGCGATGCCCGGCAGGTAGCGCGGGTTCTCGTGGCGGCCGTCGATCGCGTCGATCGTGGCCGTATCACGGCCCCACAGCACGGTCGGATGACCGTGCCGGGCAATCAGGGCCGCGAGCGCCGTGCCCCATGAGCCGGCGCCCAGTACCGCAACGCGGGGAGCTTTCGCTTCCATCGCGGCGCGGGATCAGGCGTTGCCGGCGGTCTCGGCGTCAGCCAGGCCGGCCTGGCCCTGCTGCGCGGCGCGCTGGCGCAGGCCTTCGGCGTACAGCGCCTCGAAGTTGATCGGCTGCAGGAAGAACGGCGGGAAGCCGCCGGCCTGGATCAGGCTGCTGATCGTCTCGCGGGCATACGGGTACAGCACGTTCGGGCAATGCACGCCGAGCATGGCGTCCATGGTCTGGGCATCGAAGCCCGACAGGCCAAACACGCCGGCCTGCTTCACTTCGGCCAGGTACATCGGCTTGTCGCCGGCGTTGCAGGTCAGGGTCACGCCCAGCACCACTTCGAAGGCGTTGTCGTTCAGGCGCTGGACGCTCTGCTGCAGGTTCATCTGCAGCTGCGGCTGGGTCTGCTCGTTGAACACGGCCGGTGCGCCCGGCACTTCGAAGGAAACATCCTTCACGTAGATCTTTTCGACCGTGAACGCCGGACCGGTGGCGGATTCGTCAGCGGCGACGGCGCCGTTCAGGGTTTCTTCGGACATCGGAGCAACTCCAGCTTGTAAGCGTAAGGGTTCGATTATGGCACGCGCTCCCCGCGCGGCCTCGGGATCAGTCTGGGGGCGAATGGTGGCGGCGCAAGGGCCGCCACGTGACATTCCTGATACGGAACGCCGTCCCCGCGATGACGCACGCGCTCAGGCGGGCGCGCGCGTACCGCCGCCGTGTCGGCTCAGGCGCGGCCCTTCACCAACGGCAGGTCGGCCTGGCGCCAGGCGGCGACGCCGCCATCGAGCAGGTACACGTGCTCGAAGCCGGCCTTCTTCAAGCGCTTGGCCGCGCCCACGGCGGTGACGCCGGAGCGGCACACCACCACCACAGGCCGCGACTTGGCGGGGGCCAGCAGCTTGCTCTCCGGGTCGAACTGGCTCATCTGCACCGACTTGCTACCGGCGATGTGGCCCTTCTCGAAGTCACCGATGGGCGAGAGGTCGATGACCAGCGCCTCGTCGCGGTTGATCAGCCCCGTCAACTCGGCCGGACGCAGCACCTTGTAGCCGCGGAACAGGCCCGAGATCTCGGTGAAGATGATCGCGACGGTCAGGCCGACAAGGCCCATCGACAGGTAGGGGTGGCGGCCGGCAAAGGCCAGCAGTTCTTCGATGGTCACGGCATCAACACGGTAAGGCAGGGCCGGCGATTGTCGCCTACCCCCGCCGCGGGCGCAAAAATCGTCACACCGCCCTCCCCGCGCAGGAACGGACTGAGGCGTCGTGCCGTGCGGGTGGTGCGGAAAGCGGGCCATGGATGGCCCGCGGCGGCAACGCGGGGCAGGACTGCCTCGCCTTGCCGAGGAGCTCCGCCCCTACGGCGCGGCGCCCCGTCAGCAAACCCTTTACTGCCCCGCCCACAGATCCGGCAGGCCACTGGTCAGCCACCACACCTTTCCCTCCGCATCCCAGCGCCAGGTTTCGCGGTAGCGCACGGTGCGCTCGGCCATGGTGTGGCGGTTCATCACCCCGATGTCGATCTCGCGGACCGCGACACCCTTCTCGAGGTTGCGGTCCGAGCCGATGTCCCGGTACGACGTCACCTGGATGTGCTTCCAGCGTTCCAGTTCCAGATCGGTGACCGGGCGCTCGTCGCGGACCTTGGGGTCGATGAGGTTGGTCGCGCCTTCCACTTCGCCCCAGCGGATGGCACCGGACCACGCGTACTGCTGCTGGTCCAGCTTGTCGCCCTGCTGGCTGGTCGAGGCGCAACCTACCAGGGCCAGCAACAGGCCGCACACCATCAACATTCGGAACAGGCGCATCGTCACTCCTTGTGCGCGGGCGGGAGCCGCCCGTGTCGCCCCGATGGTAGCGGTTCGCCACCGATCAGGGACGGACGATGGCCACGTATCGCGCGGTGAAGTCGGTGGCGACCACGCCTTCGGGCGTCAGCACGCGGGCGACCAGCTGGGTGCGCGCGCGGCCGCGTTCGCGCAGCGTGGACAGGAAGGTGTCCAGGTCGGCGTCGGGACCGAGTTCGGCAGTGACGTCCAGGTCGGCATAGAGCGGCGCGAGGTAGCGCAGCTGGCTGTCGGCCACGTACACATCGGCGTCGATGCCGGCTTCGTGCAGCTTGAGCGACACCAGGCCCCACGATGCCAGGGTCATCATCGACGCGAGGCTGCCGCCGAATGCGCAGCCTTTGTCGTTGACGTGGTCGGCCAAGGCGGCGTGCAGGCGCAGGCGGGTGCCGTCGTAGCCGCCGATGGTGAGGTTCATTGCCGCGACCGGCGGCATGGATTGGTAGTGGTGCTCGAGTTGTTGCAGCAGTTCAGCGTGGGACATGGGACAACCGGGGGAGAGGGGGAGTGCGGCGGAGGTCGCGCCGAGGGGCGGCCGCGTGGATGGAAGCGGTGCCGGCCTGCCCGCCGCGGCGAGGCTGTGCGAAGCTGGTCGGATGCACGCACGCTCACTCCGCCCGCCGCCGCGATGGTACGTGATCTCGCTGCGGCCCCGCGGCCAGCACGACCAAATGCGTATGGCCGCGCGGCGGTTCGGCGCGGGCTGCATTGCCGCATCGCCGTGGGCGCTGCGGCCGCGCGACGATGTGGCCTCACGGGCGCGCCTGCACGACGCGTTGGGCCTGTCGCGGGTGATCGTCACCAGCCCCGCCGCGGCGCAGGCCGCCGCGGCGCTGCAGCCGCTGCGCCGGCGTCCGGGCCAGCAGTGGTTCGCGGTGGGGGCCGGGACGGCGGCCGCGCTGTCGCGCGTGGGCGTGGATCGGATCGAAGTGCCCGCACGGATGGATACCGAAGGCCTGCTCGACCTGCCCGGCCTGGCCTCGGTGGCCGGCGAACACATCGCCCTCGTCACCGCCCCGGGCGGGCGCGGTGAATTGGCGCCCGCGCTGGAGGCTCGCGGCGCGACGATCCTGCGCGCCGATGTGTACGAGCGCGTGCCGCTGCCCCCGGACCCGCGGGTCGTGCAGGCGGTGCGCGCCCTGACCGTGCCGGCGGTGGTCGCGCTGAGCAGCGGCGAAGCGCTCGCGCACCTGCGGGCCGCGTGGCCGGAGGATGTCGTGGCCCGGCTCCAGGGCTGTCCCGTCGTGGCCGCGAGCGACCGGTTGGCCGCCATCGCCCGCGACCACGGGTTTACCCGGGTCACGCGTGCGGCCGGCCCGCGGCCCGCCCAGCTGGTGGCCGCCGCCGGGCAGGCGGTGGGCCTTCCGGTAGCATGATCGGCACTCCCCCGTGCGACCCTGCCCACGTGTCCACGCCTTCGACTACTGCCACCCCTGCCACCCGCCGTTCCCACATGTGGGTATGGCTGCTGTTGGCGGCCCTGCTGGGCCTGTTGGGGTGGCGCGGCTGGGTCTGGTGGCGTGCGCAGGCGGCACATGAGGATGCGGCCGCCGCGGGCACCGCGGAGCGGTTGGATGCCCTGACCGGGCGCGTCGACGCGCTGCGCCGCGACCAGCGCGCGCAGTTGCAGCGCCTGCAGCAGGCCGATGCCACCAACCGGGTGTTGCGCGACGAACTGCTGGGTGTTGGCCAACGGGCGGGGCTGCTGGAAGAGAGCATCGCGCGCCTTGCCGATCCCGATCGCCATGGCGCGCAGGCCCTGCGCCTGGACGAGACCGAACTGCTGCTGGTGCTGGGCGAGCAACGCCTGCTGATTGCCGGCGACCTGGACGGCGCCCGTCGCGCCTATGCGCTCGCCAGTGGGGTGCTGGAAGGCGTGGACGACCCGGCCTACCTCAGCCTGCGCCAGGTGCTGGTGCAGGAGCGTGCCGCGCTGGATGCGCTGGGCAGCGAGCCGCGCGCGACCGCCCTCGCCCGCCTCGATGCGTTCGCCCAGCAACTGCGGACCCAGCCGCCGCCGAGCCCCGGCGAGCGCGCGGCGGCGAATGCGCCGTGGTGGCGGCGCGCGTTTGGCAGCCTGGTGCAGGTGCAGCCCAGCGACCGCGCCATCGCCCTGCACGGCAGTGACCGCCGACAGGCCGAACTGGGCCTGCAGGTGGAACTGTCGCTCGCCCGCGCCGCCGTCGAGCGCCGCGATGTGGACGGCTTCCGCCAAGCCATCGGCCGCGCCGACCTGTGGCTGACCCGGCTGTGGCCCGATTCACCGGCATTGCGCCAGCAACGCGACCGCCTGCAGGCACTGGCCGCACTGCCGCTTTCACTTTCGCTTCCAACCCTGGGCAGCACACTGCAGCAACTGCGCCAGTTGCGCGCCGCGCCCTGACCCGGAGGACCGATGGCCCTGTTCCGCAATCTGCTGTTCTGGCTCGTGCTGGCGCTGGCCGGCGCACTGGTGGCCCAGGTGCTGGTACAGGACCCCGGCTACGTGCTGGTGCGCTACCGCGGGATGGACTACAGCACCACGCTCGCGGTGGCGCTGCTGATCGGCGCGGCCACGCTGTCGGCGCTGTGGCTGCTGTGGAAGCTAGCCAGCCTGCCGTTTGCCGCCGTGCATCGCCGCCGCGAACGCTTGCTGCGCCAGCGCCTGGCCGAAGGCGTGGACGGGGTGCTGCAGGGCCATTGGAGCCAAGCGGAAAAGGCGCTGGCCCACGCCGCGCAGGATCCCGACCAGGCCGTGCTGGCGCATGCCGCCGCGGCACGCTCGGCGCATGCGCGCGCCGATGCGCCCGCGATGGCCACGTACCTGGCCGCCCTGGGTGCCGGTCACCCGGCCAGTGCCGCGGTGCTGACCGCTGAACTGGCGTTGGCCGATGGCCGCCCGGCGGAGGCGCTGGCCGCGTTGGACGCGCCCGCAGCCCAGCCGCTGCCGCCGCGCGGACTGGCCTTGCGCGCCCAAGCCCTGGCCGCGCTGGGCCGCGCCGGCGAGGCCTATGGCCTGCTCGGCGCGCTGCGCCAGCAGCAGGCGTTGCCCGCCGCGGAGCTGGCGCGGTGTGAGGCGCAGTGGGCGACCCACGGCCTGCGCGAAGCCGCCGACGCCAATGCCCTCGCCGACCGCTGGGATGCGCTGCCGGTGGCACTGCGCAGCGAGCCGGCGCCGGTCACCGCCTACGCCGAACGCGCGGCGGCGCTGCGCTGGGACGACGCGTCCGCCAGGGCCATCGAGCAGGCCTTGGACGCGCGCTGGGACGAGTCACTGGCCGCGCTGTACGGTCGCCTGCCGATCGGCCGCGTGGAGCATCGCCTGGCCAATGCCGAACACTGGTTGCAGGCGCATCCCGCCAGCCCCGGGCTGCTGCTGACGCTGGCGCGATTCCAGCGCGCGATGGGCCAATGGGCGCGTGCCGAAGACACCCTGCACCGCGCCATCGCCCAGGGCGCCGGCGCGGAAGCCTGGGAAGAACTCGGCCACGGCTTCACCCAGGCCCGCGACGATGCGCGGGCGCGCATGGCCTATGCGAATGCGCTAGCGGTGTCCCGTGGCGAGGTGCCGACCGAATTGCATGGCCGCGATCTGCAGCAGCGCATCGTCGATGCGGCGGCCATCGAGGAACGTGACGCGCACGGTCTGCCGCGTCTTCGCGGCGCGTGAGGGGGCGCGGGCGACAGGGCACAGGGGCGCCGCAAGTCGCGGCCCGTTATCCGCTTGGTTGCGTCGCCCCTGTGCCCTGTCCAGACAGGTCGTCGTAGTTTGGGGGACGTGCAGCCGCGGGAAGCAGCCACAGGTTGCACGGCTACGCCCGTGGATCGTTCCGCGAAAAACGATCCGCCGTGGGTACGGCTTTTGGCGTCTGACGCCCAACACCCTACGTCGAGTGATGGGTGCTTGGCAGTGGCTTCAAAATCTCCGGCCCACGTCTGGAGCGGGAGCGTGATGCCCCCGCAACCAAGCGGATAACGGGCCGCGACTTGCGGGGGCATCACGCTCCCGCCCCAACACCCATCACCGTTCGAGGATCGCCACCACGCCCATGCCGCCGGCGGTGCAGATGGAGATCAAGCAACGGCCACCGCCACGCTGCTTCAGCTCCTTCGCCGCCGCGGCGACGATGCGCGCCCCGGTCGCGGCGAACGGGTGGCCAGCGGCCAGTGACGAACCGTTCGGGTTGATCTTCGCGGGGTCGATGCGGCCCATCGCGGCGGACAGGCCGAGGCGGGTCTTGCAGTACTCCTCGCTCTCCCAGGCGCGCAGCGTGCACAGCACCTGCGCGGCAAACGCCTCGTGGATCTCGTAGAAGTCGAAGTCCTGCAGGGTGAGGTTGTTGCGCGCCAGCATCTCGGCCACGGCCACGGTCGGGGCCATCAGCAGGCCTTCACCGTGCACGAAGTCGACCGCGGCGACGTGCGCGTCGCGCAGGTGGCACAGCACTTCATGGCCGTGCGCGGCGGCCCACTCGTCCGTCGCCAGCAGGCACGCGGCGGCACCGTCGGTCAGCGGCGTGGAATTGGCGGCGGTCAGCGTGCCGCGGCCGGAGGTCTTGTCGAACGCCGGCTTCAGCGAGGCCAGCTTCTCCAGCGTGGAATCGGCACGCAGGATGTTGTCGCGCGACACGCCGCGGAAGCTCACCACCAGGTCGTCGAAGAAGCCGCGCTCGTAGGCCGCGGCCAGCTTCTGGTGCGAGGACAGCGCCCACTCGTCCTGCGAGTCGCGGGCGATGTTCCATTCCTTCGCCATGTCCTCGCAGTGCTCGCCCATCGACTTGCCGGTGCGCGGCTCGGCCACACCAGGGAAATCCGGCTTGAGCTCGGCCAGCTTGAAGCCCTTGAACGCGGCCAGCTTGTCCTTCGGCGTCTTGGCTGCAGCGGCGGCGAGCAGGCGGCGGCGCAGCTTCTGCCCGTACACGATCGGCACGTCGGAGGTGGTGTCCGAGCCGCCGCCGATGCCGGCCTCGATCTGGCCGACGGCGATCTTGTTGGCGATGTGGACGATCGTGTCGAGCGAGGTACCGCACGCGCGCTGCAGGGTGATGCCCGGGGTCAGCGGGGAGAGGCCCGACGACAGCGCGGCCTCGCGGCCTAGGTTCCAGTCGGAGGAATGCTTGATCACTGCGCCCATCGCCACTTCGCCCAGTTGCTGGCCGTGCAGGCCGAACTTCTCGACCAGGGCGCCGAGCGTGCGCACCGACATGCCGAGGTTGCCGACGTCCGCGTAGGCGGTGTTCTGGCGGCAGAACGGAATGCGGACGCCACCCAACACGGCGACGGGACGGACTGGACGCATCGGGAAACCTCGGCTGGCAGGAGTGGGGTGGGCGCCCGGGACCGGCCCGTGCCGGGGCCATCGTCGGCGTCGCCCGCGGCCATGGCGGCAAGCGGATGACGGGCGAGCGGGGCCGTCGGGGTGGGCGCGGCCGGCGTGAACGCAACGGGGCGGTCAGGCCGGACGGGCATAATGGCCGCAGTGTAGCGCCGCCCCGGCGGCTTTCCAAACGCCCCCGTATTGTTACCCAGGAAGCCCATGTCCGTTGCCTCCCAGCCCGCTCCGACCCCGACCCCGGCCCTGCACGTGCTGGGGGCGCTCGCGCTGGAACTGCGCGGTGACGCGCCCGTTGCCCGCGACCGCCTGGCCCCGACCGAGGTGGGCGCGCTGGCCGCGCTGTTGGCGCGCGACCTGGCCAAGTTTGCGCCCGAGGCGGCGACGCTGGAGCTGGTGACCGTGGGCGCGCACTTCGACCCGATCGAGCTGCTGCGGCCGGGCTGGCCGCTGCACCGTGAGCTGGACGAACTGGCCGCGCGCGCGCCGCGCGACCCCGCCGCACCGCTGGACGCCGGCCGGGTCATCGCCTTTGGCGCGCACGAGGAGCAGCTGCCGGGTGCGCTGTCACCGTCGGCGGATTTCGTCGGTGGGCCGCTGCGGCTGGTGCCGTTCGTGCTGTCCGGCAAGGCCGACGTGGTGGCGCGCGTGGGCGACACCTTCGAGCGCGAACTGCTGGAACGCGGCATGGCCGGCGCCGACACCGCGCTGGCGGCGCAGGACGCGTTCGGCCTGGCGGTGGAGCATGCGCGCTACCTGACCGTGCACGACCTGGCGGCGATGATGGCGATGCAATACGAGCACGCCGGGCTGGCGCCGCTGTGGCCGCTGCTGGAAACCGCGCTGCTGGAACCCGAGGGCGAGGCGTGGCTGGATGCGGGGCCGGAGCCGCTGGTGCGCTACGCGCAGGGCGAAGCGCGCATCGCGATGTTCACGCCGGCGGCGTGGCATGCGCGCTATGCGGCGGACATGCCCAACGACACCGAGGAAGGGCGGGAGCGGCAGTACCGGCAGCATCGGCATTTCGAGGCGAGGCAGCGGCAAATCGCGGCGGTGCTGGCGGCGCATGGCGTGGCCGTCAATTTCGTGCACTGCGATGATGCGGTGGGGGGGCGGGAAGCGCTGCTCTGAGGCGTTGTGGGGGCGAGAGGTGCATGCCCTCGCAAGTCGCGGCCCGTTATCCGCTTTGTTGCGAGGGCATGCACCTCTCGCTGGATAGGCTGAGGGTGTTTGCGCTTCGCGCGGGTGAGGGGAGAGTTGGCGGGCTTCGGTGGGCGTAACACGGTTTGACCGTTGCGCCTTCTTGCCGCTGACGGCGGCCTGTTGCGCTTTGCCACGGCGCCGAGGTGGCGCGATGGGCCGTGGCGCTTCCGATCAGAACTCCGCTTCGAGCAGGTTGTAGCCGGCGTCCTTCATGCCGAGTGATTCGTAGGTGCGGTGGGCGGTGGCGTTGTCACGCTCGACGTACAGGCGCAGGCCGACCACGCCGTCGGTGTCGCGGGCGAGTTGTTCGACGTGGCGGTAGAGCGCGGCGAAGACGCCTTGGCGGCGATGCGCCTCGGGCACGTACACGCTCTGGATCCACCACCAGTCGCCGTTGCGCCAGTCGCTCCATTCGCGCGTCAGCATCAACGTGCCGACGGGTTCGGCGATGGTCTCGTGACCAGCCACCTCGGCCTCGTGCATGGCGATGAAGTAGC
Organism: Lysobacter olei; assembly: GCF_054777355.1. NCBI lineage: Bacteria > Pseudomonadati > Pseudomonadota > Gammaproteobacteria > Lysobacterales > Lysobacteraceae > Lysobacter > Lysobacter olei. Next base: position 391,962 of record NZ_BAAHAT010000002.1, on the reverse strand, counting down.
GGGCCTTGGCCGGGTCGGCCACGCCGGCGCTGACCCCGGCATGCACGGTGCGCGCGTCCAGCCGCTTGTGCTCGGTTTCCCACGCCATGGCCTGCGCCCACTGCGCCAGCAGCTCAACGTCGGTGGCATGCGCTTCGCGAACCCGCAGTTTCATCGTCGAACGTTCCTTCTTCGTATCCAATGATTTTGCACCACTGGTGAATCACCGCCGCTGGCTGCCACGCAATCCGACAACCCAGCTCACGCCCCGGGGTTTCGCCCTGCACCCCGACCACGTTGCATGCGTGGGGGTGATGGCCCCGCAACCAAGCGGATAACGGGCCGCGACTTGCGGGGCCATCGCCCCCACGCCCCGCGACCTCAAAAAAATCAGGGCGAAACCTTGATGACTCCACACGCCACGCGCGCGCCGGCGTTGCCGGTCGGCTGGGTGGCGTAATCGTCGGCCGACGCGTGCACGATCACCGCACGGCCGATCACGTCATTGGCCGCGCCACCGCCCATCACCACGCCTTCGGCATGCACGTTAACCGTGGCCACGCCTTCGCCGTTGGCGACGATGTTGTCCATGTCGCCGCCGTGGTGGTCGCCATGCCCCACGCGGCCGTGCGCCTTCGCCGCGGGGTTGAAATGGCCGCCGGCGCTGGTGGCGTCGGCCGCGCTGCAATCGCCCTTCTCGTGGATGTGGATGGCGTGGGTGCTGCCCGGGGCGAGCCCTCCGATTTCACCGGTGAGGTGCACGCCGCTGCCCATCGCCATCAGGCTCAATTTGCCGCTGACCAGGCTGGCCGACGCCGGGGACAGCACGACGGACGCGCGGGCCACGGTCGAACTGGTCGCCATAACGGGGGCCGGTTGGCGCGCGGCGCCCTGCGGCGCGGTGCTGGCACAGGCGGCCAACAGGCTGGTGGCGAAGGCGGTGGCAAGGACGTGCTTCATTCGATGTCTCCTCGTGAGGGGGCGGGTCCGCGACGGCCCGGGCCGAGCTTGCGGGTCAGGGTGTTACGCCCCAGTCCAAGCCGGACCGCGGCTTCACCGCGGTGGCCGCCCGTGTGCTCCAACGCGGCAGCCAGCAGGGTGCGGTCCAGCAGCGCGGACGCGCGGGCGTGGATGGTGTCGGCGTGGGACGCGAGTTGGGTGCGGGCCCAGGCGGCCAGTGGGTCGAGCCATGCGGCGGCCTCGCCCGCGCCTTCTGTCGGGGACGCGGGCATGCCTCGCTCCGCCGCGGCGGAACGCTCCCCGGTGTGGACGCCCGCGCCCGCGTCGACAAACCCTGCGCCTCCGAACGCGGCGTCCACGTCGGCGCGGGTGATGGTTTCGCCTGGGGCCAAGGCGGACAGGCGCCAGCACACGTTTTCCAGCTCGCGCACGTTGCCCGGCCAGGCGTGCGCCATCAGCGCTGCGAGCGCCGGCTTGGCCAGGCGCTTGGCCGGTGCGTCGAACTTCGCCGCCGCCAGGGCGAGGAAGCGCTCGGCCAGCAGCGGAATGTCCTCGCGACGTTCGCGCAGGGGCGGCAGGCGCAGTCGCACCACGTCCAGACGATGCAGCAGGTCGGCGCGGAAGCGGCCGGCGGCGACCAGGGCTTCGAGGTCCTGGTGGGTGGCGGCGATCACACGCACGTCGACGCGGATCAGCTCGCGGCCGCCGACGCGGAAGAACTCGCCTTCGGCCAGCACGCGCAGCAGGCGGGTCTGCAGGGGCAGCGGCATGTCGCCGATTTCGTCGAGAAACAGCGTGCCGCGGTGCGCCTGTTCGAAGCGGCCGATGTGGCGCTTGTTCGCGCCCGTGAACGCGCCGGCCTCGTGGCCGAACAGCTCCGATTCCAGCAGCTCGGCGGGAATCGCGGCGGTGTTGAGCGCGACGTACGGGCCGTCGGCGCGCGGCGATTCGCGGTGCAGTGCACGCGCGACCAGTTCCTTGCCGGTGCCGGTTTCGCCGGTGATCAGCACCGACAACGGGGCCTGCGCGAGGCGGCCGATGGCGCGGAACAACGCGCGCATCGCCGGCGTGTGGCCGATCAGGGTGGTGGCCGCGTCGGGCGTGACTTCGGGTTCGACCGGCAGATCGGCGTCGGCGAGCTCGGCGCTTTCGTCGCGACGGACGATGGCCTGCGCGGCCAGCGCCACCGCTTCATCCAGGTCGAACGGCTTGGACAGGAATTCGTGTGCGCCGCCGCGGAACGCGCCGGCGGTGCTGGCGACGTCGGTGTAGGCGCTCATCACGACCACCGGCAGCTGCGGCAGGCGCGCCTTCAGCTTTTCCAGCAGCACCAGGCCGTCGTCGCCGGGCATGCGCACGTCGGTGAACAACAGGTCGGGGGCGTGGCGCGTGTCGAGCGCAGCCAAGGCATCACCGGCGGACTCGAAGGCCTCGACGTGGTAACCCGCATCGCGCAGCGCCGTGGCGAGCACGAGGCGCACGCCACGGTCGTCGTCGACCACCCAGATGCGGCCATGCGTGGCGGGGGTCATGGCTTGCGTCCTCCGCGCGGCGGCCGACTGGCGGGGGCGTCCGCGTCAGGGCCCGAGGACTCGGCGGGTGCGGCCATCGGGTTCTCGTCGCTGGAGCCGGAGGGCTCGGTCGCCTCCTCCAACGGCGTCGGCAGCTTCATCGGCAGGTGCAGGGTGAACACCGTGTGCCCGGGGCGCGAGCGATACACCAGGGTGCCACGGTGTTCGCGCGCGACCTGCTGCGCCAGGGCCAACCCCAGTCCGGTGCCTTCGGCGCGGCCAGTGACCAGCGGCAGGAACAGGCGTTCGGCCAGTTCTTCGGGCACGCCCCGGCCGTCGTCGCTGATTTCCAGGCGCAGGGCGACGGGGTGCACGTCGTCGCCGATGCGCAGGCCGTGTTCTGCGCGGGTGCGCAGGGTGACGTGGGTCGCGCCGGCCTCGATGGCATTGCGCACCAGGTTCCACACGGCCTGCTGCAGCCGATCGGCGTCGCCTTCGAACTCCGGCAGGCTGGGGTCGTAGTCGCGCACCAGCTGCACGGCCCAGCCGGCCTCGGCCTCGGCCAAGCGTAGGACCCGCTCGAGCACGGCGTGGATGTTGAGCGGGGCGTGCGCGCGCGGCGGCGCGGGGTTGAGCAGGCGGTCGAGCAATCCGGTCAAGCGCGCGACTTCGCCGTCGATCAGCGCAAGCAACTCGCGCTCGTCGTCGTCCGCGCGCGCGCCGGCGCGGCGGGCCAGCAGCTGCGCGGCCCCCTTCACCCCGGCGAGCGGGTTGCGGAGCTCGTGCGCCAGCCCTTTCAGGGCAGCCGACAATGCCGACGGCAGCAGCTGCGCGGGATCCTCGCCGGGGAACTCGTCCACCGGGTGCGCCTCAACCAAGGTGCCGCCATCGTCGCGGCGGCTCAGCCACAGGTCGGCGAAGCGCGGCGCGCCATCCGGAAAGCCCAGGCCCAGCCGGCGCACCCGCAGCGGCGCGCCCTCCTCGCCGGCCACGCGTGCCAGCGCGGACGCCAGGCGGTCGTCGCCGCCGTCCAGGCCCACCAGCGGCCATCCCACCAGCCGCCGCGCGCTGACGCCCAGCCAGCGCGCGAATGCCTGGTTGCAGCCGGCGATGACTCCCGCGGCGTCCAGCCACGCCAGCGGCGTGGTCAGGCTGTCCAGCTCGGGGAGGGGGGCGGTCATTGCACCAATATAGTGCAGGCCGTCCTGCCTCACACCAAGCTGGAAGTCCGGCGAGAGCCGGACCTCCCGAACAGGGGTAATGCAGTGAGAACGTTATTCCAGACCTTCGCCACCGGTCGGGCCACCAACCGACGCTTCGAGGTTGGCGCCCAAGTAGCCGGCCACCAAGTCGGTGACACGGCTGAGCATGTCATTGTCCGTGGCCCCCGCAGAGTACGCGCCGCCCCACGCGTTGGCGCGCTGGTAGAACTGCGGCTCGGCCACGACCGCACCGGTCGCCTTGTCGAGAAGCCGCACACGCATCAGCACCTGCGAGCTGCCTGCGAATGCGCCGGCCCAAATACGCGCGCCGGTGCCGATGAACTTGATCTTCTCGATCACCGGCTCGACCACCATCACCCTAGGCGTCGCGCCCTTCTGCGCCCGCGTGTTCATCGCCAGCACCCAGGCCGACAGCCGGTTGCCCATGTGCGTCTGGATCTTGTCGCGCGCCGCGATGTTGGCCTTGTGCTTGTCGAACGGTGCGGCAATCGTTACCGGGGACACCTCGACGCGGTCGAAGTTGGCCAGCGACTCGCTCGGGGCCGGATTGGGCATGACCGACGGCAGGTACTTTTCAGTGGCGGCCGCGGACGGCGATGCCAACACGGTGGCGAATGCCAGACAGGTGGCCACGGCGACGGAACTCAAGCGCATGCAGTATCTCCAAAAGGACGAGGCGCGGGGGTGCCGCAAGTGTAGAGATCGACCCCGTGCCGGTCATCGCCGCAAGAAGTTTTCCCACTGATCAAACCACGGTGAAGTCGATCACCACCGCCCCCGGCTCGCGTTGGCGGTACGCGATGCTCAGCCGCTCACCGAATTTCTCCTGCAACTGTCCCAGCAACGGCAGCGGGTCGTGGTCGTTGACGAAGCGCATCGTCTCGCCGGGATACAGCGCGCCCAGCGCGCCAAAGATGGCCGAGTGGCGGAAGCGGCGGGCCACGCCGCGGGCATCGAACAGGTGGGGCGTGTCTGGGCTGGCGGTGGCGCTGCTGCAGTTGGACATGGCGGATCCAGGGTTGGGAGGACGAGGTGTGACGCTACGTGCGCGGCGGTGTCCGCGCGCTGATCCAGGTCACGCGGGCGTCGTGGCCGCCGCATCCGCACGGCCGGCGATCCTTGGGGCCGTCGCTCGTCCGCCTCCACTAGGGCCGGCGGCAGGCGGATAGTCCCCCTCACCTTTGGGACGTGTGCGGCGCGCCGGCGTGGCGTGTATTGGTGTCCCCTCCTACGCCCCCTGCCCCATGTTCCGCTCGGCCCAGCCCGCTTCCCTGATCCTGCTCGCCACCGCCATGGCCACGGCGACGCCGCTGCGCGCGGCCCCCGCCGCTGGCACGCCCACCGCCGCGCATCCGGCCACGACGCCCGACCTGACAACGACCCACGCGGAAGTCATGGCCGCCGAACGGGCGTTCGCCAAAACCATGGCCGACCGCGACCATGCCGCCTTCGCCGGTTTCCTCGCGGAGGAGACGGTGTTCTTCTCCGGCGAGCAGGCCACGCGTGGGCGCAGCGCAGTGGCCGCCTCGTGGGCCCGCCTGTACGAAGGCCCGGACGCCCCGTTCTCGTGGGAACCCGATCAGGTGCAGGTGCTGGAGTCCGGCACCCTGGCACTTAGCACCGGCCCGGTGCGCGATCCGTCCGGCAAGGTCATCGCACGCTTCAACTCGATCTGGCGGCGCGAGGCGCCGGGCGTGTGGAAGGTGGTGTTCGACAAGGGCAGCCCGGTGTGCGCGCCCAAGGCGCCCTGAGGCACCCGCTTTCACGACGCGGTTGGCCGCGCCGTGAAGCCCTACGGGGCGGCGCGCGCGGAACTGCCCCCGGCCGCGGTATGGTGGCGCACCCCGACCGATCCGCCCCGGAGTGCGCGCCCGCCTGATGTCCAGCCCCGACCTGTCCGCGCCCGGTGCGCCCGCGTCTCCCTCGACGTCGACCGACACGCCGCTGCAGCACGCGCTCAAACCGCGGCAGCTGATCATGATGGGACTGGGCACGGCGATCGGCGCCGGCCTGTTCCTCGGCTCGGGCGTGGGCATCCAGGCAGCGGGGCCGGCGGTGCTGGTGTCGTACCTGATTGCCGGCGCGCTGGTGATCATCGTCATGCACGCGCTGGGCGAGATGGCCGCCGCGCATCCGGCCAGCGGCGCGTTCTCGGTGTATGCCGCCGACGCCTTCGGTCCGGTGGCCGGCGCCACGGTCGGCTGGTTGTGGTGGCTGCAGGTGGTGATCGTGGTCGCCGCCGAGTCGGTGGGCGCGGCGGGGTTGTTGGCGACGCTGTGGCCCGCGTTGCCGGTGCCGTGGCTGTCGCTGGGCTTCATGGTGGTCTTCACCGCCATCAACCTGCTGGGCGTGCGCAACTTCGGCGAGTTCGAATTCTGGTTCGCCATCGTCAAGGTGGTGGCGATCCTGGCCTTCATCGCCATCGGCATCGCCCTGCTGATGGGCTGGCTGCCGCAGGTGACGCCACCGGGTTGGACCCACTTCACCGCGCACGGCGGTTTCGCGCCGAAGGGCCTGGCCGGCATCGGCGCGGCGCTGTTGGTGGTGGTGTTCGCCTTTGGCGGCACCGAGATCGTGGCCATCGCCGCGGCCGAGTCCGAGCATCCCGGCCGCAGCTTGGCGCGTGCGATCCGCACCGTGGCGTGGCGCATCCTGGTGTTCTACCTCGGCTCGCTGGCAGTGATCATCGCGGTGGTGCCGTGGACCAGCGCGGCGCTGAAGTCGCCGTTCGCCGCGGTGCTGGAGGTCGCGCGCATTCCCGGCGCGGCCGCCGCGATCACGCTGGTGGCGGTGGTGGCACTGCTCTCGGCGCTCAACGCGAACCTGTACGGTGCCTCGCGGATGATCTACTCGCTGGCGCAGCGTGGCGATGCACCGCACGCACTGGCGCGGTTGAACACGCACCGCGTGCCGGTGCTGGCAGTGCTGGCCAGCGTCGCCTTCGGCTTTGCCGCCACGGCGCTGGAGCTGCGCTGGCCGGACAAGGTGTTGCCGGCGCTGCTCAACCTGGTCGGTTCCACCTGCCTGATGGTGTGGACGATCACGCTGGCCTCGCAGTGGGTGCTGCGCCGCCGCGCCGACCGCACGGGCGCGGCCCTGCCGTTCCGAATGGCCGGGTTTCCGCACCTGACCCTGGCCGGATTGGGCATCCTCGCATTGATCTTCGCGCTGACCCTGCTGTCGCCGGCCTCACGCACGCAACTGTTGTCGACGGTGGTTCTGACGCTGGCGATCGCCGGGCCGTGCCGGTGGGCACGGCGGTAACGGCCGGTTGTCGCGGCAACCGGTGCAGTGGACACTGGCTGCCATCCATCGTCTCGACACGGAGGTTGTGCATGCACCGCGCTTTGGTCTTTCTCGCCCTGTGCGCTTCGGTTGCCGCCGGTGGCGTCGCCCGCGCAGGCACGCCACTGCCCGACGGCCCCCATGTGGTGGTGTCGGGCGAAGGCAAAGTAACCGCGGTGCCGGACGTGGCGCGCATCACCCTGAGTGCGGTCCATCGCGACAGTGACCCGGCCGTGGCCAAGCGCCGCGTCGACCAGAGCGTGGAGGCCCTGCTGGCATTGCTGCCGGAATTTGGGGTGGGGCCGGAAGCCATCACCGCCGCCAGCCTGGACCTGTCCGACGACTCCGATTACGACGAGCCGTCGCGCAAGCCCATCCAGTACCGTGCCAGCCGGCGCATCGAACTCCGGTTCGACCAGCTTGCCCGGCTGGGGGCCTTCCTCGACGCCGCGATCAGCGCGGGGGTGCAGGAAGTCCAGGGGATCACCTTTGAATCCAGCCGAAAGGAGGCCTTGTTGCTGGAGGCCAGGACCAAGGCGGTTGCCGACGCCCGTGACGAAGCCGCCGGACTCGCGGGCGCCTTCGGAACCAGGCTGGGTCAGGTCTACAGCATCAACAGCGTCAATTCCGGCTTTGCCTCAGGGTATGGCGCGACGCTGGACCGGATCGAATTGACCGGCAGCCGCGTCGGCGGTCGCCACGCGAGCCGCTACCTGCAGCCCGAGGTGCACTACACCGAGCGCGTCGCCGTGGTGTTTGAACTGGCGCGCTGACCCCGGCCGGTCCGGCTCGACGTTGGTAGACACATCGCCCCATGTAACCGACTGGCCAGGAACCACCCCATGACCCGCCTCCTCGGCATCTCCGGCAGCCTGCGCAGCAAGTCCTACAACACCGCGCTGCTGCGCGCGGCGCAGCGGTTGGCCGGCGACGGCGTCACGCTGGAGATCGCCACGCTGCACGGCATCCCGTTGTACGACGGCGACGTCGAGGCGCGGGATGGCATCCCGCAGGCGGTGCAGGCGTTGAAGGCGCGCGTGCAGGCCTGTGACGGCCTGATGCTGGTAACGCCCGAGTACAACAACGGCATTCCCGGGGTGTTCAAGAACGCCATCGACTGGCTGTCGCGCCCGGCCAACGAGATACCGGCGCTGTTCGGCGGGCGGCCGGTGGCGGTGTTGGGAGCTTCGCCGGGCGGGTTCGGGACCATCCTCTCGCAGAACGCCTGGTTGCCGGTGTTGCGCACACTCGGTGCGCAGCATTGGACCGGCGGCCGCCTGATGGTGTCGCGCGCACACGAAGCCTTCGACGCCGAAGGCGCGCTGGTCAACGACCTGGTGCAGCGTCAATTGGCGGCATTCGTCAGCGGATTCGCCGCGTTCGTGGCGGACGGACAACGCGGCGACTGAACGACGCGCCGCCCTCGGCTCATGGCCTGCGGTAGAGCAGTGTCCGGCCGTGGGGGCGCGACGACGCCAGCAGCTCCTCGCGCCAGCCGGCGGTGTCCGGGAAGGCGGCCACCATGGCCGCATCCAACGCGGCGAACCCCGGCTGGGCCGCACGCACCGGCAGGCACTGACCGTGGGCCGCGAATTCCAGGACCACGCCTTCGTTCGGTCCGGCCTGCACGCGGCTGGCGTGGATCGTCGTTACCGCCTGCCACGGCACGAAGGTGGGCCCGATGCAGAACCCGAACGCGGTGACCGAAAGCGTGTCGGCGACTGGGCCGGTCTTCCGGGGGCGTCGTTGGTTCAGGTCGATGAGGGTACCCATGCAGGTCGGACCAGGCTCGGCCGCACGGAATGGCGACACTGGGGCAGCTTAACGCCCAAATCGCCGCGGACCGGCCAACGGCGACCTGTCCGCCCGGATCGCGAGGTCAACCCAAAGGTTGCGTGCAGCGGAAGTACAACGCGGTCGGCGCCATTGCGCCTTGGGGCCCGCGCGCGTAGCCGGGGATGGCGCCGGCGCGAACCCAGCCGCGCGCCTGGTACAGCTGCTCGGCCTCGGACCCTGCCTCGGTGTCGAGCACGAGCAGCGTGCGTGCCTCCGCTTCCGCACACGCATCGACCAGATCCAGCAGCCGCGAGCCGATGCCCTGGCGACGGTATCCCCCTAGCACCAGCAGCTTCTGCACTTCGGCACGGTGCCGCCCATTCTCGCGCTCGCACAGCGCCAGCTGCACGCTGCCGACGGCACGCGTGCCGTGCTGGGCCACCCACATGCGCTGGGCAGGTCCGAGGGTGCGCATCACGCCATGCCAGTACTCGGCGGCCGAGTGCAGGCGTACGGGATGCAGGAACCCCACCGAGGCACCGCGCGCGACGCTGTCCTGCAGCAGCAGGCACAAGTCCGCGATCAAGGCCGTGTCGTGGGGCAGTACTTCGCGGAAACTGATCACGGCGGCACTCCTTGGGCTACGCCCTCAACGCGTGCGACGACGCATGCCCACGCGCCACGCACGGATGGTGGAAAAAAACGGGGCCCGGGAAGCCCGGGCCCAAAGGCGAAAACGGGGGGAGGGTGAGCCCGTCTTCGTTGATCGATGCAGCCCTGGGTGGATCAGTTCTGATACGCGGATTCGCCGTGCGAGGTGATGTCCAGGCCTTCGCGTTCGGCCTCTTCCGGAACCCTCAGGCCCACCAGCACCTTGACGATGCCGAAGGCGAGCAACGACACCACGCCCGACCACACCACGGTGAGGCCGACGCCCAGCGCCTGCACGCCGACCTGGTGCGCGATGGAGAAGTCGGCTGCGCCGGTGCCACCCAGCGACGGCGCGGTGAACACGCCGGTCAGCAGCGCCCCCACGATCCCGCCCACGCCGTGCACACCGAATACGTCCAGCGAGTCGTCCGCGCTCAGCAGCCGCTTCAGTCCGGTCACGCCCCACACCCCGGCGATGCCGGCCACCGCGCCGATGGCAATCGCGCCCAGCGGCCCCACGGTGCCGCACGCCGGGGTGATGCCGACCAGGCCCGCGACCAAGCCCGAGGCCCCGCCGAGCATCGACGGCTTGCCCTTGTGCACCGCTTCCACCAGCGTCCACGCGATCGCCGCGGCGGCGGTGGCCACCAGCGTGTTGATGAAGGCCAGCGCCGCGCCCGAGGTCGCCTCAAGGTTGGAACCGGCGTTGAAGCCAAACCAGCCCACCCACAGCAGCGACGCGCCGATCATGGTGAAGGTCACGTTGTGCGGTTTGATCGCGTCACGCCCGTAGCCGGTGCGCTTGCCCACGAAGTACGCGCCGACCAGGCCGGCGATGCCAGCGTTGATGTGCACAACCGTGCCACCGGCGAAATCAATCGCGCCCTTGGCGAACAGGAACCCATCCGGCGCGTACCACACCATGTGCGCGATCGGCAGGTAGGCGAAGGTGAACCACAGCACCGAGAACAGCAGCACCGCGCGAAACTTGATGCGCTCGGCGAACGCGCCGACGATCAGCGCCCCGGTGATGCCGGCGAACGTCGCCTGGAACGCCACGAACACATACTCGGGGATCGACACGCCCGCGGTGAACGTCGCCGCCAGCGAATCCTTGGTGATGCCCAGCAGGAACACACGGTCCAGCGTGCCGATGAACGCGTTGCCGCCGGCGAACGCCAGCGAGTAGCCGTATGCCACCCACAGCAGCACGATCAACGAGAACACGGTCAGCACCTGCATCAGCACCGACAGCACGTTCTTGCTGCGGACCAGGCCGCCGTAGAACAGTGCCAAGCCCGGCACCACCATCATCAATACCAGCAGCGTGGAGGTCAGCATCCACGCCACGTCGCCCTTCTCCACCACCGGCGCGGCCGTGGAGGTGGCGGCCTGCGCCACCTCCACGGCGTCCTGCGCATGCGCCGGCAGCGATGCCGCCAGCGCACCCAGCACCGCCGCTCCCCAGACAGCGTGTGCCAGACGGTTGGTTGTTACGTGGCCGGCGGGCGTGGTTCGCACCACGGCCGGAGTCATTCTTTCGGTACTCGTCATCGTGCAATCCCCCGGTTCACAGCGCGTCTTCGTCGATCTCGCCCGTGCGGATGCGGATCGTGCGTTCGATGGAGGTGACAAAGATCTTGCCGTCACCGACCTTGCCGCTCTTCGCGGCGTTCTGTACCGCTTCCAGCGCCGCGTCGAGCATCGCGTCGGCGACCGCGCACTCCAGTTTCAGCTTGGGCAGGAAGTCGACGACGTACTCGGCGCCGCGGTACAGCTCGGTGTGGCCCTTCTGCCGGCCGAAGCCTTTGACTTCGGTGACGGTGATGCCGGACACGCCCACTTCGGCGAGTGCTTCGCGCACCTCGTCGAGCTTGAACGGCCGGATGATGGCGGTGATGAGCTTCATCGCTTGCCCCCTTGGAAGGTGTGGTCGAGTGCGTGGTACGTGGCCCTGTGCGCCCTGTCGACGGTTGCGTATGCCGGTGCCTGCGCCTCACGCAACCATGCGTGTGCGGTTGCGCATTGCTCGACTGGCCAGAGAAAGTGATCGCGAGTGCGCATGCGTCAGAACCCCTTGCTGACCGACAACGCCACCGTGCTGCCGGCGATGTCGTTGCCATAGGCGTTGGTGTAGAGCGCCTCGTTGGCATCGGTGTCGGTGTAGGCCAGGCCCAGCGCAAAACCGTTGTCGAAGGCCTTGCTCACGCCCAGCTTCCAGTCGGTGTACTCGTAGGCCTCGTTGCCTTCGATCCACTGCTTGCCGCCGTGCGCGGCCAGCGACCAGCCACCGCCCAGTGCGTAGGTTGCGTTGACGTCGAGGTAGCCGCTGCCGTCGGAGTCGACGTAGCCGAACAGGTCGGTGACCGCATGCGAATACTTGGCGCCCAGCGACAGCGCGTCGGTCGCGGCCACGGTCAGGCCGGCGTAGACCTCGCCGGTGTCGGGGCTGTTGAAGCCGGCCGGATAGTCGCCCGGATACCAGTAATACAGCGCGCCGACGTCATAGCTGACGCGTTCGCCCAGCTTGCCGCGGTAGCCGGCGTAGGCGTCCAGCTCCAGGCTGTTGGAGACGGAGACGCCGGCGGCGCTGTAGTCCGACAGCCAGCTGACGTTGCTGCCCCAGGTGCCGGCGTAGACGCCGCTGTCGGCGGCGTATTCCACGCCCGCCTGCACGGCCGGATCGCCGTTGGTCTGCGACACGCCGCGGAAGACGTAATCGCTGGTCAGCGCGGCCGAGCCGGACACACCGGCGTGCACGGGTGCCATCCCCATGGCAGCGAACACGATGGCGGCAACGCGAGTGGCACGGGCGTTCTTGCTGCCGAAGGCAGCGAGACGCGAACGGATGGAACGGGACGTCGTGTTGCGAGACTTCATGAACCAGGCTCCTCGGAAGGCCCTCCCTGGTTATGCACTCGGTGTGGCGTATTACGTTTTTCCGGCACGAGTCTCCCCGCGCCGCGCCCGTGCGCGCCTGCTCAGGCAGGTCGCGCCGGGGTGCAGCTTGTTGTGTGGTGCTGGGTGAAGCGGTGCCGCTGTCGCTACGGCGTGCGGCGTCCTGCCGCGCCGCGCCCCACGGGGAGGCGCGGCGTCAGTCGCGTCAGATCGTGTAGTACAGCTGGTATTCCAGCGGGTGCACCGCGGCGCGGAACTGCTGCACTTCCTTCATCTTCAGGCCGATGTAGGCATCGATGAAGTCGTTGGTGAACACGCCGCCGGCGGTGAGGAACTCGCGGTCCTTGTCCAGCGCGTCCAGCGCCTGGTCCAGCGAGTGGCACACGGTCGGGATGTTCTTCTCTTCTTCCGGCGGCAGGTCGTACAGGTCCTTGTCGCTCGGCGCACCCGGGTCGATCTGGTTACGGATGCCGTCCAGGCCGGCCATCATCAGCGCGGCAAAGGTCAGGTAGCCGGAGTTCACCGGATCCGGGAAGCGGAACTCGATGCGGCGTGCCTTCGGGTTGGCCACGTACGGGATGCGGCACGAGGCGGAGCGGTTGGAGGCCGAGTAGGCCAGCATCACCGGCGCTTCGTAGCCTGGCACCAGGCGCTTGTACGAGTTGGTGGCCGAGTTGGCGAACGCGTTGATCGCACGCGCATGCTTGAACACGCCGCCGATGTACCACAGCGCCATCTGCGACAGGCCGCCGTAGCCGTCACCGTTGAACAGGTTGACGCCGCCCTTGGCCAGCGACTGGTGCACGTGCATGCCGCTGCCGTTGTCGCCGACCAGCGGCTTGGGCATGAAGGTCGCGGTCTTGCCGTTGCGGTAGGCGACGTTCTTGACGATGTACTTGAGCATCTGCAGCTCGTCGGCCTTGCGGGTCAGCGAGCTGAACTTGGTGCCGATTTCGCACTGGCCGGCGTTGGCCACTTCGTGGTGGTGCACCTCGACCTCGATGCCGACAGCTTCGAGCGTCTTGCACATCTCGGCGCGGATGTCGTGCAGCGTGTCCAGCGGGGCCACCGGGAAGTAGCCGCCCTTCACGCCCGGACGGTAGCCGGTGTTGCCGCCTTCGTACTCACGGCCCGAGTTCCACGCCGCCTCTTCCGAGTCCACGTGGAAGAAGGTGTGGCCCATGTCGTTGGCGTAGCGCACGCTGTCGAAGATGAAGAACTCCGGCTCCGGGCCGAAGAACGCCTGCTCGGCGATGCCGCTGGACTTGAGGAACGACTCGGCGCGCTTGGCGATGCCGCGCGGGTCACGCTCGTAGGCCTGCATGGTGGTCGGGTCGAGCACGTCACAGGTCAGCACCAGCGTTGGGTCGGCGGTGAACGGGTCCAGGAACGCGGTGCCGGCGTCGGGCAGCAGCACCATGTCCGACTGGTGGATGCCGCGCCAGCCGCCGATCGAGCTGCCGTCGAACATCTTGCCGTCCTCGAACAGGCTCGGCTCCACCACCGACTTCGGGAAGGTCACGTGGTGCCACACACCGCGCATGTCGGTGAAACGCAGGTCGATGAATTCGACCTTGTGGTCCTTGATCAGCTTTTCGACGTTTTCGAACGACATGGGGTGGCCTCGGCTGGGGATCGGATGTCAGGGCCGCATTAGGCGGCTCACGTGGAATAGAGCAAGGGGCGTGCCAAACACTCCAAAAACGCAAGTCTTTGATTTTGCGTTATCGCTCGACTGCGCTGCAGGCAACGATGCACCACGGTGGCGCGACAAATGCCACTTGCACCAAGTTGGTGGCGCCGAACCGAGGCGCCCCGAGAGTGTAGGAGACGCGCAGGACCCCGATTCGGCCGTGCGTCGGACAAGCCGCTGGCAGACGCCCGAGGTCGCGACGAAGCCGTCTCAGCCACCCCAGGCGACTGCGGCCTGCACCAGCAGCCGCCCGCCCAGCAGCAGCACCGCGAACAGCACTGCCGCCAGCAGCAGCGGCCGGGGGCCGGCCTGGCGCACTGCGCCCAGGTGGGTGCGCAGGCCCAGGGCGGCCATCGCCATCGCCAGCAGGGCGGTGTCCAGCTCGACCAGGGCCGCCACCAGCGCGGGAGGCAGCCATTGCAGCGAGTTCAGCGCCGCCACCGCGATGAAGGCCACCGCGAACCACGGCGGCGCGAACCGCAGGCGCCCGCCTCCGCTCACGCCCGACTGCAGGCGCAGCGACAACAGCATCAGGAACGGCGCCAGCAGCATCACCCGCAGCATCTTTTCGATGACTGCCACGGCGGCGGCCTGCTCGCCGACCGCGCGCCCGGCGACCACGACCTGCGCCACCTCATGCACGGTCGCGCCGACATACAGCCCGTAATGGTGCGCATCCAGCCCCAGCCGCGGGTACAGCCACGGGTAGGCGAACATCGCGAGGGTGCCAAACACCACCACCGTGGCCACCGCCACGGAGACCTTGTGCGCCTGCGCGCGCACCACCGGTTCGGTGGCCAGCACTGCGGCCGCGCCGCAGATGGCACTGCCGGCGCCGATCAGCATGGAGGTCTCGCGGTCCAGGCGGAACACGCGCGTGCCCAGCCACGTGCCCAGCGTGAACACCGTGGCCACCACCACCACCGCCATCGCGATGCCCGGCCAGCCCACCGAGGCGATGTCCTGGAAGGTGACTCGGAAGCCGTACAGCACGATGCCCAGCCGCAACAGCGTGCTGCGGGCAAAGTCCACGCCGCTGGCGGTGTGCGGCGCCACTTTCGGAAATGCGGTATTGCCCAACGCGATGCCCAGCACGATCGCCAGCGTGAGCGCGCTCAGGCCCGCCCCCTGCAGCGCCGGCACGCGCGCCAGCCCCATCGCGAGCGCGGCGACCGCAGCGGCCAGCAGCAGGCCGGGCGCAAACCCCGGACGGCGCCAGAGCGGACCGGCATCGCCGCCATGCGCTGGCGTAGCGGCGGTCGGGGCCGATGTGGGTGTGGATCCGGCAGACGGGGCAACAGGCGGGAGGGTGGAGGACATGACCGGGGCGGGCGTCGGGACCGCCGCGCAGGCTAGGCCAGTCCGCCTTATGAATCCAATGCATATACTTCCAACGAATATGAATTTGACTCATGCATGGCGACGCACCTGAACCTGCACCTGCTGCGCCTGTTCGCGGGCGTGGTCGAACACCGCGGTTTCTCACGCGCGGCGGACGCGCTGTTCGTCACCCAGTCGGCGGTGTCCAAAGGCGTGCGCGAGCTGGAGCGCCAGCTGGACCTCGCCCTGCTCGACCGCAGCGGCACGGACGGCGGTCGCCGCGGCGTACGCCTGACCGATGCCGGCGAGGCGCTGTACCGGCACGCACGCGCGCTGTTCGCAATGGAGAAGGCGGCGCTGGAGGACGTGCGTGACCGCGTCGGCCTGCAGCGCGGCCGGCTGCGCATCGGGGCCAGCACCACGGTGGCGGGCTACTGGCTGCCGCCGGCCGTGGTGCGCTTTGCCGACGCGCACCCCGCGATCGCCCTGACCCTGCAGGTGGGCAACACCGCCGGCGTGGCGGAGGCGGTCGCCACGGGCACGCTGGACGTGGGGTTCGTGGAAGGGGTGGTGGACGACACCCGCTTGCGCACCGAGCGCTGGCGCGAGGAACCACTGCAGCTGGTCACGGCCGCCGACGACCCGTTGGCCGAGCTCAAGCGTCCAGGCTCCGCCACGCTGTCGGCGCGCACCTGGCTGCTGCGCGAGCCGGGTTCCGGCACGCGCCAGGTGGCGCAGGCCTGGTTGCAGGCTGAGGGCGTCACGCCGCGGCGCACGCTGGAGGTGGGCAGCAACGAGGCCATCGCCCGCGCGGTGGCCGAAGGCGCCGGGCTGGCCATCCTGCCCGCGGCGGTCGTCGCCGATCCGCTGGCCGCCGGGCGCCTGCGGGCGCTGGCCGCGCCGGGCAAGCGCACGTTGGTGCGGCCCCTGTTCCGGCTGGAGTTGGCGCAACGGCCGCGACCGCCGGCGTTGGAGGCATTCCTCACGCTGCTGTAGCGATTGCGCCTTGCAGCGGCGGAGCGCGGAACCTTGGGCACCGGCGTCTTGCGGCGCATCGGCTATGCTGGCCCACCCGTGTTTTCCCCCACCCGCATGACCGACCTGCTCGCCGCGCTGCTGCTCGGCATCATCGAAGGCATCACCGAGTTCCTGCCGATCTCCAGCACCGGCCACCTGCTCATCGCCCAACATTGGCTGGGCGCGCGCAGCGACCTGTTCAACATCGCGATCCAGGCCGGCGCGATCCTCGCGGTGGTGCTGATCTACTGGAAGCGGCTGTGGGGCATGGCGGTCGCCTTCGTGGGCTACGACGCGCCGGCGCCGTACGACCCGCTCGGCGTCACCTCCTCGCCGGCGCAATCGCGCGACTACGCCTTCAAGCTGCTCGCCGCCTTCGCGGTAACCGCGGTGGGCGGCCTGCTGGTGAAGAAGCTGGGTTGGCACCTACCCGACACCGTGCAACCCATCGCCTGGGCCCTGATCATCGGCGCGGTGTGGATGGTGCTGGCCGAACAGCTCGCCGCCAGGCGCGCCGAACGCGACGGCGAGCGCACATCCATCGCTTGGACCACCGCGATCCTGGTCGGCGTGGCCCAAGTGGTGGCCGGGGTGTTTCCGGGCACATCACGCTCGGCGGCCACCATCTTCGTCGCGCTGCTGGCGGGCACGACCAGCCGCGCGGCGGCCACCGAATTCGCGTTCGTGGTCGGCATTCCCACCATGTTCGCCGCCACGGGCTACGAGGTGCTGGCGATGATGCGCGATGGCGGCTTCGGCCAGGAGAACTGGACCGAACTCGGCGTGGCGTTCGTGGCGTCGGCGGTGACGGCGTTCGTGGCGGTGAAGTGGCTGCTGCACTACATCCAGTCGCACCGCTTCACCGCGTTCGCGGTGTACCGGGTGCTGCTGGGCGTGGCGCTGCTGGCCTTCCTCCCGGCCGGCGACTGAGGTAGCCCATCGCGCGCCGGCGTCGCGATCACAACGATGCTGCTGCGGAACGCGTTCTCCGGCGGCACGCGCCGCCGCGCGGCGGAATGACTGTCAGTCCTTGACCGCCGGGTTGAGCGAGTAGGTGCCGTAGATCGCGGCCTCCGCCAGCACGTGGCCGTGCATCGCCGCTTGCACGTCGTTGGCCGTGAAGCGGTCGGGCAACGGCAGCGTGGCCACGTCCAGCGCGAAGACGCGGAAGAAGTAGCGGTGCAGGCGCAGGTCGTTGGGCGGCGGGAACGGGCCGTCGTAGCCGCACCAGTCGCCGGCCATGTCGGCATCGCCGGCAAACCAGCCGGTGTAGTCGTTCAAACCCTGCCGGCTGCCGGCGGGGCCGGCCGGGCCGGCCTTGCCGTGCGGCACCACGCCGTCGCTGCAGGCACCGGCGGCAATCTCGCGCACTTCGGCGGGGATGTCCGCCATCACCCAGTGGACGAAGTCGCAGCGCGGCTGCTCGCTCGGGATCTGCACGTCCGCACGGCCGACCATCTCTGGCACCGTGGGCACGTCCGGATCGATGCACAGCAGCACGAACGAGCGCGTGCCGTCCGGCACTTCGTCCCACGCCAAGTGCGGATTGCGGTTGGGCGCGAAACCGAAGCCGTCGGCGGTGGGCTGCCCGGCGGCGAACTCGGCCGGCAGGCGCTGCCGGTGCTGGAAGCTGCTGCTGTGGATGCGCATCGTGGTCTCCAGGCGGAACGAGGATCGGAATCCGGCACGGGGGGCGTGGCCTCCGGGGAAGCCACGCCGCGCGGTGTTGCTCAGTCGGCGTAGCCCAGGCGCTTGGCCACCGGCGTCAGCAGTGCGAACGCCTCGGCCAGCGGCTCGGCATAGGTGCGCCAGTGGCCTGCGGCGAAATGCGCCGGCTGCAGCGCCGACACGGGCGGGACTCGGATCTGATTGTTCAGCGCGTCCGCCATCGCCTGGGCGAGGCCTTCGGCGTCCTCGGCAATCGCGTCGAGCTTGACCAGGCGGTGCGGGAACAGGTCCTGCTCGTGCAGGTAGGCCACCTGGCCCAGCACCTGCGCCAGCCAGCGGGCGCCCGCGACCGGCGAGTCGAGCCGGTACGGCACCGGCGCGCCGAACGCGAGCCAGTCCAGCAGCATGTCGCGCGGATCGCGCAGCGCCACCATCAGCAGGGCCTCGGGCATGTGCGGACGCAGTGCGGTCAACAGCGCGTTGTCCCACCACAGCAGCCAGTCGAAGGCGTTGCCGTCCTGCGCGCCACGGGCCGGAAGCAATTCACGCCATTGCGCGACCAGCGCCTCGGCCTGCGCATCGTCCTCACCCACCGCCAACTGCTCGATGGTCGGGTAACGCTGCAGGAAGTCGTTAGGCGGGTTCGCGCCCAGCCGGTCGCTCAGCAGCGGCGCGCCACTGAACTGGAAGGTCGCGGCCACGCGCTCCACGAGGCTGCCCGGGGCACCCCACAACAGCAGGACGGCCTTGGCATCCTCCGGAAGCGGTGCCAACTCCGGCCAATCGCTGCGCGACGGGCTCACCGGCGGGTACGGCAGGCGCTGCTCGTTCACCTCGGCATGCAGCTCCTCCCACGTCGCCACGGCGGCGGCGTGCTGACCGGCCGCGTCGTAGGCGCGACCCAGCAACTGGCGCAGGCCGCGCTTCACGTTCGGGTCGGGCGCGCGGACGATGAGGTTGTCCACGTGCGTGATCGCCGCCTCCGGGTCGGTGCGCAGCAGCGATTCGACCACGCGCAACTCGGCGCCGGTGTGGCCCGGGTCCAGTTCGGTGATGCGACGCGCGATGGCGTCGGCCTGCTCGGTGGCGCCCACCGCATCCTCAATGGCCCACTGCGCCATCAGCGGCGGCAGCGTGTCGGGCATGGCCTCCAGCCAGCGGGCGACCACCGCGCGCGCCTCGTCGCCGGCAAACGGTTCGAACACCAGGCGCGCGTGCCACAGCGCCGGCTCGGCCGGATGCGCCTGCAGCGCCGCGTCGAGCACGCTGCGTGCTTCCTCGGCCTGGTCCTCGCGGCGCCACACTTCCACCAGCGGCCCGATGTTGCCGCGGTCGGTGGGCGCCAAGTCGAAGGCACGGCGCAGCAGTTCGCGTGCGCGCTCGGCACGGCCGCCGTCGTATTCCAGCATGCCGACCGTGCGCAGCAGTGCGGCGGTGGGCTCGCCTTCCAGCAACGGGGCGAGCAGGTCGGCGGCATCGGCCGCACGGCCCTGGCGACGCGCCAGGTTGGCCACCAGCATGCGCGTGGCGCGCGATTCCGGACGCGCGTCGAGCAGCGAGCGGAACGCCTGTTCGGCGAATGCGAAGTGGCCCTTGGCCATGTAGGCAAAGCCCAGCGCATGGCGCACCTGCTGGTCCTCCGGCGCACGCTCGGCGGCACGGGCCAGCGTCGCCAGCGCACCGTCGGCATCGCCGCGACGCAGCGCCACGGTGCCCAGGATCGTCGCCACGTGCGGGTGCTCCGGCGCGATGCGCGCGGCCACGCGGGCCACGCGTTCGGCTTCGTCGAGGTCGCCGCGCGCGATGGCCAGCTGGCCCTGCACGATGTAGGCGGGGAACTGGTTGGGGTCCAGGCCGATGGTGCGCGCAAGCGCGGCCTGCGCCTCGTCGACCTGGCGCTCGTCCAGCAGCAGGCCGGCGTGCACCAGGTGCAGCTCGGCGTCGTCCGGGGCCAGCTCGATCGCGCGTTCGATCGCGGCGACGGCGGCGTCACGCTCACCGGCGCTGCGCAGCGCGGTCGCCAGCAGGCGCTGCGCGATGGCGTCCTGCGGATTGGCGGCTACGGCCTCGTGGGCGGCGGTCACGGCTGCCGCGGCGTCACCGCTGCGCAGGGCCTGGAGAATGGTTTCGTACATGGACGGCCTGGATACGGGGCAAACCCGCATTGTAGCCGCAGGCGCGGGGGCTGCCGTTCAGTCGCCCGACACCCCGGCCAGCAGCTGCGCGGCGATCCAGCGTTCGGCAAACCCTTCCAGCCGCCCGTCCTCGACGAACCCGCAATGCCCGCCCCACGGCGAGATCTCGATCCGCGCGCTGGCCGGCAATTGCAGCCGGTGGAAGTCGGCGACGGGGATCACCGGGTCGTCGGCGGCCATCAGGATCCGCGCCGGCACCGGCAGGCCGGCCAGGCGGTCGCCGGCGATGCAGTAGCCGTCAAAGTAGCGGTCCAGGTCGCCGAACTCGGTCTGGCGCTGCACCAGCCAGCCGGTCAGCGCGCGCATGTCCATGTGCAGCACGTCGTCACTGAAATCGTGCAACTGCGGGAACAGTTCGCGCTTGCGCGCCAGCGACGCCGTCCACTTGCGCTGAAAGTACCAGCGGTAGACCGGCAGGCCCTGCTCCATCCTGTCCATGGTGCGGGCCGGGTCCAGCACCGGGCACACCACCGCCACCCGCTGCAGCGGCACCCCGGCCGCATGCGCGCGCTGGGCCAGCCGCAGGGTGAAGTTGCCGCCCAGCGAATAGCCCGCCGCCACCATCGGCCGCGCCGGGAAGTGCCGCGCCAGCTCCGCCGCCGCGCGCACCACCTCGTCGATGCGGTTGGAGTGGAAGATGCCTTCGTTGAGGTGGTGGGTGCCGCCGTGGTCGCGGAAGTTGAGGCGAAATACCTCGAAGCCCGCCTCCAGCAGGTGGGCCGCCGTGTGGCGCATGTAGCTGGACTCGGCGCTGCCCTCCCAGCCGTGCAACAGCAGAGCCAGGCCGCGGGAGGCGCGCCCCGGCACCACGCTGTGCAGGCCCAGCAGGCGCACGCCGTCGCCGGCGTCGATCAGGTGTTCGCGGGTCTGCGCGCCGGTGGCCAGCAAGCGCTGCTCACCCAGCACCTGGCGCCAGCGGTTGGAGCCCAGCAGCGACTGTACGTGCCCGCTGCGGGCCCACCACACTGGACGGTAGTCCGCGGCCGACAGCATCGCTCAGCCCGCCATGGCCTCGACGATGCGCTGGCGCGCGGTCTCGGCGATGCGGCGGCGGCCTTCGGCTTCACCCGCGACGATCGGCTCGAGGAAGTGCACTTCGGCCACCCGCGCGGGTTCGCCCAGCAGGCGCAGGAAGTTGCCCATGAAGTGCTCGCGCGGCGCAAAGGCCACGGTGCGCTGCGCACTGCCGCCTTCGCCGTAGATCAGCGCCACCGGTTGCACCGGCGCGCCGGCCTCGACCGCGGCCAGGAAGATGCGCGCATGGAACGGGCCGATTTCGCCGCCGCCGCGGGTGCCGCCTTCGGGGAACACGCCCACTGCATGGCCGTCGCGCAGCCGCGCCAGCATCTCGTGCAGCACCCCGCCCAGCGACTCGGCGTTGCCGCGGTGGTGGAAGATGGTCTGCCCGCGCGCGGCCAGCCAGCCGACCACCGGCCAGCGCTCGATCTCGCGCTTGGCGACGAACCCCATCATGCGCTGGCTGTGCATGGTGATGATGTCGATCCAGCTGACGTGGTTGGCCACGAACATCACCCCCCCTCGCAGCGGCTCGCCCACTCGGCGCAGGCGAAAACCGAACACCCGCAGCAACCCGGCTGACCACCACCGCACGGCCAGATGGTCGATGCGTTGGCCGCGCAGCTCGACCGCACCAATGCCGGGCAGCATGGCCAGCAACGTGAGCGGCAGGTCAACGAACAGGTGCCACAGTAACAACGGCACGCGGTAGGCATAACGGACCGCGCGCGCCAGCGGCGCAGTGGGCGCCGGCGCGCCGATGGGGGAAGTCGGCGCATTCATCAGGGAAACGATACCGAAGCGCCGACGGCGTCACCAGCGGCGCCACGACACCGCACCGGCGCGTATGTCGCGGCGCGCGTGCTCAGGCGCGCGGCACCACGGCCAGCGTGAGGCGCGAGATGCAGACCGGGCGGCCCTGCTCGTCTTCGATGCGGATTTCCCACACCTGGGTGCTGCGGCCCACGTGCAACGGCCGCGCGGTGCCGGTCACGACGCCGTCGCGGGCGGCGCGCAGGTGGTTGGCGTTGATTTCGATGCCGACGCAGATGCGGTCGTCGGGCACGCACAGGTTGCCGGCACTGCTGCCCAGCGTCTCGGCCAGAAGCACGGAGGACCCGCCGTGCAACAGCCCATAGGGCTGGCGGGTGCGGGCGTCCACCGGCATGGTGGCGGTGATGTGGTCGGGGCCTGCGTCGGTGAAGACGATCCCCAGGGTTTCGATGGCCGTGCCGCGGGACAGCGCGTTGAGCGCGTCGAGGTCGGGCGGGCGGCGGAACGGCGAGGGCGGGAGGTGGTGGGGGCGATCCATGCCCCCACGATAACGGACCCCTTTCCCCTCAGGCGAGCCCGTGGTCAGGCAACGCGGAAGTGCGGCTGGTTCCAGGCCGGGGTGTAACGGCCCTGGGAGGCGTAGCCGCTGCTGTTGCCGTAGCCGACGCCGAAGTCGCGGGCGCGGTGCAGGTGGCGGATCGGGGTGACGTTGCTGGCGGCGACGTCGGCGGCCTCGCGGCGGTCGGCGGTGCGGCGCTCGGCTGACATGCGGCGTTCGACGAGGCGGCGTTCGGCGTTGCGGCGGTCTTCGGCGCGGCGGGCGGCGGCGGAGAGAGTGGCGTTCATGGCGGGGTCCTTTGGGCTGGGGTGTGCTCTGGTGTGTTGGTAAAGTACAACACCAGACCAATTCCGCCATGGGCCGGAAGTCACCCCACCGAAGACCTACTCGAAGGCGGGGGCGCACACTGCGGAATCAAGGACTTGGATCGCCCCAAGGGACGATTGGTTGCCATGACTGATGACAGGGGTAGGCCTCGGCGCGGGCCGGGGAGCCGCCTCGCCCACGACCGGTGAGGCCGGGCCCGGCCCGGCCCGGCCTGCGCCGACGCCGACGCCGACGCCGACGCCAGCCGCGAGTGCGGCCGCAAAGGGCCTTAAAGGATGGGCGCCAGCCCCGCGCCGAAGGCGGTGAAGATGCGGGTGGTCAGGCTCTTCAGGCCGGCATCCACCTCGGGGAAGTCGCCCACCGGGCGGTGGCATGCGCGGAACCCCGGCGCATCCGGCGGTAGCGGTTGCGGGCATGCTGGCCCGGGCACGAACTCGTAACTGGTGGCGTAGCGCACCGGCCAGAAGTCGAACACAGGCAGCTTCTCGAAGGCCTTGCCCAGTGAATAGTTGAGCCCGGACAGCACCGGCGGCCGGTCGCGCCGCGCGATCACCCACGCATTGGCCGGCGCGATGTCGCGGCGGATGCTGGCGGCCAGTGCCTGTGCGAATGCCGGGTCTTCGATCACCACGGCACTCTCGGTGTTGTAGTCGTCACCGCGCGGGTCGAAGTTGTGCGTGCCGATCACGCCGACCCGCCCATCGATCACCAGCGACTTCGCGTGCAGGCCGATGCGCACACCCGCGCGCTTCAGCGGCACCGGCTCGTTGGCGCCACGCGAACCGAAGCGCAAAGCCCCATGCTCGCGCGAAAGCGGCTCACGGTACCCCACCGGTGGTCGGCGCACGCTGCCGAAGTCACGCCGCGGGCGCACCCGCGGTGCCGGTGCCGGTGCCGGTGCCGGTGCCTGATCGGTCGCGCTGGCCGCGCCGCTGCTACCTGCGGCATCGGCACCGGTAGCATCCGTTCCTGCCCCGGGGGCGGGCGCCTGCAACGGCGGAACCACGGCGCCGGTGCTGGCGACATCGATCGGCGCATCGGCGGGGAACGGCTTGAACTCGTAGATGTTGAAGCCGAATTCGCGCAGGTAACGACGCTTGTACTTGTACGACAACGCGTAGGCGATGAACGCGTCGGTGGCCGCGAGGCTGTTGGTGGACACGATCACGCGCGGCGGATCGGTGCGCGCGCGCAGCTCGCGGAACATCTGCTGTGCGGGCTTGGACAACACCAGGTACGGCGTCTGCAGCATCACCTCCTCGCGCGCCGATTCGATCAACGCGCGCATCGATTGCGAGGCGCGGGCATACCCCGAGGCATCGCCCGCGTGCTTGGCCGGTGAGTCGGAGATATAGCCCACCGCCCCGACCGGTAGCGCAGGCGCCACCAGCCGCTGCTGGACCAGCGCGCTGTCACCGGCATCGGCGCGCATGCGCGCGGCGCGCTCGGGGCGGGCGAAGCGCGCCGGCGGCAGCTTCGGCACGCCTTGCGTCAACAACGCCTGGCCCACATCGATGAGGCGCTCGGCCGGCACGCTGCGCGCGTCATCCCAGAAGCGCACGAAATTGGCGTCCATCTCGCGTGCCACCGGCCCGGCCACCAGCACGTCGCGGTCCCGGAAGTTGTAGGTCGCATCCCAGTCGTAATAGTCGTCCTGGTAGTTGCGACCGCCGCTGATGCCCACCGCCCCGTCGACCAGTAGCAACTTGGTGTGCATGCGTTGGTTCAGCCGCTTCCAGCAGCAGGCCGCGGCCAATGCGTATTGCGGGTAGCTGATCCGCGCCCGCCCCAGCACCGGGTTGTACACGCGCACCTGCAGGTTGGTGTGGGCACCAGCCAGCGCCGCCAGCGTCTCCACCTTTTCCAGCGCCGCCAACTGGTCGAGCAGCAGGCGCACGCGCACGCCGCGGCGGGCGGCGGTCAGCAACTCGTCGATCACCAGCCGGCCGGCATCGTCCTCGTCGAAGATGTACGTCTGAAGGTCGATGGCCGTGGTGGCGCTGCGGATCAGGTTGACCCGCGCCAGCAGCGCATCCGGCCCGTGGTCCAGGATCAGCGCGTAATGACGGGGCGCGTCGGGCGTGGAGGCAGCGAAGGCCTCGCCCGCCAGGTGGCGCAGCGGCGACGGCTGCGCGCACGCGCTGGCCCGTGCGCAGTCCAGCGCGGTGCTGCGCGCCTGCGCTGCCACCGCGGCGGCCCGGTCGCGTTGTGCCGGCGACAGCGTCGCGCACGCCGACAGCCACAGGCCCAGCAAGGCGACCGCGATGGCACGCAAACCCGTCATTCGTCCTCGTTCTTCAGCCTGACCCGCATGGTGAACCGCACCCGGTCGGACAGCGCGAGCCGGAAACCGTTCAGGCCGTAGTCGGTGCGGTTGATGACACCGGTGGCGACCACGTCGCAATCCCATCCCGGCCGCGCGCACTCCGCAGGCTGCAGTATGAAGGACTCGGTGCGGCTCACGCCATGCAGCGTGAGCTTGCCGCGCAGGCGACCGCCGTCGTGCACCCGTTCCACGCGGTGCGGCTCGGACAGGAAATCAATGTACGGATAGCGCGCGGCGTCGAAGAACTGCGGGCCACGCGCGATCGCGGTGTAGTACTCCGAATCCCCCACTTCGATGGCCGCTGCCGACAACGACATTTGCACCTGCTGGCGACCGTCGGACAGCACGCTGACCTGGCCCTGGTGGCGCGTGAATTCGCCCTGCACCCGCTGGCCCCAGCGCGTGCGCAGCTCGAACTCCATGCGCGAGCGCGCCGCGTCGATCTCCTGCGCCCCGGCGGTGGCGCCCGTGCAGCAGGCGACGACCGCCAGCCACCGGCGCCACCCTGGGCTCACGGCCACCAGAACGCGGACAACTGGGCGATGCCCGGCTCCAGTGCAGTCTCCACGGGGACGTTGAGCACGGCGATGCCCGCCGGCGGCATGCCGCGGTAGTCGCCCGACTGGCCGCTGTGCAGCAGCGCCGCCAGCCGCTCCAGGCCGGGGTTGTGGCCCACCAGCATCAGCCGGCCGACCTCGACGTTGGCGTCGGCCAGGGCAATCAGCGTGCCCGGCGTGGCCTCGTAGATCGCCGGCTCGATGCGCTGGTCGATGTAACCGATCACGTCCAGCACCGCTTCCAGCGTCTCGCGCGTGCGCCGCGAGGGCGAGCACAACACGCAGTCGGGGATGAGGCGATGCTTGGCCAGCCAGCGGCCGGCGGCTTCGGCTTCGGCCAGGCCTTCGGCCGACAAGGGGCGGTCGAGGTCAGCCTGGCCCATGGCCGCCGTTTCGGCGTGGGCGTGGCGCAGCAGAATGAGTTCACGCATGCAGTCGGGGTTCCGGCAGGGTCAGGACTTGCGCAGCCACTTCAACAGCGGCTGCCAGTCGGACTGGTGGTCGCGCACCTGCGCGGAGTGGTAGTCGAACAGGCTCTTGCCCAGCCCGGTCATCACCACGTAGGCCTGGCTGTCGCGCAACTGCGCCACCACCGGGTAGGGCCACGCGCGCAGCAACTCGACGGCCTGCTGCGAGGCGTTGGTCCACGGCTTGAGCTTGTTGCCCACCAGCCCCACGCGCAGCGTGCCCTTGCGCACCCGCGGGTGCTGGGCAAGCGAATCGAGGAAGGGCACGGTGGCCTCGATGTCCAGCGTGGAGGGCTGCACCGGCACGATCAGCGCATCGACATGTTCGAGGAATGGCTCGAGGTCGTCGGCCATGGCGCCGGCGGGCGCATCGACCACCACCTGCTGGGTGTCGTCGGGCATCTGCTTGCGCCAAGCCTTGCGGCGCGTGCCATCCAGCGGCAGCACTGCGGTATCCAGGCCGGCGCGCTTTTCCGCCCAACGGGTGGAGGAGCGTTGCGGGTCGGCATCGACCAGCGCGGTGCGCAGGCCCTCGAGTGCCGCCTGCGCGGCAAGGTGGGTGGCGATCGTGGTCTTGCCCACGCCCCCCTTGGAGCTGGCCACCAGCACGGTTCTCATCAAGCCACCTTTGGCGCTTCCATCGGACCGGAACCGCAGCGTACACCGGGAGTGGCGGGGGCGGCCACCGCGACGGCACAGGGGTGGTGCGACTCACCCACGCCCGGACAGCAACTGGCGATAGCGAGCCTGCGCGGGCAGCCACCCGCTGGGGGGCAGCAGCGGCACGCCATGACGGCGCAGCATGGCGCGCATCATCTCCCATTCGCCAAGTTCGAGTTGGCGGCGCAGGTCTTCCACCTTCATCGCGGACTGCAGCGCGAAAAAGCGCTCCTGCACCCACGCGAACTCGCGCAGACGCTCGCGCCAGTGTGCACCCCCCGCAGTGCCCGCGGTCAGCGCTATCAGCCGGATCAGGCCCACGCTGCGCGCCAGCGTGGTGTCAGACGCGGCCATGCGTGCCAGCAGCGCCAGGCACGGCGCGCGACGCGCGGGCACTTGTTGCACGCTGTCCACGTGGCAGGTCTGCACCAGCGTCTGCAACGGTGGGATTCCCATCGCCATGCTGACACCCAGCGCCTGCACCAGGCGTGCGCCGTCTTCGTCCAGCGCGCCGCGCAAGCCCATCGCCAGAGCCAACTGCGCACGCACCGCGGCCGACGGGGTCGGCAACCGCCGCAGCGCCCGGTCCAGTTCGGCAGTCAGTTCGGCGTGGTACGTGTCGTACAGCGGGACCGCCGCCGCGTCGCGCAGGGCCCGGTCCAGTGCGGCGGGGTCGCCGGTCGTCGCGGCGGCGTGCAGCAGCCCCAGGTGGGCAAACAGGTTGTCCGGGTCGATCGCGGCCAACCGGCGGTAGGCCGCAGCGCAATCGCCGGTCCACATGCAGTTCTCGGCCTGCAAGAACGCGATCAGCGGGTGGGCCGGGGCCACGCGGGCCGCGGCAGCCAGCAGGCGCGCGCGCTCGGCCTGCTCCGCGCCGCAGTCATCGTGTCCGTCACAGACCAGCGGCAGCAGCAGCGCGGCATCCAACAGGCTCTCCACATCGCCACGCGCCGCCAGGTCGCGGACCAGGCGCCGGATGGCTTCACGCTGCGCGCGACTCCAGCCTTCCAGCAACTCAGACGAGGTGGCCACCGACGGCGCGTGCACCGCATCCGCGTCGGTCGCCTGACGGGACTTGTGCGCCTGCGTGCGCTTCGGCCCGAGAGCGTCAGCGATCGCCGCGCGGCGCGGGCCGTCCGATGCCGAGCGCCCGGCGCCGCTGTCGCGCACCGCACACGTCACCAGCGCCGCCATCAGCGCGAGCCCGGCGATCACGGCCGCCCATCCCTTCGCCCTCCGCGTCATGCGCCTCACCCGTCCCTGCGATGGGTTCCGATACTAGCCCAGCGGCACGTGCACCCACGCCGGCAGGGTCAGCAGCGACAGCAGCAGCCCGTAACCGACCATGGCTGCGGCCAGTCGCGGCGCGAGGTTGTGCGCGATCGCCAGCGCACCGGCGGTGACCATCGAGGGCATCGCCGCCTCCAGCACGGTGGTGCGGGCCATGTCGCCATGCAAACCGAGCAGGGGCACCAACGCCAACGCCAACGCGGGCATCACCAGCAGCTTCAGCGCCAGGCCGGCCGCCAGTGGCTTCACCTCGTCGCGCGGCAGCGCTAGGCGCACCGACAGGCCGATGGTCAGCATCGCCAGCGGCAGCAGCGCGTCAGACAGGCGCTGCAACCCGCCGGCGATCCACGTCGGCGGATCGGCCGGCATCACGGTAAAGCCGACCAGCAGCGCCCACAGCGGCGGGAAGCGCACGATGCGTCGGGCGATATCGGCGGTGGACGGCGTGTGCTCGCCGCCGTAGCGCGCCAGCACCCACAACCCAAACGTCGACATGATCAGGAACGCGCCGAACTGGTCGTAGATCACCGCGTACGGCAGGGCGTGTTCGCCGATCAATGCGCGCGTCAGCGGATACCCGAGGAAGCTGGTGTTGCCCAACGCCACCGTCAGCAGGAGCACGGCACGTTCGTCGTCGGCGAACTTCAGCCAGCGCGCAAACGCGCCCACCAGCACCACGGTCGCCCCCAGCAGCAGCCACGGCACCGCCACCACGCCCAGCAGCGCCGGCTCGAGCTGCAGGCGCGGCGCGTAGCGCAGCACCGCGGCCGGCAGGCACACGTACAGCACGACCAGATTGAGCGTTTGCGCCGCGTTGGGCGGCAGCACGCGCGTGCGCTGGAACAGGTACCCCAGCGCCAGCATCGCCAGCACCAGGGCGAAGGCGTCAAACGCCATCAGTACCCCGCCGCCTGCCCGTCCTTGCGCGACTCGCTGGCGCCGATGTAGCCACCGTGCGGGTTGACCATGATCGCCTGGTAGCCGCCGTACGGGCCGTCGGCGAAGCGCACGCTGTGGCCCTTGCGCATCAGCGCGCGCACGGTCTCGTACGGGAAGCCGCTTTCGAGATCCAGTTCACCGCCGTCGGCCATCGCCGTGGCCTGCCCGGCCGGTTCGGTGCTGCCGTCGTGCTGGATGCGCGGCGCATCACCGGCCTCCTGCAGGTTCATGCCGAAGTCGATCAGGTTGAGCAGGATCTGCACGTGGCCCTGCGGCTGCATCGCGCCGCCCATCACGCCGTAGCTGAGCCACGGCTTGCCGCCCTTGGTGACGAAGGCGGGGATGATGGTGTGGAACGGGCGCTTGCCCGGCGCGAAGCTGTTGGGATGGCCTTCCTTCAGCACGAACTGCTCGCCGCGGTCCTGGAAGATGAAGCCCAGCCCCGGGGGCGCCATGCCACTGCCCATGCCGCGGTAGTTGGACTGGATCAGCGAGACCATCATGCCGTCGGCGTCGGCGACGGTCATGTAGATCGTGTCGCCTTCGTTGAGCTCCGGGATCACGCCGGGCTCGGCGGCCTTCATGGCGCGGTCCATCGAGATCAGCTTGCCGCGCTCACGCGCATAGGGCTTGGAGATCAGCGTCGATACCGGCGACTTGTAGTAATCGGGGTCGGCGTACGACGCGGCGCGGTCGGCGAAGGCCAGTTTCTTGGCCTCGGTGAACAGGTGCACGTGCTCGGGGCTGCCAAAGCCGTAGCGCTTGAGGTCGTAGGGCTCGAGCAGGTTGAGGATCTGCAACGCGGCGATGCCCTGGCCGTTGGGCGGCAACTCCCAGACGTCGTAGCCGCGGTAATTGGTGCTCACCGGCTCGACCCATTCGCCGTGGTGCGCGGCAAGGTCGTCGTAGGCGAGGAAGCCGCCGTTGGCCTTGAAGTAGGCGTCGATGGTGCGCGCGATCTCGCCCTTGTAGAACGCATCGCGGCCGCCGCGCGCGATCTGCTCCAGGGTCGCGGCGAGATGCGGGTTCTTCCAGGTCTCGCCGGTGCGCGGACCACGACGACCCGCCACGCAGCCGGCGTCCTGCGCCGCGCACGGCACGGTGAACTGCTCACTGAAACCGGGCCACTTCGACAACGTCGGCACCGAGCGGCCCCAGTAGTACGCGATCACCTCGTGCACCGGATGGCCGTTGCGCGCATAGCCGATGGCGGGCGCGAGGTTGTTGGCCATCGCACGGCGGCCGAAGCGCTGGTGCAACGCAAACCACGCGTCGACGGTGCCGGGCACGGTCACCGGCAACGGGCCGTGCGCGGGAATGTCCTTCAGCCCGCGGCGCTGGAACTCGGCGAGCGTCAGCGCCTTGGGCGAGCGTCCGGACCCGTTGTAGCCGTGCAGCTTGCGGGTCTTCGGGTCCCAGACGATGGCGAACAGGTCACCGCCCATGCCGTTGCCCGTGGGCTCCATCAGGCCCAGCGCGGCGTTGGCGGCGATCGCCGCATCGACGGCGCTGCCGCCGGCCTTCATCACGTCCAGCGCGATCTGCGTGGCCAGCGGGTGAGAGGTCGCGGCGATGGCGTGCGGCGCGTAGACCTCGCTGCGCGTGGCGAAGGGCTTGCCGGTGATGCGATCGGCGGCCGGGCTGGCCAGCGGCAAGGTGAGCAGAAGTGCGGCGAGCAACGGGCGCATGCCGGTCTCCGGGGCATTGGCGAATGGGGACATGCTAGCGCGGTGCCCGACCGGTGGCGCTGCGACCTTTGGCAAGCGCCCCGCTCAGCCGGGGTAACGCTCGCGCACGAACAGGCGCAACCGCTGCACGGCGGTTTCGACATCGGCCGCCAGCACCCGGGCTTCGGCCCAGGCATCGCCGCGCCCGGCGTCTTCCAGTGCCGCCGCCGCGGCCGCCAGGTCCTCTGCCCCGACCAGTCGGGCCGCGCCCTTGAGCTTGTGGGCCTCGCGGGTGACCCCGACCAGGTCGCCGGCATCGCGCAGCGTGCGTAACGCGCCCAGGTCATGGTCCACGCTGGCCAGGTAGTCGAACAGCACGCTGCGGGCTTCGGCGTCGTCACCACCGGTGAGGTCGGCCAGCACCGCCGGGTCGAGGGCCGGCGGATGCTCCAGCTGCGTCAAGGGACGTGCATGTAAGGCGTCCGCGTCCGACGGGGCGGGGCCGGCGTCTTCCGCCCCCGGCTGGGCGTCGCCACGCAGGCTAGGCGCGGCCCCCTCTGAGCCCGGCGCCGTGTGCGGCAACCAGCGGTGCATGCACGCGGCCAGCACCGGCACGGTCACCGGCTTGGCCAGGTAATCGTCCATGCCCGCCGCGAGGCAGCGCTCGGCCTCGCCCTTCATTGCCGAGGCGGTCAGCGCGACGACCGGGACCCGTGGGCGGCCGTCGCGGGCTTCCTCGGCGCGGATCGCGCGGGCCAGCGCGTAGCCATCCATCTCCGGCATGTGCACGTCCGACAGCACCAGGCCGATGCCGCCCTCGCGCCAGCGCGCCAACCCCTGCCGCCCGTCTTCGGCGGCCTCGCTGGCGTAACCGGCCAAGGCCAGTTGCCGGGCGATGACCATGCGGTTGATCGGATGGTCGTCCACCAGCAGGACCAGCGAGCCCTCGCGCCGCGCCTCGTCCACCGTCGGCAACGGCCGCGGCCGGAAACCTTCGTGCGCGGCGGGCACGGCGTCCGCCGGCGGCAGGTCCTCGCTGCGCGCGCGCGGCAATGTCACCTGCAGCCGCATCGTGGTGCCCGCTCCCGGCACGCTCTGCATCGACACCGAACCGCCCATCAGCTCCGCCAAGCGCCGGCAGATGGCCAGCCCCAGGCCCGTGCCGCCAAAGCGGCGCGTGGTATCGCCCTCGGCCTGGCTGAAGGGTTCGAACAACCCCTGTTGCTGCTCGGCGCCCACGCCGATGCCGGTGTCGGTGACGCGCAGGCACAGCAGGTCGCGGCCCAAGCCGCCCCCCGAGGCGGGCAGGTCCGTGCCGACCCACTCCAGCGCCACATCCACCCGCCCGGTCTCGGTGAACTTGATCGCGTTGGAGAGGAAGTTGGCGAGGATTTGCCGCAGGCGCAGCGGGTCCGCGACGTACGCGGGGGCCACGCGCGGGTCGATCTGGCATTCCAGCGCCAGGCCCTTGCTCGACGCGGAGCCCAGGTAGTTGGCCACCGTGCTGCGCACCAGCGCCTGCAGGCTGGTCGGCTCCGGCGTCAGGGCCAGCCGCCCGGCCTCGATCTTGGAGAAATCCAGGATGTCGCCGATGATCCGCAGCAGCGACTGCGAGGACTCCTGGATCACGTTGAGCGCGCGCCGCTGGTCGGCGTCGAGCCGCGAGTGGGCCAGGATCTCGATCATGCCGGTCACGCCGATCATGGGCGTGCGAATCTCGTGGCTCATCGCGGCGAGGAACGACGATTTGGCCTCGTTGGCCTGCTCCGCGCGCGCCTGGCTGTCACGCAACTGCTGTTCCAGCCGTTTGAACGCGGTCAGGTCACTGGCGACCGCGATCACGCCCGCGGCGTGGCCGTGTTCGTCTTCCACCGGCGACAGCGCGATCAGCACCGGCACGGCATGGCCGTCGCGGTGGCGCAGCAGGCCTTCGCCCGGCGGCCGGCGCAGCGAGGCGAGCGCTTCGAGGGCCCGCCAGTCCGACGGCACGGTCCTGCCCAGGATCTTGCCCAGCCGCGCCACGGTGTCCTCGATCGCGCGCGGCGGCACCAGCAGCGGCGCATCGTCGGGCCGCGGCTCGCCGCCGTAGCGGACCACCTTGCCCAGGATCTCGTCGGCGCGCCAACCCAGCAGGCGCTCGGCGAAGGGGTTGAACACGATCCAGCGCCCGTCGCGGTCGATGGCCAGGATGGCGGTCTGCGCGGCTTCCAGCACGGAACTGAGGAAGCGCTCGCGGCGTGCCAGTTCGGCCTTGGTGCGCTCGGCCTGCAGCAGGTTGTCGGTGAGTTGGCGTTCGAACGCGACCACGTTCTGGCGCATCTCCATGAACGCATCCATCACCGTGGCCAGCTCGCCACTGGGCTGGTAGCGTGGCTGGGCCTCGAAATCATGCGAGCGCATGCGCCGGGCCATCCACGTCAGGCTCTCGACGCCGCGGTAGGCGTTGCGCAGCACGCGGCGCCCGATCAGCGCCACCGCGAGCAACGCCAGCAGCGAGACGCCGATGCGCAGCGCGCTGACGGTCTGGTTGCGGCGCAGATCGGCGGCGACCAGCGCTTCGGCGCGTTCCTGGGCCAGGTCCGACAGCGCCTTGATGCGGCGGGTCACCGGGTCGACCGCGGGGTACAGCTCGCTGTCGGCAAACCGGCCCAGCGCGAGGATGTCCTGGCGCGCCAGCAGTGCGCGCAGTTGCACCGCGGCCCGGTCCGCACGCACCCGTGCGGCCGCCACCTCGTCGAGCAGCGCACGCTCGCGCTCGGCGTGCGGCAACGCGCTCAAGGTCGCCCACTCGGCGTCGATGCGCCGGCGCGCGGAGTCCACCGTGGCCACGCCTTCGCTCCACGGGATCAGGTGGTTGCGCACGCGGAACGTCGTGTCGACGATGTCCAGGCCGTAGGCGTCGGAGACGCGCTTGAGCACGGCCATGCGCCGCAGCTGGTCGTCCTTCAAGACCAGCAGTGACTGCCGGGCGCGGTACTGCGCCACTTCATCGATGATCAGCACGGCCACGCCGGCCAGCAGGAACAGGCTGAACAACGCCCAGAGCTGGTGGCGGAAACTGAGGCGGGCGAAGAACCGAGCCACCGCGGGGATCAGGGCCCCGGCCGCCGCCAATGCGCGACCACGTCCGGCAGCGTCGCGGCCGGCACCGCGAGCGACACCAGCGACCCCTGCGCGATGCCACAGCCCAGGTCGGCGAGCATCTGCCAGTCATCCAGCGATTCGACGCCTTCGGCCACCACCTTGAGGTCCAGCTTGCGCGCCAGGTCGAGGCTGGCCTCCACCACGGCGCGCTTGCGCGGCTGCTTGTGCGCGCCCGTGACAAAGGTTTGGTCGATCTTCAACTCGGTGAAGGGCACCTGCGACAGCTGCGCCAACGACGACCAGCCGGTGCCGAAGTCGTCAATCGACAAGCCGAATCCCTTGAGCCGCAACCGCGCCATCACGCCCAGGCCGCGCGCCGCATCCGCCATCACCGAGCTTTCGGTGATCTCGAGGATCACGTCCGCCGGATCCACGTGCTCGGCCTCGACCAGGCGCTGGTAGCGATCGGCCGCGCTGTTGAGCGTCAGCGAGGTCGGCGACACGTTCACCGACAGGGTCAGGCGCAACCCCTGCTGGTCCCAGCGACGCTTGTCGCGACACGCCTGGGTCAGCATGTGGTCGGTAAGGGCCTCCAGCAGGCCCTCACGCTCAAGCACGGGAACGAAGTGGGACGGTGCGATCACGCGACCGTCGGCCTGCACCCAGCGCGCCAGGGCTTCCACCCCCACCACGTGGCCGTTGGCGAACTCCACCTGGGGCTGGTACCAGGGGCCGATGCGGCCGGCAGCGAGCGCTTCGCGAAGGCCGCTGGCGGTGATCTCGATGGGCTCATCGTCGGTGTCGTCGAGCAGGCCTTGGCCGTATCCCCCAAGCGCCTCGGCCAACTTGTCCAGGGTCAGAGGCTTTTCGACACTACCCAGCACGCGCAGCCCGTAGGCGCGGGCCATGGTCTGCACGGTATTCAACAGCGCCGGATCGAGCGCACTGACCACGATCACCGCCCGCGCCAGCCGACGCTGGGCGAGGTGGCCGATGAACTCGATGCCGTCCATCCCCGGCATGTCCAGGTCGACCAGCACCACGTCGGGGATGCTGGCCATGTCAACGAGCTGGCCCAGGGCGCCCACGCCGTCGGCGGCCTGGTGCACGTCGGCAATACCCAGTTCTGCCAGCAGGCGCAGCGCCATCCGGCGCTGGAAACCGTGGTCCTCGACCACCATGACGCTCAAGGCCGACAGGGACATCCGTTCCTCAGATGCTGGGTGAGCCAGCTCGACTGTAGCGTGCCGCCAGACGTTGCGCGAGATGCGACGCGGCCGGTCAGGGCACGCGACGCACCCCGGGGATCACGGCCAGGTCGGCGGGTTGGCGGCCCAGGCCGCCTGCACCTCGGCCAGGGTGGCGCGCTCAGACTCCTTCCACTCCGGCAGCAGCACCGCATGGCGTGCGCTGGTCCGCCATTGCTCGGGTTCGGTGCGCACCGCCGCCGCGTACCACTGCACCGCCTCGTCCTTGCGGCCCAGCGACCACAGTGCCATCGCCAGGGTCGGCGGGATCCAGCTGGCGGTGGAGTTGCGGGCGGACAGCAGGACCTGCCACTGCTTCAGCGCGCCCTCTGCGTCACCGGCGCGGTAGAGGTCCCAGCCGTAGTTCCACAGCACCGGCCGGTACAGGCTATCGCTGACGGTAATCCGCGCGAGCGTGTCGGCGTACAGCTCTTGCCCTAGTTCCACGCGACCGGCCTCCATCGCAATGTGGGCCAGTTGGGCGCGCTCGGCCACCGCGCGCGGGTTGCGCTGGATGGCCCGCAGCAGCTTCTGCGTCCCGGCTTCGCCGGTTTCGCGCACCGCCACGATCGGCTTCACGGCCAGAGCATCGGCTTCGAAATAGAACTCGACCGGCTTGGGCAGCGCCTGCGCCTGCACGCCAGCGGTTGCCAGCAGGCTGGCTGCCAGCAGTAAACCTCGGATTGACATAGCAAATTTCCCCCTGTGTTGCCCGACCCATCCTACCCGGTACGGCGCCGGGGGGGCCAATTCCGCCCGGATGCGACTTTCGTCGCTGGTACAATTGGCCAGTTATGCCCAGCCGGTCCGTTGCCGTCGCAGCGCCCCCGCCACCGCATTCCGCCGCCCCCGCAGCCACCCCGCCGGCCCCCCCGCCGCGCCCGGAGCCCCGCATGACCAGCACCGCCGAACTCAGCTCGCCGTCCTCGGCGAACACCGCCCTGACCAACAGTGTGGTCGACACCGACTACACGCTAGAGCACAAGTACAGCCGCGAAAAGG
Organism: Lysobacter olei; assembly: GCF_054777355.1. Lineage (NCBI taxonomy): Bacteria > Pseudomonadati > Pseudomonadota > Gammaproteobacteria > Lysobacterales > Lysobacteraceae > Lysobacter > Lysobacter olei. The sequence goes on along the minus strand of NZ_BAAHAT010000002.1, from coordinate 355,870 downwards.
GCCGCATCTACCTGAGCGGCGTGCAGGCCCTGGTGCGCCTGCCGCTGATGCAGCGCCTGCGCGACGAGGCCAACGGCCTCAATACCGGCGGCTTCATCTCCGGCTACCGCGGCAGCCCGCTGGGCGGCTTCGATCTGGAGCTGTGGCGCGCCAAGAAGTACCTGGAGAAGGCCGGCGTGAAGTTCACCCCGGGCCTGAACGAGGATCTGGGCGCCACCATGGTCTGGGGCACCCAGCAGACCAACCTGTTCCCCGGCGCCAAGGTCGATGGCGTGTACGGCATGTGGTACGGCAAGGGCCCCGGCGTGGACCGCTGCGGCGACGTGTTCAAGCACGCCAACGCCGCCGGCACCGGCCGCTACGGCGGCGTGCTGGCGCTGGCCGCCGACGACCACGCCTGCCGCAGCTCCACCCTGCCGCACGGCAGCGAGGACGAATTCGTCAGCGCGATGATGCCGATCCTCAACCCGGCCGGCGTGCAGGACATCCTCGAGATGGGCCTGATCGGCTGGGAAATGAGCCGCTTCACCGGCCGCTGGGTGGGCTTCAAGACGATTGCCGAGACCGTCGAGTCCTCGGCCTCGGTCGAAGCCGACCCGATGGCGCTGCAGATCATCACCCCGGACGACTTCGAGATGCCGGAAGGCGGGCTCAACATCCGCTGGCCGGACCCGCCGATGAACCAGGAGATGCGCCTGCACAAGTACGCGGTCAAGGCCGCGCAGGCCTTCGCCCGCGCCAACAAGCTCGACCGCGTGGTGATCGACTCGTCGCGCGCGCGCCTGGGCATCGTCACCACCGGCAAGTCGTACCTGGACGTGCTGCAGGCGCTGGAATACCTCGGCCTGGACGAGCAGGCCTGCGCCGACCTCGGCATCCGCGTGTACAAGGTCGGCATGACCTGGCCGCTGGAGCCGGTGGGCCTGCGCGCCTTCGCCGAAGGCCTGCAGGACATCGTCGTGGTGGAGGAGAAGCGCGCCTTCATCGAGCGGCAGATGAAGGAGTACATGTTCAACTGGCCGGGCCAGCGCCCGAGCATCGTCGGCAAGTACGACGAGGCCGGCGAGTGGATCCTGCCGAGCACCGGCGAACTGACCCCGGCCACCATCGCCGGCGTCATCGGCCGCCGCATGCAGAAGCTGGGCCTGGTGGAAGGCAGCAACGCCGAGCGCATCGCGCAGGTGCTGCGCTGGATGGACGAGAAGGAGTCCGAGCTGGCCCTGCCGCGCGCGCAGTTCCCGCGCGTGCCGCACTACTGCTCCGGCTGCCCGCACAACACCAGCACCAAGGTGCCGGAGGGTTCGCGCGCGCTGGGCGGCATCGGCTGCCACTACATGGTCACGTGGATGGACCGCAACACCGACACCTTCACCCACATGGGCGGCGAAGGCGTGACGTGGGCGGGCCAGGCGGCGTTCACCGACACCCCGCACGTGTTCCAGAACCTGGGCGACGGTACCTACTTCCACAGTGGTTCGCTGGCCATCCGCCAGTCGATCGCGGCCGGCGTCAACATCACCTACAAGATCCTCTACAACGACGCGGTCGCGATGACCGGCGGCCAGCCGGTGGACGGCACCCTGACCGTGCCGCAGATCGCGCACCAGGTGCGCAGCGAAGGCGTGCACACCATCATCCTGGTGTCGGACGACATCAAGAAGTGGAGCAAGCGCGAGCTGTTCCCCTCCGACGTGGAGTTCCATGACCGCAGCGAACTGGACACCATCCAGAAGCGTCTGCGCGAAGTGAAGGGCACCTCGGTGCTGATCTACGACCAGACCTGCGCCACCGAGAAGCGCCGCCGCCGCAAGCGCGGCAAGATGGTCGACCCGCAGAAGCGCGTGGTGGTCAACTCGCTGGTGTGCGAAGGCTGCGGCGACTGCGGCAAGAAGTCGTTCTGCGTGTCGGTGCTGCCGAAGGAAACCGAGTTCGGCCGCAAGCGCGAGATCGACCAGTCCAACTGCAACAAGGACTACAGCTGCACCACCGGCTTCTGCCCCAGCTTCGTCACCGTCGAAGGCGGTGGCCTGCGCAAGAAGAAGGGCTCGGGTTCCAAGGACCGCCTCGCCAACCTGCCGTTGCCGCAGGTGGCCAGCGACCTGTCGCAGCCGTGGAACATCCTGCTGACCGGCGTCGGCGGCACCGGCGTGGTCACCATCGGCGCACTGCTGGGCATGGCCGGCCACCTGGAAGGCCGTGGCGCCACCGTGCTGGACCAGACCGGCCTGGCGCAGAAGGGCGGCGCGGTCACCACCCACATCCGCATCGCGAAGACCCCGGACGACATCCACGCCGTGCGCATCGCCGCCGGCGAGGCCGACCTGGTGCTGGGCTGCGACATGGTCGTGGTGAATGACTACTGGGTGCTGTCGAAGATCCGCAGCGGCCGCGCGCAGGTGGTGCTCAACACCTACGAAGCGATGCCGGGCACCTTCACCACCCGTCCGGACATGCAGTTCCCGGCCACCGACATCATGGCCGCGATCAGCAGCGCGCTCGGCGGCGAAGGCCTGCACGCGGTGGACGCCACCCAGCTGGCCACCGCGCTGATGGGCGATGCGATTGCCACCAACCTGTTCATCCTCGGCTACGCCTGGCAGAAGGGCCTGGTGCCGCTGTCGATGGACTCGCTGATGCGCGCCATCGAGCTCAACGGCGCCGCGGTCGAGATGAACAAGACCGCGTTCGCGTGGGGCCGCCTGGCGGTGATCGACCCGGCCGCGGTGATGGAAGCCGCCGGCCTGATCCGCAACGCGCAGACCGCCGCCGAAGCCACCCCGCACGCGCTGCCGATGCTCGGGGCCGCCGAGTGGGAAGGCCACGAGTGGGGCGCCAACGCCGCGCCGTTGAAGGCGGTGCGCAACGAGGACGACCTGCGCCACCTGCCCAGCAACGCCGGCGGCGACAACGTCGCGTTCCTGCCGCTGGACGACGAGCGCCTGTCGCGTTCGCTGGACGAGCTGATCGCGCGTCGCGTCAGCTTCCTCACCGAGTACCAGGACGCCGAGTACGCCAAGGGCTACGCCGCGTTCGTCACCCGCGTGCGCGACGCCGAGCAGTCCAAGGCGCCTGGCAGCACCGACCTGACCGAGGCGGTGGCGCGTTATGCGTTCAAGCTGATGGCGTACAAGGACGAGTACGAAGTGGCCCGCCTGTACACCAGCGGCGAGTTCCTGCACCGCGTGCAGCAGCAGTTCGATGGCGACTTCAAGCTGAAGTTCCACCTGGCGCCGCCGCTGCTGGCCAAGCGCAATGCCGATGGCCAGTTGATGAAGGCCGAGTACGGGCCGTGGGTGCTGACCGCGTTCAAGTGGCTGGCGAAGCTGCGCAAGCTGCGTGGCACCAAGCTCGACGTGTTTGGCTACACCGAGGAGCGCAAGATGGAGCGGCAGTTGATTGCCGACTACGTCCGCACCATCGAAGGGCTGCTGCCGAAGCTGGACCGCGGCAATGTGGATCTGGCGGCAGAGATTGCGTCGATTCCGGAGCACATCCGGGGCTACGGGCACGTCAAGGAAGAGCACCTGCACAAGGCGAAGCTGCGTGAGGCGGAGCTGTTGAAGGAGTGGGACAACCCGCTGCGGATCGTGAAGGTGGCGTAAGGGTTGTTTCACGGTGGGAGTCAGCACGATGGGGGTGTCGTTTCGACCCTCCGTCGCGGCAATCCTGCCGCGAGTCGGGCCGCGGGCCAGTCCGGCCCGGCGCAGCGCGCCGGGCGTTCGATCGGACCACGCGGCAGTGCCGCGTAAGCGGCCCGCTCTCACCCATGGCCCGCTCTACACGACACCCCCATCGCACTGCCTCCCACCTGATGACGGGTGGTGGAGTTGAAAAGCAGAAGCCCCGTCTTTGACGGGGCTTCTTTGTTTAGTTCGTCGGTTCGCACGAGTTCCGCTCGCGGCCAGAAGCTGCCCCTCCGAAGGCAGCGCCCCAGAGATTTAAATTGGAGTTGGCCAGTCCTAGTCGACTTTGGCGGCCTGCTGGTCCCGGCCACCCTGGTGCAGGACCAGTGCCTTGGGCTTGCCCGACGCATCCACGACGAACGTGATCTGCGCATCCACCGCTTCCAGGAAGAACCTGGTATCCGTTTCGGCGAATAGCGCGAACTGGGGCTGATCGCCCAACCGGAGCAGGAGCTGGTCATCGACGAGCGTGATGTCGAACTGCATGCCGGGCGCCAAGTCGTACTTGCCGACGTAACGGGCGAGGACCGCCGGAGCGACATCGACTTTCACCCGCTTGGTGGCGACGCGATCGAGCTGCGCGAACAGTCGCTCGATCCGGCCAGGCGACACCTGCCGACGGTCAGGCAGCGGCCAGTCGTACTCGCTCGCCACACTGGCGATGATCAACGATGCCAAGGCCTGGCCGGCCTCCGAATTCGTCATGATGACGATGCCTTGGCCGGTGTCGGCCAGCATCTCGAAATGCGCGAAGTAACCTGGGTTGCCTCCCGAGTGTGCGAAATAGCCGTGCGCGTCGTCTCCACGCACCACAAAACCCAGTCCCATCTCGTCCCGCTGCGGGGACAGCATCCGCCGTGCCGAGTCGCGGGAAAGCAGGCGGCCGCTGCCGTCACGCTTCGATTTCGCCACGTCGATGACCAGCTTCGCGAGGTCGGTGGGTGTGGTCCATAGGCCGGCCGCCGCCAACTCGGGATTCACCCGCCAGCCGTCCTCCAGCGCAGACCCGACACCAAGGTGGCCACGTGCAGCGCGGGCCACATCCGCTTCGGAAAGCACCTGCTCGAATGAGCTGTCGTCGAGCTCGAGAGGACGCAGCACAGTGTCCTGCAGGATCGATTCGAAGGATTGATCCAGGCGGTCCTCCAGCGCCAGCTGGAGCAGTGAATATCCGAGCCCGCTATAGGCGACCTCCGACCCGGGCTTGGCCACGACCCCTGCCGCGCTGTTGGTGGCAGGCGCCACTCCGTCCAGGACCTGCACGATCCGGGGCAGCGGTGCGTTGCGCGCGTATCCCGGGAATCCTCCGGGCGTAATGCCTCCCGTGTGGGCCAGCAGGTGGCGGATGGTGACAGTTTCTCCCTGCTGGAGTTCGCTGCCCGGCAGCTTCCACGACTGCAGGTACTCGTTGATATCGGTGTCCAGGTCGATGGTGCCGCGCTCGACCTGTTGCATTACGGCCAGCGCGGTCACGGGCTTGGCGATGGACGCGGCCTGGAAGATCGTGTCCGGCGTGACCGGTGATCCGTGCGACCCCGACGTGGTGGCACCGTACGCCTTGGCCCAGGCGAGGTGGTAGTCATCGATGACGGCAATGCTGACGCCGGGCACTGCCAAGGCATCCATCCATTGCGTCAGCGAGAGTTTCAGCGTCCTGTCGCCCTGCGTAACGGCAGGCAGTCCGGACTCGACGCGTGCGGCGCGCACGTCGGATTCCGGCTCGACGGCGCCGGTATCGGCCATCGATGACAGCGGCCATGCCAGGCAGGCGAGCAACGCGAAGTACGAAAGTCGCATTGGGATTCTCATGGGGGCCCCTAAAGGCCACCATCGCGAGGGAGCGGAGGGGCGACAGTAGGCCCGAAGGTTGCACGAGGAGATGCACGGGTCAATAAGACCGTCCGCCCGTGACGACTGGACGGTCGGCTTCCATGCCTTCTCGCTGCGGTGTCTCTTGTCGCTGATCTGGCTGTGCAACTGGCCATCGGGCGCAAGGAAGTTACCAGCGCGCGAGAAATTACCTCACACCCGGCACTGAAGTTTCATCGAATGCCGCCGTTAGGATTCAGGTAAGGGGTACTCCCCACCCTCCTGATCCTCCGATTCGACCATGCCGTCCGCCCACGCCGTACCGCTGCCGCCGATTGCCGACCTGGGCATCTCCCGCACGAGTGAACTGCTTGAGGTGCGCAGCGTGGGCGAGGGCATCGCCGTGGCGCAGCGGCTGGCCCGCGCCACGCCGGGCGTCGCGGACGCGCGCGTGCTGTTGCCGCCGTCGGGCAACGGCATCGCCGGCCTCCGCGACGACGACGTGACCGAATGCGTCGCGCGGCAGGCCTGGCACGAGCGGCGTCCCGCGCGCTCACCCGACGGGGAGTGGCTGGGCCTGCCGCTTCCCCACAGCGGTACCGTGCTGCTGCTTCGGCTGGAAGACCCCGACCGCTACCAGGCCGTGATTGCCGCACTGGGCGCGCTGCCCGGCGCCATCGACCACTGCCTGCGGGGCCTGCTCCGGGTCACGGAGTTGGAGAACTCGGTGGTCCGCCTGGAGCACTCCGAGCAGTTGCAGCGCGCGCTGTTCGCGATCTCCGACCTGGCCGGATCGGGTCACGAGATGCCCGAGCTGCTGCGCGGCATCCATGCCATCGTCGGCACGCTGATGTACGCCGAAAACCTGTTCATCGTCTTGTACGACGAAGGCAGCGACACGGCCCAATTGCTGTACTTCGTCGACCTCAAGGACATAGCGCCGGTCGAGCGGTTTGCGCTGGACGAACTGGAGCATTCGCTGACCTGGTACGTGATCCGCAAGGGCATGGCGCTGCGTGGCGACTCCGACCAGCTCGATCGCCTGATTGACGGCCCCGTGCGGCGGGTCGGCAGCGAGTCGGTGGACTGGCTGGGCGTGCCGCTGCTTGGCGATGGGCAGGTGCGCGGCGCGCTGGTCGTGCAGAGCTACGAGCCCGGCGTGTCCTACACCGCTGAGGACCAGGCCTTGCTGGAGTTCGTGGGCAGCCACGTGCTGACCGCGCTGGACCGGCGCCGCAGCACCGAGGCGCTGGAACACAACGTGCGCCTGCGCACCGCGGAGTTGGCCGAGGCCAACCGAGGCCTGCAACAGGAAATCGTCGAGCGCCAGCGCGCCGAGCGGCTGCAGGCCGCGCTGTTCCAGATCGCCGACCTGGCCAACGCCGACCTGGACGAACGCTCGTTCTACTACCGCATCCACGAGGTGGTGTGGCAGCTGATCGAAGCGCGCAACTTTTACATCGCGCTGCTGGACGACGAGCGGCGCACGCTGCAATTTGCCTATTTCGCTGACGAGCTGGACGTGGTCCCGGAACCGCGGATTCCGGGCCAGGGCCTGGCCGAGTACGTGATGCGCCAAGGCCGGCCGCAACTGCTGGCCACCAGCGACCTGTTCGACCTGCACCGAACCAAGCAACTCGATCTCAGCTTGATTGGCCCGGTGCCGGTGTCGTGGCTGGGCGTGCCGTTGCGGTTTGGCGACGAAATCGGCGGCGTGGTCGCGGTGCGCAGCTACGAAGGCACCGCTGGTTATGGGACCGCGGACCAGGAGTTGCTGGAATTCGTCGCCTCGCAGATCGCCAGCGTATTGAACCGCCGCCGCGCCACACGCATCCGCGAGCAGGCCTACGCGCAACTGGAAGACCGCGTGCTGGAACGCACCCGCGAGTTGCGCCGCGAGATCGGCGAACGCGAGCGCATCCAGCGCCAGTTGGAGCACGAGGTGCAGCACGACGCCCTCACGGGTCTGCCCAACCGCGGGGTATTGCAGCACCGGCTGGAGCTGGCGCTGGAGGACATGCAGGAGCGTGAGGGCCCGCGCTGCGCGCTGCTGTACCTGGACGTGGACCGCTTCAAGGTCATCAACGACAGCCTCGGTCACAGCGTCGGCGACGAATTCCTTCGTGAAGTGTCGCGTCGCATGGTGCGCTGCGTGCGCGAGCCGGACGTGGTTGCGCGCTTGGCCGGCGACGAGTTCGCCATCCTGCTGGTGGACATTGCGACTGTCGACGTGGCGGTGCGCGTGGCCAAGCGCCTGCTCGACCTGCTGTCGGAGCCGCTGCAGGTGGGCGGGAAGACCCTGTCGCCCTCGGCCAGCATCGGCATCGCGGTGGCCGGCGACGACTACCGCAGCGCCAGTGAGCTGTTGCGCGACGCGGACCTGGCGCTGTACCGCGCCAAGGCGCTGGGTCGCAAGCAGTACGCGCTGTTCGACGACTCGTTCAAGCAACGCACCACCGACGTGCTCACCGTCGAGGCGGAACTGCACGAGGCATTGCACAACGACCACTTCGAACCGTTCTTCCAGCCCATCGTGCGCCTGTCCACCGGCGAGGTCGTCGGCAACGAGGCGCTGCTGCGCTGGCGCCACCCCACGCGCGGCGTGCTGACGCCAGACACCTTCCTGTCAGTGGCCGAAGACAGCGGTGCGATCGATGCCATCGACTGGCGCATGTTCGAACTCAGCTGCCGGTTGGCCGCGCAGCAGCCCGGCAACACCTACCTCACCATCAACGTCTCGCCGCGGCACTTCCGCGACGCGGATTTCGACCGCCGCCTGCTCGACATCGTGGCGCGCACGGGGTTGCCGCCGGCGCGACTGCTCGCTGAAGTGACGGAAGGCTCGCTGCTGGACAACAGCGACCACGTGCGCGACATCCTGGCGCGACTGCAGGCCGCCGGGGTGCGCACCGCACTGGACGATTTCGGCACCGGCTATTCCGCGCTCAGCTACCTGCACACCTTCCCGCTGCGCGTGCTGAAGATCGACCGCAGCTTCGTCGCCGACCTGGGCCAGCCCGGCAAGGAAAACATCGCCTCGGTGATCGCGGCGGTGCTGGCGTTGGCCGGCGCGCTCGGCATGGATGTCATCGCCGAAGGCATCGAGACCGAAGCCCAGCGCCAAGCGCTGCTGGCGTTGGGCTGCGAGTTTGGCCAAGGCTACCTGTTGGGGCGTCCGGCAGCAGTCACGGTGGTGCAGGCCAGCGCGTCGTCGCCGGCCCCGGTGCTCAGCGCGACGACATGATCGCGCGTGCCACGGCCTCGGCCACGCGGATGCCATCCACGCCCGCCGACAGAATGCCGCCGGCATAGCCCGCGCCCTCGCCAGCGGGATACAAGCCGCGCGTGTTGAGGCTTTGCAGGTCGTCGCCACGGGTCATCCGCACCGGTGACGAGGTGCGGGTCTCCACGCCGGTCAGCACCGCATCGGCGCGGTCGAATCCCTTGATCTGCTTGCCGAACGCGGGCAGCGCTTCGCGGATCGCATCGATTGCATAGCGCGGCAATGCGGTGTCCAAATTGGTCAGGTGCACGCCCGGCTTGTACGACGGCTGCACGTCACCGAATTCCGTCGAGGCGCGGTTGGCGATGAAATCGCCCACCAGCTGGCCCGGCGCGTCGTACGTGCGCCCACCCAACTCGTAGGCCAGCGATTCGAAATGCCGCTGCAGCGCGACGCCCGCCAGCGGCGAGCCGCTGTTGTCGTACTCGGCGAAATCCGCCGGCTCGATGCCGACCACGATGCCGGCGTTGGCGTTGCGCTCGTTGCGCGAGTACTGGCTCATGCCGTTGGTGACCACGCGGCCAGGCTCGCTGGTCGCGGCCACCACCGTGCCGCCGGGGCACATGCAGAAGCTGTACACGGCGCGGCCGTTCTTGGCGTGGTGCACCAGCTTGTAGTCGGCCGCGCCGAGGATCGGGTGCCCGGCCTGCGGGCCGAAGCGCGCGCGGTCGATCAGCGACTGCGGGTGTTCGATGCGGAAGCCGACCGAGAACGGCTTGGCCTCCATGTGTACGCCGCGTGCGTGCAGCATCTCGAAGGTGTCGCGCGCGCTGTGGCCCAGCGCCATCACCACGTGGCCGCTGCGCAGCTCACTGCCGTCAGACAACTTCACGCCACGCACGTGGCGCACGCCCTCGGCATCGCTCTCCACCAGCAGGTCGTCCACGCGCGCGGAGAATCGGATCTCGCCGCCCAGGCGGAGGATCTCTTCGCGCATCGACTGGATCATCGACACCAGGCGGAAGGTGCCGATGTGCGGCTTGCTGACGTATTCGATCTCTTCCGGCGCGCCGGCCAGCACGAACTCGCGCAGCACCTTGCGGCCGCGGTGTTCCTTGTCGCTGATCTGGCTGTACAGCTTGCCGTCGGAGAAGGTGCCGGCGCCGCCTTCACCAAACTGCACGTTGGACTCGGGCGTCAGTTCGCGCTGGCGCCACAGGCCCCAAGTGTCCTTGGTCCGCTCGCGCACGGCCTTGCCGCGCTCCAGCACGATGGGGCGGAAGCCCATCTGCGCCAGCAGCAGCGCGGCGAACAGGCCGCAGGGGCCGAAGCCGACCACGAGCGGGCGCTCGGTCAGGCCTTCGGGGGCGCGGGCGACGAGCTTGTAGGTGGTATCGGGCGTGGGGCTGGGCTTGGGCTGGCCCTTGGCCGGCGCGCGGCCGGCGGCGGCGTCGGCCGCGGCCTGCTCACGTGCCAGCAGCTCGGCGGCGCGCGGGGTGTCCACGTCGAGGGTGTAGATCAGCTGGATGTCGCCGCGCTTGCGCGCGTCGTAGCCGCGGCGGAACACATGCACCACCATCGGCTCGTCGGCGCGCAGGCCCAGCCGTGCGCGCACTGCCGCGTCCAGCGCCTCGGGCGGGTGGTCGAGGGGCAGCTTGAGGTCGGTGATGCGGAGCATGTGGGGGGCGGCCGGGGGTGCGGTCCGCCATTTTACGGGTGAGGGCGGGTGCGGGGTGCCAAGGCTGCGTTGCGGGTGGGCACCGGGCGCAGGGGCATCGCGCGTCGCGGCCCGATACCCGGCTTTGGCGCGATGCCCCTGCGCCCCATGCCCCGACAGGGTGAGGTGGGCCCTGCGCCCCGATAGGGTGTGGAGCGGTCCGCGCCCCCATTGGGGGCGCGGAGTTCGGGCTTACTTGGCGCTGCGCTTGAAGGCGATCTGCTGGCCGTTCTGGTGCAGGGTGGCGGTGTCGGCCGTGCCGCTGGCGGGGCTGAACTCCAGCGTGGCGTCGACCACGGTGGGGTAGAAGCGGTCGGCGGATTCGGCCTGCAGCGGCAGCACCGGCTGGCTGCCGAGCTGGGCGTGCAACGCGCCATCGGCCACGCTGATCACCAGCGGCATGCCGTTGAACTCGTAGCGGCCCACCAGGCGCTGCAGTGCCGGTTCCGGCAACTGCACCGACGCGCGATCGGCCGGCAGTGGTTCGTTGCTCAGCGCCACCTCCGTGCCCGGGCCTTCGCCTTCGGGGAAGAAGCGCATCGCCGTGATCTTGCCGGTGGCATCGCGCAGCAGGTCGAAGCGGTTGAAGCCGTCTTCGTACAGGAAGGAATCCTTGCCAATCGGGATCAGCTGCGCGCGCTGGCCACCGGTGCGCTGGCCGGTGAGCTTGTCATCGACCACGCGCAAGGTGCGGGTGGTCTTGTCGTCGATTCGGTACACGCCTTCGTACTGCTTGAGCGTGGCCGGGTCGATGGCGACCGGCGTGGGCGTCGGGTACGGGTCGCCCAGGGCGAATGCGGCCAAGCGGCGGGCGAGCTGGTCGGGGCCTTCGTTGTCGCCGCGCGAGCCCTGGCCGTTCTGCAGCACCACCACGCCGATGTCGTCACCCGGCAGGTAGTTGAGCGTCGTGGAGAAACCGAAGATGCCGCCGCCGTGCGACAGCATCGGGCGACCGCGCAGCGTGCCGGTGGCGATGCCGTAGCCGTACTTGCTGTCGACCGCCTTGCCTTCGGGCGTGATCATCGCGGTGTAGGTGGCGTCCTTGAACAACCGCCCTTCGTGCAGCGCGCGGTTCCACTTGTGCAGGTCATCCACCGACGACACAAGCGCGCCGGCCGCGTGCGGCTGGGTCATGCTGATCTGCGGCGGATCGACCACCTTGTCGCCCTCCCACGCATAGCCATGCACTTGGCGCGCAACGACGGCGGGGTCGTGGCCGTAGCCGGTGTGGTCCATGCCCAGCGGCGCGAAGAACTGCTCATGCAGGAAGCGGTGCCACGGCATGCCGCTGGCCGCTTCGATCACCGCGCCCACCAGCACGTAGCCGGAGTTGTTGTATTTCCAGCCCTTGCCCGGGGCGAACTCGGGCTTCTCGTTCTTGAACACGTCGATCAGCTGCGCGGTGGTCACGTCCTTGCGGATCGGGCCGTCCATCATCCCGGGCATGTCGGTGTAGCTGCGGATGCCGGAGGTGTGGTTGAGCAACTGGCGCACGGTGACGGCGCCGCCGTTGGGGTAGCCGGGCACGTACTTGGTCAGCGGGTCGTCGAGGGCCGCCTTGCCCTGCTCCACCAGCCGCAGCACGCCGGCGGCGGCGAACTGCTTGCTGACCGAGGCGATGCGGAACATCGCGTCGGGCGTCAGCGGCGTGGCAGCGGTGACGTCGGCGCGGCCGATGGCACCGCGGTACAACACCTGGTCGCCGCGGGTCACCAGCACCGCCGCGCCGGGGCCGGCGGGGTCGTAGGTCTTGGCAAGCAGTTGCGAGGCGAAGTGCGCCACGGCGGCCGGGGTCGGTACACCGGGCTGGGCGGCAGACGCGGCGGGGGCGGCGTCGGGCTTCGTGGCCACGGCCGCGGGCGAAGCAGCAAGGGCCGTGCCGGCCACGGCGGCGGCCAGCGCGACGGTGAGCAGCGAGGTGGCAGGAGACAACAGGCGCATCGACGATCCTCCATGAGTGGATGGCCTCGCGCGATGCGCCGGAGTGGCACCCGCGGATGGCGTCGATGACAGCCTACGGAAATTCCAGACTGGAAACGGCCTGCCGGACGTCACGGGGCCGCATGGCACGGTGACCATGCGGCCCAGCGATTACCTGCAGGCATCCCGGGGCGCGAGGTGCGTGTGCGCTTACGCCCGGGTCGCCTGCGGCTTAGTCGTGCTTCTGCCCGCCGTGATGGCGACGGCCGTGGCCGCCCATCATTGGCGCCTTGGCCATTTCCTCGCGGCTGATCGCTCCGTCCTTGTTGGCGTCCATGCGCGCGAAACGCGCGTCGGCGTGCTGCTTGCGGCGGGCCTCCATTTCGGCGCGGCGCGCTTCGTGCGCGGCCTCGAGTTCGGCGCGGGTCAGCTTGCCGTCGCGGTTGGCGTCGGCCTTGGCGAACCAGGCCTCGCGACGTGCGGCGTGACGCGCCTGGCGGTCCTTCTGGTCAATGAATCCGTCCTTGTCGGCATCCATTTCGGTGAAGCGCTGCGCCAGGCCCGGCCGCGCCTCGGCTTCCTTGCGGCTGATGCGGCCGTCCTTGTCGGTGTCGAGCTGCTGCAGGCGTTCGCCGTGCATGCGGTGCCCGCCGGCGTCGCCGGTGTGGTTGTGGGCGATGGCCAGGCCGGACAACGTCGCGGCCGTCAGGGCCAGGGCAAGCAGGGTGGTGCGCTTCATGGGGCGGTCCTCGGTGAGGCCGGCGACATGCCGGACATGTACCGGTTAACGCCGCGCCACCACCGCGGTTGACGTCGCGCCGGCGCCGTTCAGCGCGCGGTCGGCATCAGCGCGCCTTGCGCCACACGCGACAGCGGTTGTTGGCGGGCATGGCGAGGTCTTCCTCCAGCACCAGGCCGACCGCAGCCGCCAGCGCATCGACGGCCTCCGCGTCGCGGATCGCCGAACGCGGATCCCGCGCTTGCAGCCAGGCATCGAAGGCGCGGTTGCTGTCGCTGGTGTAGGTACCGCCGTAGTTGAACGGGCCGTACACCACCAACACGCCACCCGGCGCGAGCACGCGCGCCACGCCTTCGAAAAAAACCTGCACGTCGGACCATCCCATGATGTGCAGCGTGTTGGCGCTGAACACCGCATCGAATACCTGCGCGGGCCACGGGCCGCAGGCGACGTCCAAGGCCAGCGGCGCGGGCGTGTTGCGCAGCGCGGCGTCATCCAGCCACATCGCAATGCCCGGCAGGTTCTCGGCGCGGTCGCTGCACTGCCACTGCAGCCACGGCATCGCCGCGGCGAAATGCACGGCGTGTTGTCCAGTGCCGCTGCCAATCTCCAGCACGTCACGACAGTCCGCGAGGCGAGGCTGCAATACGGCCAGGATCGGATCGCGGTTGCGCTCGCAGGCGGGGGCGTGGGGTTTGTCCATCGCAGGGGCGTTCCAGTACGTGAGGGTCGTGGGTCGGTCGCAACCGGTGCGACGGCGAGACCTTTACATGGCACTCACTGCCGTCCCCGCATTGTCACCCCAAGCCCCGTCGGAGTTCCCGCCATGGCATCACCCCGTACCGCTGACACCCGCCTGCCGTTGATCCCCTTGGCGGTCCTGCTCGCCTCGATGGTCGCCTGCAGCACCATGCCCGCCGAGCCGCCGATGGACGGCACGCCGGTCGGCGTGTGCAACGCGCAGGCCGCGAGCTGGGCGATCGGCCGCGCGCCCACCCAGGACGTGGTCGACCGTGCCACCCGCGACAGCGGCGCGAAGGTCTCGCGCGTGCTGCGCCCGGGTCAGGTGGTGACGATGGAATACCGCGCCGACCGCCTCAACATCGACGTCAACGAACGCGAGGCGATCACAGGGTTGCGGTGCGGGTGACCATGTTGGTGCCGGGCCGTCCGCCGCGCACGAGGGCGGCGGCCCCGTTACACCCCAGGAAGCGGGAGCCCTTCAACCACCGGTCGTTCTTCGCGTAGGCGAAGACCAGCTGGCCCTGCTTGAGCGTGTCGATCATCGGCTTGGCCACTTCCGGGCGCACCGCCGGGCAGCCGAAGCTACGGCCCAGACGGCCCTGCGCACGCGCCTGCAGCGGGTTCACGTACGGCGCACCGTGCATGACGATCAGGCGGTTGCGCGCGTTGTCGTTCCAGCCCGGCTCATGGCCGTCCATGCGCAACGAGTAGCCGTTGCCGCCGAAGTAGGTCTCGGCGGTGGTGAACAGGCCTAGGCTGGTCTGGTGGCTGCCGTCGGTGTTGGAGAATGAGGTCGCCATGTTCTCGCCACTGCCGCGGCCGTGTGCGACGTACTCGTCGTACAACAGGTTCGCATTGCGCAGATCGAACACCCACAGTCGGCGCTCGGTCGACGGCTTGGAGTAATCGATCACGGCCAGCCGGGTCGCATCGGCACCTGTGCCCTCGCGACCGGCGCAGGTGCGGGCCTCCAGCGCCAGCGCCAGTACTTCGGGATTGGCGTGCGGCGCGGCCTTGGCCAGGCGCTGCAGCAGCGTCGGCTCGTTCGGGAGGTTCGGCGTCGTGTCATGACGCGCGGGGGTTGCGGCGTCGGCATGGGCGACGGCCGCAGGGGCGGTGGACAAAGGCGGTGCGACGAGCGGATTGGCCGCGGCGTTGGACGTCCTTGCCGAAGGCGCGACACATCCCGCTGCCAGCACTGCCGTGAGCAGGGCCAGAGGGATTTTTGTCATGCAGTGAGGTTACATGAAGATCGCGTCAAGGGCGTTCAGCTTGCTGACCGTTCGGGTCAGGTTGAATCGGGGCGTCTTCCTCGTCGCTGTCATCGTCCTGGCCACGGATCACGGTCAGGCCGGCATTGGCTTCGCGCGGTTGCAGCGGCTCGTCGGTGACCACCATCGTCGCCCCCGGTGACAGCGACTCGTACACCAGCTGGCTGAACACGGGCGGCACCAGCAGCCGCTCACCGCGGACCGCCGCCTGCAGGTCCTGGTGCAAGTCGGGCGTGCCCCCCGGCACTTCCACCTGCAGCCAGCGCAGGGGCGGGCGTCCCGGGACCAGCGTATTGGGCCCGTTGCCCTGGCCGTCGAGCAGCACGTAGGCATGGGTGCCGCTCATCGGGTCACCGGTGAGGGTGACGGCCGCGCGGCCGATCTCGGTGCCTTCGCGCATCACCACCACCTCCTGGTCGTGGGTGCTGAACACGATGGTGATCGGGCCATCGGTGGCACGCTCGGGCGTCCAGCTGAACTGACCCTTGGGCAATGCTTTCGCCGGCGTCCGCGCGCGCCCGGTGGACGCGTCCACCGGCGCGAACAGGCCCGGGGAAACGACGTCCGGATCGTGCGACGCGGCGTTGGCCACCACCACGGTCATTCCGTGCGAGGTGACGTCGAACAGCTTCTTCGAGAATTCCAGCGGCAGCCGCACGCAGCCGTGCGACGCCGGGTAGCCGGGCACCCGGCCGGCATGCAGCGCGACGCCATCCCACGTCAGCCGCTGCATGTACGGCATCGGCGCATCGTCGTAGAGATTGGAGTAGTGCTCCTTGCGCTTCTGCAGGATGGTGAACACGCCGGTCGGCGTCTCGTAGCCCTTCTTGCCGCTGCTGACCGTGGACACGCCGATGCGCACACCGTTGCGGTACACGTAGGCCTGCTGCTCCGGCAGGCTGATCACGATCACCACCGGGCCTTGCGGCGCCAACTCCGGCGTCCACAGGTATTCCCCGGGTTTCAGCGCCAGCGGCGGCGGGGACAGCGCGGCCAACGGCGCAGCGGCGGTAAGCGGCGTGGGCACGGGCGCGGCCGTGCTGTCCGCCGGAGGCGCGAGGGTGGTCGCGGCCTGCGGTGTGGCGGTGGCGGGCGTCGACAGGCCGATCGCCACGGCGACCGCCAGCAGGCAGTGCAGGCGGCGTGCGGGCGCTCGGCGCGGGCGGGATGCGTTCATGGTGGGCATGGCCTTCCTAATTGCGCTAACGGTAACCGCACCGCGAGGGGGCAGCTTGATTGCGCTCAATGCCGCACCCGCTCCGTTGCCGTGGGTTTAGACTGCAGCCACACCGTTGCAGGGAGCAGGGCGATGCGTCACCACCATTGGCTGTTGGCTGCCGTCGTGTTGCTGGGGTTGTGGATGTGGTCCAAGCGGGTGGACAACCCCGATACCGTGCCGCCCACGCCCGCCACGCAATCGGCACCGCCGGCGCCCGCGGGCGTCGCAGCCCCCGAGGGCGATCGCGCCACGTCCCCAGCCGCACCTGCACCGGGCGATGCCGCCACCGTACCGCGCGATGCCGGCACCGCGGCGGCATACCCGGCATTCCTGCCGGCGCAAGCCCACCCGGTGCTGGACGCCATCGCCCGCGGCGGCCCCTACCGGTACCGCCAGGACGGCAACGTGTTCCAGAACCGCGAGCGCCGCCTGCCGGCGCAGGCCAGCGGCTACTACCACGAGTTCACGGTCGACACGCCCGGCTCCGACGACCGCGGGGCGCGGCGCATCGTCACCGGCGGCAACCCACCGGTCGAGTACTGGTACACCGATGACCATTACCGTACCTTCCGCCGCTTCGAACTGACGGACGCGACGCGATGAACGACACCGACCTGCGCAACGTGCTGGCCGACCCGGCGCAGAGCGGCGCCTACTTCGTCGAGGAAGACGACAGCGCGGCGATGGCCGAGGCCGGCGAAGCGCTGGACTACCACGTCTATCGCATCGACCTGACCGGCTGCCCGGACAAGGTGGAGCTGATGGAGCGGCTGGCGGCGGCGATGCGCCTGCCCACCTGGTTCGGCGGCACCTGGGATGCGCTCGCCGACGTGCTCGGTGACCTGTCCTGGCAACCGGCGGTGGGCTACCTGCTGCTGATCGAGCACGCCAGCGACCTGCGCGACGCGTCGCCGGAGGACTTCGATACGCTGCTGGAGATCCTCAACGAGGCCGCGTTCCGCTGGGCCGAGGACGACCGCCCGTTCTGGGCGATCCTGCCGATGCCGGCAGGGGCGTTGCCCGATGACGAGGGCGAGGACGACTAGTCGTCGCGTGTGGCCTCACGCGCAGGCCGACACGAAAACACGCAGGGTGGATCAGCGCGCCGACGGCTCCGGAGTGGCCTGGGCGGCATTCTCCGCCGGCACCTTCGCGAACTTCCACGCCAACGCCACGGCGCAGGCCAGCAACGCCGCGGCGATGAACCACGGCGCGCTGGGCAGTTGCACCGGCGCGGACTTACCAATGAAGTAACCGAAGCTGCCGGCAAACAACGACGGCCCGATGATCCCCGCGAGGCTGACCAGGCTCATCAGCGCGCCCTGGATGCGACCCTGCACCTGCGCGCCGACCTGGCGCGTGATCAGGGCCTGCGTCGATGGCGAGGCCAGCGCCCACAGCGCGCTGACCGGAATGCCCAGCCAGAACATCCAGCCCTCGCTGGCCAGGCCGTAGAGGATGAAACCGGTGACGCCGCACGACAGCCCGAACAGCAGCGCGCGACGCTCGCCGAACGCCTTGACCACGCGCCCGACCAGCGCCCCGTTCACGATGACGCTGCACACCCCCACCACCGCCAGCACCCACGCCACGTCGCGCGGGCCCCAGTCGAAACGGTAATCGGCGAACAGCACGAAGATGCTCGGGTACACGTAGTGCGCGAGGTTGGCGATGAACACCACCGCCGCCAGCCCGAACACCTGCGGGTACTGCTTGAGCAGCACCAGCGAGCCGACCGGGTTGGCATGCGACCAGTCGAACTTCGCGCTGCGCTTTTCCGGCGGCAGCGACTCGGGCAACACGAACCAGCCGTACAGGAAGTTGCACAGCGCCAGCGCCGCGGCAAACCAGAACGGCCAGCGCAGGTTGATCTCGCCCAGCCACCCGCCGATCAGCGGGCCGATGATGAAGCCCAGGCCAAACGCCGCGCCGATCAGGCCGAAGCTCTTCGCCCGCTGCTCGGGCGGGGTGACGTCGGCGATGTAGGCGTTGGCCGTGCTGAAACTGGCCGAGGTGATGCCGGCGATGATCCGCCCCACCAGCAGCCACGGCAGTGAGTTGACCAGCGCCATGAAGATGAAGTCGATGCCCAGGCCCAGGCACGACAGCAGGATCACCTTGCGCCGGCCGAAGCGGTCCGACAGTGCGCCCTGGATCGGTGAGAACACGAACTGCACCGCAGCGAACACCGTGCCGAACACGCCCACCCAGTAGGCGGCGTTGGCGGTGTCGCCACCGGCGAACTGTTCGATCAGGTGCGGCAGCACCGGGATGATCACACCGAACGACAGCACGTCGATCAGCACGGTGATGAAGATGAAGATCAGCGCGGCCTTGCGCACGCGCGGAGCAACGGAATCGGTCACGGACACTCGCCGGGCTCGGGGCAGTCGCGCAGTCTAGCGCGGGCGCGTGGAGCGCAGGTTCCAGCCACGCCGGGGATACTCGGGAAACAGGCGGCCGTTACGCAGGAAACTATTTCAGTTTCAACTATTTACGTATTTGCCGCGTTGCACAAAATGTGCTTTATTCGGGTCATACACGGACACGTACGGTCTGTCGCGGCGAACCCGGTCCGCGACGGACGGCCGTGCCCTGCCCCATCGCCAAGGAACCGTCATGTCCACTGCCGCCTCCACGCCGCTGTACGACCCGCGCGACGAGCACGACGCGTGCGGCTTCGGCCTGATCGCCCATCTGGACGACACGCCCAGCCGCGCCATCGTCGATCGTGGCATCGAGGCGCTGGTGCGCATGACCCACCGCGGTGGCGTGGCGCGCGACGGCCTCAGCGGTGACGGCTGCGGCCTGCTGCTGCGCCAGCCCAGCGCCTTCCTGCGCCGGCTGGCCGAGGAAAGCGGCATCGCGGTGCGTGGCCACTTCGCCTCCGGGCTGGTGTTCCTGCCGCACGATGCCGAAGACGCCGCCCGCGCGCGCGACACGCTCACTGCGCTGCTCGAGGATGAAAGGCTCGCGGTCGCCGGCTGGCGCGAAGTGCCAGTCGACCCATCGGCCTGCGGCGCGCTCGCCCGCGCCTCGATGCCGCGCATCGAGCAGGTGTTCGTCACCCCGACGGGCGGCTTCGATGCGGTCGGGTTCGAGCGCTCACTGTTCCTCGCCCGCCGCCGCGCCGAGCAGCAGTTGCGCGAGGTGGCCGACTTCTACGTGGTCAGCCTGTCGGCGGCGAGCATCGGCTACAAGGGCATGGTGCTGCCCGACCGACTGGCGCAGTTCTACCCCGACCTGCAGCGCACCGACCTGGCCGCAAGCGCGGTGGTCTTCCACCAGCGCTTCTCCACCAACACCACGCCGCGCTGGCCGCTGGCGCAACCGTTCCGCCTGCTGGCACACAACGGCGAGATCAACACCATCGCCGGCAACCGTGCCTGGGCGCAGGCGCGCGCGCACGTGTGGCGCACGCCCGCGCTCGATCTGCGCGAGTTCGACCCGGTGATCACCACCAGCGGCTCGGACTCGCAGAGCCTGGACGACATGCTCGCGCTGCTGCAGGCGGGCGGCATGGACCTGCTCAAGGCGATGCGCATCCTGATCCCGCCGGCGACGCAGTCGCTGGAATACAAGGACGCCGACCTCGCCGCGTTCTACGAGTACTACGCGCTCAATACCGAGCCGTGGGACGGCCCCGCCGGCATCGTCACCATGGACGCGCGCTACGCCGCCTGCACGCTCGATCGCAACGGCCTGCGCCCGGCGCGCTGGCTGCGCACCCGCGACCGCCATTTCCTCATCGCCTCCGAAGCGGGCGTCTGGGAACTGCCGCCCGAGGAGATCGAGGCCAAGGGCAAGCTCGGCCCGGGCGAGATGATCGCCGCCGACCTGTACTCCGGCGAGCTGCTCGACAGCGAGGACATCGACGCGATCAACCGCGCCCGCGCACCGTACAAGCGCTGGCTCAAGCAGGGCACCACCCACCTGCAGACCGAACTGATCGACCCCAACCTGACCGCCGATCCGTTCGACGCGGAAACGTTGGAAGGCTTCCAGAAGCTGTTCCAACTCACTCGCGAGGAACGCGAGCTGGTGCTGCGACCGATGGCCGAGCTGGAGCAGGAAGCCACCGGCTCGATGGGCGACGACGTGCCGATGGCCGTGCTCAGCCAGCGCGTGCGTCCGCTGTACGACTGCTTCCGCCAGGCGTTCGCGCAGGTGACCAACCCGCCGATCGACCCGCTGCGCGAGGACTGCGTGATGTCGCTCTCGACCCAGGTCGGGCGCGAGGGCAACGTGTTCGTCGACGGCCCGGGCAACGTCAACCACGTGGTGCTGAACTCGCCGATCCTCGCCCAGCGCAAGGTCAAGCAGCTGCTGTCGATGGCGCCGTACGACAGCTCGCACCACTACCTCGACCTCAACTACAAGCCCGAGGAAGGACTCGAAGCCGCGCTGCGCCGACTCTGCGCCGAGGCCGAAGCGGCCGCGCGCGAAGGCCACGTACTGCTGATCCTCACCGACCGCCGTCCGCAGCGCGGCTGCGTGATGATGCACGCGCTGCTCGCCACCGGCGCGGTGCACCAGCACCTGGTGCGCACCGGCCTGCGCTGCGACAGCAACCTGATCATCGAGACCGGCACCGCGCGCGACCCGCACCACTTCGCCTGCCTGATCGGTTTCGGCGCCACCGCGGTGTACCCGTACCTGGCCTATCAGACGCTGCACGACCTGGGCACGCGCGGCATCCTCAAGACCGCGAGCGGCGAGGTCACCGAGATCGGCCGCAGTTACCGCCGCGCGATCAAGAAGGGCCTGCTCAAGATCATTTCCAAGATGGGCATCAGCACCATCGGCAGCTACCGCGGCGCGCAGCTGTTCGAGATCATCGGCCTCGACAGGGACGTGGTGGAGCTGTGCTTCGCCGGCACCGCGGCGCGCATCGGCGGCGCGGGCTTCGATGCGCTGCAGGCCGACGCCGAGTTGCTCGCCGAGCAGGCGTGGGACGCGACCACGCCACCGGAGATCGGCGGCCTGCTGCGCTACGTGCCCGGCGGCGAGTACCACCTGTTCAACCCCGACGTGGTCACGCGCCTGCAGCGCGCGGTGCACACCGGCGACTGGGCCGACTGGCACCACTACGCCACCGCGGTCAACGAGCGGCCAACGGCCGCAATGCGGGACTTGCTTCAACTGCGCACCGCCACCACGCCCCTTCCGCTCGACGAAGTGGAACCGATTGAAGCAATTGTTCGCCGCTTTGACACGGCGGCGATGAGCCTGGGTGCGCTGTCGCCCGAAGCGCACGAAGCATTGGCCATTGCGATGAACCGCCTGGGCGGGCGCAGCAACTCCGGCGAAGGCGGCGAGGACCCGGCGCGCTACGGCACCGACAAGGTGTCGAAGATCAAGCAGATCGCGTCCGGCCGCTTCGGCGTCACCCCCGAGTACCTGGTCAACGCCGAGGTGCTGCAGATCAAGATGGCGCAGGGCGCCAAGCCCGGCGAGGGCGGCCAGCTGCCCGGCCACAAGGTCAACGCGATGATTGCGGAACTGCGTTACGCGCGGCCAGGCATCGGCCTGATCTCGCCGCCGCCGCACCACGACATCTATTCGATCGAGGACCTCGCGCAACTGATCTACGACCTCAAGCAGGTCAACCCGCAGGCGCTGATCTCGGTGAAGCTGGTCTCGCACGCCGGCGTGGGCACCATTGCCGCCGGCGTGGCCAAGGCCGGCGCGGACCTGGTCACCATCTCCGGGCACGACGGCGGCACCGGCGCGAGCCCGCTGTCGTCGATCCGCTACGCCGGCACGCCGTGGGAGCTGGGCCTGTCGGAGGCGCGGCAGGCGCTGCTGGCCAACGACCTGCGCGACCGCGTGATCGTGCAGGCCGACGGCGGGCTCAAGAGTGGCCTCGACGTGGTCAAGGCCGCGCTGCTTGGCGCGGAGAGTTTCGGCTTCGGCACCGCGCCGATGATCGCGCTGGGTTGCAAGTACCTGCGCATCTGCCACCTCAACAACTGCGCCACCGGCATCGCCACCCAGGACGACGCGCTGCGCCGCGACCACTTCACCGGCCTGCCCGAGCGTGTGGAGAACTTCTTCCGGCTGATGGCGGAGGAGGTGCGCCGCCTGCTGGCGCAGCTGGGCGTGCGCACGCTGGGCGAGATCGTCGGCCGCACCGACCTGCTCGAGCAGGTGGCCGGTCGCGGTGGCCGCCTGCCGCCGGCTGGGAAGGTAGCGATGGCAACTTCTTCAACTACCGGGACGGCAGCATCCACATCGGCCGCGAACGACGCGGCCGGCCCGCGCCAGCGCCACCTCGACCTGTCGCCGCTGCTGGCCAGCGACGGCCTGCTGCACGGCGGCCACTGCGGCGTGGCCGCGCCGCGCGAACTGGCCACCGGCCTCGCCGCGCAGCTCGACAGCGAGCTGCGCGACGCGATCACGCACAAGCGCGGCGGCCGCTTCGAATACGCCATCCGCAACACCGACCGCAGCATCGGCGCGCGCCTGTCGGGCCGCGTGGCGCGGCTGCACGGCAATCACGGCATGGCCGATGCCCCGCTGCACCTGCGCTTCAACGGCACCGCCGGGCAGAGCTTCGGCGCGTTCAACGCCGACGGCCTCAACTTCGAACTGATCGGCGAGGCCAACGACTACGTCGGCAAGGGCATGGCCGGCGGCCGCATCGTGCTGCGCCCACCGCAGGGCGCGCGCTGGCCGGCGCACGAGTCGCCGATCCTCGGCAACACCTGTTTGTACGGCGCCACCGGCGGCGAGCTGTATGCGGCCGGCCGCGCCGGCGAGCGCTTCGCGGTCCGCAACTCCGGCGCCACCGCGGTGGTGGAAGGCGCGGGCGACCACTGCTGCGAGTACATGACCGGCGGCGTGGTGGTGGTGCTCGGCCGCACCGGCCTGAATTTCGGCGCCGGCTTCACCGGCGGCATGGCCTACGTGCTCGACACCGACCGCGATTTCGTCGACCGCTACAACCACGAACTGGTCGACATCCTGCGCATCGCCGGCGACGGCTTCGAACACCACCGCGCGCACCTGCGCGGCCTGCTCGAGGCGCACCTCGCGCACACCGGCAGTGCCTACGCGCTGCGCGTGCTCAGCGACATGCGCGACTTCATGGGCAAGTTCTGGCTGGTCAAACCCAAGGCCGCCAGCTTCGCCTCGCTGGTCGAGAATCTGCGGAGGGCCGCATGAGCAAGAAGGACACCCCGAAGAAGGACGTCTTCCAGTTCCGCAACGTGCAACGTGAGATGCCCGCGCGCATCCCGCTGCAGCTGCGCCGCGACGGCGACTGGGGCGAGCTGTACGGCCGCTTCGGCGAGGCCGAGGCGCAACACCAGGCCGGCCGCTGCCTGGACTGCGGCAACCCGTACTGCTCGTGGAAGTGCCCGCTGCACAACATCATCCCGCGCTGGCTGGAGCTGGCGCGCGAGGGCCGCGTGCATGAGGCGGCGGACCTGTGCCACGAGACCAACCCGCTGCCCGAGATCTGCGGCCGCGTGTGCCCGCAGGACCGCCTGTGCGAAGGCAGCTGCACGCTAAACGACGGCTTCGGCGCGGTGACCATCGGCGCGGTGGAGAAATACATCGTCGACCGCGCACTGGCCGAAGGCTGGCGCCCGGGCCTGGACAAGGTGCAGCGCACCGGCCGCCGCGTCGCCGTGGTCGGCGCCGGCCCCGCCGGCCTCGCCTGCGCCGACCGCCTGGCGCGTGCCGGTATCGACGCGGTGGTGTTTGACCGCTACGAAGCGGTCGGCGGCCTACTGCAGTTCGGCATCCCCAGCTTCAAGCTCGACAAGTCGATCGTCGCCCTGCGCCGCGAAGTGCTGGAAGGCATGGGCGTGCAGTTCCGCCTCGGCGTCGAGGTCGGCCGCGACATCAGCCTTGACCAGCTGATCGCCGAATTCGATGCGGTGTTCCTCGGCTTGGGCAGCTACCGCTACACCGACGGCGGCCTGCCCGGCCAGGACCTCAAGGGCGTGCTGCCCGCGCTGCCCTTCCTCGTGCAGAACGGCCGCGTGGTGCACACCGTCACCCACCACGACGAAGGCGTGGACCCGACCGTGCACAGCCGCCCCATCGCCGGCTGGGAAGACCGCATCGACCTGCCCGACCTTGCCGGCAAACGCGTGGTCGTGCTCGGCGGCGGCGACACCGGCATGGACTGCGTGCGCAGCGCGATCCGCCTCGGCGCCGCGCAGGTCACCTGCGCCTACCGCCGCGACGAAGCCAACATGCCCGGCTCCGCGCGCGAGGTCGCCAACGCCCGCGAGGAAGGCGTGACCTTCCTGTTCAACCGCCAGCCGCTGGCCCTGCTCGGCGACGGCGCGGTGACCGGCGTGCGCGTCGCCGAAACCACCCTCGGCGCGCCCGACGCCAATGGCCGCCGCAACGCGGTGATCGTCGAAGGCAGCGAAACCGTGCTTGAGGCCGATGTGGTCATCATCGCGTTCGGCTTCCAGGCCGACGCACCGGAGTGGCTGTCCCGCCACGGCGTGGCGCTGGCCAGCAGCGGCCGCATCGTCACCAGCGGCGAGCACGGCGCGTTCCCCTACCAGACCGCCCACCCCCGCCTGTTCGCCGGCGGCGACTGCGTGCGCGGCGCCGACCTGGTGGTCACCGCCACCTTCGAAGGCCGCGAGGCGGCGGCGGGCATCGCGCGCTACCTCGCGCAGCAGCCGGAGGCTGAATTGGTGTCCACATCGAAGGTGGATGCGGCGGCGTAAAGCAGCGGAGCGATCGACTTCGGGTGGGTGGCGGCGGCCAGCCGGGGCATGGCTCCGCCCCTCCGTCCGCGCAATCCCGCGCGGAGTCGGGGCCGCGGACCATCCCTGGCCCGCTCTACGCCATACCCCGACTGTCCACCCCCACGCTTCTGCGGTGAATTTCCGGCGCGCCGATGGTCGGCTGAGGGGCGATTCCCACAGCATTTCTGAACGGCCACGGAGCGCTCGGGGCCGTAGGTGGGACTTTGAGGCCCGATAGCCACGCTTCAACGGTAATGAATGGCGGTTTTTTCGCCATCGATGAGCCCGCGCATGCCACGCGTGCTGCTATTTGCCGCACCTATGAGGAAATCAGGTCCAAGCGCCAGGCTTCTTGACTCGCGCACGAGTCTTCCAGGGGCGTGTGCGGGTCAAAAAGACTCACGCGTGAGGCTCACACCGCCGCCATCGAGACTGGTCGCCTCATGCAGGAGGCTTTTTGGCTCAGCCACAAGTCAACGAGTAGTGAGAGCGACCCTCCGACTTCATCGCCGAGGCCGCGTTTGCGTCACCGCAGGCTTTGCCCCGCTCTCCCCCGGACCCAACACCACGCGTCATCAGGCGTCGGGATGCGTGGGGTATCGCGTAGAGCGGGCCATGGGTGAGAGCGGGCTGCTTACGCGGCACTGCCGCGTGGCCCGGTCGAACGCCCGGCGCGCTGCGCCGGGCCGGACTGGCCCGCGGCCCGACTCCGCGCAGGACTGCGCGGACGGAGGGCCGAAGCGATGCCCCGCGCAGCCCGGCGCCATCCCGCCACCCGGTTTTGACGTTGAATCGCCGCTCAGGGCGAACTCAGCGCCCTGGCCCCACATCAATAAACCGCAGGAACTCCGCCCGCGTCCGCGCATCCTCGCGGAACGTGCCCAGCATCTTCGACGTGATCATGCTCACCCCGCGCTTGTGCACCCCACGCGTGGTCATGCACTCGTGCGCGCCCTCGACCACCACGGCCACCCCACGCGGCTGCAACACGTCCTGGATCACCTGCGCGATCTGCGCCGTCATCTTTTCCTGCACCTGCAGCCGCCGCGCATACGTCTCCACGACGCGGGCCAGCTTGCTGATGCCCACCACCTTGCCGTTGGGCAGGTAGCCCACGTGCGCCTTGCCGATGATCGGCGCCATGTGGTGCTCGCAGTGGCTCTCGAACTCGATGTCGCGCAACACGATCATCTCGTCGTAGCCCTCGACTTCCTCGAAGGTGCGCTTGAGGTACTCGGCCGGGTCCTCGATGTACCCGCTGAACCAGTCGCCATACGCTTCGACCACGCGCTTGGGCGTATCGATCAGGCCTTCGCGTGTCGGGTCGTCGCCGGCCCAGCTGAGCAGCGTGCGGATGGCGGCTTCGGCCTCTTCGCGACTGGGCTTGCGGGGGGTGTCGGCCATGACGGGGCTCCTGCGGCGTGGGGGACGGGCATCCTACTCCATGGCCGGGGCCGTCGCCCGCGCGGGCTCGTGGCCCACCGCGCCGTGCCCGGCGATGCGCGCGCTCACCAGGGCCCGCTCCGCCCGCGCCAGGAGCGTCGCCACCGAATCACCCGGCTGGGACATCACCACGCCGATGCTGATGGTGGCGGTGATCGCCTGGCCGTCAATGCGTAGCGGGCGCTTGCCGACCACGTCCGACAGCCGGTAGGCCAACTGCTCGCAGTCCTTGCGCTCGCATTCGGTCACCACGGCGAAGCTGTCGGCCTCCAGCCGGGCCACCACATCGTCGGGCCGCAGCACGCTGCGGATCCGGGCCAGCACCTGCTGCAGCACCGCGTCGCCCACGGCGCGACCGTACCGGTGGTTGAGCTGCCGCAGGTCGTCGTGGTCGATCAGCAGCAGGCCGTAGCGTTTCTTGGCCAGCCCGCCCAGGTGCTGCCAACCGTCGAGCAGCTGGTGGAAGGCCTTGGCGTTCATCGCCCCGGTCAGCGGGTCGCGCTCGACCGCCTCGCGTGCCAGCACGGTCAGGCGGTGGCGGTTGGCGGCGTGCTGGCTCAACGCCAGCACCAGCACGCCCGACTCCAGCACCGCCATCGCCGGCAGCCATTGCTCCGCCCAGGGCGCGTTGACCACGCCCAGCAGGTGGCCGGCGACCAGCAGCACCATCGCCAGCAGCGGCGCCCAGCCCAGCAGGTAATAGCCGGCGTAGGTCGCGCCCTTGCGCCACGCCCACACGGCCAGCACCAGCACCAGGGGCACGCAGAACACCAGCAGCCCGTTGCCGACCAGGTAGTACCAGCCCAGGACATGGCGGCCGCCCACCAGCAACGTCGCCAGCAGCGCGATGTGCAGCCATTGCAGCACGCGCACCAGTTGGGCCCCGGGACGCAGGCGCTGCGGCAGGTCCAGGAACAACCGGGTGAATTCCAGCTGGGCGATCACCGCCAGCGTGGCCAGCCCCCACTGGCCGATGAAACCGCTGCGGCTCAGCCACGCCAGGCCCCGCATCTCGGCCGCATCCCCGGACAGCAGCATCATGTACAGCGCCAGGCACACCAGGTAGGCGCCATAGCTGACGTACAGCCGTTCGCGGAAGTTCAGCCCGATCACCAGCATCACCAGCGCCATCAGCGCCAACCCGGTGAACGCGGCGGTGAAGAAGCGCGTCTGGGCCCGTTGCTCGCGGGCCAGCGTGGACACGTCGGAGAACCGCAGGCGCAGCGCCTCGGTCGAGGCCCCGCCGACCCGCAGGTACGCAACCGCGCCCGACGGCCAACCGTTGGGCAGCGCCAGCACCCAGCCCCGGCGCAACAGCCCGGACCCGCCGCGGCCGGATTCGTGCACCACCCGCACCGCGCCGGCCGGCGGGTAATAGATCACCGGGCCAAGGGCGTGGGCCCCCTCCAGGACCAGCACCCGGCCTTCACCGGGCCGGATCGTCCGGTCGGCGGTCAATCGCAGCCAATGGGTGCCCGGGTCATAGGGTGCGTTCAGGACCGCTTCGGGAGTGTGTGCATCGGTCCGCGCGGCCGCCAGCACGGACGCCGACAACGGCGGCGATGCGGACTCGCCCCCGTTCAACAACAGTTCCGCCTTCAGTGCCTGCGCGGCAACCGGGAAGGCGCATAACCACGCGCCCAGCACCAGCCACCACGCCCATCCCCTGCGCCGCATCCGTGTTCCCCCAACGTGCCGGGTCAGTCTAGCGCGAAGCGGCCACCGGCCCGTCGCGGGTGCACCGGCGGGGTGGGGGTGGTAGTCTGACCCACCCCCGACCGGTCGTTCCGCGCGAAGCCGCGAGCCTCGCGCCGACCCTCTTTTGCCTTTCCGGATTGACCCTGCCCGATCTATGGACGCTTGGCCCCGCTGCCTTGAACGCCTTGAAGCCGAATACCCGGTCGAAGACGTCCACACCTGGTTGAAGCCGCTGCAGGCCACCCGCCGCGACGACCTCACCGTGCTGTACGCCCCCAATGCCTTCGTGGTCGAGCACGTGCGCGACCGCTACCTGCCGCGCATCCGCGAGCTGCTGTCGTACTTTGCCGGCAGCGACCAGGTCGCGCTGGAAGTCGGCTCGCTGCCCCGCGCCCCCGCCGCGCCCTCGCCCACCGCGGCGCTGGCCGCCGCCCGGTCCGCCGCGCCGGCCCCGGCTGCCGAGCCCTTCCAGGGCCATCTGGACAACCACTACACCTTCGACAACTTCGTCGAGGGCCGCAGCAACCAGATGGGCCGCGCCGCCGCGTTCCACGCCTCGATCAAGCCCGGCGACCGCGCCCACAACCCGCTGCTGCTGTACGGCGGCACCGGGCTGGGCAAGACGCACCTGATGTTCGCCGCCGGCAACGCCATGCGCGCCAACAACCCGGGCTTCCGGGTGATGTACCTGCGCAGCGAGCAGTTCTTCAGCGCCATGATGAAAGCGCTGCAGGACAAGACCATGGATCAGTTCAAGCGCCAGTTCCAGCAGGTGGACGCGCTGCTGGTGGATGACATCCAGTTCTTCGCCGGCAAGGACCGCACGCAGGAGGAGTTCTTCCACACCTTCAACGCGCTGTTCGACGGCAAGCAGCAGATCATCCTGACCTGCGACCGCTACCCGCGCGAGGTCGAAGGGCTGGAGCCGCGACTGAAGTCGCGCCTGGCCTGGGGCCTGAGCGTGGCGATCGAGCCGCCGGACTTCGAGACGCGCGCGCAGATCGTGCTGAGCAAGGCGCGCGAGCGCGGCCTCGCCATCCCCGAGGATGTCGCGTTCCTGCTGGCCAAGAAGATGCGCAGCAACGTACGCGACCTCGAGGGTGCGCTCAACACCCTCGCCGCGCGCGCCAACTTCACCGGCCGCGCGATCAGCGTGGAGTTTGCCCAGGAAACCCTGCGCGACCTGCTGCGTGCGCAGCAGCAGTCGGTCGGCATCCCCAACATCCAGAAGGTGGTGGCCGACTACTACGGGCTGCAGATCAAGGACCTGCTCAGCAAGCGCCGCACGCGCTCGCTGGCGCGCCCGCGGCAGATGGCCATGGCGCTGACCAAGGAACTGACCGAGCACAGCCTGCCCGAGATCGGCGACGCCTTCGCCGGGCGCGACCACACCACCGTGCTGCACGCCTGCCGGCAGATCCGCACGCTGATGGAAACCGACGGCAAGCTGCGCGAGGACTGGGACAAGCTGATCCGCAAGCTCAGCGAGTAAGTCACGGCGTGCGGTGCGCCCGCACCAATGCCGGTCCCGACGAACGACCCGCCAGGCTTCCGGCCAGCGGGTCGTTTGCGTTTGGGGCCAGTGCGGCCCCGCGACCGGGTCAGGTGCCCCCTCCTCCGCCACCGCAGGCGCGTCAGGCGACGCCCGAGGCCACACGACGCCCTCCTTCATGCGCACACGCCCCAGGCGCGTCAGGAGCGCGCCAGGGCGCTTCTGGAGCGGTGGACAGCCTCCCGGGGTGTCGGGCCCTCACCGCGGCTCCTGGCGCGCGTTGTGGCGCGAAAACCGGGTGCGCCCAGCCCTAGTGGTCGGAAAGCAAGCAAAGTGCTTCAGATTGTGGAAAATGGCGGCAGTGCATCGGTTCTGGGAAACCTGTGGCTGCGCCGCGGACAAATTGTGGATAACTGAGCCTCCCGGCCAGACCCTGAAATTTGTCCACAGCTTGTGCGCACGCAACCGGGTCCGTTATACAGCCGTTTGGGTTGCCGAAATTCATATGTAAATCAAAGGCTTGATGTGGTTTTCCCGCGTTTTTCGCGACTCCACCGCCACTAAGCTTTTGATTTATTCAACAACTTGATCTTGGAAAGGGGAGCGGGTCCACATGCGTTTCAGCCTGCAACGCGAAGTGTTTCTCAAGCCGTTGGCTCAGGTCGTCAACGTCGTCGAGCGCCGCCAGACGCTCCCGGTGCTCGCCAACCTGCTGGTCCAGGTCAAGGACGGCCAGTTGTCGTTGACCGGCACCGACCTGGAAGTCGAAATGGTCTCGCGCATCGCCGTCGATGACGCCCAAGACGGCGAGACCACGATTCCGGCGCGCAAGCTGTTCGAGATCGTTCGCGCCCTCCCCGATGGCAGCAAGGTCACCATCAGCCAGAGCGCGGAGAAGATCACCGTGCAGGCCGGCCGCTCGCGCTTCACCCTGTCGAGCCTGCCTGCCAACGACTTCCCCTCGATCGAGGAGATCGAGACCACCGAGCGCGTGCGCGTGCCCGAAGCCTCGTTGAAAGAGCTGATCGAGCGCACAGCGTTCGCCATGGCACAGCAGGACGTGCGCTATTACCTCAACGGCCTGTTGTTCGACCTGCGCGAAAGCTCGCTGCGCTGCGTGGCCACCGACGGCCACCGCCTGGCGCTGTGCGAGGCCCAGCTGGAAGGCGGCGCGCAGACCAAGCGCCAGATCATCGTCCCGCGCAAGGGTGTCAGCGAGTTGCAGCGCCTGCTGGAAGGCGGCGACCGCGAGATCGAGATCGAGATGGGCCGCGGCCACATCCGGGTCAAGCGTGACGATGTCACCTTCACCAGCAAGCTGATCGACGGCCGCTTCCCCGACTACGAGGCCGTGATCCCGATCGGCGCCGACAAGGAAGTGCGCATCGACCGCGAGGTGCTGCGTGCGTCCCTGCAGCGCGCCGCGATCCTGTCCAACGAGAAGTACCGCGGCGTGCGCATCGAAGTGTCGCCGGGCCAGCTGAAGATCAGCGCGCACAATCCGGAACAGGAAGAGGCCCAGGAAGAAGTCGAGGCCGACACCCGCGTCGATGACTTGGCCGTGGGCTTCAACGTCAACTACTTGCTGGACGCGTTGACCTCGCTGCGCGACGAGCACGTGGTGCTGGCCCTGCGCGACGCCAACTCGTCGGCGCTGGTGCGTGAGGCTTCGAACGAGCGTTGCCGCCACGTGGTGATGCCGCTGCGGCTCTGACCCGCCGGCCGGTTTCGGGTGTTCCACGTGGAACAGTCGGAACCGCCCTGGCCCTGCTTCCTCTGGACGCCCGGCTTGCCCGGGCGTCCTTCTTTCTGTTTCCCTAGCCTGCCATGCACGTCACGCGCCTCGACATCCACCGCCTGCGTCGCTTCGACGAGGTGCAACTGTTGCCGGGACCCGGGCTGAACCTGATCACCGGGGACAACGGCGCCGGCAAGACCAGCGTGCTGGAGGCCTTGCACCTGATGGCCTACGGCCGCAGCTTCCGGGCCCGGGTACGCGATGGCCTGGTCCGCCAAGGGGCGGACGCCACCGAGGTGTTCGTCGAGTGGCGGGAACGCGCGACCTCCGGGGCAACCCTCTCTTCGGAAGGGGATCCGTTGACCGCCGCCGCTGGGTTTCGCACCCGGCGGGCGGGCTTGCGGCATTCCGGCCGTGACTGGGAAGGCCGGCTGGACGGGCAATCGGTGTCCCAGCTCGGCGACCTGTGCGCGGCGTTGGCCGTTGTGAGTTTCGAGCCGGGCAGCCATGCGTTGATCACCGGGGCCGCCGAGAACCGGCGTCGCTACCTCGATTGGGGCTTGTTCCACGTGGAACACGAGTTCCTGCCGCTGTGGCGCCGCTATGCGCGCGCCCTGCGGCAGCGCAATGCCCTCCTGAAGGCCCGCGCCGGCAATGACCAACTGGATGCCTGGGACCGTGAGCTGGCCCAAGCCGGTGAGCCATTGGGGCAATACCGCCAGCGTTACCTTGAGGCGATCGAGCCGGCGGTTGCCCAACTCGCGTCGGAATTGGCCCCGGGGCTGGGTGGCGTGCAGCTGAGTTACCAGCCGGGCTGGCGCCGGGATGAGTTTGCGCTCGTGGACGCCCTGCTGTTCTGCCGCGAACGCGACCGCGTGGCGGGCTACACCTCCGTCGGGCCGCACCGCGCCGACTGGCGGATCGAATTCGGTCTGGTGCCGGGTCGGGAGGCCTTGTCGCGGGGCCAGGCCAAGCTGGCCGCGCTGGCTACCCTCCTCGCCCAAGCGGAACATCACGCGGCTGTCCGCAACGATTGGCCGGTCATTGGCCTTGACGACCTAGCGTCGGAGCTGGATCGCCACCACCAGTCCCGCGTGCTGGCCTGGGTGGCCTCCACTGGAGCCCAAGCGTTCATCACCGGCACCGAGACGCCTGCCGTGTTGCAGGCGCCGGCCGAAGCGGTGGTCAGGTTCCACGTGGAACATGGGCAGGTCGTACGTACGGGCGGAACCTAGTTCGCATCCCGCATCCCGCACCCCGCACCCCGCACCCCGCACCCCGCAACCGATCACCAGCACCAGCACCAGCACCGGCACCAGCACCAGCACCAGCACCAGCACCAGCACCAGCACCAGCACCAGCACCAGCACCAGCACCAGCACCAGCACCAGCACCAGCACCAGCACCAGCACCGCTCGGCTGGCTGGCTGGCACCGCCTTCCTCGCACCTGTATCCAAGCCTCGTCGCTCGCTCTGGTGCCTCTGACCGACGATTCCGAAGGCAAACCGCGCCAATCTCGCGCGCCGTCCGGTGCCGCCCGTCGCCCACGACGGCCCCCAAGGGGCAATGCCCCTGTGGCCCCCGCGCCGTAGGGGTCTCCCGGACGCGCCTGACAACCCCGCGCCTTTCGCGGACGCGCTCACCCCCATGAACGCCGCACCCACCTCAGCCACCTCCGGCCCCGCATGTTCCACGTGAAACAAAGCGGCCAGCCCGGCTCCAAGCTCCCGCCTGCTATACTCGGACCACATCCCACTGATGTGTCCCGACGCGTCCGGGCCACCCCCGGACCCCGCGTCACCGGAGCCTTTTCCCGCATGACCCAGACCCAGCACGACCCCGCGCAAGACCCGGCCCAGGCCGACGCCCCGACCGCTGCCTCCCAGACCTACGACTCCAGCAAGATCACCGTCCTGCGTGGTTTGGAAGCCGTGCGCAAGCGTCCGGGCATGTACATCGGCGACGTGCACGACGGCACCGGCCTGCACCACATGGTCTTCGAGGTCGTGGACAACTCCATCGACGAGGCCCTCGCCGGCCACGCCGACGAGGTCACCGTGATCCTGCACGAGGACGGCTCCTGCTCGGTCTCGGACAACGGCCGCGGCATTCCGGTCGACATCCACAAGGAAGAAGGCGTTTCCGCGGCCGAGGTGATCCTCACCGTGCTGCACGCCGGCGGCAAGTTCGACGACAACAGCTACAAGGTTTCCGGCGGCCTGCACGGCGTGGGCGTGTCGGTGGTCAACGCGCTGTCCTCCAGCCTGTGGCTGGACATCTGGCGCGACGGCCACCACCACCAGCAGGAATACGCGCTCGGCGAGCCGGTTTACCCGCTCAAGCAGCTCGAAGCCTCGACCAGGCGCGGCACCACCCTGCGCTTCCTGCCGGCGAAGGAGATCTTCACCGACATCGAGTTCCACTACGACATCCTCGCCCGCCGCCTGCGCGAGCTGTCGTTCCTCAACTCGGGCGTCAAGATCACCCTGATCGACGAACGTGGCGAGGGCAAGCGCGACACCTTCCAGTACGCCGGTGGCATCCGCTCCTTCGTCGAGCACCTGGCCCAGCTGAAGAACCCGCTGCACCCGAACGTGATCTCGGTGTCGGGTGAAATGAACGGCATCACCGTGGACGTTGCCATCCAGTGGACCGACGCCTACCAGGAAACGATGTTCTGCTTCACCAACAACATCCCGCAGAAGGACGGCGGCACCCACCTTGCCGGCTTCCGCGCCGCGCTGACCCGCACGCTTAGCAACTACATCGAGCAGAGCGGGATTGCGAAGCAGGCCAAGATCAACCTGTCCGGCGACGACATGCGCGAAGGCATGATCGCGGTGCTGTCGGTCAAGGTGCCGGACCCGTCGTTCTCGTCGCAGACCAAGGAAAAGCTGGTCAGTTCCGACGTGAAGCCGGTCGTTGAAAGCACGTTCGGCGCACGTTTGGAGGAGTTCCTGCAGGAACATCCCCAGGAAGCCCGTGCCATCTGCGAAAAGGTGGTCGACGCCGCCCGCGCCCGCGAGGCCGCGCGCAAGGCCCGCGACCTGACCCGCCGCAAGGGCGCGCTCGACATCGCCGGCCTGCCCGGCAAGCTGGCCGACTGCCAGGAGAAGGACCCGGCGCTGTCCGAACTGTTCATCGTCGAGGGTGACTCGGCCGGTGGCTCGGCCAAGCAGGGCCGCAACCGCAAGACCCAGGCGATCCTCCCGCTCAAGGGCAAGATCCTCAACGTCGAGCGTGCGCGCTTCGACCGCATGCTCGGCAGCGCCGAGGTCGGCACGTTGATCACCGCGCTCGGCACCGGTATCGGCAAGGACGAGTACAACCCGGACAAGCTGCGCTACCACCGCATCATCCTGATGACCGACGCCGACGTCGACGGCAGCCACATCCGCACCCTGTTGCTGACGTTCTTCTACCGGCAGATGCCGGAGCTGATCGAGCGTGGCCACGTCTACATCGGCCTGCCGCCGCTGTACAAGATCAAGCAGGGCAAGAACGAGCTGTACCTGAAGGACGACGCGGCGCTGGACGCCTACCTGGCCAACAATGCGGTCGACGGTGCCAGCCTGATCCCCGCCGCCGGCGAGCCGCCGGTGGAAGGCGCCGCGCTGGAGAAGCTGCTGGTCACCTACGCCGCCGCACGCGACACCATCGCCCGCAACGCCTACCGCTACGACAGCCACGTGCTGGAAGTGCTGGTCGACCACACCGCGCTCGACCCGGAGCGCCTGTACGCCAGCGTCGACGAGCGTGCCGAGCTCGACGCGCTGGAGGCCCGCCTCAACCGTAGCGGCCTCGGCCGCCCGCGCTACCGCCTGGAACTGCAACCGGCCAACGAGCAGCGCCCCGCTGCCCTGCTCGTGCACCGCATGCACATGGGCGAGGAGCTGATCCAGGTGCTGCCGATGTCGGCCTTCGAAGGCGGCGAACTGCGTCCGCTGCGCGAGGCCGCCTCACAGCTGCACGGCCTGATCCGTGAAGGCGCGCAGATCGTGCGCGGCAACCGCTCGCAGCCCATCGCCAGCTTCGCCGAAGCGCAGGCGTGGTTGCTGGAAGAGGCCAAGAAGGGCCGCCAGATCCAGCGCTTCAAGGGCCTGGGCGAAATGAACCCCGAACAGCTGTGGGACACCACGGTGAACCCGGAAACCCGCCGCCTGCTGCAGGTGCGTATCGAGGACGCGGTCGCCGCCGACCAGATCTTCAGCACCCTGATGGGCGACGTGGTCGAGCCGCGCCGTGAGTTCATCGAAGACAACGCACTGAAGGTGTCCAACCTCGACGTGTGAGGCCCCAGGTCGGGCGCGCAGCCGCTAGACCGTGCGCGCGTCTTCGGCGGTGGTCGGGAACGCCCCTCCCCGGGGGCGGCCTTTGCTCGGCGCGACCGGTGGCCCGCAACGGGTCCGCCTAGCGCCGGCCCGCGCCGCATTCCGCCCATGGCCGCCGGGCCACGATCCGTGCGTTGACTCGGCCACACGCGTGCCTTTGGCTGAACGATCACCCATGGGCGCGTGCCGCAATTGACAGCGCATTCATGGCCTCGGGACTACATAGTTCACCAACATGAACCCCCCAAAGGTCCCTCCCATGAAGCGCGTCCTGCTCGCCCTTGCCGTCACCGCCACCGTCGCCGCCTGCGCCACCGCCACCTCCCCGACCGGCCGCACCCAGCGCGTGGGCGCGGTGTCGCAGGAGCAGCTCAACCAGATGGGCGTGCAGGCCTTCGAGCAGGCCAAAGCAAAGACCCCGCAGAGCACCAACGCCACCCAGACCGCCTACGTGCGCTGCGTGGCCAACGCCGTTACCCGTCAGCTGCCCTCGGAGTGGCAGGCCAACTGGGAAGTGGCGCTGTTCGCCGACAACTCGGCCAACGCCTTCGCCTTGCCCGGCGGCAAGATCGGCGTCAACACCGGCATCTTCACCGTGGCCAAGACCCAGGACCAGCTGGCGGCGGTGATCGCGCACGAGGTCGGCCACGTCATCTCGCGCCACCATGACGAGCGCCTGACCCGTCAGGCCGGCGCGCAGGCGGGCGTCAACCTGCTCGGGGCCCTGATCGGGTCGCGTTACGGCACCGGCGCCGCGCAGACCACCGGCCAGATCGCCGGCATCGGCGCGCAGACCTTGATCCTGCTGCCCAACAACCGCACGCAGGAAACCGAAGCCGATGTCGTCGGCCAACGCCTGATGGCGCAGGCCGGCTTCAACCCCGATCAGGCCGTCACGCTGTGGCAGAACATGATTGCCGCCAACGCGTCCCGGGCGCCGGAATGGATGTCCACCCACCCCAACCCCGAAAGCCGAATCAGTGAACTGCGCAGTCGTGCGGCGTCGCTGGCCCCCGTCTACCAGCAGGCTCGCGCGAGCGGCCATACGCCCAAGTGTGGATGAACAGGCTGTTCAGACTTCGGATCCGCCGCTACCGAATGCCCTGTCATTAGTGATAGTTTTGCGTCCCTCTCGCCTTGCCGATAGTCGGCACGGTGGTGCCTGTAGCAGTGATCGAGGTAGCCCATGAAGTCTTCCGTGTCCTTCAACCGATCCCTGGTCGCGATTGCCGTCGGTGCCGTCCTGGCACTGGGTGCGGTGTCGCAGGCCAGCGCGCAGTCCGCCAGCGAACGCCGTGCGCAGCGCGATGCCGAGCGCAGCAGCAAGGGCGCCGCCAAGAAGGCCGAACCGACCTACCCGCAGGCGACCCGCCAGGAGCCGGAAGCCAAGGCCAGCGCCAAGGCATCGACGAAGCTGCAGAAGCTGCTGAAGCTTTACGAAGACGACAAGGGTGACGAGGCACGTGCAATCGCCGCCGAAATCATCGCAGACGAGAAGAGCAACGCCTACGACAAGTCGTTCGCGGCGCAGATGGGCGCCCAGATCGCCTACGAGGCCGACGATAACGCCGCGGCCCTGGCGTACCTCAAGCAGGTGCAGGAGTTCAACGGCCTGGACAACAACGGCCACTTCGGCGCGATGCTGATGCAGGCGCAGTTGCTGCTGCAGGACGAGAAGTACGCCGAGTCGCTGGCGGTAATGGATCGCTTCCTGGCCGAAAGCAAGAGCCAGAAGCCTGAGCACCTGGTGATCAAGGGCAACGCGCTGTACCGCATGGAGCGCTACCCGGAGGCGGCCACCGTCATCAAGCAGGCCGTGGACGCCACGCCGGAGCCGAAGAACGACTGGCTGCAGCTGCTGATGGCCACCTACTTCGAAAGCGAGCGTTACCCGGAAGCCATCGCCATCGCCGAGAAGGTTGCCGCCCGCAGCCCCTCGGACAAGCGCGCCCAGCTCAACCTGGCCGCGGCGTACCAGAACGCCGACCAGATGGACAAGGCCATTGGCGTGCTGGAGAAGCTCCGCGCGGCCGGCCAGCTGACCGACGAGCGTGAGTACCGCCAGCTGTACGCGGCCTACCTCAACACCGATGGCAAGGAAAAGCAGGCCATCGCCGTGATCAACGAAGGCCTGCAGAAGGGCGTCCTCAAGGGCGACTACCAGACCTATCTCGCGCTGGCCCAGTCCTACTACTTCACCGACCAGCCGGGTCCGGCGATCGAGGCCTACCGCAAGGCCGCCCCGCTCTCCACCAACGGCGAGGCCTACCTCAACCTGGCCCGCCTGCTGTGGCAGGAAGACCGCATTCCGGAAGCCAAGGAGGCGGCCCGCCAGGCGCAGGCTAAGGGAGTGAAGAATGCGGCCGATATCAAGAAAATCCTGGCGCTGCCGTCCAAGTAACTGACGTCACGTTTCTGCCAGACCGGGCTTGGATTGGATCCCCCGGTTTGGTATATCCTAGTAGGTTCCCGCGGCGAGAAATTGTCTCGGAAATCGTTCCAAGCCCCGCGGCGCCTGTGCGTCCGGTCACCCCTCCCGAGTTGACGGCGCATGACGCAAGACCTCGCACATCACCACACCACCGACGATAGCGACGAAGGCCTGAACTGGCCGCGCATCGCCGGTATCACCATGGCGATCGCGGTACACGCCGCCGCGCTGCTCTTCATGCTGGCACCGATGGCTCCTCCTGCCCAAGACAAGGCAGAAGAGGAGGTCACGTTCGTCAACCTGATCAAGCCGCCGCCGCCGCCCCCGCCGCCGCCGCCGCCGCCGCCGCAGGAGATCAAGCCGATCACCCCGCCGAAGGATCTGACGCCGCCGAAGCCCTCGCCGCTTCCGCCGCCGCCGGAAGAGCCGCCGGTGGTCGTCGACGACCCGTCGCCGGTTGACGTCCAGGCCCCGCCGCCGGCCCCGCCGGCACCCCCGGCGCCGCAGACCTCGATCGACGTCGAGGGCGCGATCGACCCGACGTCGCGTCGCATGAACCAGCCCAAGTACCCGCCGGCTGAGTTGCGCGCGGGCGTGGGTGGCACGGTCGTGGTGATCGTGACGATCGACGGCAACGGCAACGTCACCGATGTGTCCATCGAGAAGTCGAGCCGCAACCGCAACCTCGACCGTGCCGCGATGGATGCGGCCCGCCGCTCGAAGTTCAATCCGGCCAAGAAGGGCGGCGTGGGCGTGCCGAGCCGCGTCCGCGTGCCGTACGAGTTCAACCTGGGCGAGTGATCGGACCCGCCCGGGCGCAACACGCAGTAATCACCAGTAACACCCAAACCTCTTTCCACGACATCGAAAGGTAAGCGTCATGCTGCAGGAAACCACCACCGCTGCTGCTGCCGGGGGCAACAACGCCGAAGCCCTCCAGCAGATGAGCTTCGCCCATCTGCTCCAGAACTTCGATACGGTCGGCTGGATCGTCTTCATCACGCTCGCGCTGATGTCGGTGATGTCGGTCTACTGGATCGTGATCAACTTCATCAAGAACATGCGCGTGCGCTCCACCGCGGACCGCGTGATCAGCACGTTCTGGGAAACCCCGAACGCGCAGGACGCCATCCGTTACATGGAAGAGCAGCCGAAGGCCGAGCCGTTCTCGAAGATCGCCCTCGACGCCGCCCAGGCCGCTGCCCACCACCAGCGCCATGAAGGTTCGCGCCTGGTCGAGTCGCTGAACCGTTCGGAGTTCGTGGACCGCGCCCTGCGCCAGGCCGTGACCCGCGAGAGCGGTCGCCTGGAAGACGGCCTGACCGTGCTGGCCACCACCGGTTCGACCGCGCCGTTCGTCGGCCTGCTCGGCACCGTGTGGGGCATCTACCACGCCCTGATCAAGATCGGTGCGACCGGCCAGGCCTCGATCGACGCCGTTGCCGGCCCGGTCGGTGAAGCGCTGATCATGACCGCGATCGGCCTGTTCGTCGCGATCCCGGCGGTGCTGGCGTACAACTTCTTCACCCGCCTGAACCGCGTGACGAACAACAAGTTCGACACCTTCGCGCACGACCTGCACGATTTCTTTGCCACGGGTGCACGCGTGGGCGAGATCGGCGGCAAGCGCTGATACCCGCAACAAGCGCCTTCTCTCCTTTAGCGCAGTAGTTGGAGTTTCGACATGGCTTTCAGTACAGGCAACGGCGGCGGCGGCCCGATGGCCGAAATCAACGTTACGCCCCTCGTGGACGTGATGCTGGTGCTGCTGATCATCTTCATGATCACCGCGCCCCTGATGTCGCATAAGATCAAGGTCGAGCTTCCCGAAGTCCAAATCGGGGCGAAGAAGGACGAGAAGGCGCCGGAAGTACCGCCGATCACTTTGGCGGTCAGGGAGAACGGCTCGCTGTTCTGGAACGACGAGCCGATCACCAAGGAACAGCTCGAGAGCCGTCTCTCGGTCGAGGCCCAGAAGACCCCGCAGCCGCAGATCAACGTTCGCGGCGACAAGACCACCAAGTACCGGATCGTCCAGGATGTCGTGAAGATTGCGCAGGCCCAAGGCATGCGCAAGGTCGGCTTCGTTGCGATCAAAGAACGCTAAGGAGACCTGACCATGGCTTTCGCATCCAACTCCGGTGGCGGTCCAATGTCGGACATGAACGTCACGCCCCTCGTGGACGTGATGCTCGTGCTGCTGATCATCTTCATGGTGACCGCCCCGATCGCGTCGTACCCGATCGAAGTGAACCTGCCGCAGAAGTCGCTGAACCCGCCGCCGCAGCTCAAGGAACCGCCGCCGCCGATCCGGCTGCGGATCGACGCCAGCGGCCAGGTGTACTGGAACGACCAGACGCAACCGGTTTCGGCCCTGCCGAACCTGATGCGTCAGGAAGTGGAGCGTGACCCGACCAACCAGCCGCTGCTCGAAATCGAGACCAGCAGCGACGCCGATTACGGCGTGTTGGCCAAGGTGCTCGCCCACGCCAAGAACGCCGAGATGGAAAAGATCGGCTTCGTGCAGAACGATTGACAGCAAGACACTTACCGTCGTGAAAACGCCGCCTTCGGGCGGCGTTTTTTTTGGGCGGGCTTGCGGGCCGCCTGACCCCGGGCGTACCGTCAAGGCGGACGCTCCGTCCGGCAGCAAGGAGGTGCACCATGGCCGTCTCCCTGTTCTCCACCGGTCGCGCCCCGCCCGAAATGGCCGAGATGAACATCACGCCGCTGGTCGATGTGATGTTGGTGCTGTTGGTGATCTTCATGATCGCGAGTCCGGTACTCACCCAAACCCTGGACACGCGTCTGCCGCAGACCGGACCGGTGCCACCGCGCTCGCCGCCTGAGCGCCTGCGGCTGGAGGTTACGGCCAGCGGGGAATACGTGTTGCGGGGCCAGATCCTGGGCGCGGCCGCGCTGCCCGCCGCATTGGCGAAGGAAGCCTCGCGCCAGCCGCAACCGCTGCTGGAAATTGCCGCCAATGCAGATGCGGACTACCAGGCGATGGCGTCGGCCTTGGCCGAGGCCAGCCGCCAGCAACTCGCGAACGTGACCCTCGCGGAGTGACGTAAGCCCGCGGCCCGGGTGGATCGCGTCGGCATCGGCCGCACCGTGTCCATCCGGTTCGCCGCGGTCGGTCCCACGGCGCAAACACGATGCCCTACGCCTCGGGCGCGGTGCCTTGCAGGATGGCCAGGTAGCCGCGCACCGTGGCGTCCAACCCGGCGTACAGGGCTTCGCCGATCAGCGCGTGGCCGATCGACACCTCCAGGACCCCCGGCACCGCACGCAGGAACGCGCCGAGATTGGCCTGGCTCAGGTCGTGGCCGGCATTCACCCCCAGCCCGACGGCCTGTGCGCGTCGGGCGATGCCGGCAAAGCGCTGCAGCATCGCGTCGGCCTGGCCGGCGGCATGGGCCTCAGCATAGGGGCCGGTGTACAGCTCGATGCGATCGGCGCCGGTTTCGGTGGCGCGCTCGATGGCGCCCGCCGCAGTATCCAGCCCCGGATCCCCATGCGCGTCAGCGAACAGGCTGACCCGGCAGCCGTAGCCCTTGAGCGCCGCCACCAGCGGCTTCAGGGCGTCCACGTCGCGGCTGAAGTCGAAGCCATGGTCGGAGGTGAGCTGGGCGTCGCTGTCGGGCACCAACGTGGCCTGCGCCGGCCGCACCTGCTCGCACAAGGCGAGGAAACCCGGGTAGCCGGGGCGCGGCGGAGCGAAGGGGTTGCCCTCGAGGTTGAACTCGACGCCGTATTCGCGGGTGAGCTCGGC
Organism: Lysobacter olei; assembly: GCF_054777355.1. NCBI lineage: Bacteria > Pseudomonadati > Pseudomonadota > Gammaproteobacteria > Lysobacterales > Lysobacteraceae > Lysobacter > Lysobacter olei. Next base: position 313,916 of record NZ_BAAHAT010000002.1, on the reverse strand, counting down.
CAGTGCGACCACGTCGTCGGCCCGGACATGGCGGGCGTCGGGACGCGGGTGCACGGTGATGCCGTGCGCGCCGGCATCCAGGCAGGCGCGGGCCGCGCGGACGACGTTGGGCTCGTCGCCCCCGCGCGAATTGCGCAGCACGGCGATCTTGTTGACGTTGACGCTGAGGACGGTCATCCGCGCAGTGTACGCCTGCGCGCCGGGGCTGTTCAGCGCGGTGCTTCGCCGGTGGCGGCGGCCTTGCGTGCTTCGGCCTGCTCGCGCATGCGGCGCAGCTCTTCGGGGTCGATCATCGCGTGCTCGGAGCGGCTGCGGCTGTCGATGCGCTGCGCGAGCAACGCCATCACCCAGGCCAGGATCAACCCGAGGGCGGCCAGCAGGCACAGCGCCATCAGGCCAACCGAGGCGGTCTTGAAGGCGACGGCCAATGCGCCGATCGCGAGCAGCAGGTAAACCCAGGCAATCATCGTCCGACTTCCTTCAACATGTCGCCGGAGTGTACCCGCCGCCCCGTGGCTTGGCAGCCCGACTGCGGTCACGGAATGGCCGTTGGTCGCCACCGGCCTGGCGCCGTGGTCCAACGCTCACAGCAACGGCGACACCAGCCGCGCCATGGCCTCTGGCAGGCGCACCGTCCACAGCCCGCGCGGCCGATCGCGCCGCACGGCGGCGGCGCGCGCGCACTCGCCGCGGATTAGCGTCGCCAACCCGTCGACCAGCCCGGCGTCGCGGAACAGCACCGACAGTTCGAAGTTGAGGCGGAAGCTGCGGTGGTCGAAATTGGCGCTGCCGATGATGGCCAGGTCGTCATCGCACAGCAGTGCCTTGGTGTGCAGCATGCGCGGGCCGTACTCATAGATGCGCACGCCCGCGTCGAGCAGTTCGTCGAAGTAGGAGCGCGCGGCGTAGGTCACCAGCCGGCTGTCGCTGAGCCGCGGCACCAGCAGGCGCACGTCGAGCCCGCCCAGTGCGGCGGACGAGAGCGCCATCCGGGCCGCTTCGCCGGGCACGAAGTAGGGCGTCACCAGCCAGACCCGCTGGCGCGCCTCATGGATGGCGCTGACGTGCAGGCGATGGATCGGCTCCCACGCCGAATCCGGGCCCGACACCAGCACCTGGGAAATGGTGTTGCCGCGCGTGGACGGCGGGTGCTCGGGCATGCGCGGCGCACGGCCGGTGGCATACGCCCAGTCCTCGGCGAACACCAGCTGCAGGTGGTGCACTACGTTGCCTTCCAGGCGCAGGTGCAGGTCGCGGTAGGCGTCGTCGCGGCGACGCTCGTCCTCTTCGTCGGTGATGTTGATGCCGCCGGTGAAAGCGATGCGGTCATCGATGACGATGATCTTGCGGTGCGTGCGCAGGTTGAGCCACGGCCTGCGCCAGAACCAGCGCAGGCGCATGGGGTGGAACCAGGCGACTTCGCCGCCGGCCTCGACCAGTGGTTGCAGGAAGCGCGCCTTGGTCTTGCCCGAACCGACCGCGTCCAGCAGCAGGCGCACGCGGACGCCGGCCCGGGCGCGCTCGATCAGCGCATCGCGCAACGCGGTGCCGATGTGGTCAGGCAGGTAGATGTAGTACTCGAGGTGGATGTGCTCGCGCGCCTGCGCAATGGCGCCCAGCACCGCGTCGAACTTGGCCGCGCCGTCGATCAGCAACTCGGCCGCGGTCGCGGTGGTGGGAGGCAGGCCGGTAGTGGACTGGGCGATGCGGGCCAGTTCGATCGCATCGCGGCTGGGGTGCAGGTCCGGCGGCAGCGGGGGCAGGGCCGCACGGGCCCGCACGCGCCGCAGGCGCTGGCGCTGGATGCGCTGCGGGCCCAGGAAGTAATAGATGACGAAGCCGACGTAGGGCAGCGCGGCCAGGCTGATGAGCCAGCTCAGGGTGGCGGCCGGTTCGCGCTTCTGCAGGATGATCCACCCGCCTAGGCCCACCAGGTAGCACGCCCAGCCGACCCACAGGTACACCCCGAGGTTGGGCAGGCCCAGGATCGTCGACCACAGCTCGAGCAGGGGTTGCGGCATCGGTGGCTCGGTTGGGGACAGGCACGGTCGTCGCAGTCGCTGCGACCCCATCGGCGTAGGCTAGCGGCATGGACGATGCGCGCAAACCCCAGGCACCAATAAAGGGCCGTGGCGCCGCCTCGCATGTCGTGGGCCGTTACCAGAAGGCGGTGACCACCGGCACCGACGACGGCTGGGGCTCGGTGTACGCCGACCAAGCCGAAGCCACTCCCTTGCGCACGCAGGTGCACGAGGAGCAGGCGCGCACCGTGATCAGCCGCAACGACTCGCCGGACGTGGGCTTCAGCCAGTCGGTGAACCCCTACCGCGGGTGCGAGCACGGCTGCGTGTACTGCTTCGCGCGGCCGTCGCATGCCTACCTCGACCTGTCGCCGGGCCTGGACTTCGAGACCCGGCTGTTCGCCAAGACCAATGCGGCGGAGCGGCTGCAGGCCGAACTGGCCAAGCCGGGCTACCGCTGCGTGCCGATCGCGCTGGGCATCAACACCGACGCGTACCAACCCATTGAGCGGCGATATCGCATTACCCGCGGCCTGCTGGAGCTGCTGGCCGAGTGCCGCCACCCGGTGAGCTTCGTCACCAAAGGCGGTCTGATCGAACGCGACCTGGACCTGCTGGCCGCGATGGCCCGGCAGCGGTTGGTCACCGTGTACGTGTCGGTGACCTCGCTCGACAACCGCCTGTCGGCGCGCATGGAACCTCGCGCGGCCGCGCCGCACACGCGCCTGCGGATCATTCGCGCGCTGCACGATGCCGGCGTACCGGTCGGCGTGCTGGTGGCGCCGGTGGTGCCGGCGATCAGTGACCACGAGCTCGAACACATCCTGGAGGCCACGCGCGAGGCCGGGGCGAAGGCGGCGGGCTACGTGATGCTGCGCCTGCCGCACGAGTTGAAGCAGGTGTGGCGGGAATGGCTGGACCTGCATTACCCGGACCGCGCCGCGCACGTGATGAGCCTGGTCCAGCAGATGCGCGGCGGCAAGGACTACGACAGTGCGTTCGGCACGCGCATGCGCGGGCAAGGGCCGGTGGCGGACCTGATCGCCAAACGCTTCGAAGTCGCGCATCGGCGCTTGGGCTTCACCCGGCTCCCGGCGTTGGACACCACCAGCTTCGTGCCGCCGCGACCCGTCTCACCACAGGGCGAGCTGTTCTGAAGAAGCAACAGCAATGAATCGCCGAAGCGGTTGGTGAGCGGGGTGGCGCGGAAAAGCGGGCCATGGATGGCCCGCGGCGCGACTCGGCGCAGGACTGCGCCGACGGAGCGCTGTAGCGCCGCCCCGCTCACCAACCGCCCAAAACGCAGCCGTCAGAACGGCAACAACGCCCCACCCAACCACAACCACTGCGCCATCCACGCACTGACCAGCGCGATCAGTACCGTCAGCGGCATGCCGATGCGCAGGAAGTCGTGGAAGCGATACTGCCCCGGCCCCAGGATCAGCAGGTTGCCGTGGTGACCGATCGGGGTCAGGAACGCCACCACCGCGCCGAGCGCCGTGCACACCACGAACGGCGTGACCGGCAGCCCCAGCGACTCGGCCAGCGACACCGCGATCGGCCCCAGCAGCACCGTGGTCGCCGCGTCCGACAGGATCTGGGTGAGCAGGGCGGCCACCGTGAATACCACCAGCAGCACGGCCAAGGCCGGCCAGCCGGCGACCACGTGCAGCAGCCCATCGGCCAGCAACTGCGCCGTGCCGGTCTGCTCCATGGCGATGCCCAGCGGGATCACGCCGGCGATCATCACGAAGATGCGCACGTCAATCTCGCGGTAGGCCTGTTCGACGTCCACGCAGCGGGTGGCGACCATCGCCACCGCGCCCAGCAGGAACGCCAGCGGTGCCGGCAGCAGTTCGGTGGCCGCCGCGAATACCGTTGCGGCGAGCACCGCCAGCGCCAGCGGCGCGCGCACCCGGCGCTTGGCCTCGCCCGCGAACGGCACCAGCATCAGGAAGCCGTGGTGCGCGGCCAGCTCGGTGAAGCGCGAGGGCCGGCCCCACAGCACCAGCAGGTCGCCCTCGCGCAGGCGCGCGTCCGCCAGCCGCGAATCGAGCTCGCCGCTGCGCCGCCACAGGCCGGCGATCACGGTGTGGAAGCGGCGGGCGAAGTTCAGCTCGCGGATGGTGCGCCCGATGAACTCCGAGCCCGGGGCGACCACGGCCTGCACCAGCTGGCGCTGGCCCTCGCCGGTGGCCCGGTTGCCGAAGCGGGCGAGGGCGTTGAGGTCCAGGCCCGGGTCGTCGTGCAGTGAGGCCAACGCATCGGCGGAGGCCTCCACCAGCAGGACGTCGCCGCTGATCAGCGGGCTGCTTGCGGTGAGGTCATCGCGCGGCAGGCCGTCGCGCAGCCAGCCGACCAGGCGGAACTTGTCGCCCAGCGCCTTCTCCAGCTCGGCCAGCGGCCGCGTGCTCCAGCGCGAGCCCTCCACGACCAGCAGCTCGGTGCGGTAGCGGTCCAGGCGCAGGTAGCCGTCGTCGCCGGCCTCGCCGGCGCGCTTGGGCAGCAGCCAGCGTGCCAGCAGCATGTAGACCAGCCCCACCACCACCAGCGCCAAGCCTATCGGGGTGATGGAGAAGATGCCGAGCCCTTCGGCGCCCGAGCGCTCGATCAGGTGGTCGGCCAGCAGGAACGCAGGCGCGCTGACCAGGGTCAGGGTGGTGCCCAGCGAGGCCGCGAAGGACATCGGCATCAGCAACCGCGACGGCGACAGGCCCTTGGCCCGCGCCAGACGGGTCAGGATCGGCAGCATCATCGCCGTGACCATCACGTGGTGGGTGAACGACGACAGCGCCGCCACCACCGGCATGGTGACCGCGATGGCGCGGGACTCGCTGGCGCCGGCCGCGCGCTCCACCCACTGGCCGATCTTCTCGGTCAGGCCGGTGGCGGCCAGCCCACCGGAGATCACGAACACCGCCGCCACGATGATCGCTGGCTCGCTGGCGAAGCCCGACAGGGCGGCTTTTCCGTCCAGCACGCCCGTCACCACCAGGGCGAGCAGGGTGAGCATGGCGGTGACGTCCACGCGCAGCCGCTCGCTGACGAACAGGTAGAGCGAGCCGGCGAGGATCAGGAGGAAAAGGATCTGGTCGAAGTCCATCCATTCATTGTGCGTGATGCGGGGGGCAGGGGGCGTCCACCCTCCGCTCACATCGAGTCCGGGTACACTCGACCCACACCACGTCCTGTGCCCATGTCCAGTTTCGCCAGCCCATCCGGACTTCCCGACGAGGAGCCCCGGCCCTCCCAAGGGAGCGCGCCTGTCGCCCCTGTTTCCGCCGCCGTGGGCGAGCGGGCCTTCGCCGACGCCCTCGCCCACGACCTGCGCGCGCCATTGCGGGCGATCGACAACTTTGCCGGCTTGCTGGAGCGCCGTGCGGGTGAGGCGCTGGATGAGACGTCCCGCGATTACCTGACGCGGATTCGCGCCGCCGCGGGTCGCATGGGCACGCTGCTGGCGGCGCTGTCGGATTTGTCGGCGGCGCAGCGCGCCGAGCCACAAAGCGCGCCCGTAGACGTCAGCCTGCTGGCGGAATGGGCCTTGGCGGAGTTGGCCGATGCCCATCCGCAGCGCCAGGTGGCCGTGGCGGTGCAGCCGGGCCTGGTGGTCCGGGGTGACGAACGCTGGCTGCGCCAACTGCTGCAGCGCCTGCTGCACAACGCGTGGGCATTCACCGCCGAGGTTCCCGAGGCGCGCATCGAAGTGACGGGCAGCGTCGGTCCAGCAGGCCAGCGGCTGGTGGTGCGTGACAACGGGGTCGGCTTCGACATGCGCTATGCGCACAAACTGTTCCAGCCGTTCCAGCGCCTGCACGCGCCGGATCAGGGGGCGGGCCACGGCCTTGGCCTGGCCATCGCCCAAACGATTGCCGCCCGTCATGGTGGGCACATCCGTGGCGAACACGCCCCCGACACGGGCACCGTGTTTACGTTTGAATGGCCGGTGCCGCCGGCCGGCGATACATGAGCCCCGCGCCGGGCGCGTGGGCTTAGGGGGCAGACGCATGATGCATAAGGAAATCCTGCTGGTCGAAGACAACCCCGACGACGTCGAGCTGACCCGCATTGCGTTCCGCGAGGCGAAGATCGCCAATTCGCTGACGGTGGTCACCGACGGCGCCGAGGCGTTGGATTACCTGTTCGCCCGTGGCGCGCACGCCGGCCGCAACCCCGCCGAGCTGCCCTCGATCGTGCTGCTGGACCTCAACCTGCCCAAGGTCAACGGCCGCGAGGTGCTGCAGGCGATCCGCGACAACGAGGCCACCAAGACCCTGCCGGTGGTGGTGCTGACCACCAGCGCCGAGCCGTTCGACGTGGAGACCAGCTACGCGCTGGGGGTGAACAGCTACATCCAGAAGCCGGTGGACTTCGAGCAGTTCGTCTGGGCGGTGAAGCAGGTGGGGCTGTACTGGCTGGTGCTCAACCACCCGCGCACGGGCGGCTGAGGGTCACTGCCCGCCGAACAACTGCTCGGCGCGCTGGAACAGGATCCAGCTGGTGGCGATGTACTTGTCGCCCCCCAAGGGGCGGTTGCCGCGGTGGGTGTGCGTGAACCCCGCGGGCGCGATCAGCAGCGAGCCGGTGCGCGGCGCGATCTTGCGCTGCTGGTAGAGGAACTCGGTTTCGCCTTCCTCGAACTCGTCGTTGAGGTACAGCGTCCACAGCAGGTGGCGGTGCAGAGTGTCGGCGCGCGGGTCGCGCGGGTACAGCTCGCAGTGCCAGTACGGGTAGCCGCCGCGGCCGCCGGTGTAGCGCTGCAGGTTGATCGAGCCGGGACGCAGCACGGTCTGCACAATCGGGGTCAGGGTGGCGTCGTCCATCGCCACCAGCCGCTCGGCGGTGAGACGGTGGCGTTTGCCGGCCTCGCCGGGCACTTCCAGCATCAGCGGCGCGATCAGGGTGTACGGGTAACGGCGCAGGAAGGACAGCAGCGCCTTGAACACCGCCTGGTTGAGCTGGCCTTCGACGTCGCGCCAAGCCGGCTTGCCGGACAGGGTCAGGTCGAGGCTGTCCTTCAACTCCGGCAACACGCCGCCGCCGACGCGGCCGGGGCCGGTCTCGCCGCTGGCATTGAAGCGCGCCAGCAACGCCGCGCACTGCTCGCGGCTGAGGACGTCGGGGAAGACTTCGATGAAGTCGGCGGTGGAGGACGGCGTCATGGCAATCGAGCGGCGGCGGGGCAGGGTCAGCGCCGAGGGTCGCACGTCGGGGCGCAGGCGTGAACCCGCTGCACCCACGCATGGGATCGGATGAAGCGCCGCGGGTGCACGAGGCGCACACCCATCATCCGTCTACCGGCCGGCCTCAGGAGGCCGCGTCGTGCTCGGCGTGGTAGCGCACCGCGGCCTCGACCTCGGCCTTGGAACCGAGGAACACCGGCACGCGCTGGTGCAGGCCGGTGGGCTGCACCTCCATCATGCGCTGGCGGCCGGTGCTGGCCGCGCCGCCGGCCTGCTCGACCAGGAAGCTCATCGGGTTGGTTTCGTACATCAGCCGCAGCTTGCCGCCCTTGGGCGCGCACTTGCTGTCCAGCGGATAGCTGAAGATGCCGCCCCGGGTCATGATGCGGTGCACGTCGGCCACCATCGAGGCGATCCAGCGCATGTTGAAGTCCTTGCCGCGCGGGCCTTCCTTGCCCGTCAGCATGTCACCGACGTAGCGCTGCATCGGCGGTTCCCAGAAGCGCTGGTTGGAGACGTTGACCGCAAACTCCTTGGTTTCTTCCGGGATGCGCATGCCGCGGGTGGTGAGCACGAAGCTGCCGACCTCGCGGTCGAGGGTGAAAGCGTGGGTGCCGTGGCCGACGGTCAGCACCAGCGTGGTCTGCGGGCCGTACACGCAGTAGCCGGCGGCGACCTGCGCGGTGCCCGGCTGCAGGAAGTGCTCGTCGTCCGGCGTGGTCACGCCCTCGGGGCAACGCAGCACCGAGAAGATGGTGCCGACCGAGACGTTGACGTCGATGTTGGACGAGCCGTCCAGCGGATCGAACAGCAGCAGGAAGTTGCCGCGCGGGTAGACGTCGGGGATGGGCATGCTGTGGTCCATCTCCTCGGAGGCGAGGCCGGCGAGGTGGCCGCCCCAGGCGTTGGCCTCGAGCAGCACGTCGTTGGCGATCACGTCGAGTTTCTTCTGCGCCTCGCCCTGGATGTTGCCGGTGCCGGCATCTCCCAGCACGCCGCCCAGTGCGCCCTTGCCCACGGCGATCGAGATGGTCTTGCAGGCGCGGGCGACGACTTCGATCAGCAGGCGCAGGTCGGCGCTGACGTGGCCGGCGCGCTCTTCCTCGATCAGGAAGCGGGTGAGGGAGATGGGGCTGCTGGGCTGGGTCATGGCGGGCACGGGTGGACGCGAGGCCGCCATTTTCGCCCATGTGGGCGGGGATTGCTTGGTCGCACGGTCTCGGGGCGCCGGCGGCATTGCTGCAGCGCTCCGTCCGCGCAGTCCTGCGCGGAGTCGCGCCGCCGGCCATCCCTGGCCGGCTTTTCCGCAATGCCGCCGGCGCCCCGAGACCTGATGACACGGTGCGGGTGGTACATGAGGCGCGTTTGCGCCCGGGGCACTGCTCCAGCGTTTGTTGCGCTATTACCGCTCAGGCGCGGGGCGTCGTGCGTCGTGCGTTAGGCGTCAGGCTTCAGGCCGCGAGGCGGCGGCGGGAGCGGTTGCGGCGGTGGACGACGCGGGTCAGCTGGTCGCGGGCCATGGCCAGCATCAGCAACGGCGCCTCGGGTTCGGCCGAGTCGGCGACGCGCTTGGCGGCTTCGATCGTCGCTTCCGCCGCATCGCTGTCGGCGGCGGGCAGCACGGCGCGCAGGCCGCGCAGGTGCGCGTCGAGCTGGCGCTCCAGCTCCGGTTCCAGACCGCGGCCGGCGCGGCGCACGACTTCGGTCAGCGTGGCGTCGGTGCGGGCGAGGGCGTCGTGCAGGCGGTCGGCGGAATCGGACATGGCATCGGAGCGGGCCGTGGCGGCCAGCGGTCGGTGGGGGGAGCGCGCCATCGTGCCTCTCCGGCTGTGAGCGACGGGTGCAGAGCGTGGCCTTCGCAGATGACAGGACGGCGAAGGCGCGATGACGCGTCAGCGCGCGTGCAGGTTTGTCGAGGGAGCGTGGCGGTGCTTGTCGCAGGCGCGATGCGCGCCGGGCGGCTCAGATCACCCGCAGCGTGATCGCCTTGAGCACCGCGCGCGTGCGGTCGCGGGTGTCGAGCTTGTCGAGGATGGTGGAGACGTAGTTCTTGACCGTGCCCTCGGCCAGGAACAGGGCGCGCGCGATCTCCTTGTTCGAGTAGCCGCCCGCGAGCAGGCGCAGGATGGCGATTTCGCGTTCGCTGAAGCGCTCCTGCGGCGCGTCGGCGGCGTGGTACTGGTAGCGCGCGCGCACCGGGTCGGTACTGACCGGTTGCAACAGGGTGTCGCCGCCGGCGATGCGCACGATGGCGTCGCGCAGGTCTTCGGGGGCGGCGTCCTTGAGCAGGAAGCCCTGCGCGCCGGCCTCGGTGGCGCGCAACAAAAGTTCGCTGTCGTCGAAGGTGGTGAGCAGCAGCACTGGCGTGGTGTCGCCGCGTGCGCGCAACTGCAGTAATGCCTCGATGCCGTCGGTCCCGGGCATGCGGATGTCGCTGAGCACCACGTCCACCGGCACCCGAGCCAGGCCGTCGAGCAGCGACGCGCCGTCCTCGGCCTCGAACGCGATGGTGATGCCCTGTCGCTCCAACAGGGCACGCAGGCCGGCACGCACCAGCCCCTGGTCGTCGGCGAGGGCGATGCGCACGGTATTCACGCCGGGATGCTCGCGTCGATGCGCAGCGCGCCGCGCGGCGAAGTGGAGAGGAGCAAGGTGCCGCCAACCGCGGCCAGGCGCTCGCGCATTCCGGCCAAACCGTTGCCCTCGTGCAGCGGCGCCTGCACGCGACCGTCATCTTCCGCAGTCACCTCGATGCGCGTGCCCTGGCGGCGAACCGCCACGTGCAGCGTCTGCGCGCCGCCGTGACGGGCACTGTTGGTCAGTGCTTCCTGCACCAGCCGCAGCACCGTATCGGCGACGGCGGGGTCGCCGATGCGCACGTCGTCGGCAATCGCCAGGCGCAGGGCGGGGCGGGGCAGCGGCGCGGCCAGTGCACGCAACGCGGTGCCTAGGTCCAGGCCGCGGCTGTCGCGCAGTTGCTGCACGACGTTGCGCAGATCGCCCATCAGCTCACTGGCCATCTGCTGGGCGACGGCAAGCTCGCGACGGTCGGCCAGGCCCGGATCGGCGGCGAGGGCGCGCAGGTTGAGGGTGAGGGCGGTGAGTTTGTGGCCGGCCACGTCGTGCAGTTCCCTCGCCACGCGCAAGCGCTCGCTGTCGCGCGCGCTGTCGGCCAGCAGCGCGCGGGTGGCCAGCAGGTCGGCGTTGACGCGGGCCAGGTTGTCGCGCGCACGCTCGGCGCTGGAGGCGTAGTGCGACGTCATCGCGGCGAAGGCCTGGAAGCCCATGTACAGCGTCACCATCACCGCCGGCGCTTCGTGGCCGCCATGGCGGATCAATCCGTAGGCGATGCCATTGGCGAGCAGCGCCGTAAGCAGCGTGGTGCGCGCAGGCAGCACGTAGGCCGCCACCCCCACCCAGACCACCAGCAGGATCTGCGGCGTGCCCAGGCGCGGAGCCAGGGCCAGCAACGCCAACGCCAGCGGCAGCTGCAACCAGAGCAACGCGCGAGCCAGTCGCGGGCGGGCATGCTCCAGCACGTCGCGCAGCACGAACGTCATGCCGAACGCCGCCAACAGGGCCATCGCCAGCCCCTGCCGCTGCGGCGGCAGCCAGTGCAGGGTCAGACCCAGCGCAACCAGCGTGGACATTCCAGCCAGGTTCAACGGCTGCAGGAAGTGGCGCAAGGCAGGGGACATGGACCCATGCTGCGGCGACGCGCGCGCCACGGCAATGGCTGGCGCGCAGAAAGTGACTTCCGGCAGGTCGATGCGGTGACTTCGGGAACTGTGGTCCGTGGCGCGGGAAACGCAGCCTGTGCATTCCCGAACCGGAGCCGTGTCATGTCCCCATCCGACGCCCTGCTTGCCGCCTATCCGTCCATCGCCGTGCTCCATGCCGTGATCGGCACCGTCGCACTGGCGACCTTCTGGACCGCCGCCTTTACCCGCAAGGGCAGCGTCCTGCACCGCCGCATCGGCCAGGCCTACCTGATGGCGATGGCCGGCATCGTGCTGACCGGCGCGTTGCTGGCGCTGGGGAAATGGCTGCAGGACCAGCCCGTGGCCGCGGCGTTTCTCGGCTACCTGCTGCTCATCACTGCCGCGGCGGTGTGGGGTGCCTGGCGTGCCGTGCGTGACCGCCATGACGTGGCGCACTACACCGGGCCGGTATTCGTCGCGCTGGGCGCACTGTCGCTGGTGGCCGGCGCGGGCATCTTCTGGTTGGGGCTGCGCGTGGGCTCGCCGCTGCTCATGGGTTTCTCCACCGTCGGGCTGGCCGCAGGTGGGGGGATGCTGAAGAAGCGCCTGCAGCGTGCACAACTGGCGCAGCGTCCGCTGTGGTGGCGGACCGAGCACTACACCGCGATGCTCGGCAATGCCGTGGCCACGCACATCGCCTTCCTGATCATCGGTCTGCCGAAACTGCTGCCCGCGGTCAGTGCGAGCGGGCTGTACTACGCCGCCTGGTTCGGCCCGTTGGTGGTAGCCTTGGGGGCCAAGGTCTGGCTGGACCGTCGCTACCGCCTGTCGCCGCGCATCGTGCGTGGCGCGCACCAAGCACCGGCCCACGTTGCTCATGCCTCCGGACGATAAGTCCCTGCACAAAGGTTCTCAGCGGATCGCCGTCTTGACGCAGCCCACACCGGGCGTCCGCGCGCATCGGCCTTACACGTCGCCGTCGCTCAGCCAGCCCTCGCCGGTGCCGCGGTTGAACACCACGTCGGTGTCGAGCACGCTGCCGGCGGGGATCGAGTCCTGCTGCGCCAGCTTGGCGTAGATCGGGGTGAAGTCCGGGCGCGTGGCGTCCATCAACTGCTCGTAGCTGTCGATGACGAAGTAGGTCTTCTGGTAGGTGTCGATGCGGTAGCGGGTGCGCATGATCCGCTCCAGGTCGAAGCCGATGCGGTTGGGCGCGGCGCTTTCCAGGCAGTGGATCGACTCGCCCTTCGACGACACGATGCCGCTGCCATAGATGCGCAGGCCATCGTCCTGTTTGATCAGGCCGAACTCCACGGTGTACCAGTACAGGCGCGTGAGGTTGACCAGCGCCTCCGGGCCGATCGCGTGCGCCTTGACCCCGCCGCGGCCGTAGGCGGCCATGTAGTCGGCGAACACTGGGTTCATCAGCAGTGGCACGTGGCCGAACAGGTCGTGGAACAGGTCCGGCTCGCTGAGGTAGTCCAGCTGCTCGGGCTTGCGAATCCACCACGTCACGGGGAAGCGGCGGTTGGCGAGGTGCTCGAAAAAGGTGAGCTCGGGCAGCAAACCTTCCACGCCGATGAGTTCCCAGCCGGTGGCCTTGCGCAGCACCTGGTTGAGCTCGTCGAACTTGGGGATGCGGTCCGGGGTCATGCCCATCGCGCGCTGCTGGCGCAGGAACTCGTCGCTGGCGCGGCCGACCAGGATGTCCTGCTGGCGCGCGAACAGGGTCTTCCACACGTCGTGGTCGGCCTGCGAATAGCTCGACCAGGGCTGCTCCACGATCGCGGTGGTGTACACCGGCACGTAGCCCTTGTCGGTGAGCTGGTGTTCGACGCGGGTGGGCGTGGCTGGGGTCATGGCAGGCTCGGGCAGGCAGGGTGGAGGGCGGGCAGGCGCGGTCCAGCTCACGCCGGGCTGCGGTCGGTGGAGGCGCCGGCCGGTAGGTGCATCAGGCTAGCGCGGCAGGCACGCAATCGGGTTGCGAGTTGTGGCGCCAAGTGCGCGCTCTGTCGTTCAAAGTTGCGCCATGGACAGTTATGGCGCACCATCATTGCGTCATTGATACTGAACGCGCACCAATATGCCGGCCACCGACCTCGACCGCACCGACCTGCTGCTGCTGGCGGAACTGCAGCGCAACGGCCGCCTCAGCAATGCCGAGTTGGCCGAGCGTGTGCACCTCTCGCCGTCGGCGACGCTGCGCCGCGTGCAGCGGCTGGAGCGCGAGGGGGTGATCGGGGGCTACCGTGCCGAGGTCAGCCCGGAGCAGCTCGGGCTGGGCCTGCAGGCCTTTGTCCGCGTGCAGCTTGGCCGCCACGACCGCGCCGCGGTGGGCGACTTCGCCGCTTTCGTCGACCAGTGGGACGAGGTGGTGGCATGCCACGCGCTCACCGGCGACATGGATTACCTGCTGCAGGTGGTGGTGCAGGACCTTGACCACTTCTCGCGGTTCCTGCTCGACCGGCTGCTCAACCAGGCCGGTGTGGCCGACGTGAATTCCAGCTTCGTGCTGCGCACGGTGAAGGCATTCCGCGGGTTGCCGCTGCCCAGGTGAGGCCGGTCACCGGCACACGTGAAAACGGCCGCACTGGGCGGCCGCGTGCCTGGAATCCGTTCGTCACCGCCGCATCCGTCTACCGCGGCGAGTGACGTCGACGCTGAGCGTGGCGGAGCGGGGGCTGCGCCTCGCTGACGTTACTGGGCGAGCGCCGCGCAATCCTCGCGCCGCAGCAGCTTATCCACCGTGCCCTGCCGCGCTTCGCACGCGGCCTGTGCCTTGGCCGCATTCTGCGTCGCCTGCACCCGGGCCTTCTGTTGCGCGGCGGCCACGCGCGCCTGCTGCAGCTGGGCAATCTTCGCCTTGATCTGCGGCATCGCCGCCAGCGCGGCGCGCTCGCCTTCCAGTATGGCGGTGTTCTTCTGCTCGAAGTCCGCCGCCCCGATCGCCAACACCTTGGGCCGCAGCACGATGTCGGCGCGCGCCAACTCCAGCGCGCCCAGCTTCTGCCCCATGATGGTGATCGACTGGTTGATGTTGCCCAGCAGGCTGCCCGGCGCCTTGCCATCGGCCTTGCTGGAGATGTCGACCGCGATGATGAAGTCCGCGCCCAGTTCGCGCGCCGCGTCCACGGGGACCGGGCTGACGACGCCGCCATCGACGTAGGTGCTGCCGCCGATCTTCACCGCCTCAAACACGCCCGGGATGGAGCTCGAAGCGCGCACCGCCTGCCCGGTGTTGCCGCGGACGAACACGGTGCGCTTGCCGTCTTCCAGCCGGGTGGCGACGACGGCCAGCGGCCGCTTCATCGCCTCCAGCTTGCGCTGGGCGACCAGTTCGTTGACGTAGTCCTGCAGCTTCTGGCCCTTGATCACGCCGCCCGAGAACAGGCTGACATCGCGGATGCGGTCCTCGTCCAGGGCGAATGCGACCTTCTGCATCTGGAACGCGTCCATGCCGCTGGCATACAGCGCGCCGACCACGCTACCGGCGCTGGTGCCGGATACCACCACGGGACGGATGCCGTTGGCCTCCAGCATCTTGATCACGCCGATGTGGGCGAAGCCCTTGGCCGCGCCGCCGCCCAAGGCGATGCCGACCTTCACCGGCGCCACGCGCACCGGCGCCACCGGGGTGGCGGTGGGTGGGGTTGGCTTGACGTTATCGCTGCCGCAGGCCCCCAGGAGCAGGGCGAGGGCGAGGAGCATCAGCGGGCGCATGGGGGCAAAGGGGCGGATCGGCATTGCAGCGCGGACGGGTGGGCAGGAACCCGGCAGCATACCCGCGGGCCCCCGCGGGCCGTACCGATGCGCGGCTCGCCGCGGTCCGCGCTCACCCGCCGTTCATCTCGACTGCACACACCATTGGGGGATCGGGCATCGGCCCGCGTTTTCCTCCTTGATGCGCCCCGTCACCTACTACGTCATCCAGATCGGCGACCAGTGGTCGGTCACCTGCTCCTATCGCGACGACCCCACGACCTTCCATCCCGACCGGGCGTCCGCCCTGCGCCATGCCGAGGCACGCGCGCGCCGCCGGTGGGAGGATCAGCACGCCGCCGCCGAAGTTCGCATCACCGAAGACGACGGGGTGTGGCACCCCGCCGCCGTGTTCGGCAGTCTGCTCGGCTAGCGCCGCGCGCCGCGGTCAGAAGCTGTTGTCGCCGTCGAGGATGCGGCCCAACCCGCCCAGCATCGAGCCTTCGCCGCGGTTCTGGCCGCCGCCCTGCGGCGCGGCCGCGAGCATGCGACCGGCCATGCGCGAGAACGGCAGCGACTGCAGCCACACCTTGCCCGGGCCCGTCAGGGTGGCCAGGAACACGCCTTCGCCACCGAACAGCATGCTCTTGATGCCGCCCACCGGGCGCACGTCCATGCTGACCGAATCGTGGAACGCGACCACGCAGCCGGTGTCCACGTCCAGGCGCTCGCCGGCCTTGAGCTCGCGCTCGACCAGCGTGCCGCCGGCGTGCACGAACACCCAGCCATCGCCCTCGAGCTTTTGCATGATGAAGCCCTCGCCGCCGAACAGGCCGGTGAGGATCTTGCGCTGCAGGTGGATGCCGACCGACACGCCGCGCGCACCGGCGAGGAAGCTGTCCTTCTGGCAGATCAGGCGGCCGCCGTGCTCGTCCAACTTCATCGCCACCACCGTGCCCGGGTAGGGCGCGGCGAACGCCACGTGCGCCTTGCCGGTGCCGGTGTGGGTGAACATCGTGGTGAACAGGCTCTCGCCGGTCAGCACGCGCTTGCCGGCGGAGAACAGCTTGTCCATGAAACCGCCGCCCTGGCCGCTGTGCGAGCCGTCGCCGAACACGGTGTCCATCTGCACGCTGGCGTCCTTGTACATCAGCGCGCCGGCTTCGGCGATCGCGCTCTCACCCGGGTCCAGCTCGACCTCGACGAAGGGCATGTCGTTGCCGACGATGCGGTAGTCGATGTCATCGCTGCGGCGACTGGAACCGCTGCTGCGTGCGGCCGGCGGCGGCAGGTGTTCGGGCAGTTCAGCGGCGGTGTCGCGCAGCTCGGCCACGTCGCGCACCGGCTTCCATTCGCTGAAACCCTCGCGCCAGCAGAACGCCGACGGGTTGCGCTGCGCGTGCTCGCGCGCGGCCGCCTCGTCCAGCGGGCCGATGCGGCTGCTGTCGCTGCCGGTGTGGAAATACCAACGGGTCATGGGAACGTCCTGTCTGGGGGTGAGGAGGGGGCACGGTAGCCGGCCGCGGACGCGGGCGCCTGTGCCTTACGTGGGGGTGTGCGGGGTCGGTCGGTGGCCCCGGGGCCGAACCGCTCGCCAAAAAAATCGCCCGGGAGCCATCGTGGCCGCTGGGGCTCGGCCGCGATGCGCTGCGCGAGGCGGGCGTTGAGACGCGCCAGGCGGGCCGCGTCCGCGTACTGGATGGACCGCGTCACGTCGTCGCCGGGTTGGTGGTAGTGCTCGCGCATGAACGCGGCAGCCGCTTCCTGGGGGTTATCGCCCCAGCCGCGGCCGTCGACGCCTCCCGTGAGGTACACCGCCGGAATGCCGGCGCGGATGAACGGGTACTGGTCGCTGCGCACGAACAGGCTCTGCTCGGGTGCCGGGTCGGGCGAAAGGCCTACACCGACGTCGCCCGCCGCCGCCTCCACCGCCGCCTGCAGCGTGGAATGACCGCTGCCGACCGGCACCACGTCATCGCTCGGTTCGAGCAGCAGCGGCATGTCGAGGTTGAGGTTGGCGACCAGGGCCTCACGCGGCACCGGCGGATGGCGCACGAACCACTCCGCGCCCAGCAGCCCGGCTTCCTCGGCGGTGGTGGCCACGAACAGCATCGAGCGGTCGGGCGGTGCCGGGGCGCGCGCCAGTTGCCGGGCGCTTTCCAGCATCACCGCCACGCCCAGGGCGTTATCGAGCGCGCCGTTGTAGACCGCGTCGCCGCGGACCGGGGCGCCAACGCCGACGTGGTCGAGGTGGGCCGTGAACACGACGTGTTCGGCGGCCCTCGGCCCGCGGCTGGGCAGGCGGGCGACCACGTTGTGCGACACCGTCGGCGTGATCCGGGTGCGCGTGGCTAGGGTCATCCTCCCCGGCAGCGCGAACCCGCGCAGCGTGCCGGCATCGGCGGCGTCCAGCAGCGCGGCATACTCGCGGCCGCTGCCGGCGAACAGGCGCGGGGCCGCATCGGTGCTGACGGTCGCCACCGCCTGCAGTTCGGGAAAGCTGTCGATCGCGCCGCCCGCGCCCCCGCAGGCCGGCGAATCGCAGCGCAATCGCAGCAGGGGCTGCGTCCAGTCCGCGGCCACGCGCGACCACGGCCGCTGCTCCTCGTCGCCGCGCGTGCTGACCAGCACCGCGCCGATCGCGCCGTGAGCCACGAGCAGCCCCAGCTTGCGACGCAGCGAACCGTGGAAGGCGCGCGCCTCGGGGGCCAACCGTGCCGGCGCGCCGTTGAGTACCACCGCGATCCGGCCGCGCAGTTCCAACCCCGCGAAGTCGTCGTGACCGGACGCCCGCGCTTGCACGCCCTGCCCCACGAACACCGCCGGCGCGGTCACCGCACTCGTCGCCCGGTTGAAATCGGGGGATGGCAGGTACTCGTCGGCGAAGGCGAACGCCGCGTCCTGTCCGCCGCGATGCACGACCAGCGCACTGCCTTCGCGCACACGAACGGCTGCCAGCAGCGGCACGCGCTGGAGGAATCCGCCCGCGTCGCCGGCGGGTACGAGCCCGAGCTGACCAAAGCGCGCGGCCACGTAGGCCGCCGCGCGTGCATGGCCCGGCGTGCCTGCGCGCCGGCCCTGCATGCGGTCGTCGGCCAGCTGGCGCACGTCGGCTTCGATCCAGGCCGACCCGGCCGCCCGAGCGTGGGGAAGGGCGTCGCGCTGGCAGGCCGCGGCCAGCAGCGTCGCCACGATCGCCAGGGCGACGTTGGCGCGCGGTCTTGGGCATTGCGGCGCGGGCAAATGGGGCGCGGGCACGTCGCTAGCGCGGTCGGCCACGGGGCGGTAACTCCAGGACCACGCCGCCATCGCGCCGGGGGGCGGCACGCTGCCAGAGGATCGGTACGTCGGTCGGCGACGGGGGCTCCAGCGTGTCGCGTTCGGCGGCCTCGGTCGCGAGCAAGTCCTCCTCGTCCTCCCAGCTGTACCGCTTGCGCGGCGGCAGTGGGTCGCGTCGGCGCCAGACCCACGCGGCCACCACGCCGGCCACCGCCCCGCCAAGGTGCGACTGCCAGGACACGCCCGCCTCACGCGGCAGCACGGTCAGCAGCATGCCGCCGTACAGCATGAACGCGATCATCGCCGCGGCGATGGACGGCCGGTCCCGGCGCAGCACGCCCAGCGTGAACACCAGGAACATCAGCCCGTGGGTGAGTCCGCTGGCGCCCAGGTGATGGGTGCCCGTCGTGCCGAGCGCCCATGCGCCCAGTCCCGACCCCAGCCACAGCATCGGCAGCGCGCGCAGCGTGGCCCGCGGATAGACCGCGCCCGCCAGCGCTCCAAGCAGCAGCAGGGAGATCGCATTGGCGGCCAGATGCTCCAGCGAGCCGTGCAACAGCGGCGCGGTGGCCAGTCCCAGCAAGCCCGCCGCCGACCCCGGGGTCACCGTCCACGGCGTCGGGTCGAAGCTGCCCTGCGCGGCGAACACCGCGCTCAGCAGCAGGACGAAGGCCAAGCTGGCGTTGAGCGCGCGCAGCAGCCGCGCGCGGTCGGCGCGGCGCTGGTCGGGACTGTCTAGCGGGTGCTCGGGTGTGGGCAGGTGCATTCCCATCACGTGGCGGCGGCGGCGCGGTTTGCAAGGCACCGCCCGGCCCGGGCCCGGTGCCTGTCGCCCGCCCAAGTGCGGGGGCGGGCCAGGACCGGGTCCGGGACGGTCCGGCACTCACTTCGGGTGCGTCGTCCGCGGCGGGAAGCGCAGGCTGAACGCCACCGTCGCGCCAATCACCGCGACCACCACGCCCAACGACACCGGCAGCGGGATCTTCACCACGTCCACCAACAGCATCTTGCTGCCGATGAACATCAGCACCAGCGCCAGCCCGTACGGCAGCAGGTGGAAGCGGTCGGCCATGCCGGCCAGCAGGAAGAACATCGCGCGCAGACCCAGCACCGCGAACACGTTGGAGGTCAGCACGATGAACGGGTCGGTGGTGATGGCGAAGATCGCCGGGATCGAGTCCACCGCGAAGATCACGTCGGTGATGCCGATCAGCACCACCACCAGGAACAGCGGGGTGAAGTAGCGCGCGCCGTCCTGCAGCACCGACAGCCGGTCGCCGTGGTACTGCGTGGTCAACCGCAGATGCCCGCGCATCCAGCGCAGCACCGGGTTGCGTTCCAGGTCCGGCTCCTTGCCGGCGAACCACAGCATCTTGATGCCGGTAACCACCAGGAACACGCCGAATACGTAGAGGATCCAGTGGAACTTCGCCAGCAGCACCGCGCCGGCGAAGATCATCACTGCACGCAGCACGATGGCGGCCAGCACGCCGATCACCAGCACCTTCTGCCGCTGCTCCTCCGGCACCGCGAAGAAAGTGAACAGCATCAGGAACACGAAGATGTTGTCGACTGCCAGCGACTTCTCCACCAGGTAGCCGGTGAGGAACTCCAGTGCCACGCGCTGGCCTTCCGAGGCGCCGGCCTGGCCGCTGACGTACCACCACAGGCCGAGGTTGAACAGCAGGGCCAGCGCCACCCAGCCGATGCTCCACAGCAGCGCTTCGCGGAAGGTGACGCGGTGCGGGCCGCCGTGGCGCATCAGCACCAGGTCGACCAACAGGGCAACAACAATGATGGCGGTGAATCCGCCCCACATCAGGGGGGTACCGATGGTGGTCATGCAAGGTCCTCGCAGGTTGGGCCATGGGCCACGGCGCAGGACGGATGGACGCACCTTCGCCGTGATCGGCGAAGGTCTTGCTCGCAACCCCGCTGGGGTTGCCGCCGGACCGGAACGCTAGACTGGGCTAGCCTCGTAATGACGGTCTCGACGAGTGGGAGCTACTCCCCTTCGAGCGCGAAGCCTAACCGACCGCCAGTTGCGTGGCAATGAAGGCGACGCCCGCCCGGTACAATGGGCGGATGAACCGCGACCCCCACGCCGAAATCCCCACCGTCCGCCTCAAGAACGCGTGGAAGTCCACCCACCCCTGGATCTTCCAGCGCCTGGTCGACAAGCCCGCGCAGCGGCCCAAGCCCGGCGCCATCGTCGATGTGCTGGGCGTGGACGGCGACTGGATCGGCCGCGGCTTCTACAACGGCCACTCGCGCATCGCCGTGCGCATCCTCGAAGTCGACCGCAACATTCCGGTCGATGCGGCGTGGTTTGCGCGCAAGATCGCCGAGGCGGTGTCGCTGCGCCGCGACGTGCTCCGGCTCGATGAGGTCAGCGACGCTTGGCGCGTGGTGCACAGCGAGGGCGACGGCCTGTCCGGCCTGGTCGTGGACCGTTACGGTGACCTGCTGGTGGTGGAATTCTTCAGCGCCGGCATGTTCCGCCACCGCGAGTGGATCTTCGACGCCCTGCGCGCGCAGTTCCCCGGCTGCCGCTTCTACAGCTTCGCGGAGGAGCACGTGCAGAAGCAGGAGTCGTTCGACTACCGCGGCAGCGACCCGGTGCCGCCGGCGACCATCACCGAGTACGGGGTGAAGTTCCGCGCCGACCCGGCCGGCGCGCACAAGACCGGCTTTTTCGCCGACCAGCGCGAGAACCGCGAGTGGCTGTCACGCCAGGTCGCGGGCAAGCGCGTGCTCGACCTGTGCTGCAACACCGGCGGTTTCGGCGTGTACGCCAAGGCCAAGGGCGGTGCCGAGGAAGTGGTCGGCATCGACATCGACCAGGACGTGATCGACATCGCACGCGGCAACGCCAAGCTCAACGGCGCGCAGGTGAAGTTCGTGCAGGCCGACATCTTCCCGTGGCTGCGCGATGCCGGTAACCGCGGCGACTTCTTTGACGTGGTGATCCTCGACCCGGCCAAGATGACCCGCGACCGCGACCAGGTGATCCCGGCATTGAAGAAGTACCTGGACATGAACAAGCTGGCGCTGAGCGTGGTCAAGCCCGGCGGCCTGTTCGCCACCTTCTCGTGCACCGGGCTGGTCAGTGAGGACCAGTTCCTCGACATGCTGCGCCGCGCCGCGTTCTATTCCGGGCGCACGGTGCAGGTGCTCAAGGTGGCCGGCGCCGGCGCCGACCACCCGTGGCTGGCGCAGGTGCCGGAGTCGCGTTACCTCAAGGCGGTGTTCTGCCGCGTGCTGGACTGAGGCAACCGCACCAGCGGCATGCCGCCTGCCCGGCGGTTGCCGCGCACCGGACGCCGCGTCCGTGTCCGGTGTCACGCAACCGGCTGGAATGGGCACGGGTTAGACCAAAGTGGGGTCAAGTCCGGTCGGCGCAGGCCGTAATCCTGCGCAGAGACCCCGGATCCCGCCCATGCGCCCCGCCCACCTGTTTGTTGCCGGCTTTATGGCCACCCTGCTGGCGTCCCAGGCTTGGGCCGGTGTGGGCGACGCTGCGGCGTTCGATCGCCAGGTGCACCAGCTCAACGCGCTGGAACTGACCTGGGACACCGAGGCCGACGGCCTGGCCATCCTCCAGCAACTGCGCGACCGGCTGCCGCCGGACGACGCACCGCGCGAGCGCATGCTGGCGGCGATGGAATGCGGCCTCCGTTACTACAACGATCCGCAGGCCGGGCTGAAGCATGCCGACCGCTGGTTGGCGCAGGCGCGCGCGGCCAACGACCAGGTGGCGCTGATCCACCTACTGCTGTGCCGCAGTAGCTACGTCGAACGCGTCGTCGGCAAGCAGGAAGGGCTCTCGATGGCGGAGGCCGCGCTGGCCGAGGCGCGGCGCCTGGAGGACCCGATGCTCATCGGCACCGCGCTGCGCACCCGCGGCGGTGCCCTGTCGATGATGGGGGACCAGGCCCGGGCGCTGATCGACTACCTGGAGGCCGACCGCCGTTTCCGCACGGCGCGACTGGAGCGGCTGGCCGAGGACAACCTGTTCTCGCTCGCCATGAGCTACCGGCGCATGGGCGATTTCCGGCAGGCCCTGACCTACCTCGGCCAGTACGAGGCTGCCGCCACCCGCCGCGGGCTGGATTACGAGCGCGCGCTGGCGGCGATCCAGGTCGGCTACGTGCATTTCGAGGCGAGTGACCAGCCCAAGGCGCTGCGCTCATTCGAACGCGCGATCTACCTGGCCGAAAAGATCGATGACAAGAGCTTGGCCGCGTCCGCGCGCGTCGGCGTGGCGGCCGCGCTGAACCGAATGGGGCGCTCGGCCGAAGCGCTGCCGCAACTGGATGCGGCGCAGCGCCAGTTCGAGCTCGATGCCGATCGCTACTTCACATCGATGATCAACATGCAGCGAGGCATCGCGCTGGCGCAGCTGGGCCGGCCGGCGCAGGCGATGCCGTTGTTCGATGCCGCCGAACAGGAGCTGGTGCGCGACGACAACCTGCGCTTCCTGTCGCTGCTCTACCCCGCGCGCAGCCTGGCGTGGGAGGCGCTGGGCGACACGCGGCGCGCCCTGCAGGACGAGCGCCGCTCGTCAGTGGTGCATGCGCGCCTGGACAGCGCCACGCGCAACCAGCAGGTTGACCTGATGCGCCACCAGTTCGACGCCGCCCGACGCGAGCGGGAGAACCAGCGGCTGCGATCGGAGCAGGACCTGCAGACGGTCAAGCTGGCGTCGCTGGAGCGGGTGCGGCGGTGGCAGTTGCTCGCGCTGGTGGCCGGCGGCGCGCTGGTGGCCCTGCTGCTGCTGCTGGCCTGGCGCCAAGTGCGGACGTCACGGCGCCTCGCGCGCATGGCCATGACCGACGAACTCACCGGCCTCCCCAACCGGCGCCGGGTCCTGGCGTTCGGGGAAACCGCGATCACCCGCGCACGTGCCGACAGCGCCGCGCTCACGGTCCTGACCTTCGACGTTGACTACTTCAAGCGCATCAACGACTCCTACGGGCACGAGGCCGGCGACCACGCGCTGCGCGCCATCGCCGCCGCGTGCACCGGCGGGTTGCGCGAACGTGACCTGCTCGGCCGCACCGGCGGCGAAGAGTTCCTGGTGGTCCTGCCGGGCACGCCGCTCACCGGTGGCCTGCTGGTCGCCGAGCGCCTGCGCGAAGCGGTGGCGAGCCTGGACCTGTCCGACGTCGTCGAGGGCCTGCGGCCGTCGATCAGCATCGGCGTGGCGGAACTGACCGCGCGTGATCGCGACCTGCGCGACCTGGTGTCGCGGGCGGACCTGGCCCTGTACCAGGCCAAGGCCAACGGGCGAAACCGGGTCGAGGTGGCGGATGCGGCCTCCGCGCCAGCACCGTTCGGACAGGACGACGGCGCGAAGGCGACCGTGCCCCTGACCTGATCGCGCCGCCGTCGCATCCACTGCGACGGCGGCCGGTACACTGGCGACATGCCAGAACCGTCCTTGTTGCTCCTTCTCGTCCTGCTCGCGGTCGTCGTGGCGCTCGTGCTGCAGGTGGTGCTGTTGCTCCGTAAACCCGAGGCCGCACTGGCGGACCTGCGCGAGCGGCTGGAACAGGCCCTGCGCGACGAGCAACGTGGGGGGCGCGGTGAGTTGCGCCAGCAACTGGACGGCCTGGCCGTGCAGCAGGAGCAGCGCATCGAAGGTTTCGGCGCGCGCCTGACGGACTTCACCGCCCGCACCGACGCCCGCCTGACCGAGCTCAGCACGCGCACCGACGCGCGCCTGGACGTGCTGCGCGAGGCGCTCGTCGACGACGCGCTCAAGGCGCGCAACGCCGCCATCGAGGATGCGCACCGTTTCCGTACCGAGGTGGCCGAGCAGCAGCAGCGCCATGCCGAGTCGCTGTCGCAGCGCTTGCAGGAACTCACCGCGCGCAACGAACTGCGCATCGGCGAAATGCGCACCACCCTGGAGCAGAAGCTGCGCGAACTGCAGACCGACAATGCGGCCAAGCTCGAGCAGATGCGCGCCACGGTGGACGAGAAGCTGCAGTCCACGCTGGAGACCCGCCTGGGCGAGTCGTTCCGATTGGTGTCAGAGCGCCTGGAGCAAGTGCAACGCGGCCTGGGCGAAATGCAGCAGCTGGCGACCGGCGTCGGCGACCTCAAGCGCGTGCTGACCAACGTCAAAACCCGCGGCACCTTCGGCGAAGTGCAGCTGGGCGCGTTGCTGGAACAGGTACTGACGATCGAGCAGTACGACAGCAACGTGGCGACCGTGCCCGGCAGCAGCGAGCGCGTCGAGTTCGCGGTGCGCCTGCCGGGTGCCCAGCCGGACCAGCCGGTGCGCCTGCCGATCGATGCCAAGTTCCCGCGCGAGGACTACGAGCGCCTGCTCGACGCGCAGGACCGCGCCGACGCCGATGCGGTGGCGACCGCTGCGTCCGCGATGGAGCGCCGGCTGCGCGACGAAGCCAAGAAGATCCGCGAGAAGTACCTCGCGCCCCCGCACACCACCGACTTCGCCCTGCTGTTCCTGCCGACCGAAGGCCTGTACGCGGAAGCCCTGCGTCGCCCGGGGCTGTTCGACACGCTGCAGCGCGAACAGCGCGTCACCCTGGTCGGGCCCACCACGCTGCTGGCATTGCTCAACTCGCTGCAGATGGGCTTCCGCACGCTCGCCATCGAGCAGCGCTCCAGCGAGGTCTGGCAATTGCTGGGCGCGGTCAAGACCGAGTTCGGCAAATTCGGCGCGGTGCTGGAGAAGACCCGCAGCCAACTCGACACGGTCCGCAACAGCATCGACGCCGCCGGCGTGCGCACCCGCGCCATCGAGCGCAAGTTGCGCGGCGTGGAGTCATTGGCGAACGACGACAGCCAGCGCCTGCTCGGCGAGGCGCTGGACGTGGTGGACGAGGACTAGTTGCCGCCGTCGGTCGGCATCACCGGGATGGCGTCCACCGGCACGATCGGGTTGTTCTCGTCCTTGAGGTAGTCCGGCAACGTGTCGTCGCTGTCGAGCAACCGGTCGCCGGAGATCTGGTAGTCGCGGCGTTGCATCCACGCATCGCGCACCAGCGCGTAATCATCTTCCGCGCCCTCGCGCAGGCTGTCGATCGCCAGCAGCTGGGCGCGCACGTCGACCAGCTGCAGCCCCTGCAGGCCCACCCGCACCTTGTCTTCCTCGATGCCGCGCACCGGGCTCAGCGGGGCGTCGGCGACCATGCCGAAGGTGTCGCGCAGCGTGCGCGGCCCGAACAATGGCAATTCGACGTAACGCGAACGCTTCCAGCCCCACACGCCCAGGGTCTGGCCGAAGTCCTCGCGGCGGTTGTCCAGCTTGGCGTCGGTGGCCGGGTCGAAAATGCCGGCGATGCCCAGTGTGGAATTGACCACGAAGCGCCCCAGCGAGTGCGCGGCCTGCCCCGGCTTGCCCTGCAGCAGTGCGTTGACCGCCGAGACCGGCTGGCCGAGGTTGTTGAAGAAATTGGTCACGCCCAGGCGCACCGGGCGCGGCACCGCCCGCACGTACGTCCGCGCGAGCGGCTGGGCGACCGTGCGGTCAACCACGTTGTTGAAGCGGTGCATTGAGCGGTTGTAGCGCTCCCACGGATCGTAGGCGGCGCCAATGCGCGCCGGCGGCGGCAGGTTCGGGTCCGCGACCGGGTTGTAGGGTTCGCCGTTGCCGTACAGCGCGTCGAAGTCGCGCTCGGCAGCGCTGCGCGCGTCGGTCGGTGTCGGCGTAACGTCGCGGATCGGCGCGGGCGCCGGCACCGGATCGGTCGGGGCCGTGGCGGCCACCGGCGGATGCTGTGCATCCGCTTGCGCCGCGTCCTGGGCGAAAGCGTGTGACGTGCCGACCAGCAGGCCGGCGATGGCAAGGGCGAGTCCGTGTGCGCGCATGGCGATCATTCTAGTGGCTGGGGTGGCCGCGCGGCGGTCGCGACTGACACCACCACCGCAATGCTGTGTGTAGCGTCAGCGCGCAAACGCCAGCGTTTCGTCCAGCCGGTAGGCCGTGCGCAGGTCGCGGAGGCCTTCGGGCAAGCCCGTGATGGCCACGTTGCCGCCCGCGCGGGAGGCCAATTCAGCCAACAACGCCAGGCCGGCGCTGTCGACCGTACGCGCCCCGGCGAGGTCCAGCCGACGCACGCCGGCCAGTTGCGGCAGCGCCTGTTGCCACAGCCGCGCCACCGCGTCGCGGGTCAGCGCGCCGGAAAACTCCAGCGCCTCGCTGTTGCGGCGCAATGACGCGCCTGTGTCGTCCTGGCCTGCCACGTGGGCCATCGTCAGTTGGCCGTGGCCTGCAGGCGGCCGGCCTTGATGTCGGCGGCCACCTGGACGATCGGCTTGCGCTTCAGTGGCGCGTCGAACTGGTTGCGGAAGGTCTGCACGAAGCTGACGCCTTCAACCAGCACGTCGAACGCCTTCCACTCCGAACCCACCTTGCGCATCAGGTAGTCCACCGGCACCGGTTCGGCGCCTTGGCGCAGGTACTCGCTGGACACCTTGACGATGGCGCCACCGCGCAGCGGCGTCTCGGACTTAACCCGCACTTTGAGCTTGGCATTGAGGTCGAGTAGCGACGAGCCGTAGCGCTGCATCAGGCTGTCGGCCAACGCATCGGCGAACACCTTGATGTCGGCTTCCGACGCGCCGCGGCCGTGCACGCCCAGCACCAGGCGGGCGGCGTAGTCGCGGTCGAACAACGCGTCGAACTCGCTGGCGACGAATGCGCGCAGCGCGCCACGGTTCTTGGTGAACTCGCCGCGGCGGGCTTCCAGCGTGGTCAGGATGCGCGTGCTGTTGGCCAGCACCAGTTGGCTCGGGCTGCCCGCCTTGGCTGCGGTGGCAGCCGGAGCGGCCTTGGCCTGCGCGAACACCGAGGCCGAAGCCGCGGTCAGCAGCGCCGAGGCGATGACGATCGTGAGGAAGGAGCGCTTCATGACGGGGGATTATTCCTTGGGGGTCGGGGTCTCGTCCTGCAGGTAGTCTGGCACGTCGCCGGCACCTTCGGTCGAGGGCGTCGCATTGTCGCCGGCCTTGGCTCCACCGCCGCTGAACATGTACTTGCCCACCAGCTGGATCAGGTCCACCGCCGACTGGGTCATGTAGATCTCGTCGCCGGCCTTGAGCGTCTCGGGGTCGCCGCCGGGGGCGAGGTTGATGTAGCTCTCGCCCAGCAGGCCGCTGGTCAGGATGCTGGCGGCGGTATCGGACGGCAGGTCCTTGTAGCGGCTGTTGATCGCCAGGGTGACCACCGAGTCGAACTTCACCGGATCCAGCTCGATGTTCTCGACCTGGCCGATGGCCACGCCGCCGATCTTGACCGGTGCGTTGGGGCGCAGCGCGCCGATGGTGGTGAAGCGCGCCTTCAGCGGGTAGCTGTCGGTGCCAAACCCCCACTTGCCGTTGGTGGACGCCACCGCGAGCACCATCAGCGAGGCCAGGGCCAGCAACAGGAAGGCGCCGACGGCGAATTCGATACGGGGAGTGCGTGTGCTCATGCGTGGATCACCTTGCGAACGCGCGCCGCGGTGCGCGCACGGGTAGGAAACGGGAGGCTGGCGGCACGGCACAGGCCGGTCCGGCCCGGGCCGGGGAAAAGCCGGCGGCTCATTTGAACAGCAGCGCCGACATGACGAAGTTCAGCATCAGCACCAGCAGCGAGGCATTGACCACCGCGCGCGTGGTGGCCACCGAGGTGCCCTCGATGGTCGGTTCGGCGTGGAAGCCGACGTAGGCCGCGGTCAGCGCCGCGGTCGCACCGAACACCGCCGACTTCAGCAGCGACACCAGGAAGTCGTCGACGAAATCGACGTTGTCCTTCAGCGCCGGCCAGAAATAGCCCGCGTCTAGGCCGATCACGTGGACCGCCTCCAGGAAGCTGGCGGCGATGGCGAAGCTGCAGAAGAAGCCGGTCAGCAGCGGCACGCTCAGCACCGCCGCCCAGAAGCGCGGCGCCACGGCCTTGCCCACCGGGTCGATGGCCATCAGCTCCAGCGCGGTGATCTGGTCGGTGGCGCGCATCAGCCCCAGTTCGGCGGCGATGGAGCTGCCGGCACGGCCGATGAACAGCAGCGCGGTCAGCACCGGGCCCAGTTCGCGGTAGAGCGACAGGCCCAGCAGGGTGGACAGCGAGTTGCTGGCGCCAAACGTGGCGAGCGTGCGGTAACCCTGCAGGGTCAACACAAGACCCACGAACGCGCCGCCAACGGCAATGATCGGAAGCGAACGCGCGCCGATCTTGTAAATTTCGCGGGTCAGCTCGCGCCAGAAGTCGAGGCTCGGCCGGGACGCGCGGAACACCGACAGGGCGAAGAGCCCGGCCTGGCCCAGCGATCGGGTGGTGGCGGCGAACGGCATCAGCAGCCCTCCGGGGCGTACGGGCGGTAGGGGGCGGTCATGCGGCCTCCGGGGTGCGCGGTGCGGCGTCGAACGCGATCGGGCCGTCCGGGGCGCCCTGCAGGAACTGGCGCACGAACGGGTCGTCGCTGGCCTCCAGTTCGGCCGGGGTGCCGGCGAAGACGATGCCGCCGTTGGCGATGACGACGGCCTGGTCGGCCACCGGCAGTGTCTCGTGCACGTGGTGGGTGACCACGATGCTGGTCAGGCCCAGGGTGTCGTTGAGTCGGCGGACCAGGTCCATGACCACGCCGCTGGCGATCGGGTCCAGCCCGGTCAGCGGCTCGTCGTAGATCATCAGCGGCGGGTCCAGTGCCAGCGCGCGGGCCAGCGCCACGCGCCGGGCCATGCCGCCGGACAGTTCGCGCGGGTAGGCGTCGGCAGCGGCCTGCAGGCCCACCGCGTGCAGTTTCATCAACACCAGCCGGCGGATCACCGGCTCGGGCAGGTCGGTGTGGGTGCGCAACGGCAGGCCGACGTTCTCGGCCGCGGTCAGGTCGGTGAGCAGACCGTTGCCCTGTAGCAGCACGCCCAGGCCGCGGCGCAGCGCCAGCAGTTCGCGCTCGCCGCGCGGCACTGGCTTCCCCAATACTTCCACCGTGCCGGCGGCTTGCACCAGCTGTCCGGTCAGCGCCGACAGCAGGGTCGACTTGCCGCAGCCCGACGGGCCCAGCACCGCCACCACCTGCCCGCGCGGGACATCGAGGTTGAGGTCGCGCAGGATCACGCGCCCGCCGCGTTCAAGGCGGACGTCGCGCAGGCGGACAATGGGCGAAGCGTCGGTCATGCGGTTCCCGGAGGGGTTGGATCGGGCGGCGCGCAGCGGCACCGGGCGCGCCGGGATGGACAAAACCCGTGCAGCTTGGCCCTTGTCGGCTGAACAGGAGACGAAAGCGGAGTATCATTGTCGCAGGCCGCTGGCCGGCGTGCGCGCCGCCGCGGTCGTTCAGGACGACGGTCCGCTTGGGTTGACCGGGGCGCGACTGCGCGCTATCCTCCCCAGTCTTTTCCCGCATAAACGCAGAGCCGGATCATGGCCACCAAGCGCACCTACCAGCCCAGCAACCTCAAGCGCGCCCGCGACCACGGCTTCCGTGCCCGCATGGCGACCGCCGACGGCCGCAAGGTCCTCGCCCGCCGTCGCGCCAAGGGCCGCAAGCGTCTCTGCGCCTGAGCGCAGATTGACTCCGGCCGCCCCGCGTGGCCGTAGACGCCCGATGGCGCTGAACCGCTACCCGCGCACCGCGCGGGTTCGCGCGGGTTCCGACTTCGACCGCATCTTCAAGCACGGCCGCCGTGTGGCGTTGCCCGTGCTTGCGTTGCATTGGCACTCCGCATCGGCGCCCGGCGTCCGTGCGGATGAGGTGGGCGCTGCGGCGCCCGCCGCGCCTGCCGAGGCCTCGCGCCTGGGCCTGGCGGTGTCACGCAAGGTCGATCCGCGTGCCGTGGGGCGCAACCGCATCAAGCGCATCCTGCGCGAGACGTTCCGCCTGCATCGGGGACGGCTTGCCGCGGGCGACTACGTCGTGGTCGCTCGCCCTGGGGCCTCGCGCTGCAGTGGTGACGAACTGCGTACTGCCTTTCTCGGCCTGCTGAAGCGGGCCGGCGCCTTGCGCGCGGCCGAAGCGCCCGCATCTCAGGGCAGTATTGAATTGCCCGTGACTCCGGCGCCCGGCACAATGCCGGCCGTTCCCCCGTCCACCGATCCCGCGTCCTGACCCGACGCCGGCCGAGCCTGCCTGCCCATGAACCAGACCCGCACCTTCCTGATCTTTGCCTGGCTGATGGTGGCCGCGCTGTTGTGGATGGAGTGGGGCAAGGAGAAGGCCGCACCGGCGACCCCGGCGGCCGTGGCCCAGACGGCCGGCGCGCCCACCGTGCCCGCCGCCGGCAGCGTGCCCAGCGCCGATGCCGTGCCGGGAACCCCGGCCGCCGTACCGCTGGCCACCGTGGGCGCCAGCCCGGCGACTGCGCCGGCCGCGACCGTCACCGTCACCACCGACGTGCTCAAGGTGGTGCTGGACGGCGGCGAACTGCGCGAGGCCGACCTGCTGGCCTACCCGCAGACCGACGACGCCGGCAGCCCGCCGGTGCGCCTGTTCGCGCAGGACGCCGCCAACTACTTCGTTGCCCAGAGCGGCTGGGTCAGCCAGGGCGGCGCCGCGCCCACGCACCAGGCCGGCTTCGCGCCGGAAGGTGGCCAGACCGCCTTCGCACTGGCCACGGGCGCCGACAGCGTGACCGTGCCGTTCACCTGGACCGGCCCCAACGGCGTCAGCATCCGCCGCGCCTACACCTTCAAGCGCGGCCAGTATGTGGTCGACGTGCGCGACGAGGTCGTCAATGCCGGCACCGCGCCGTGGCAGGGTTTCGTCTACCGCCAGCTGGCGCGCGTGCCGCGCGCGCTGGTCAAGTCGGGGCCGATGAGCGCCGAGCAATACAGCTTCCAGGGCGCCGCGTGGTACAGCGCCGCGGACAAGTACGAGAAGCGCAAGTTCGACGACTTCGTCGACGACGGCCCGCTCAACAAGCAGGTCACCGGCGGCTGGATCGGCATGCTGCAGCACCACTTCTTCGCCGCGTGGATCCCGGGCGACAAGGACGCGGGCACCTTCTCGCTGGCCACCCCGGCCGGCACCGGCGGCACCCAGTACCTGATCCGCGAAGTCGGTCCGGGCGTGAGCGTGGCCCCGGGAACCAAGGCCGCCACCGAGGCGCGCCTGTGGGTCGGCCCCAAGCTGGTCAAGCAGATCGAGGCGCAGAACGTGCCGGGTCTGGAGCGCGCAGTCGACTTCAGCAGCTACAGCATCATGGCGACCATCGCCGGCTGGCTGTTCTGGGTGCTGGAGAAGATCCACGGCGTGATCGGCAACTGGGGCTGGGCGATCGTCGGCTTGGTGGTGGTGATCAAGCTGCTGATGTACCCGCTGTCCGCCGCGCAGTACAAGTCGATGGCCAAGATGCGCAAGTTCCAGCCGCGCATCGCGCAGCTCAAGGAGCGCTACGGCGACGACAAGCAGAAGTTCCAGATGGCGATGATGGAGCTGTACAAGAAGGAGAAGATCAACCCGATGGGCGGTTGCTTCCCGATCCTGCTGCAGATGCCGGTGTTCCTCGCCCTGTACTGGATGCTGTCGGAGTCGGTGGAACTGCGCCACGCGCCGTGGATGGGCTGGATCCAGGACCTGACCGCGCGCGATCCGTTCTTCGTGCTGCCGGTGCTGAACATGGCGGTGATGTGGGCCACGCAGAAGCTGACGCCGGTGACGCCGGGCATGGACCCGATGCAGCAGAAGATGATGCAGTACATGCCGCTGGTGTTTGGCGTGATGTTCGCCTTCTTCCCGGCCGGCCTGGTGTTGTACTGGATCACCAACGGCGCGCTGGGCCTGCTGCAGCAGTGGTGGATGACCAAGAAGTACGCCGAGGCGCCGGCGAAGGCGTAAGCCCACGCCGCGACGCCCTGACAAAGCCCGCGCATTGGCGGGCTTTGTCGTTACGATTTGCCCCATGAATACCGCCCCCGACATCCGCGACACGATTGCCGCCATCGCTACCGCGCCGGGTGCCGGCGGCGTGGGCATCGTGCGGCTGTCAGGGCCGCGCGCGCGTGACATTGCCGAGGCCATCATCGGCCGCCGGTTGCAGGTGCGCCACGCGCACCACACCCGCTTCCGCGACGCGGAAGGCGCCACGCTGGACGACGGCATCGCGCTGTACTTCGCCACACCGGCCAGCTTCACCGGCGAGGACGTGGTCGAGCTGCAGGCGCACGGCAGCCCGGCCGTGCTGGAGGCGCTCGTGGCGCGTTGCTGCGCGCTCGGGGCACGCCGCGCCCGCCCCGGCGAGTTCAGCGAGCGCGCGTTCCTCGAAGGCCGCCTCGACCTCACGCAAGCCGAAGCGGTCGCCGACCTCATCGCCGCCGCGGACCTGACGGCTGCGCGTGCCGCGCGGCGCGCGCTGGACGGCGAATTCTCGCGCCGGGTGGACGCGCTGGCCGCGGACCTGCTGGCGGTCCGGGTGCACGTCGAAGCGGCCATTGATTTCGCCGATGAGCCCATCGACACCCTGGGTGGGGCCGCGCTGCGCACGCAGCTGGCGGCCATCGCCGGTGACCTGGACGCCCTCCTGCACGCGGCCGAGCGCGGCCGCCGGCTGCGCGACGGCCTGCATGCGGTGATCGTGGGCCCGCCCAACGCCGGTAAGAGTTCGTTGCTCAACGCGCTGGCCGGCAGCGAGCGCGCGATCGTCACCGACATTGCTGGCACCACGCGCGACCTGTTGCAAGAATTGGTGCGCGTGGACGGTGTCGAGCTGGGCCTGGTCGACACCGCCGGCCTGCGCGAAGGCGGCGACGCGATCGAGCAGGAGGGGATGCGACGCGCGCGCAACGAACTTGAGCGCGCCGACCTCGCCATCGTGGTGGTGGACGCGCGGGACGTGGCGGCGGGCCATGCCGCCGTGGCTGGCGCGTTGGAAGGAGTCCCGCAGGTGCTTTGGGTACACAACAAGGCCGACCTGCTGCACGGGTCCCCCCCCGACGCCACCGCGGGTGCGGTTTGGGTCTCGGCGCGCACCGGGGCCGGACTGCCTCAGTTGCACGCCCGGCTGCGGGAACTGGCGCTGGGGACCCCGGGTGTCGGCGCGGAAGGCACCTTCACCGCGCGGGCCCGCCACGTCGACGCGCTGCAGCGGGCCCGCAGCGAACTGGCGGATGCGCGCGGCCATCTGGACCACGAAGCGTTGGATCTGGCCGCCGAAGCCTTGCGCCTGGCCCACGACCAGCTCGGCGAGATCACCGGTCGCGTCCATGCGGACGATCTGCTGGGCCACATCTTTTCGAGCTTCTGCATCGGTAAATGACCCCCGTCCGCGCCGCGTCGGCGGCCCGCAGATGTGACGTGCATCACACTTGATCGGCGCACGCAGATGCGAGGTGCTTCAGGGTCGCCCTTGACAATTGAACCGTGCTAGCGCGTCCTAGTACGGGTACGCGTCCGACTGCGTACGTCAGGGGAGAGTTTTTGCAATGATCGTCAAATCACTGGCCCGGCCCGTGCGCCGTCGGCCGTCCGTCAATTACACCGCCGCCGCACTGTGCGTGGCACTGGCCGTCGCGGCCTGCGGCAAGAAGGAAGAAGCGCCTGAGGCGGGGGCCGCCGCCACGTCCGCCGCCGCCGTGACGGCGGAGAACGCGGTGTCGTCCAAGGTGGCCGCGATGAGCGTGGATGCGCTGCGCGAAGCCGCCAGCAAGGCCTACACCGACAACCGCCTGTATGCCCCGGCCGAAGACAACGCCGTGGAGTACTACCTCGCCTTGCGCGACAAGCTGCCGGGGGATGCGGCGGTGTCGAGCGCGCTGGTCGACCTGCTGCCGATGACGGTCATCGCCATCGAGCAGAGTGTCAACCGCGAGGACTTCGCCGAAGCGCAGCGCCTGTCCGCGCTGCTGCAGAAGGCCGATGCCAACCACCCGGCGCTGGCCCGCCTGAAGGAAAGCATCACCGCGCGCCAGAACGAAGCCGCACAGCGCACCCAGACGCAGGCGCTGACGGCCGAAGAGCAGGCCAAGAAGCAGGCCGAGCTGGAGAAGCAGCGCCTGGCCGACCAGAAGAAGCAGCAGGAAGAGGCGGCCAAGAAGCTCGCCACGCAGCAGGCCGCCGACCGCGAGGCCGCGCAGAAGCGCGAAGCCGACCAGCGTGCGGCGGACCAGCGTGCGGCCGAGCAGCGCGAAGCCGACCAGCGTGCGGCGCAGCAGCGCGCGGCGCAGCAGGCGGCGGCGACCTCCGCCGCGGCGGCGCCCAGCAGCAGCGACCTGCGCGCGCTGTCCACGCCGGCGCCGCGTTTCCCGCCGGAAGCGCTGCGTTCGGGCCAGAAGGGCGAAGTGCAGGTGGAGTTCACCGTCGGCACCGACGGCACCGTCTCCGCCGCGCGCGTGGTGCGGGCCGACCCGCCGCGCGTGTTCGATCGCGAAGCGGTGAATGCGGTGCGCAAGTGGCGCTTCCAGCCGGTGGCTGCACCGGTCACCACCCGCCGCACCATCGGGTTCGATCCGGGCCAATAAGCCGGATCGCGATCCATGCGGCACGAAAAAGCCCGGCGAATGCCGGGCTTTTTCATTGGGGAGGGGCGCCGAATCCGGGTGCCGTGGGATGGGCGTTTCCGTTCTCCCCATGTAGCCGGACCGGCGGCCACGCACCGCCGATCCATCGGTTGCCGGGCTTCAGCCCGAGATCGCCAACCGTTCCTGGTGGTAACGATGCACCGCGGCAAACCACAGCACGGCGGCGAGGCCAAAGCTTGCGGCCAGGTAGAGGCCCCATGTCTGCATCGGAATGGCATCGCCACGCGCGATCTTGAGGATCATCTGGTTCTGCGCGAGGAAGGGGACCACGTACTGCCACAGCTGCTGCTTGATCGGGTTCACCATCAGCGCGATCGAAGGAATCATCGGCAGCAGCATCAGCCAGGCCATGTGGCTCTGCGCCTCCTTCATGCTCTTCGCGCTGGCGGCCAGGAACGTCAGCAGCGAAGTGCCGATGAACAGCATGGGCAGCAGCACCAGCAGCAGCATGGCGATGTTGCGGGTGCTGACGTCGATGACCATGCCGCCGCCCGGCGCGAAGGTGGCCAAGGCCTTGAACGTCACCAGCATCAACAGCAGCGACGCCAGGCCCAGTGCGCACGCCGCGGCGATCTTGCCGCTGACCACGGCGCTGCGCGGTGCCGGCGTGGCCAGCAACGGTTCCAGCGACTGGCGTTCGCGCTCGCCGGCGGTCGCGTCCAAGATCACCGCCATGCCACCCAGGAAGGCCGAGAGGATCAGCAGGTAGGGCAGCAGCATCGCGGCGAGCTGCCCACGCTTGGCCTCCGCGGACGCCATGTCGCGCACGCCGACGCTCAGCGGGCGCACCACGCCCGGGTCGATGCCGCGCGCCATCAGCCGAAGCGTGCCCATCTGGTCGCGGTAGCCTTCCAGCGCGTTGCGCACGCGGGCCACCGGTACCTCGCTGGCGCGGGCCGTGGTGTCGGCGACGATTTCGATGGACGCCGACCGGCCTTCGCGCCAGGCCTCGCCGAACGCGGGATCCAGCTCCAGTGCCACGTCCACTTCCTGACGGGCGATCGCGCCGTCCAGGTCCTTCGGGGCCGCGACCGCCTTGATCCCGCGCGTGGCGAGGTAGGCCATCAGGTTGGGGGCCTGCTCGATGCCGACCACGGGCACTTCCAACACCTTGTCGAGTTCGGTCTTGGCGCGGTTCTCGCCCAGCTTGCCCATGCCCATGAACAGCAACGGGGTCAGCAATGGGCTGAGCACCAGCGCCATCATCATCGTGCGGCGGTCGCGCATGACCTCGCGCAGTTCCTTGCGCATCACGGCGAACATCGAGGGGAAGAATCCAGTCTTCATGCGTGCAGGCCCTCCTCCGAGCCGATGGCCTTGACGAAGGCGTCTTCCAGGTTGCTCTCACCGAACTTGGCGCGCAGCTCGTCGGCGGTGCCGGCGGCGACCACGCGGCCCTTGGCGATGATGACGATGCGATCACACAGCGCGGCCACCTCCTGCATGATGTGGCTGGAGAAGATCACGCAGCGGCCTTCAGCCTTGAGTTGCTGCAGGAAGCCGCGCATGGCACGCGTGGTCATCACGTCCAGGCCGTTGGTCGGCTCGTCGAGGATGACGTTGCGTGGGTCGTGCACCAGCGCGCGGGCGATGGCGGTCTTGGTGCGCTGGCCCTGGCTGAAGCCTTCGGTCTGGCGGTCGAGGATGTCGCCCATCTCCAGCGCTTTGGCCAGCACGTCGGTACGACGGGCGATGTCGGCGGCGGACAGGCCGTGAAGCTCGCCAAAGTAGGCGATGTTCTCGCGCGCGGTCAGGCGCTTGTACACGCCTCGCGCGTCGGGCAGCACGCCCAGTGCGCGGCGCACCGCGGCGGGGTCCACGGCCGCGTCGACGCCGTCGACGGTGACGTTGCCGCGGTCGGGCGCCATCAGCGTGTACAGCATGCGCAGGGTGGTGGTCTTGCCGGCGCCGTTAGGGCCGAGCAGGCCGGTGATCTGGCCGTCGCGGGCCTCGAAGGAGACGCCCTCGACCGCTTGTACCGTGCCGGTCTTGGTCTTGAACGCCTTGTGCAGATCGTTTGCGATGATCATGAAGTCAGTCCTTGCGCGCTCAGGGTTCCCAGCCGTTGAAGCTGGTGAACGGCGGGGTATAGGTCAGGCTGTCGAGGCACTTGGCATCAAGCGCCTTGGGGTCGGCGCGTTCGATGAACTGGCCGAGCAGCTTGGGCATGCAGCCGGTGCCGAGCGTGCCGTGTGCCTGGCCGCGCAACACGATGTGGCGTGCGTTGCCCAGGCCCTTGGCCACTTCGTCGGCGTACGACGGCGGGGTGACCGGATCGAGTTCGCCGGACAGCAGCAGCGTCGGCAGCGAGGTCTTGAACGGCGCGTGGAAGTCGGCTGGGACGTCGCCCTTGGGCCATACCGCGCACGCCGCAAAGAACATCTTGCCCATGCCGCCACCCAGCACCGTGTCGGCGTCGACCGGGTCGGCCTGGTAGCGCGGCGCGTCCTCGGCGCACACCACCGACCACTGCATGCCGCGGTTCATCTGCCCGACTACCTGGCCGGACCAGATCTGCGCGACCGCCATCAGCGACTCGTACCGGCCCTGCTCGGCCTCCGCCACGACCAGCGGCAGCATCGCGGCGAGCTGCGGCATGTACGACATGCCCTGCGCCATGCCGCTGACCGTGTCGCCGGAAAGGGTGTCGCGCTTGGGCGCGTTGGTGGTCGGGTCACGGTAGGCGACTTCCACGGGAGCGGCATTGAGCTTGTCCTTCAGCGCCTTGATCCGTGCGATCAGGTCGCCGCCGAAACGCTGCTTGCACTGCGGCTGCTGGGCGCATTGCGCCTGTTGCAGCTGCAGCGCGCGCTGCAGGGTCCGCGCGAACTCGCCGCCCACCACCAACCGGTTGGGCGCCACGCCGTCGATCACCACCGTGCGGGTGTGTTGCGGGTAGCGGGTGGCGTACTGCTGCGCCACGCGGGTGCCGTACGAGCCGCCCACCACGTTGATCTTGTCCACGCCCATCGCCGCGCGCACCGCGTCGAGGTCGGCGATGGCATGGGTGGTGGTGTAGAAGCGCGGGTCGGCGCGGCCCTCGAGCGAGGCCAGGCACTGGCGCGCGAAGTCGGCCAGGGAGGCGTCGGTCGGCGTGCGGCTGGCGTCCAGCTCCAGCGGCTGGCCCTTGGCGTCCTTGCAGTCCAGCGGGTTGGAACCGCCGGTGCCGCGCTGGTCGACGAGGATGACGTCACGCTGCTTGCGCACCTCGCGCAGCGCCGCGTTGATCACCGGCGCGGTCTGGACAGCGGCCTGGCCCGGGCCGCCGGCGAGGAAGAACACCGGGTCCGGCTGCGCGTTGCCCTTGCCGGTGGCCGGCAGCCGCGCGAGGTTGAGCTTGATCTTGCGCCCCTTCGGTTGCGCCGGATTCTCGGCCACCTCGAACTGGCCGCACTGGGCTTCCACGGTCGGCATGCCATTGTCGCCGCCCAGCACGCAGGGCTGCAGCACGACCTTGCCCAGATGGTGACTGGCACCGTCGGCGGCCGTCGGGGCGGATTCGGCAGTGGGCTGGCAGGCCGCCAGCAGCAGGGACGCAGCCAGCGCCGCGGTCCCGGTCAATCGTACGTGCATCGTGTTTACCTTGGCGGCGGACAGCGGCCGAGCATCGCAGGCCGGGCCGCGTGTCGGAGCGTGACGAAGGTCAGGTAGGGGGGTGCCGCCGGTGGGCGGGGTCGGGTGGCGGAACATGGGCAGCTGCTTCTCCTTGCGCTTTCGGTGGTGCGGTGGGTGGGCCGGGCGGCTCACTCGGAATCGGGGAAGAACACGTCTTCGATGCGACGCTCGAACAGGCGCGCGATGCGGAACGCCAGCGGCAGCGACGGGTCGTACTTGCCGGTTTCCAGCGCGTTGATGGTTTGGCGTGACACGTCCAGCCGCTCGGCCAGCTCGCCCTGCGACCAGCCGCAGGCGTCACGCAGTTCGCGCAGGCGGTTGTTCATTGGTAGCGGCGGTGCAGCACGGCGCGGACCAGGGCGTAACTGCCGAGCAGCAACACCCCGAGCAGGGCCACCGCATGCGATGCGGGCCAAGCCACCACCTTCGCGTCGAGCAGGAACAGGCAGGCCATCACGCCATGCAGGGTGATGCCCGCGGCCCAGGCGAGCGCGTCGAGTTCGATGCGGCGTTCCAGCTCGTCGCAATCGCGCAGGAAGTGCAGGTAGGCGGCGAACAGCCACGCCAGGGCGAAGACGGGTGCGAGGGCAAACGCGGCGCGCACCCCGGACGCGAAGTCCGGATGCCGCGACGCCCATTCGTGCGTGAACGCGAGAATGAGGAACAGCGCGCTGGGCAGCAACGAGGCGCGGTAATAACGCCGCAGCGCCGGGCTCAGGCCGGTCCAGTAGCGGTGGGCCAGGCTCATCACAGGGACCGTCCGACGGCCGGAGCTTCGGCTGGGGCGGAGCGGGTCGGGACAAGGCGCATGCGGGCACTTCCTGTAAAGTTTCCTTTACAGACGGTACGTGCGACCCCGTGGTCGTGTCAAGCGTCCTTTACATGCCGGGGTCGCCGGGACGGCTGGCCGGCACAGGCGGCGCCTTACTTGCTGCTGACGTACTTCTCGCGGCGGATCTGCGGCACCGCCAGACCCAAGCCCTTCAGCGCCTCAAAGCACGCATCGACCATGTTCGGATTGCCGCACAGGTAGGCGACATCCGTGGCGGGGTTGGGCGCAAACTCGGACAGGGCCTGTTGCACGTAGCCATGGCGCACGTCGGCGTGGGCGTGCGGCGAGCCCTCTTCCGGCAACTCTCGCGAGAAGCACGGCACGAACCGGAAACCTGGGTGCGCCTCGGCAAAGGCGCGGAACTCGTCGCCGTACAGCAGTTCGGCCGGGGTGCGCGCGCCGAACAGCAGCACCACTTCCACGCCGCGCTCGCGCATCAGCGTTTCCAGCTGAGGCAGCATCGAGCGGTACGGGGTGACGCCCGTGCCGGTGGCGATCAGCAGGTAGCGGCGGTTGGTGTCGGCGGGCATCAGGCAAAAGCGCCCGTAAGGCCCGCTGGCGGTGATGGCGCCGCCCTCCGGCAGGCCTTCAAACAGGGCCGTGGCCGCGCCGCCGGGCACGTAACTCACCGCGATCTCTACCGCCTCGCCCGGGCCCAATGCGTGGTCGTGGATCGTGGCCAGTGAATACGAACGCTTGGTCGGCGTGCCGTCGGCGTAGTCGAAGTGCACCTGGATGAACTGGCCGGGGATGAAGTCCAGCGGCTCGCCGTCGTCGCGCAGGAACACGTAGTGGCCCACCGACGGGGCGACCATGCGGCGGGAGACGAGCTTGAGCGGGAAATGCTTCATCACGGGGTGGTTCCGGGGCGGCGGCGCCGGCCGAAAGGGCCGCGCGTGCAACACAGCGTGGCCGGGGTGGGGCCACCAAGCCGCCTATACTACCGGCTATCGCCGCGCGGCTCGCGGCACAGGCCCTGCCGATGACCCAGAATTCCCAGCCGGCCACGACGCCGGCGCTGTCGGTGCGCGATCTGCGCAAGACCTACGACAACCGCGTCGAGGCGCTGAAGGGCGTCTCGCTGGACGTGATGCCCGGTGACTTCTTCGCCCTGCTCGGCCCCAACGGCGCAGGCAAGAGCACGCTGATCGGCATCGTCAGCTCGCTGGTCAACCTCAGCAGCGGTGACGTGCGCGTGTTCGGCACCGACCTGCAGACCGACCGTGGCGCGGCGATGCGCCTGATCGGGCTGGTGCCGCAGGAGATCAACTTCAACCTGTTCGAGAAGCCGCTCGACATCCTGGTCAACTACGCCGGGTTCTACGGCGTGCCGCGCGAGGTGGCGTTGCAGCGGGCCGAGCAGGAACTGCGCCGCGCGCAGCTGTGGGAAAAGGCCACGGTGATGAGCCGTACGCTGTCGGGCGGCATGAAGCGCCGGCTGATGATCGCGCGGGCGATGATGACGCATCCGCGGTTGCTGATCCTCGACGAACCCACCGCCGGCGTGGACATCGAGATCCGCCGCGGCATGTGGAAGACGCTGAAGGAGATCAACGCCGCCGGCACCACGATCATCCTGACCACGCACTACCTGGAGGAAGCGGAGAGCCTGTGCCGCAACCTGGCGATCATCGACCGCGGCCGCATCGTGGAGCAGGGGCCGATGAAGGCGCTGCTGGCCAAGCTCGACGTGGAGGGCTTCCTGCTCGACATCGACGGTGAATTGCCGGCGGTACTGCCGGTGATCGAAGGCACCACGCTGGTCGCCGAGGACGCGCACACGCTGGATCTGGAGATGCCGCGGGCGATGGACCTCAACCGCGTGTTCGCCACGCTGGGCGAGTCCGGCATCCGCGTGCGCTCGATGCGCACCAAGAGCAACCGGCTGGAAGAACTCTTCGTGCGCCTGACCGGGGGCGACAGCCCTGATGGCGTGCAACCGGCCGCACCGGAGCGCGCCGCATGAGCAGGACCGAACAGGCAGACCGCATGACCTCCAACGAACTCTCCGTGAACCAGCGCCACTGGGTTGCCCTGGGCACCATCGTGCGCCGCGAGGTCAACCGCATCCTGCGCATCTGGGGCCAGACCCTCGTGCCGCCGGCGATCACCATGACCCTGTACTTCCTGATCTTCGGCGGGCTGATCGGCTCGCGCGTGGGCGAGATGGACGGGATCAAGTACATGGATTTCATCGTCCCCGGGCTGGTGATGATGAGCGTGATCCAGAACAGCTACGGCAACATCTCCTCGAGCTTCTTCGGTGCGAAGTTCGGCCGCCATGTCGAGGAACTGCTGGTCAGCCCGATGCCCAACTGGGTGATTCTCACCGGCTACGTGGCCGGTGCGGTGCTGCGCGGGCTGATGGTGGGCGCGATCGTGCTGGCCATTGCCATGCTGTTCACCAAGGTGCGCGTGCCGCACCCGCTGGTGACGTTCACCACGGTGCTGCTGGGCGCGACGATCTTCTCGCTGGCCGGTTTCGTCAACGCGGTGTACGCGAAGAAGTTCGATGACATCGCGATCGTGCCGACCTTCATCCTGACCCCGCTGACCTATCTGGGCGGCGTGTTCTACTCGGTAAAGCTGCTGCCGGACTGGGCCGAGGCGGCGACCCACGCCAACCCGATCTTCTACATGGTCAACGCGTTCCGCTACGGCCTGCTGGGCGTGAGCGACGTGCCGCTGTGGGTGGCGTATGCGTTGATGCTGGGCTTCGTCGCGGCGTTGGCGGCGGTGGGGCTGTGGCTGCTCAAGCGCGGGGTCGGGCTGCGCAGCTGAGGTCGGCCCGCAATGGCCCTGGTGGCCAGAACTCGGCCGTTCGTCGGTTGACGGCGGCCGCGGCCCGACAGGCTGTCACCGCCGTGCGCAGAAACGTAATGCGCCTTTAGGGCGGCGTTGGCGCGCAGGGTGCGCGGCTGGCAGGACCGTCCGAAGGAGCCTTGCCATGACCGTCCAAACGCCGCGTCTTGCCCTCGCCGTCGCCCTGCTGGTGGCATCCGCCAGTGCCTTGTCCGCCGAACCGCCGGTGACCGAGGTGGCGCCCATCCGGGCCGCCGCCCTGCTGACTTTCCAGTGCGAGGCACGGGTGCTGCCGAAGCAGCGCGACGTGGGCGAGGCCCTGGGTCAGTACAACTTCAGCCAGATCTACGCGTCACGCGCACGCTTGATGAGCGAAGTGGGCCGGGCATGCCAGCGGTCCGGCGTCGAGCGGGTCGATGTGGTGATGCAGCCGATGGCATCGCCGCAGCGTGACGCGCGTTACCTGGCCTTGCAGGCCGCGCCCGCGCGCTGATCGCGTCAGTGCCGATCGCGGCTCGGTCGGCCGCACGCGGCATGGGCCCTCGGGCGCCCGGCACGAACCGGCTCGCCTGCCGCCATGCGACGAGCGGCGAGGGCCGCAGCGCTAGGCGTGCGCCGGACGCCGCAGCCGGCGACCGAACCAGTCGCCGACATCGTGCAGCACGGTGTACGCCGCCGGAATCACCAGCAGGCTGAGCGCGGTGGAAGTGATCAGCCCGCCGATCACCGCCCATGCCATCGGCGCGCGGAAGCTGCTGTCGCCGGAAAAGCCCAGCGCCAGCGGCAGCATGCCCGCGCCCATCGCAATCGTGGTCATGATTACCGGCCGCGCGCGCTTGTGGCAGGCATCCACCAGCGCGTCGTGCTGGCTCAGGCCATGCTGGTCCTCGGCCATCACCGCGTAGTCAACCAGCAGGATCGAGTTCTTGGTGGCGATGCCGATCAGCATCAGCAGGCCGATCAGCGCGGGCAGCGACAGCATGTTCTGGGTGATCAGCAGCGCGCCGAACGCACCGCCCGCGCACAGCGGGATGGCAGTGAGGATGGTCAGCGGCTGCATCGGGTGCTTGAACAGCAACAGCAGCACCATGTAGATGCAGGCGATGCCGGCGGCCATCGCCATCAGGAAGCCGGTGAACAGTTCGACGAAGATTTCCGCGTCGCCGGTGTTGATGAAGGCAACGCCGGGCGGCACGTTCTGCACCGATGGCAGCGCCTGCACCTCGGCCATCACTTCGCCCAGCGGACGGCCGTTGAGCTCGGCGGTGAGGGTGACGTTGCGCTGGCGCTTGTAGCGGCTGATCACCGACGGGCCGCTGCCTTCGCGGATGTCGGCGACGGCCGACAGCGGCACCGGGCCGCTGCTGCCGCGCACGCGGAGCTGCTCCAGCGTGGCGCGGTCGCGCAGGTCCTCGCGGGCGAAGCCGACGCGGATC
The DNA here is from genome assembly GCF_054777355.1 of Lysobacter olei. Lineage (NCBI taxonomy): Bacteria > Pseudomonadati > Pseudomonadota > Gammaproteobacteria > Lysobacterales > Lysobacteraceae > Lysobacter > Lysobacter olei. The sequence continues at coordinate 270,877 of NZ_BAAHAT010000002.1, read as the reverse complement.
GGAATCTGACGGTCGGGCAGGTTGAGTTTGGCCAGGCGCTGGGTGTAGTCGCCAGCGGTGGCCACGCGCGCGGCCTCGGCAATGCTGGCGGTGGACACGCCCAGGTCAGCAGCACGCGCGGCGTTGGGCACGATCTGCAGTTCCGGACGCAGCAGCGACGCGGACGAGGAGATGCTGCCCAGGCCCTGGATGCGGCGCAGGTCGCGTTCCACCGCGCTGGCGGCGGCGTTGAGCTGCACCGGATCGTCGCCAGCCAGCACCAGCATCATCTGCTCGCCCGGTTCGTTGCTGATGAAGCTCAGGCGTGCGCCAGGCAGGTCGGCCAAGGCATCGCGCACCGCCTGTTCCAGCGTGCGCTGGCTGCGGTCACGGTCGGCGGCCTTGCCCCAATCGAGGGTGAGCACGGCCTTGCGTGCGTCAGCGCCACCGCTCTTGGCCGGGTCACCCAGGTCGGGGACGCTGCCGATCTGGGTGAATACCTGCTTGAGTTCGGGGATGGCGGCCAGCCGGCGGCGCGCGTCCTCGGACACACGCGCGGTCTCCTCGATCGGCGTGCCCGGCGGCAGTTCCAGCGACAGCATGCTGCGGCCCTGGTCGGCCACCGGGATGAACGTGGTCGGGATCAGCGGGATCAGCGCCAGCGAGGCGATGAACAGCACCGTCGCCAGCCCGAGCGTGCGCCAGCGGTGGCGCAGCGCGGCGTCGACCCAGCGCAGGTAGCGCTTCATCAGTGCGCTGTCCTCGACCGGGCCGGTGTGCGGCTTGAGCAGGTAGGCGGCCATCATCGGCGTGAGCAGGCGCGCCACCAACAGCGAGAACAGCACCGCCGTCGCCGCGGTCCAGCCAAACTCGCGGAAGAACTTGCCGGCAATGCCGGGCATGAACGCCACCGGCACGAATACCGCCGCCAGCGTCACCGAGGTGGCGATGACCGCGGTGCCGATCTCGTCGGCAGCGTCGCGCGCGGCACTGAGCGGACTCTTGCCCATGCCGAGGTGGCGCACGATGTTCTCGATCTCGACGATGGCGTCGTCGACCAGGATGCCGACCACCACCGACAGCGCCAGCAGGGTGATCATGTTGAGCGAGAAGCCCAGCCAATGGATCACCGCGAAGGTGGGGATGATCGACAGTGGCAGCGCGATTGCCGACACCCACGTCGCGCGCCAGTCGCGCAGGAACCACCACACCACCACCAGCGCCAGCAACGCGCCTTCGACCAGCATGGTCATCGACGAACTGTAGGAGCGCTCGGTCTCCTCGGACATGTCGGTGACGAGGCGGAATTCAGTGCCGGCGTGCGCGGCGCGCAACTCCTCCAGCGCGGCCTTGACGCCATCGCGCACCTTCAGCTCGTCGGCGCCGCGGCTGCGCGAGAGCGAGAAGCCGACCACCGCCTTGCCGTCCAGCAGCGCGAGCTGGCTGGGGTCGGCGGCGCCGTCGGTGACGGCGGCCAGTGCCGACAGCCGCACCTGCTGGCCGTTGGGCAGGGCGATGCTGAAGTCGCGCAGTGCCTGGGCATCGGTGACCGTGGCAATCGTGCGGATGGTCTGCTGGCCGCCCGCCAGCTCGGCCTTGCCGCCGGGGCGTTCGACCTGGGTCAGCGCGAGTTGCTGGTTGACCTCGCCGGCGGTGACGCCGTGCGCCTGCAGCGCCTGCGGGTCCAGGTCCACGCGCACCTGGCGGTCGATGCCGCCGATGCGGTGCACCGCGGCCACGCCTTCCACGCCGTACAACGCGCGGGTGACGTGGCGGTCGACGAACCACGACAGCTCGTCATCGCTCATGCCCGGCGCGCTGACCGCATAGGTGAGCAGCGAGCCGCCGATCTCGACCTTCGACACCACCGGTTCCTGGATGTCCTGCGGCAGGTCCATGCGGATGCGGGTGACCGCGTCCTTGCTGTCGTTCAGCGCGACCAGCAGGTCGGTCTCCAGCTGGAACTCGATGGCGGTGGTGCTGACGCCTTCGACCACGGTGGAGGTGACGCGTTTGACGTTGTCCAGTGTGGCGACCGCGTCCTCGACGCGGCGGGTGACCTCGGTCTCCAGCTGTGACGGCGAGGCGCCGGGCTGGGTGATGGTGACCACGGTCATCGGGAAGGCGACGTCGGGGAAGCGCGCCACCGGCAGCTGGTGGAAGCCCCACAGGCCGGCGACGCACAGCACGAAAAACAGCATCACCGCCGGGACGGGATTGCGGATGCCCCAGGTGGAGAGGGAGCCGCCGCCGCTCACGGCTGGGCTGCCGGCTGGGCCGCGTCAACCACGCGCACCGCATCGCCATCGGCGAGGAAGCCGGCGCCGGCCACGACCACGCGGTCGCCGGGCTTGAGCCCGCGGCGCACCTCCACCAAGCCGCTGTCGCGCGTGCCCGCCTCGATCCGCACCTGGTGGGCGAGGCCCTTGGCATCGACGGTGAACACGGTGTTGAAGCCGTCGCGCAGCACTACTGCGGCGGCAGGCACCACCAGCGCCTGCACGGTGCCGGTGTCGATGCGGCCTTCGAGGTAGGTGCCCGGTTGCAGGCCGCCGGGTTGCGGCAGGTCCGCGTACACGGTGCCGGTGCGGGTGGCGGGGTCGACGCCCGGGGTCACCGCGCGCACGCGGCCGTCCACGCGCGCGCCTTCGCGCGAGGTGAGCGCGATCACGTCGCCGGGCGCCACGCGCGCCAGTTGCTCGGATGGCAGTTCGGCGCGCCACTCCAGACGACCGTCCTTGATCAGGCGCAGCAGCTCCATGCCGGCGGAGACCACCTGGCCCGGCTGCACCAGCCGCTTGCTGATCAGGCCATCGGCCGGGGCGCGCAGGTCGGCGAAGCTGCGCCGCAACGCCACCGAATCGCGCGCGGCGCGGGCCGTGCCCAGGCGCGCCTCGGCCTGGGTGCGCGCGGCGCGCAATTCGTCCAGCTGCATCGCGCTGATGAACTTGTCGCGCGCCAGGTTCTCGCCGCGCGTCAGGTTGGCGCGAGCCAGCGCGGCGCCGGCCTCGGCTTCGCGCAGGGACGCGTTGGCCTGGGCGAGGTCGGCGTCGAGCATGCGGTGGTCGAGGCTGAGCAATACCTGGCCGCGGCGCACCTGTTGGCCCACGTCCACCGCCAGGCGGGTGACGCGCAGACCGGACAGCTCCACGCCCAGCTGCATCTCCTCCACCGCCGCGACTGGTCCCGACACGGTGATCGAGCGGGCCAGCGGTCGGGTCTGCGGCTGCGCGACCGTCACGGTCTGCTGCGCCACCTTGCCGGTCTTGGCCTTGTCGCTCGCGGATTCGTCGCCTTGGCAGGCGGTCAGGGCCAGAGCCAGCGTGAGGATCAGGGGCAGCGTGCGGAACGGTGCGGCCACGGGCGGTCCATCAATGTGGGGGACGCCAAGTGTACGGGCAGGTACGGCGTGCCGTGCAACGCGGCCTTCACCGCGGCGGCAGGCGGAAGAACTCGCGCGCGGCGGCGGTGCTGTGGGCCGCGGTGGTGAGGACGTCCTCGCTGCGATCACGCGCCAGCTCCTCGACGATGTGCGCCAGGTACATCGGCTCGTTGCGGCGGTGGCTGGGCTGCGGGCGCACCGTGCGCGGCAGCAGGTACGGCGCGTCGGTCTCGATCATCAGGCGGTTGGCCGGGATGTGCTTGACCAGTTCGCGCAGGTGCAAGCCGCGGCGCTCGTCGCACAGCCAGCCGGTGATGCCCACGTACCAATCCTGGTCGAGGTAGTCGAACAGCTCTTCGCGCGTGCCGGTGAAGCAGTGCACCACCGCCGGCCCGAGGCGGCCTTCGAAGTTCTTCATCATCGCCATGAAATCGGCGTGCGCGTCGCGCTGGTGCAGGAACAGCGGCTTGCCCGTGTCCACGCCGATCTGCAGCTGCAGTTCGAAGGCGCGGCGCTGCGCGGGGCGCGGGGAAAAATCGCGGAAGTAGTCGAGGCCGCACTCGCCAACCGCGACGACCTCGGCGTGCGCGTGCAGTGCACGCATCTCCGCATCGCACTCGGCGGTGTACTCGATGGCGTGATGCGGGTGCACGCCGGCGGTGGCGAACAGCTCGCCCGGGTGCGCGCGGGCCAGTGCCAGTGCCTGCGGCGAATGTTCGCGGCTGGCACCGGTGATCACCATCTGTGCCACGCCGGCGTCGCGCGCGCGTTGCAGCACGGCATCGCGGTCGTGGTCGAAGGATTCGTGGGTGAGGTTGGCGCCGATGTCGATCAAGTCCATGGGGGGATTTTAGTCGACGCTGCGGTGTCGGGCCTGCGGCCCCGTATCCTTGTCGGCGATGAACCGCCCTGCCTTTCCCATCGACGCGCTGCTGCCGCAGATCCGCGAGAGTCTCGCCACGCACCCACGCCTCGTCCTCGAAGCGCCGCCCGGCGCCGGCAAGACCACCCAGGTGCCGCCGGCGCTGCTGGAGGCGCCATGGCTGGAGGGCCGGAAGATCGTGATGCTGGAGCCGCGCCGGGTCGCCGCACGGGCGGCCGCGACGTTCATGGCGCGCCAGCGCGGCGAGCAACCCGGCGAGACCATCGGTTACCGCATCCGATTCGAGAGCAAGGTCAGTGCGCGAACGCGGATCGAGGTGGTGACCGAAGGCATCCTCACCCGCATGCTGCAGGATGACCCGATGCTGGAAGGCGTCGGCGCGCTGCTGTTCGACGAGTTCCATGAGCGCCACCTCAGCGCCGACCTAGGCCTGGCCTTGGCGCTGGACGTACAGACCGGCCTGCGCGAGGACCTGCGCATCGTGGTGATGTCGGCCACGCTGGATGGCGAGCGCCTGGCGGCGTTCCTCGATGCCCCGCGCCTGAGCAGCGCCGGGCGGAGCTACCCCGTGTCGATCGCGCACTTTCCCGCGCGCCGTGAGGAAGCGCTGGAACACCAGGCGCGCCGCGCCATCGAGCATGCCGTCACGCAGCACCCGGGCGATGTGCTGGTGTTCCTGCCGGGCCAGCGCGAAATCGCGCGAGTCGAGGCCGCGCTCGCCGGCAGCGACGCGCTGCGCGGCGTGGACGTGTTGATGCTGCACGGCGAGCTGCCAGTGGAGCAGCAATCGCGCGTGCTGCAGCCCGATCCTGACGGCCATCGCCGCGTCGTGCTGGCGACCAACGTCGCCGAGTCCAGCGTGACCCTGCCCGGCGTGCGCGTGGTGGTCGACAGCGGGCTCGCGCGCGAGCCGCGCTATGACCCCAACAGCGGCTTCCCGCGCCTGGACGTGGTCAACATCGCGCAGGCGTCGGCCGACCAGCGAGCCGGTCGTGCCGGCCGCGTGGCCGAGGGCTGGGCCTACCGCTTGTGGCCGGAATCGCAGCGGCTGGAGCCGCAGCGCCGGCCGGAGATCGCCCAGGTCGAGCTGGCGGGCCTCGCGCTCGAACTGGCGGCGTGGGGAAGCACGCAGCTGCGGTTTGTCGATGCGCCGCCCGGCGGGGCGATGGCCGCCGCGCGCGAACTGCTGCAGCGCCTCGGCGCATTGGCCACCGGCAGCGCCGCGATCACGCCCCTCGGCCGCCGCATGCTGGCGCTCGGCACCCACCCGCGCCTGGCCGCGATGTTGCTCGCCCCCGAGGCGGCCGAAGCACGTGCGCTCGCCTGTGACCTCGCCGCGCTGCTGGAGGCGCGCGATCCGCTGCGCAGCGGCCCAGGTGCCACGCGTTCGGATGCCGTGGCCGAGCGCTGGCAGGCGCTGGCCGCGTTCCGGGACGGGCGTGTGCCCGGCAACGCCTCGCGGGCGTCGTTGGCCGCGCTCGACCAGGCCGCACGCCAATGGCGCCGCCGCCTGCGCGTGGACGCGCCGCCGCGCGCCGACCATCCCGCGCACGCGCTCGGTGACCTGCTGCTGCACGCCTTTCCCGACCGCGTCGCGCGCCAGCACCCGACTGACCCGTACCGCTACCCGTTGGCCAACGGCCGCAGCGCCAGGCTGTTCGACGACAGCGCGCTGTACGGCGAACCGTGGCTGGTCATCACCGAACTGCGCGACGAGGCCCGCGACGCGCGCATTCTGCGCGCCGCACCGCTGGACGAAGCGGTGCTGCGCCGCGACTTCCCCGAACGTTTCATCACCGAGGACCGCGTGGTGTGGGATGCGACCGTGCGCGGCATCGCCGCAGTGCGCGAGAGCCGCTATGACCGCATCGTGCTGTCCTCCAAGCCACTGGCCAAGCCCGATCCCGCGCGCTACGCCGACGCGCTGGTCGATGCGGTGCGCCAACTCGGCCTGGACGCGCTGCCGTGGACCGAAGGCCTGCGCCAATGGCGCGCGCGCGTGCGCTGCCTGCGGACCTGGTGCGCCGAGCTGGCCGAAGGCGAAGGCGCGCTGCCCGACCTGTCCGACGCCGCGTTGCTGGCCACGCTCGATGACTGGCTCAAGCCCGCGTTGAGCGGGAAGACCCGCCTCGACGCCCTCGACGAACAGAGCTTCGGCGAAGCGCTGAAGAGCGCGATGCCGTGGGCCTTGCGCCAGCGCATCGACACGCTGGCGCCCACGCGCATCACGGTGCCCTCGGGCATGGAGCGTCGCATCGAGTACGCGTGGGACGATGCACTGACCGACGCGGACGGCCACACCGTCGGCGGTCCGCAGCCACCGGTGTTGGCGGTGAAGCTGCAGGAACTGTTTGGCCTGGCCGACACCCCGCGCGTGGCCGACGGCCGCGTGCCGGTCACGCTGCACCTGCTCTCGCCGGGCGGCCGCCCGCTGCAGGTCACGCAGGACCTGAAGGGCTTCTGGGAGCGCACCTACCCCGAGGTGAAAAAAGAGATGAAAGGGCGGTATCCCAAGCATCCCTGGCCCGATGATCCGTGGACCGCCACCGCCACCCACCGCGCCAAGCCGCGCGGCACCTGAACGAATGCCGTCCCACCGCCGCGGGCACCGCACGCCGCTCACGCAACCGCAACGGCCCGCTGCGGAGACTGCCGTCCATGGTTCAACCTTGGAGAACGCCCTCGTGAACACCCTGCATTCCCTCCCCGATCGTGCCCTGGGCCTGGCCAACGCCGTGGGCGACGGCCTCAAGCAGGCGATGCCCGCCGCGGACAAGTGGCTGCAGGCAGGCGCAAAGCTGGGCGCGTTGAAGGGCGGCGCGCGCGTCGCCACCGCGCTGATGCGCCGCCACCCGATGATCGCGGCTGCCACCGTCGCCTCCGCCGGACTGCTCTGGTACGCCGCGCGCCGCAAGGCCCGGCAGGCCGAGGCGAGTGCACCGATCGAAGGCAGCGCGCGTCGCGTGGAGGCGAAGAAGCCGGGCACGCGCAAGGCCCGCACCGGCACGCGCAGCCGACGCACCTCCACCGCCCACGACTGAGACCGGCGGCGCAGGTCTGATGGCCCGCGCGTGAGGTGGCCTCACGCGGGGCAACGCGGCTTGCAACAGCCGCGCGTCAGGACGTCACTTCAGGCAATTCGATCACGAAGCGCGCACCCCCGCGGGTGCGCCCTTCGTACCAGAGCTGGCCACCGGCGGACTCGATGATCTGCTTGGCCAACGACAGGCCCAAGCCGCTGGAGATCGTGTCCTCCGGGTCGGCCTGCAAGCGGGTGAACGGCTTGAACAGTTCGCGTTGCCGCGAGGGCGGGATGCCCGGCCCGCGGTCGGCCACCACCAGCCGCCAGAACCCCGGCGCCCCACGCTGCGCCGCCAGCGAAAGCGGCGCATTGGGGGCGTACTTCATCGCGTTGGTGACGAGGTTCTCGCTGACCTGGCGCAGCACGCGCTCATCGATGGCCACGTACGCATCGTCCGTGGGCGGGATCACGGTGGGCGTGATGCCGCGCGCCTCCAGTTGCATCTCGTAGCGCTGCATCAGCCACTGCAAGGTCGCGCCCAGGTCCGCGCGCGCATCGGCATGCGGGTTGGCGCCACCGCGCGCACGGCTTTCCAGGTAATCGCGGATGTAGCCCAGCGCATCCTGCGCGCTCTCGTGGATCATGCGCAGGTAACGCGGCACCCGATCGGGCTTCACGCCGTCGTTGATCAGGATGTCGCTCGCGAACAGCACGCTGCTCAATGGGTTCTTCAGGTCGTGCGCGACCAGGTTGACCAGTTCCTCGCGTTCGCGCGCCACGCGCGTCAGCCGGTCGCGGGTCAACTTCAGGCCCACATGCGCATTCACGCGCGCCAGCAATTCCTCGGGCAGGAACGGCTTGGTGACGTAATCCACCGCGCCGGCCTCGAACGCGCGCAACAGCAGGTCGCGGTCCTGTGCCGCCGTGACGAACACGACCGGCACGTCGAAGGGATGGCGGCGCTCGCGCAGGCCGTCGAGCACCTCGAACCCGTCCATGCCCGGCATCATCATGTCGAGCAGCACCAGGTCCGGCGGTTGTGCCTCGAAGCGTTCCAGAGCCTCCTCGCCGCTGGCGGCGGTGACGACCTCGAACGACTGGCGTGCGAGCAGCATGCTGACCACCCGCAGGTTGGCGGGCTGGTCATCGACGACAAGGATGCGAGCGGTCGAAGTGGTGTTACCCATTCATCCCCAGCGTGGTGAGTGTGGCCGGCGTCCTGCCGCATCCATGCATCCAGGTCGACCACGGTAGCAGAACGCGCGCGGCCGTCGCCGCGACTGTGTTCAGGATCATCAAGTGTCCCCGGGGTGGCACGCGACGGCTGGCCTTGGGCCGGGTTGCGCCGCATCCTAGGCGCCCCCGGTTCAGGATCATGTGATGACCGCCGTTCGCGCGCCCAAGCCCCACCGCCGCCAGTGGTCCGTCCTTTGACCGCATCGCCGGCACAACTCCGCCGGGTCGGCCTGTTGCTGGGAGGCACGGGGGCGGTGCTGTTCTCGGCCAAGGCCATCCTGGCCAAGTTCCAGTTCCGCTACGGGCTGGATGCGCTGGACGTGATGGCGCTGCGCATGGCGTTGTCGCTGCCGCTGTTCCTGGGCCTCGGCCTGCGCGAGCACCTGCGCGGCAACCGCACGCCGTTGACCCGCCGCGAGTGGGCACAGGTGCTGGTGCTAGGCGTGCTCGGCTACTACCTGTCCAGCCTCCTGGATTTCTGGGGCCTGCAGTACGTGCCGGTGTCGATGGAGCGGCTGATCCTGTTCCTCAACCCCACGTTCGTGGTGTTAATCGGGTTGCTGGCGTTTGGCCGCAAGGTTCGGACGCGCGAATGGGTGGCGATGGCGGTGAGCTATGCGGGCGTGGCCCTGGTCTTCGCCGAGAACCTGCATCTGGAGGGACCGCACGTCGTGCGCGGCAGCCTGCTGGTGCTGGCGGCGGCGTTCAGTTACGCGTTGTACCTGGCGATGTCGGGCCAGCTCATCCGCCGGATCGGGTCGTTGCGGCTGGTGGCCTATGCGATGACCGTGTCGACGGTGGCCACCACGGTGCACTACCTGCTGGTGCGCGAGCCGGCGCAGCTCCTGGCGTTTGCGCCCGGGGCCTACGGACTGGCGCTGGTGAATGCGGTGCTGTGCACGTTCCTGCCGGTGACGTTCACCATGGCCGCGGTGGCGCGGCTGGGCGCGGGCACCGCCGCGCAATTGTCCGCGTTGGGGCCGGTGTCGCTGGTGTTCCTGGGCGGGTGGCTGCTGGGCGAACGGATCACCGCGCTGCAGCTGCTGGGCACGGCCGTGGTGCTGGGCGCGGTGTTGCTGCTCACGCGCGCGGGTGCGAATTCGGTACCGCTCGCGCCGTCAGCGCCGGCCCGGGGGGCGTGAGCCGCGGCGGGGAGCCCGCGACATCGGGCGCGCGCGCACGGAACCCGGTCTTGCGCGCGTCGCCGTCGGTTCCTGCGCAGATGCCGGCGCGTCCAGGGCACGCCATGCGCCGGGTGCCAAGTCGTCAAGGCGATACGGGCCGATGGCCACCCGGACCAGCCGCAGCGTCGGCAGCCCCACGGCCGCGGTCATGCGCCGGACCTGGCGGTTGCGGCCCTCGCTGATGGTGATTTCCAGCCACGCGTCCGGCACGGTCTTGCGGAAGCGCACCGGCGGGTCGCGGGGCCACAGGGCGGGCGCGTCGATGCGGCGCACGTCCGCGGGCCGGGTCGGGCCGTCGTTGAGCGCCACGCCGCGCCGCAGCGCGTCGAGCTGGTCGTCCCCGGGCTCGCCTTCCACCTGCACCCAGTAAGTCTTGGGCTGCTTGTGGCGCGGGTCGGTCAGGCGGTGCGCCAGTCCGCCGTCGTCGGTGAGCAGCAGCAGGCCCTCGCTGTCGTGGTCCAGGCGGCCGGCGGCGTAGACGTCCGGCGGCAGCCCGAAACCGGCGAGGGTGGGGCGCGGCGGCGTGCTCCGATCGGTGAACTGGCACAGCACGCCGTAGGGTTTGTTGATGGCGATGAGCATGGGCAAAGCGCGGGCGCACGGAACGTGACGGCCGCTCGCGCGGCGCCCGCGTTCCCGCCACGCGACGTCAGTCGCGGGCGGGCTTCCTGAAGCGCAACGTCATGCGGTCACTCTCGCCGATGGCGCGGTACATCTGCGCGTCTTCCGGGTCATGGCGGTTGCTGGGCGGCAACGTCCACACGCCGCTGGGGTGGGTGGTGGTGTCGCGCGGGTTGGCGTTGACCTCGCTGCGGGCGTCCAGCACGAACCCGGCGCGTTCCGCCAGTTCCTGCACGCGCGCTTCGGTCAGGTAACCGGACTTCTTCATCGCCTCCAGGTCGGTACCGGGCTTGGCGCGGTGGTCGACCACGCCCAGCACGCCGCCGGGCTTGAGCACGCGGAAGAACGCATCGAACATCGCCTGGTCGGTGCCCCATTGGGTCCAGTTGTGCACGTTGCGGAAGGTCAGCACGACATCAGCACTGCCATCGGCGCCGAACGCGGGCTGCGGCACGCTGAACTCACGCACTTCGACCCGGTCGTACTGTGCGGGGCCCGCCGCCAGCTTGGCGCGGAAGCCGGCGTTGCCCTTGGTGAGGTAGTTGCGCAGGCCTTCGGACTGGGCCGGGCCGGCCACCGCGAGCGCCGCGACCAGATGGCCGTCCGCGCGCAGGTACGGGGCCAGGATCTCGGTGTACCAGCCACCGCCCGGGGTGATTTCGATGACGTGGCTGGACGGCGTCACGCCGAAGAAGCGCAGGGTCTGCGCCGGATGGCGGTGCGGGTCGCGCGCCACGTTGGCCGGGTCGCGCCACGCGCCGGCGATGGCGGCGTCCAGCGAGGCGTCGGCCGCTTGGGACGGGACGTTGGGGCCGGCAGAGGGCGCGGTCGCGCAGCCAGCCAGCAGCAGCGGCAACAGCAGGGCCAGGCGGGAAGAGGTCATGGCAAGGCTCCGGGCGTGGAAAGGGGCAAGCCTAGCGCGAATGGATCCGGCACGGCCCCTGCCGAAGGGCAGTGCCGCCGTCGGATGCGAGGGGCCACTTGCTTCACACGGCAATCGCTACCATCGTCATCGCTATGGCGCAGCTTGCGCTGCGTCGACATGACCAAGGGGAGGCCGCGCGTGCGGGCCAATTACATCGCCATCCTGTCCGTTGCCCTCGTCGGCGTGGTTGCCGGCGCGGCAGGTCATGCCTGGTGGGAGCGCGCACGCCCGTCATCCACCCACGCCCCCGTCGCAACGCGCTTGCCTGTGGCGGCGAGCGAGCGGAAAGGCGCCCTGCGGCCTGCCGCCGCCAGGGCCGAGGCCGGCACCAACTTCACCTACGAATACGTGCCGCCGCGCAGCGACGCACTGAAGCCGATCTACCAGGCGGCCAGCGAAGGCAACTTCCTGCAGAAGCTGCACGAGATCAAGGCCATCGATGGCCTGTTCCAGTTGTCCAAGCCGATCAAGTACGTCACCGCCGAGTGCAAGAGCGCCGATGCCTTCTACGCGCCGGCCACCAACGAGGTGGTGCTGTGCTACGAGACCATCCAGGTGCTCAGCAAGCAGGCCGATGCCATGCGCGCGGCGGGCACGCTGGAGGAGGAATTCCCCCACCAGTACGTGCTGGCCAACCTGCGCTTCATCCTGCTGCATGAAACCGGTCACGCGCTGATCCGCCTGCTGGACCTGCCGACCACCGGCCGCGAGGAGGATGCGGTGGACCAGTTGGCGGTGATGCTGATGCAGAAGTTCGCCAGCGTGGACGAATCGCCGCTCCAGGTCACCGAGAACCTGCGCATGGCCGCGCATTGGTTTTTGCAGCGCGCGCAGGGGCAGTACAACCTCGATGCGTACGCCGACGAGCACGCGCTGGGCGAACAGCGCTACTTCAACCTGCAGTGCATGATCTACGGGCGCGACCCGGGCAAGTACCTGTACATCGTCACCGACGGCGACCTGCCGGCCGGGCGCGCCGAGCGTTGCCCGGAGGAAGCGCAGCGGGTGGAACACGCGTGGCTGCGACTGCTGCTGCCGCACGTCGCGCCCAAGTTCGAGATGTCGGAGGAGAAGGCACTGCGCTTCTTCCACCAGCAGGAGCGCGAGCGCGCCAAGAACGTCAAAAGCCCTTACGTGCGCTGAGCGGACCCGCGCCCGAACCCGCTTGCTGCGCTGCAACAATTCTGCAAGACCCGCTCCACCTGGGTGTCATCGGACGCCGGCAAAGTGCGCCTCGCTCAAGGACGAGCTTGGCCTGCACCGGGCAGCTCCCCGCCAACCCAGGAGAGTGTCATGCAACTGTTCCGCAGTCCGATGTTCCAGGAAACCGCGCGACCGGTGGTCGCTTCTTACCGGGACCGCGCATTCGGCGCCCGTTATGGCCGTCGCTCCGTCGCCCAGCGACAGGTCGCGTCGGTCACGCAGGAGGCCCGCATTGTGGCCGCCCGCGAATTCGCCACGGAAACCGCCGACGATTACGTCATCGTGTGTTACGACCGGGCCGCGTAAGCGCCTCGCGTCAGTCGATGCCCGCCGCACATCGCCGGCACATCGCCCCAGGATCAGAACGACGAAGGCCCGCAGATCGGCGGGCCTTCGTCGTGTCGTGCCTGCGGTAGGCGCGCCTCCGGCTGACACCGGACGGGCGCGCAGTTGTCCCCTGACGAGCGCCGTGACCGGGCGCCGTGCGCGCCCGGTCGCGATGGGCGCGCTCAGCCGGCCAGCGTCGCCAACGCAGCGTTGAACGTGGCGCTGGGACGCATCGCCGCGGCCAGCTTGGCCAGGTCGGCGTGGTAGTAGCCGCCGATGTCCACCGGCTGGCCCTGCACCGCGATCTGCTCCTGCACGATCGTCGCCTCGTTCTCGGTCAGGGCCTTGGCCAGCGGCGCGAACATGGCCTTCAGCGCGGCGTCGCTGTCCTGCGCGGCCAGCGCCTGCGCCCAGTACATGGCCAGGTAGAAGTGGCTGCCGCGGTTGTCGATGCCACCGACCTTGCGCGACGGCGACTTGTCGTTGTCCAGGAACTGCGCATTGGCCGCATCCAGCGCGTCGGCCAGCACCTTGGCGCGGGCGTTGCCGGTGGTGTCGGCCAGATGCTCCAGCGAGGCGGCCAGCGCCAGGAACTCGCCCAGCGAATCCCAGCGCAGGTAGTTCTCCTGCACGAACTGCTGCACGTGCTTGGGCGCGCTTCCGCCGGCGCCGGTCTCGAACAGGCCGCCGCCGGCCATCAGCGGCACGATCGACAGCATCTTGGCGCTGGTGCCCAGCTCCATGATCGGGAACAGGTCGGTCAGGTAGTCGCGCAGCACGTTGCCGGTGCACGAGATGGTGTCCTGGCCGGCGCGGATGCGCTGCAGCGACAGCGTCATCGCCTCCACCGGCGACAGGATGCGGATGTCCAGGCCCGCGGTCTCGTGGTCCTTGAGGTACTGCTCGACCTTGGCGATCAGGTTGCGGTCGTGCGCGCGCTGCGGATCCAGCCAGAACACCGCCGGCGTGCTGCTCAGGCGCGCGCGGTTCACCGCCAGCTTGACCCAGTCGCGGATCGGCGCGTCCTTGGTCTGGCACATGCGCCAGATGTCGCCGGCCTCCACCGCGTGCTGCATCAGCACGGTGCCGGCATCGTCGACCACGCGCACCGTGCCGGCCGCGGCAATCTGGAAGGTCTTGTCGTGGCTGCCGTACTCCTCGGCCTTCTGCGCCATCAGGCCGACATTGGGCACGCTGCCCATGGTGGCCGGGTTGAACGCGCCGTTGGCCTTGCAGTCGTCAATCACCGCCTGGTAGATGCCGGCGTAGCAGCGATCGGGGATGACCGCCTTGGCGTCCTGCAGCTTGCCTTCGGCGTTCCACATGCCGCCGCTGTCGCGGATCATCGCCGGCATCGAGGCGTCGACGATCACGTCACTCGGCACGTGCAGGTTGGTGATGCCCTTGTCGGAGTTGACCATAGCCACGCCCGGGCGCTGCGCGTACAGCGCGGCGATGTCGGCCTGGATCTGCGTGGCCACGTCGGCCGGCAGCGAGGGCAGGCGGGCGTACAGGTCGCCGATGCCGTTGTTGGCGTCGAAGCCCGCTTCCTCCAGCACCGCGGCGTGCTTCTCCAGCACCGGCGCGTAGAAACGCTTGACCGCCACGCCGAACATGATCGGATCGGACACCTTCATCATGGTCGCCTTCAGGTGCAGCGAGAACAGCACGCCGCGCGCCTGCGCATCGGCGATCTGCGCATCGATGAACGTCGCCAGCGCAGCGGTGCTCATCACCGACGCGTCCAGCACCTCGCCGGCCTGCACCTTGAGGCCGGTCTTGAGCATGCTGCGGCGGCCGTCGGCGCCTTCCAGTTCGATGTTGACGCTGCCGGCGGCCGGCATCACCACCGACTGCTCGCTGCCGTAGAAATCGCCGGCGTCCATGTGCGCCACGTGCGACTTCGACTCCGCGCTCCACGCCCCCATGCGGTGCGGGTGCTTGCGTGCATAGGCCTTCACCGACACCGGAGCGCGGCGGTCGGAATTGCCTTCGCGCAGCACCGGGTTGACTGCGCTGCCCATGACGCGGCCGTAGCGCGCCTTGACCTCGTTGTCCTGCTCGCTTTTGGGCTCTTCCGGATAATCCGGCAGCGCGTAGCCCTGCTGCTGCAGTTCCGCGATGGCCGCCTTGAGTTGCGGCACCGACGCGCTGATGTTGGGCAGCTTGATGATGTTGGCTTCTGGCGTGGTCGCCAGTTGGCCCAGTTCGGCGAGGTCGTCGGCGATGCGCTGCGACGGCTTCAGGTGCTCGGGAAACTGCGCCAGGATGCGCCCGGCCAGCGAAATGTCGCGGGTTTCCACCGCAATGCCGGCGGTGCCGGCAAACGCCTCGACGATCGGCAACAGCGACTGGGTGGCCAGGAACGGGGCTTCATCCGTCAGCGTGTAGATGATCTTCGGGGTGTTGGACATGGACAGGGGCTCGCTTGGGGGAGTGGCGCACGGCCGGAGTGGCGCGCGGCTTGATCCGTCATTGTCGCGCCGAGGGCGGTTCCGAGCAAAGCCGCGGCATACGCAGGCGCATGGAACGCCGCGGGATTGATGCCGATCAATACCGGGTGGCGACCGGCCCACTAGATTTGATCATCGCGTGCGATGCGCGCGCCCCGGAGCAACGGCATGACCCTCAAGTCGTGGCACGTGATCGCGGCACTGGTAGTGGCCAGTGCGGTGCTGGTGGGCATGGCGCTGCCAGCGGGAACCCGACTGGGCTCGGCCGGGGCCAGCCTCGCCAGCGGCGTCGCCGCGCTCACCCTGATGGCTGCCGCCTCGGTGCTGGCGGCGCGCTGGCCACGGGTGGAATCGTGGTTTGGTGGCCTGGACCGGGTCTACCGCGTGCACAAATGGATGGGCGTGTGGGCGCTGGGCCTGGCCAGCGTCCATCTGGTGTTCAAGGCCGGAATGCCGGAGTGGGATGCCTCCGCAATCCTGGCCCTGCCCGCCGGCTGGCCGCGGTTCCTGCGTCAGTTCTCGTTCGTGGGCCTGATGTTCATCGTCGTGCTGGCGCTCAATCGCAACATCCCCTACGGCCAGTGGCGCTGGTGGCACAAGTTGTCGGGGCCGCTGTTCGTGGTGGTGGTTCTGCACTGGCTGAGCTTCAAGCAGCCGCTGGCGCTGACCAGTCCCGCCGGGGCGTGGCTGCTGGCATGGTCGGTGCTCGGCGTGGTCGCGGCGTTCTACAAGCTGCTGCTGTACCGGTTCGTGTCCAGCCACGCGGAGTACCGGGTGGCGGAATTGCACCGCAACGAATCAGGCCTGCACCTGCAACTGCAGCCGATCGGCCGCGGTCTGGCCTTCACCCCCGGCCAGTTTGGATTCCTGCGGATGGAGGAAGAGGGCCTGCGCGAACCACATCCCTTCACCATCGCCTCGGGCGGTGAGGGCGGGCGCGCCGATTTCGTGATCCGTCCGCTGGGCGATTTCACCCGCAAGCTGCTGGCCGAGGCGAAGGTCGGCATGCGCGCCACCGTGCATGCACCGTTCGGTCGATTCGACCGCAAGCGCGAGGCGCGGCACGAGGTCTGGATCGGTGGCGGCGTGGGCATCTCGCCCTTCATCGCCTGGCTCCAGGATGCCCGTGCGACCGGCTTCGACAAGGTCACCCTGTTCTACTTTTTCACGCCCGGCCGCGAGTTTCCCGAGGTGTCGGTGCTGGAGGCGATGGCGCATGAGCGCGGCGCCGAGTTGGTGCCGGTATTGGCGGGGCCGTCCGATCCCGCCTTCGTGCAGCGGTTCGCCGACATCTGTCGCAGCGATCCGGCCGGCGTCGACGTGGCATTTTGCGGGCCCAAGGGGCTGATGACGCACGTGCGTGCGCGCATGCAGGAACACCGCGTGCCCGCCGACCACCTGCGCTACGAGCACTTCGACTTCCGCTGAGCGCCTGCACGGCCACGCGCCGCTGTGCAGCGGATCACCCCGCTGCACGTTGGGGCCGCATCCGGCCCTTCAGGCCCCGTGGCAGGCCTTGAACTTCTTGCCGCTGCCGCACGGGCAGGGATCGTTGCGGCCCGGCGCGGCGTCCTTGCGGATCGGCTCGCGCGGGGTCAGCGCGTCGATGCGGTGGTGGTGCAGGTCAGCGAGCATGCCCGGCAGACCGGCGACGATCTCCAGCCGCTCGCGGTAGCTGATCGGGGTGGGCTCGGCGGTCGGGTCCTCGCCGATGATCTCGCCGCTGGCGATCTGGTCGAGCAGGCCGAAGATTTGTTCGATCCACTCGTTCTCGTCCAGCCACTGGTCCCACTGCGCCTCGCGCAGCTCCACCGCGGTGAAGAAGCCCAGCGCCCAGTCGCGGCCCACGTCCAGTTCGTCAGGGTGCTCGGCTTCGGCCTCCTCGGGCAGCCACAGCAGCGGTGCCAGATGGTCGGGCAGGTCGTCGTCGCCGTGGCGCACGCGCGCGCTGGCCATGTTGAAGTGGCCCTGCAGCAGCGCGTCGACTTCCTGCGCCTCGGCGTCGCTGTCCCAGCGCGGCGGCTTGCCGCCCCACACCAGCGGCTGCCACTCCTCGGCCGGCACCTCGGACGGGCCGACTACCAGTGCCGACAGAAACCCGTCCAGCGCCTCCAGGTTGAAGCCCTTGAACGGCACGGCGCGCTGGTCGAGCAGGTCGGACAGGCGCTCGATCTGCGCGTCATCGAGGTAGGCAAGGGCTTTCATGGGCATGGCTCGCGGGGGTCAGGCGTGCATGGTATCGCCGGCGCGCGCGCACGCCCACAATGGCGCCCGGTTTCCACGCACCACGGCCGGCCCGAATCCCATGCCATCGCCCGCTCTCTGTCCCTGCGGCTCCGGCCGCGCCTATGCCGAATGCTGCGGCCCGCTGCACGCGGGCACCGCACAGGCCGCCACCGCGGAAGCGCTGATGCGCTCACGCTACAGCGCGTTCGTGCGCGCCGACACGGCCTACTTGCTGGCCAGCTGGCATCCCACCACCCGCCCGGATTCGCTGGACCTGGAGGAGGCGGCGGCCACCCGCTGGCTGGGTCTGGACGTCCGCCGCCACGTGCCGGTCGATGCCGACCACGCCACGGTGGAATTTGTCGCGCGCTGGAAGGTTGGCGGTGCGCCGGCCGTGCGCCTGCACGAGCTCAGCCGGTTCGTGCGCGAAGCGGGGCGCTGGTACTACGTGGACGGAAGCTTCCCCGACTGACGGCCAAAAAAAAAGGCGCGATTCGCATCGCGCCGGTGCCCGCCTGGAGACGGGGAGAGAGAAGGTGGCGGCGGAGGGCCTGGGAGGGTGGCCGCCCCGCCGCGATGAAACGGGTTACTTGACCTCGAACTCGCGGGTCTGCACCACGTCACCGTTGAGCATCACCTCGAGCTTGTACTTGCCGGTCGGGAAGCCGTCGGGCTTGCTGATCTTGAAGTTGGTCACGCCCGCGCCGGTGAGGTTGGCGTCGACCGTTTCCTCGTTGACGACCTGGCCGTCCTGGAAGCTCCACTTGGCGCCCAGCTTGCTGGCTACGGTGGCCATCGGGTCGCTGGTGCTGGTGGCGACGGCGGCGAAGATCGTGTCGCTCGGCTTGAACGTGGTGGCCGGCGCAGTGATCTTCATGTCGGCGCCGACGGCAGTGCCCAGGTCGACACCGGTGACCGACGCAGTGGCGGCGACCGGGGCGGGGGCGGGCATGGGCGCGGGTTCGGTGGTCGCCGGCGGCGGGGTCACGACCGGCTCTTCCTTCTTCTTGCAGCCCACCACGGCGAGCGAGGCGACGAGTGCGGCGGCAAGGGCGAGGTGCGTGCGGTTAGGGGTCATGGGGGGCTCCTGGGGATCGGTTCGGACGGGCGCGGCTCATTCGCCGGCGTCGATGGCGGGAATCTTCAGTACCTGGCCCGGGAAGATCCGGTCCGGGTCGTCGATCTGGTCGCGGTTGGCCTCGAAGATGTCGCGCCACGCGCTGGCCTTGCCGTAGAACTGCTTGGCGATCGCGGACAGCGTGTCGCCCTTCTCGACGGTGTAACTCTGCTGGGCCGTGTCGCCGGCGGTGCTGGACGTGATCTCCTCGGTGGACGACACCGAGGACTGCACGTTGCTGAAATCGGCCTGCTTGCGGATCTCTTCCGTGCTGGACACGCGGCCCTGCACGTTGGAGAAGTCGGCTTTCTTCTCGGTGCTCATGTGGGGGCTCCTCCCCGGCATCGTTGCGAGGGGAGCACGTTGGCACGAAGGTTGTTAAGGAAAGATGCCGCCCGCGTGAAAATGCCGCGCGCGCGGTTACTGGCGCGCTCCGCGGCGTGCGACGGGAGTCACGAAACCGGGCGTCGCCCGCCACGGGTTGATGTCCAGGCCGCCGCGGCGGGTGTAGCGCGCTTCCACCGACAGCCGCTCGGGGCGGGCCTGCGCCAGCAGGTCGGTGAAGATGCGCTCCACGCACTGCTCGTGGAACTCGGCGTGGTCGCGGAACGACACCAGGTAGCGCAGCAGCCCGGCGCGGTCGATGCGCGGCCCGCGATAGGCGATGCGCACGTGCGCCCAGTCGGGCTGGCCGGTGACCGGGCAATTGGATTTCAGCAACGCGCTGGACAGCGTTTCCTCGACCACGTCATTGGCATCGACCGCGAGGTAGTCGGCACGGGGCGGCCCGTAATGGTCGATGGCCACGTCGAGCGCATCGATCGACACCGCGCCTTCCTCGTCTTCCGCCATCGGCGGCAAGCCGAATGCGACGCGCACCGGCGCGCCGGCCACGCGCGACAGGTCCTCGGCAATGCACGCACGCACCGCGTCGGCATCCTGGAAGCGGCTGGCATTGAACGAGTTGAGGTACAGCTTCAGCGACTTCGACTCGACCAGGTTGGGCGCGTCCGCCGGCACCTCGAACGTCGCCGTGGCCACCACGGGCTTGCCCTTTGCATCGAGCCAGCTCAGCTCATAGGCATGCCAGCGGTCGTGCCCAACGAAGGGCAGCGACGCGTCGTGCAGGCCGATGGCATGCCGCCCCAGCGTGCGCGCGATGGGGTACAGCAGGCCCGGATCGTAGCCCTGCGGGTAGTCGACGTGGCGGCCCAGCGCGGAGCCGGCGACGGAGTTATCCTGGGTGGTCATCCGCCCATTATCGCCCGCCGGGCTCCTGGCCGCGGCGCACCCGCGCATGGCATTCATGTGGCGTGCGGTCCGCCCGGCCGGGCCGCCGCACTCCGCGCCGGCCTCAGCCCTTGGCGCCGCCGTGCAGGTAATCCAGCGTCACCTGCAGCAGTGCGCGCAGGCCCAGGTCGAGCGACGACTCGTCCAGGGTGAACTGCGGCGAGTGGTTGCTGGGCGCGGTCACCGGGTCGATGCCCTTGGCCGTGGCGCCGACGAAGAAGTACATCGATGGCACCTCGCGGGCGAAGAACGAATAGTCCTCCGCGCCCATCTGCAACGAGGGCTCGATCACGTTGTCCTTGCCCGCCACCGCCTGCAGGCTCGGCAGCATGCGCGCGGTCAGCGCCGGATCGTTGTAGGTCACCGGGTTGCCGTCGCCATCGGGCACGCGCGCCTCGACCGTGGCGCCATGCGCGGCCGCCACGTGCGTGGCCACGTTCTTCAGGTCCTGGAAGATCCGCTGCCGCATCGCGTTGTCGAAGGTGCGGATGGTGCCGGTCATCACCACCTCGTCGGGGATGATGTTGAAGCGGATGCCCCCGTGCACGGTGCCGAAGGTGACCACCGCAGGCAGCTTGGCAATGTCGGTGCGGCGGCTGACCACCGTCTGCGCGCTGCCGACCAGATCGGCGGCGGCCGCCACCGGGTCGATGCCGCCCCACGGCCGCGAGCCGTGGGTCTGCCGGCCCTTCACCGTGATCGCGAACGCATCCGAAGCCGCCATCAGCGGTCCCTGGCGCACGCCGATCTGCCCGGCCTGCAGCGTCGAGAACACGTGCAGGCCGAATGCGGCGTCCGGCTTGAAGTCCTTGAACACGCCCTGCTTGAGCATCAGCTCCGCACCGCCTTCCTCGCCGGCGGGTGCGCCTTCCTCGGCCGGCTGGAACACCAGCATCACCTGGCCCGGCAAGTCCTGCTTCATCTTCACCAGCGCATCGGCCACGCCCAGCAGGATGCCGGTGTGCGCGTCATGGCCGCAGGCGTGCATCACACCCGTCGTCTGCCCGGCGAACTGCGTGGTCACCTTCGATGCGAACGGCAGGCCGGTCTGTTCGGTCACCGGCAGCGCGTCCATGTCCGCGCGCAGCATCACCTTCGGTCCCGGCTTGCCGCCCTGGATGATCGCGACCACGCCGTGGTGCGCCATGCCGGTCACCGGCTTCAACCCCAGCGCGCGCAGGTGTTCGGCCACCTTGGCGGCGGTGCGCTGTTCGCGGTTGGACAACTCCGGGAACTGGTGGAAATCGCGACGCCACTTGATGACCTGGTCGCGCTGCGACTGGGCCGCAGCCGTGACTTCGGCACGCTCGGCCGGCGGCGCAGTCTGGGCCGCGGCCACGGACGGCAGCAGGGCGGCGATGGCAAGGGCAAGCAGCGGACGGCGCATGGAGTCTCCGGGCGTCAGGCGTTTAAGGGCGATGCCCGATCGTACTCCGGGGCAGGGCGCTGGCGCCCTATATCCTTTGTCGAACGTCCAACCCGGCCGCACTTTTCCCGGCTAACCCCGGTGCTCCAGCGCCAGGTACTCCGCCGATTGCATCTCGATCAGGCGCGACGCCGTGCGTTCGAACGCCCCCGCCAGCTTCTGCCCAAGGTACAACCCGGGCGGCGCCTCGGCGGCGGTGCACACCAGGTTGACGTGGCGGTCATACAGTTCGTCGATCAGGTGCACGAAGCGACGCGCCGCGTCGTCATTGGTGCCGTCGAAGCGCGGGATGCCGCCCACCAGCACCGTGTGGTACTCGGTTGCGATCTCGATGTAGTCGCCGGCCGCGCGCGGGCCCTCGCAGAGCGCGGCGAAATCGAACCAGGCGTGCCCCTCGGCCAGGCAGCGCACCGGGATCGGGCGGTCGTCGATCACCAGCGGGCCGTCCTCGCGCGGCATGCCGGCACTGAGTTCGTCCCAGCGCTGCGCGAGCCATGCCTCGGCACCTTCGTCCAACGGCGCGCGGTACACCGGCGATCGCGTCAACGCGCGCAGGCGGTAGTCGTGGGCGCTGTCCAGGTACAGCACGCGGCAGTGCCGCTGCAACTGCGCGATCGCCGGCAGGAAGCGCTCGCGTTGCAGGCCATGCGCATACAGGTGCTGCGGCTCGGTGTTCGAGCTGGTGACCAGCGCCACGCCCTCGGCGAACAGCCGTTCCAGCAGCCGTCCCAGCAGCATCGCATCGCCGATGTCGTTGACGAAGAACTCGTCCAGCACCAGCACGCGCATCTGCTGGCCCCAGTGCCGCGCGATCGTGACCAGCGGATCGCGCTCGCCCGCATGGGCGCGCAACTGCGCGTGCACTTCGCGCATGAAGCGGTGGAAGTGGGTGCGTCGCTTTTCCGCGAACGGCAGCGCGTCGTAGAACAGGTCGATCAGGAAGGTCTTGCCGCGCCCCACGCCGCCCCACAGGTACAGGCCGAGCGCCGGCGGCTTGGGCTTGCCGAACAGGCTGTCGAGCAGGCCGCGCTTGGCAGGCGCGAGCAGGGCGGCGTGCACGCGATCCAGCTCGCGCAGTGCCGCGTGCTGCGCCGGATCGTCGTTCCAGTCGCCGCGCGCCACGCCCGCCGCATAGGCGGCTGACGGCGACACACCGGGTACGCTTTCCGAAGCGCTCACGCACACACCTGCGCGACGCACGCGTCGCGAGCGACGGCCACGGGCTCAACCATGGTGCAGTGCCGTCGGCAGGTACGGACGCACCCCGTTCTTGATCACGCCGCGCAGGTCCATCAGGCGGCGGTGGAAAAAGTGGCTGGTCTCGGGCATGCGCACCAGTTCCGGCGGCTGCGGCAGGTCCTTCAGGCTGTCGACCCACGCATACACTGCCTCGGGCTCGACGATCTCATCGGCCTCGCCCTGCACGATCAGCCACGGGCAGTCCGGCGGGGTGATGGCACCGAAATCCCAGCGCCGGCCCGCCGCAGGCGGCGCGATCGACACCAGCATGCCGGGCGAAAGCGCGGCCGCGCACTTGATGGTCACGTACGAGCCGAAGCTGAAGCCGGCCAGCCACAGCTCGGCCTCCGGGTGCGCGGCGCGCACCCACGACACCACCGCGCGCAGGTCGTCCGACTCACCCTCGCCATGGTCGAAGTGGCCCACCGAGGCGCCGACGCCGCGGAAGTTGAAGCGCACCGTGGCCACGCCGGATTCGCGCAGCGCACGCGCGGTCATCGTCACGACCTTGTTGTGCATCGTGCCGCCCTCGGTGGGCAGGGGGTGGCACACCACGGCGACCGCGGGCCTGACCGGCGTCTCGGCGTCGGGGAAGTCGACTGCCACTTCCAACGGCCCGGCAGGGCCGTTGATCAACAGCGAGGGCGTGTCGGCCGTCGGGAAAGCGGGCTGGTTCATCCGGTCATTCTACGCCCGCACCCTGTGGGTGCCCCTGCACGCCCCGGGGCGCGCGGCGCACGACCCGGCCGGGCGGGTCAGGCCGGGCGTTGGCGCCGACCGTCAACGGCGCAGGTCGAAGCCCAGCAGCAGCGGGTCATGGTCGGAGCTGCGCCACGGACCCTGTCCCCCGTCGCGGTATCCGGCGTTGCGCGGCTCGTCGGCGTTGGCGTGCCATTCGGCTGCGCCGCGGAGGTCGGCCGCCAGCGTGGGACTGAGCAGGGCGTGGTCCAACCGCCCGATCGTGCCGCGGTAGGCGTAGCTGTAGGGCGCCGCCACTCCGGCTTCCGCGAAGGCGTCGCGCCAGCCGGCCTGGGTCAGCAGATGGACGGGGTTTTCCTGCGCGTAGCTGTTGAAATCGCCGAGGATCACCGTGCGTTGGCTGCCTGTTCCCGTCGGGTCCCCCGTCAGCCACGCCGTCAGGCGGCGCGCCGACTCGGTCCGGGTGGCGTTCCAGCAGGCCTGACCATCGCCCTGGTCACGGTCGGCGCCCTCGGCCTCGCTGCAGCCCTTGGACTTGAAGTGGTTGGCGACCACCACGAACACCGGCCCGTTGCCGGCGCGGAAGGCCTGCGCCAGCGAGGGCCGGCTGCGCGCGGGGAAGGGGCCGCCCAGCAGGGCTGCGGTCTGGCCTACCGGCCGCACGCGCGAGGCACGGTAAATCAGCCCCACCTTGATGGGATCTTCCGGATCGAGTGCGGTGGCAAACCCCGGCACGCGCCCCGCCGTCGCCACGAAGCGCCAATCGGCGCCTTGGGCGTTGAGGGCCTGGACCAGTTGCGCCTGTGCCGCCTCGGTGCCATCGCCGTCGTTCTCCACCTCCATCAGCGCGGCCACATCGGCATCCAGCGCCTGGATGGCGGCGACCAGCTTGGCCAGCTGGGCGGCATGTTCGGCCGGGGTGCGCGCGCCACGTGGGGTCGGAAAGCCGCCGCCATGGCCGTCACCGTTGAACAGGTTCTCGAGGTTGAATGCCGCCACCCGCACGTTCCCCGCCACGACGGGCGCGGCCGGGCGCGGCGCCGCATGCAGCGTGGGGCGTACCTCGGCGCGGAGCACCGGGCCGTCGTTGCCCACGCGGATGACCCCGTCGACATTGCCGACCGTGCTGCCCAGTCGCGCGGTTTCCAGCGCGGCGGCGATGTCGCCGCTGGCCACCAGCCGAAGTTGGTGGGTCCGGTTGGTGTCGGCCAAGGCCCGCGCCTCGGTACTGCCGGGCCGGGCGCGCTCGGTCGGGTTCCAGGCGCGCCCGCCAAAACGCACCAGCACGCCCTCGCCGCCGGTGTCGACCAGCGTCAGGGGCGCCGTCACCTGCACCCGCTGGCCCGCGTAGGCGGACCAGTCGGTCGGTGCCGCGGCCAGTTCCGGCAGCGGCGGCGGCAGCGGGGCCGGGGGCGGTGCGCTGGCGCACGCCGCCAGTCCAAGAATCAGCCCGGCCGCGAGGGGCCAAGCGCGAAGGTGGGGGGGCAAAGGGGGCAGGCGCGTCATCGCGGTTCCGGCAGCGGCGGCAAAGCGGCCATTATCCCCAGCGGAGATGACGGCGCGTAACCCGGTGCCGGAAACGACAACGCCGCCCGAAGGCGGCGTCGTGCGGCAGCCAGCAGGCCTGCCCGGGCTTACTTCAGGTTGCCGACCATCCAGTCGACCGTGGCCTTGACCTGCTCGTCGGTCAGCGCCGGGTTGCCGCCCTTGGCCGGCATCACGCCGGCGGCGCCGGTGAAGCCTTCGATGGCGTGCTTGTACAGGGTGTCCTTGCCCTGGGCGATGCGAGCGCCCCAGGCGCTGGCGACCATAGTCGGCGCGCCGCCGGCGCCCGACTTGTGGCAGCCCGCGCACAGGTTGTCGAAGATCACCGCGCCATCGGTGGTGCCACCGTAGGCCACCTGCGAAGCGGCGGAGGCGGCGGCGGCCGCGGCAGCGGCTTGCTGCGCGGCGGCACCGGTCGCACCGGCGTAGACCGCGCCGGCCGGCGCGATGCGCGCCTCGGTGCGGGCCACGGCCTTCGGGTCCACTTCGGTCGGCAGGGTGCCGTGCAGGTACATCGCCCCCAGGATCAGGCCCAGCGTCAGCAGGCTGAGGAAGCCGATCACCATCGAGAAACGCTTCAGGAATTCGAGGTCGTAATTGCGCACGATCCACCTTTGGCGCACGTCCCGTCAGGGCCGCGCGTAGTCGTCAATCCATGGCCGCACCGGGTGCGACCGCTATTCAGATGAAGCCCGTCTGGCGTGGCCCGGCGGTTCCCGCCAGGGGCAGGAGACGGCCGGACCGGCAGCTTCGACGGGCATTCCGCCGTCCAGTTTATCGCACTCGGGGCGGCCCGTGACCCCCGATGCGCCCGTCGGTGCGCCCAACGCGTGGCGCACCCTGCGATCATGGCAGCGTGATGGTCAAGTGGGCGGTCCTGTGGGGCAGTCCGATCACCTGCTCATAGCGCCCCAGGCGCTGGTTCGTCTCCCGGCCGAGCAGCCCGTGGAAACCGGCGAAGGCCAGCAGCGCGAGCGCGGCGAACACGCCCAGGGGCGCCCACGTCGGCATCACCCGACGCAGCGCATGCGCGACGCGATCCGGCGGCAGCCAATGCGGAGCGAACGCGGCCCGCCGCCCCTTGAGGTAGTTGATCTCGTCGCCCAGTCGCGCGGTCAGGTAGCCCAGCTTCTCCGCGCCCTCCAGCCGATACCGGCCCTCGAAGCCCAGCAGCAGGCAGTGGTGGTAGACCTCCAGCGACGGCAGGCGGAGCGCGCCCTGGGCGCGCAACTGGTCCAGTCGCTCGAAGAAGTGCTCGCCGGCCAGGTGGTCCCCGAACAGGCGCAGCTGCAACGGGTTGCGCTCCCAGTCTTCCCGCAGCGCTGAGGACTGCGAAAGCAGCGCTTCGTCCACCGCCGCACAGAACGCGTACTTGGCGGCGAAGATGTCCTCGGCGGCGAGGCCGAGCTTGACCGCGCCACGCTCGACGCGATCCAGCAGCTGCTGCACCGAGGCCGCGAAACGATCCGCCTCGGGCGGCAGGCATCCCTGACGCAGCAGCATCAACAGATGGAAGCCGTCGCCCAGCAGGTCGACCAGCCGGCGTGAGGCCGCGGTCGGCGGGCCCGCCTCGTGCGCGAAGGCCGAGGACAGCGACGGCGTTGCCTGTGGGAAAGCAGACGTGGGGTGGATCATGGGGCCACCGCGATGAGTTCAAGCTTGAGGTCGTGCAGGCCGGCAGGGACGTAGATGGTCACAGACTGGGCCTTGAGCATGCGCTCGTACAGCGCGCCCCGCGGCTCCAGGGCGAAGTAGTGCAGGCCCGGCCGCACCGGAATGGCGGCCGGCACCTGCGCGGCATGCACCAGCTTCACGCCCGGCAGTGCCGAGAGCACGCAACTGTCCACGTCGTCGGGAGCACCTACCTTGAACCGGATCGGCACCGACTGCGTCAGCTCCGGTCCAGGCAGGTTGGCGGCCACCCCCAGGTAGAACGCGCAGCCCTCGTCGATACGTTGCGAATCCAGGCGCCCGAGGTGGAACGACGGCTTCACCTCGTTCAGCGCGATCTGGAAATAGCGCGCCGAGATCACCGTGTCGATCAATTCGCGGATGATCGCCAGCAGCGGCGTAAAAGCGCTTTCCGGCCGCGCATGGTCGTACGCGGGGAGGTTCGCGAGGGCGTAACTGGCAGAGAACGTGAGCAGTTCGCCTGCCAGCCGCAGCAGCTCCTGGTACAGCCGCTCCGGGTGCAGTCCGGGATGGCGGAAACAATGGGAGAGCGCGGCGCACGCGCCGTTGACCGTATGCAGCAGCCAGAACGAGGCCATGTCGCCCGAGCGGAATTCGATGACCGACTGCGACGGGGCGCGGTGGTGGCCGTACAGCGCATCGACCTTGGCCTGCAGCGCGTCCAGCAGCCGCCGCAGGCCCAGCAGCAACGCCGGCGACGCCCCGATGTGCAGGGCCGGCGGCACGAATTCCTCGTCCAGCTCGAAGCCGCCGGTGGCCGTGCGACGAACGCGTGCGATCGGCACGACGGAAAAGGCGTCGCGTGGCTCGTCCTCCGTCAAGATGCGGACCCGATGGCTCAGGTAGGCCAACTCCGCTTCGCAGGCATCGGTGTACAGATCGGCGGTGGAATGATTGGCTTGCGCATACCGGACAGCCAGGGCCGAGCCAGGCTCGACGCAGTTGCCGCCGTGCTCGCGCAGCAGCGGCAGCGCTGCAAACAGCGTGGTCGACTGCACGCCGGTGGGCAGGCTGGCGAGGGATACGGGTTCTGGCAGTGGCTGCGCGCCGGGCGCGCGGTGGATCTCGCCATCCGGAAACACCAGCGAGAGCTGCAGCACGCGGAACGTCCCGCTGGCGATCGACTGCAGGTCAAAGCGCACGTCGCGTACGCCCCAGGGATACGGGTGCAGCGCCAGGCCCATCTCGTGCACGCGCGCCTCGTGGTACGCGTCCTGGCGCTGGAAATGTTGTGGGCGGAGGAACAAGCCCTCGCCCCAGAAAACCTTCGACATCCTGCTCATGGCATCCCTGCGTGCATTCATCGCGTGATAGGGGCGTCGCCCCGCGGCGTGCATGGTCTATGCGCCACCGTGGGTGGCGCCGGCCGTCCTTTGCCGCGCGGCGAGGGTACTACAAGCGCGGGCGGATTAGGGACCGCACCGCACGCCTGACAAGCGCATCGGGTCGCCGGACAGCACCGTGCTCAGCGCGGGACTCGCGGTCGTCAGGGCGCAGGCATGGGCACCGATGACCACGCGTTCCCGCACGGCCTTGCTCCCGTCGAACACGAAGCGCCATGGGCCATCGCCCGCGTGGCGGAAGAGTGCGACCACCCCCACGTGGCGTGCATCGCCGGCCAGCCGCAGCGTCCACGCCTGCCGGTCGCCGGGCAGCACCACGCGCTCTTCTACGTCGACCACGTCCTCGCCCAAGGCGCCGCGCTCGCGCGCGGTGTCGAGGAAGTGCGCCATCGGCAGCTGCTCAAAGCGCTGCGGATCGCGCAACTGGTACACGCGCACCACCAGCGCGACGCCCTTGCTGCCGCGCCCCGCATTGAGATTGTGTGCCCCGTGCACCTCGAGCTCGACCGTGTGCCGTGCGTCGGCCGCGGCCCGCAACGGGTCGAGGCCAACCGCCGCGAGCGCACGGTCCGTCACTGTTCCGAGTACGCCGCCGCTGGCACAGGCGGTCAGCAGCAGCGCGCCCGCCCCCAGGGCAAGGGTGTTGCGCAACCGGGTCCGGGTGGCACGCAGCGCGCGTACCCGCGCACGCGCCGTGGGGCGTGCGCAGCCAATGCAATCCATGGCGTGAAGCTCCTTGTGGGTCGAATTCCCGGGGCGCGTCCGGCGCATCGCTGGCATCGCCCACGAATTCGGGTAAGAATAGCCGCGTCGCGCGTCCGGTAGGGACGTGCGGGCGGCGCCACTATACGGGCATCGCGCGCCGCCGGCGCCATGCAGCACCCAAGGACAAGGCCCGTGTACGGGCCACACATGGAGAGTGAACCGAATGCGTTATGCACGCACGGCCGCCATTGCGCGCGCCTTTTTCGTCCCTGGTTTCATTTGCGCCCTCGCCCTGTGGCTGGGCGTGGCCGGCGCGGCATTGGCCGCCAAGCCCAAGCATTACGACAAGCTGTTCAGCGCCGCCGAGGCGCACGTGGCCGCAGGCCGCATCGAGCCTGCGCTGATCGCCTTCAACGATGCCGCCAAGGCCGACCCAACGCGCAAGGAGCCGTGGATCCGGTCGGCCCAACTGCTCTTCGATGCCGGCCGGTATGGCCGCGCCATCGTCGCCGCCGAAGAAGTGCTGCAGCGCGATCCGCAGGACCGCGTCGCGGACAGCGTGCTGACGATTTCCGGCATGCGCCTGGCGGGGCAGTCACTGCAGCGCTTGCAGGCCAGTGGCGCGCTGTCCGTGTCCGACACGGCGCGCAAGGAAGCCGAGCTGCTGGCCACCGCAGTGCGCGAGACGCTCAACAAGCCAGCTGCCAACGGCGCCACGCCGCGCGAGGTGCCCCGCCGCGCGCCCAAACCCCGTCGCAACAAGGCCACGGCCCGCGCCGCCGCCACGGCGACCACCGGCCAGGCGAACGCCGCCGCCCTGCCCGTGCGAGCCGCCGAATCCGCACCCCGCGCACCGCGGGCCGGCGGCGGGGCCAACCCATTCAACGTGCTCGACAACTGACACCGCACACCGCCGCCGATCGTAGGGAAACGAAGCATGTCCAAGAAGGAAAGTGTCCAGAAGCGCCTGCAGAAGGTGCGTCCGCCGCGCGTGCAGCTCACTTACGACGTGGAGAAGGGGGATGCCATCGAGCAGAAGGAAATCCCGTTCGTCGTCGGCGTGATGGGCGACTTCAGTGGTCAGCCCGAGCAGCCGCTGGCCAAGGTCAAGGACCGCAAGTTCGTCAACGTCGACCTCGACAACTTCGACGAGGTGATGGCAGGCATGGCGCCCCGCGCGGTGTACCGCGTGCCCAACAAACTGTCCGATGCCGGCGGCGAGTTCGCCGTGGAACTCAAGTTCAATTCCATCGACGACTTCCGCCCCGAGGCGGTGGTGCAGCAGGTGGAGCCGCTGCGCCAACTGCTGGAGGCCCGCGCCAAGCTGGCCGACCTGCGCAACAAGCTGGCCGGCAACGAAAAGCTGGAAGACCTGCTGACCGACGTGCTCAACAACACCGAGCAGCTCAAGCAGCTCGGCCAGGCGCAGGAGTAAGCCATGAACCGCGAAATGGAAGCCGCCGCCCTTGCCGGGGGCGAAGTCGTCGAACTGGGTCTGCTGGACCAGATCATCGAGCAGAGCAAGGTCGCGCGCTCGAACGCCGAGCACCAGCGCGCCCGCGACATCATCGGCGAGCTGGCGCGCGAGGTGATGCAGGGCACCGTGCTGGTGTCGGACAACCTCAACCTGACGCTCGATGCGCGCGTGGCCGAGTTGGACCGGCTGATCTCCGAGCAGCTGACCGCGATCATGCACGCGCCCACCTTTCAGCAGCTGGAGGGCACCTGGCGCGGCCTGCACTACCTGTGCGGCCAGACCTCCACCGGCGCGCAGATCAAGATTAAGGCGTTCAACGCGCCCAAAAAGGACCTGGTCAAGGACTTCAAGTCGGCGATCGACTTCGACCAAAGCGCGCTGTTCAAGAAGGTCTACGAGGAAGAGTTCGGCACCTTCGGCGGTTCACCGTTCGGTGCGCTGATCGGCGACTATCAGATCGGTCGCCAGCCGGAAGACATGTACTTCATCGAGCAGATGTCGCACGTGGCCGCCGCCGCGCACGCACCGTTCATCGCCGCCGCCAGCGAGGACATGTTTGGGCTGGAGAGCTTCACCGAGCTAGGCAAGCCGCGCGACTTGGCCAAGGTGTTCGACACGGTCGAATACGCCAAGTGGAAGTCGTTCCGCGACTCCGAGGACAGCCGTTACGTGGGCCTGACCCTGCCGCGCTTCCTCGGCCGCCTGCCGTACAACCCAAAGGACGGCACCACCGTCGAAGGCTTCAACTTCGTCGAGGACGTGGACGGCAACGATCACGCCCGGTACCTGTGGTGCAACACCGCCTACGCGTTTGGCGCACGCCTGACCCGCGCGTTTGAGGATTACGGCTGGTGTGCGGCGATCCGCGGCGTTGAAGGCGGTGGCCTGGTCGAGGAGCTGCCGACCCACACTTTCCGCACCGACGATGGCGAGGTCGCGCTCAAGTGCCCGACCGAGGTGACGATCACCGATCGCCGCGAGAAGGAGCTCAGCGACCTGGGCTTCATCCCGCTGGTGCACTGCAAGAACACCGATTACGCCGCGTTCTTCGGCGCGCAGTCGGCGCAGAAGGCCAAGAAGTACAACACCGATGCGGCCAACGCCAACGCCAGCCTGTCGGCGCAACTGCAGTACATCTTCGCGGTGTCGCGTGTGGCGCATTACCTCAAGGCGATGATGCGCGAGAAGATCGGCAGCTTCGCCTCGGCCGGCAACGTGGAGGAGTTCCTCAACCGCTGGATCGCCCAGTACGTGCTGCTGGACGACAACGCCACGCAGGAAGCCAAGGCCCAGTTCCCGCTGCGCGAAGCGTCGGTGCAGGTGTCCGAAGCGCCGGGCAAGCCCGGCGTGTACCGCGCGGTCGCGTTCCTGCGCCCGCATTTCCAGCTCGACGAGCTGTCGGTGTCGTTGCGACTGGTGGCCGAGCTGCCGGCCGGTTCAAAAAAGTAAGGCAACGGATTGCATTGCAGCACGGGGCCCCGTGTCCCGGCGGCACGCGGCCATGCGGTTGGGTGGTCGCGGGCCGGCTGTAACACCCCGCCGGCAGACGCTGGCGGATTTCTCACGGAAGAACGGAACAAAGGAAACCAGATCATGCAACACGCTTTCTTGAGCATCGACACCATCAAGGGCGAATCGAAGGACGCCGAGCACAAGGACTGGATCGAGATCGAGTCCTTCACCCAGGACGTCCTGCAACCGCGCTCGGCGACCGCGTCCACCGCCGGCGGCAGCACCGCCGCGCGCGTGGAAATGAGTCCGCTGCAGGTCACCAAGCGCATCGACCTTGCCAGCACCGCGCTGTTCCAGGCCTGCGCCAACGGCACCACCTTCCCGAAGGCGCAGATCCAGTTCATGCGCGCCGACAAGGACGGCAACGCCATCAACTACTACACGATCGAGCTGCTGAACGTGCTGGTGCACCGGGTCAACACTGCCATGGGCCATGACGGCATGCCGGCCGAGACCGTGGAGCTGAGCTTCGGTGCGATCAAGTGGTCGTACACACAGCAGAAGCAGGGGGGTGGCGTGGGCGGCAAGACCATCGCCCAGTGGAGCAACACCACCAACAAGCCGACCTACTCGGTCGCCTGATGGTGCGATGCGATGGCGGCCCCGGCCGCCATCGCGTTGGCCGCGAAACCGCCATGAAGGGATTTGAGCCCAGCCTGCTGGAGAAACTGTTCGACGACGAACCGCGCGTGCGCGGTGGCTTCGGCACGTTCCGTAGCCTGACGCTGGAGCAGTACAAGGACTCGGTGGCGCGCGACCTGGAGGGGTTGCTCAACAGTCGCGCGGCCTTTGGCGAAGATGCGCTGGAGGCATGGCCGCACTGTCGCCGCTCGCTGATGACCTACGGGCTGCGGGATTTGTCCACGCTCACCCTGGCCAGTGGCCAGGACCGGTCCGCGATCTGCCGTGCGCTGGAGCAGGCCATCGCCCGCCACGAACCGAGGTTGAAGGAGGTTCGGGTGGCCCTGGACGGCAATGGACGCGGCCCGGCGGCGCTGCGCTTCGCCATCCACGCCGTGCTGGACGTCGAGCCCGCACGCGAACCCGTCAGCTTCGATGCGCTGCTGCAGTCCACCACCATGCAATACGCGGTCAGCCGCTTCCGCCGCACGACGACGGCCTGATGGACGACCTCCTGCCCTTCTACGAGCGCGAGCTGGGGTGGCTTCGTCGCTACGGCCGGGAATTCGCGGAGCGCTACCCGAAGATCGCCGGGCGCCTGCTGCTGTCCGCCGACGGCAGCCAGGACCCCCACGTCGAACGCCTGATCGAGGCGTTCGCGTTGCTCAGTGCACGTACCAGCAAGCGCATCGAGGACGACTATCCCGAGTTCACCGAGGCGCTGCTGGAGGTGCTCTATCCGCACTACCTCCGGCCGTTTCCCGCCTGCTCCATCGCCTGCTTCGACCCCGGCCCGGCCGCGGCGACGCTGAGCGCGCCCGTCGTGGTGCCGCGGGATACGTTGCTGCACTCCCGTGCGGTGCGCGGGGTCAGTTGTCGCTTCCGCAGTACCCAGGACGTGGTACTCGCCCCGATCCGCGTCGCCGCCGCGCGCTTCAGCGCGGTGAGCGATGCCCCGATGGCCGTCAGCCTGCCGGTGGGCTGCGGCGGTTCGGTTGCCTTGTCGTTCGAGCTGCTGGGGGAGCAACCGCATGTCGCCGCGTTGGGCCTGGAGCGGCTCCGTCTGTTCATCGACGGGGAACCGTCGTTCTGTGCGGCCCTGCGCGACCTGTTGGCACTGGGCCTGCGGGCCGCGTACCTGGAGCCGGGCAACAGCGGTCGCTGGACGCCCTTGCCCGCGGTCCCGCTGCAGCAGGTGGGCTTCGCGGTGGACGAGGCGCTGATCGACCTCCCCGAACGCTCGCATCCCGCCTACCGCCTGCTGACGGAGTTGTTCGCGTTCCCGGAGAAGTTCGGATTCTTCGACCTCGACCTGCGTGCGTTGGGCGCTAGCACCGGCAGCCGCTTTAGCGTGCACCTGGTCCTGGAGGCCATGCCCGCCGATGCCCCCATCGCGCGCGTGCTGGAGTCCCTGTCGGCGGAGCACGTGCGCCTGGGCTGCACCCCGGTCGTGAATCTGTTCGCTCAGCGCGGCGATCCGATCCGGGTCACCCACCGCACCACGCACTACCCGGTGGTGGCTGACGCGCGACGGGCCTTTGCCTACGAGGTCGTTTCCATCGACTCGGTGCACCGGGTCCGGCAGACCCCGCAGGGGGAAGACATCACCGAATTCCGCCCGTTCTATGCGTTGCGCCACGGTGAAGTGCCGGACAGGTCCGGGCAGTACTGGGTCGCGCGCAGGGATGCGGACGTCGCCCGGCACAGTCCGGGCTTTGAGACGGAACTGGCCTTCGTCGACCTCGACTTCAACCCGGTCGCGCCGCAGACCGACGTCATCAGTGTCGCGTTGACCTGCAGCAACCGCGACCTGCCCAGCCACCTCGCCTACGGCGTGCCCGGTGGCGACCTGACCCAGGACGGCGGTGGCGTGGCGCGCAGCATTGCGCTGTTGCGCAAGCCGGGGAAGCCGCTTCGGTTCGAGCGCGGCGGAGGCGCGCAGTGGCGGCTGATCTCGCACCTGGCGTTGAACCACCTGTCGCTGACGGCCAGCGGCCTGCCGGCGTTGAAAGAGATGCTGCGCCTGTACGACCTGGCGCGCAGCAGCGTGTCCGCGCGGCAGATCGACGGTCTGGTCGGACTGGAGCAGGTGGCGAGCAACGCCTGGTTGCCGGGGCGCCACATGCCAAGCATGGTGCGCGGCATTGAGGTGCGGCTGACGGTCGATGAGCACGCATTCGTCGGTACGGGGCTGGCGGCCTTCGTGCGCGTCCTCGAGTGCTTTCTCGGCCTGTACGTGCACGCCAACAGCTTCACGCGGTTGTGCGTCCTCTCCAGTCACGACGGCCGGACCCTGTTCCGGGGCGAACCGCGATGCGGCGAATCGATCCTGGCGTAGCCCAGCAACTGCTGGGCACGCCGCAGCGCTTCGGGTTCTTCCAGGCGCTGCGCGTGCTGGAAGGGCTGTTCGTGCGCCAAGGGCTGAAGTCGGTCGATGCGGTGCCTGCGCGCGTGCGTTTCCGCAATTCCACGTCGCTGGCGTTCCCCTGCAGCGAGATCGAAGCGGCGTCTGCGTTCGCCGGCGATGGCGCGCTACTGGACCGGGATGTCGCGGTCGCCCATGCCGTCACCATGGAAGCGCTGGGGGAAGTGCACCTGACCCCGGCCTTCATGGGCTTGCTGGGGCTGCATGGCGCGCTGCCGCTGCACTACACCGAAGCCGTGGCCGCGCGCGAGACCTTCGAGCGCGACCGCGCCGCGCGGGCATTCTTCGACGTGTTCACCACCCGTGCCGTCGCCCTGCATTACGCGGGGTGGAAGAAGCACCGGCCCGCGCTGCAGTACGAAGTGGACCGACGCGAACGCTTCCTGCCGCTGGTGCTGGCGCTTGCGGGGCTGGGCACGCCGGCGCTGCGCCAGCGCCTGAGCGACGGTGACGGGGCGGTGTTCGACCAGGCGCTGGCCCACCACGCCGGCCTGCTCGGGCAGCGTCCGGCCTCGTTGGCGACGCTGCAGCAGGTACTCACGGGGTACTTCGCCGTGCCCCTGCGGGTCGAGCCCTTTGTCGGGGCCTGGTACGCGGTGCCGGAGGAACAGCGCACCCACCTGGGCGTTGGCAATGCGTGTTTGGGCCGCAGTGCCCTGGCCGGTGGGCGGGTGTGGCAGCGCGACCTGCGTCTGCGGCTGTGGATCGGACCGCTCGACCGCGGCCGCTTCGACGCGTTCCTCCCCGGCGGGCACGCGGCGCAGGCGTTGGCCAAGTGGCTGGCGCTGCTGACCGGCGCAACGCTCGAGTACGAAGTGCGCGTGGCCTTGCGGGCCGAGGAGGTGCGCGGCATCGCCATGGGCAAGTCACAAGCCCCGTCGAGACTGGGCTGGGACAGCTACCTGTGTTCTCGCCCCGCGTCCGCGCCCCGCCACGACACCACCTATTTCATCCAGCCACTGCATTGACGGTGGCACGCGAAGGAGCGCACCCGTGGGCAACACCCTCAAGACCTTGATTGCCAAGCTCAACGATCCCTGCCGGCAGGCCACCGAACGGGCTGCCAACCTGTGCCTGGCGCGCGGCCACTACGAGGTGGACCTCGAGCACCTGTTCGTCGCGCTGTTGGAGCAGCCCGGCGGCGATGTGGCCCTCGTCGTGCGCCGCAGCGGGATCGACGCCGATGCGCTGCGCGCCGACCTGGAGCGCGAAATCGGCCGCTTCAAGGCCGGCAACACCCGGACGCCGGTGTTCTCGCCGCATCTGCCGACGTTGTTCGAGCACGCCTGGCTGATCGCGTCGCTGGACACGCACACCACTCGCATCCGCAGCGGTCACCTGCTGCTGGCCCTGCTCAGCGAGCCGGGATTGTCGCAGTTGGCGCATCGCGGTTCGCCGCTGTTCGCGCGGATCAAGCGCGAGGCGCTCAAGCATGACTTCGTCGGCCTGACCGAAGGCTCGCACGAAGCCACCACGGTGGGTTTCGCAGAAGCCGGGCCCATGGTCGGCGCCGATGCCAGCGAGGCACCGGGCGTGCCGGGCGGGCTGTCCAAGACGCCGGCGCTGGATCAGTTCACCACCAACCTTACCCAGCGCGCCCGCGACGGCAAGGTCGATCCCGTGATCGGCCGCGAGGTCGAGATCCGCCAGGCGATCGATATCCTATTGCGGCGCCGCCAGAACAATCCGATCCTCACCGGCGAGGCGGGCGTGGGCAAGACGGCGGTGGTCGAGGGCCTGGCATGGCGTATCGCGCAGGGCGACGTGCCCGACGTGCTGCGCGGTGTCGAACTGCACACGCTGGACATGGGGCTGCTGCAGGCCGGCGCCAGCGTGAAGGGCGAGTTCGAGAACCGGCTGAAGAACGTGATCGACGAGGTGCGCCGGAGCCCGCATCCGATCATCCTGTTCATCGACGAAGCCCACACCATGATCGGCGCCGGTGGCCAGGCGGGGCAGAACGACGCGGCCAACCTGCTCAAGCCGGCGCTGGCGCGGGGCGAACTGCGCACCATCGCCGCCACCACGTGGGCCGA
The DNA here is from genome assembly GCF_054777355.1 of Lysobacter olei. Taxonomy (NCBI): domain Bacteria; kingdom Pseudomonadati; phylum Pseudomonadota; class Gammaproteobacteria; order Lysobacterales; family Lysobacteraceae; genus Lysobacter; species Lysobacter olei. The sequence goes on along the minus strand of NZ_BAAHAT010000002.1, from coordinate 234,309 downwards.
GTACAAGAAGTACTTCGAGAAGGATGCCGCACTGGCGCGCCGTTTCCAGGTGGTGAAGGTGGAGGAACCGGACGAGTCCCTGTGCGCGGCGATGCTGCGCGGCATGGTGCCGCTGATGGAGCAACACTTCGGGATCCGCGTGCTGGACGAGGCGATCACCGAAGCCGTGCGCCTGTCTCACCGTTACATCACCGGCCGGCAACTGCCGGACAAGGCGGTGAGCGTGCTCGACACCGCGTGCGCCAAGGTGGCGCTGGGGCAGAGTGCGACCCCCGCGATCATCGACGACACCCACAAGCACCTCGAGCGCTTGGCGGCGGAGATCGCCGTCCTGCAGCGCGAGGCGCTCAGCGGCGCGCACCACGACGAGCGGCTGCATGAGCTGGAGGCCCAGCAGACGCAGTCACGTCAGGTGCTGGCGGAGAGCGAGGCGCGGCTGCGCGACGAGCGCGCGCTGGCGCAGAAGATTGCCGCGCTGCGCACACAACTGGAACAGGAGGCGCCGGCGCCAACTGAGATGGGGGACGCCGACGAGCTCCGCGAAGAGTCGGGCGCGGTGGTGATGGTCGGCTTGCGTGCCACCGCCGTGCGCGCGGCGCAGGTCGAGCTGGAAACGCTGCTGGCCGAACTGCGCGCGTTGCAGGGCGAGACGCCGCTGCTGCCGCTGCAGGTCGACGGCGGCGTGGTGGCGGAAATCGTCAGTGCCTGGACGGGGGTGCCGCTGGGCCGGATGGTGCGGGACGAGTTGCGCGTGGTGCGCCAGTTGGCGCCGTTGCTCCGCGAGCGCGTGATCGGTCAGGACCACGCACTCGACGCCGTCGCCCAGCGCGTGCGCACCGCCAGCGCCCGCCTCGAGGATCCCAACAAGCCGCGCGGCGTGTTCCTGTTCGTTGGCCCGTCCGGGGTCGGCAAGACCGAGACCGCGCTGGCGCTGGCCGACATCCTGTACGGTGGTGAGCGCAAGCTGGTCACCATCAACATGAGCGAGTACCAGGAGGCCCACAGCGTCTCCGGCCTGAAGGGCTCGCCGCCGGGCTACGTGGGCTATGGCGAGGGCGGCGTACTGACCGAGGCCGTGCGCCGCAACCCCTACAGCGTGGTGTTGCTGGACGAGGTGGAGAAGGCCCACCCCGACGTGCTGGAGATGTTCTTCCAGGTGTTCGACAAGGGCGAGATGGACGACGCCGAAGGCCGGGCCATCGACTTCCGCAACACCCTGATCATCCTCACCAGCAACATCGGGTCATCGCAGATCATGCAGGCCTGCCTCAACCGGCCGGCCGAGGAGCAGCCCACCGCCGACGCCCTGGCCGAATCGCTGCGTCCGGTGCTGATGAAGACGTTCAAGCCAGCGTTCCTGGGTCGCATGAAGGTGGTGCCGTACTACCCAATCAGCGACGACGTGCTGGCTACGATCATCGAGCTCAAGCTCGAGCGCATCCGCCAGCGCATCCGCGCGAACCACAAAGCAGTGTTCGACTGGGACGAGGGGCTCGTCGAGGCGGTGCTGGCCCGCTGCACCGAGGTCGATTCCGGGGCGCGCAACGTGGACCACATTCTCGGCGGCACGCTGCTGCCGGAGATTGCCGGGGAAGTACTCGCGCGCATGGCCGATGGGGTGCCGGTGCAGCGCGTGCTGGTGACGGCGCAGGACAGCGGGGCGTTTGCCTACCACGTCGCCTGATGCGCGGACCACCGAGGAGCCCGCGCCCGCGGGCTCAATCCCGGGCGTCGCCCGTGGCGCGGCCGCGCCCCACCCAGCCCGCAGCGATGATCCCCACCTCGTAGAGCAGGCACATCGGGATCGCGAGCATCAGCTGCGACACCACATCCGGCGGCGTGATGATCGCCGCGATGATGAACACGCCCACGATCGCGTAGCCCCGCGCCTCGCGCAGCTGCGCGGGCGTCACCCAACCCATCGCGGCCGCGATCACCATCGCCACCGGCAGCTCGAAGCTCAGGCCAAACGCGACGAAGATCACCAGCACGAAATCGAGGTACGCGTTGATGTCGGTCATCATCGCCACGCCATCGGGCGTGATCTGGGCGAGGAAGCCAAACACGGTGGGCAGCACCAGGAAGAACGCGAACGCGCAGCCGGCGTAGAACAGCGCCATCGCCGACACCAGCAGCGGCAACGCCAGCCGCTTCTCGCGCTGGTACAGGCCCGGGGCGACGAACGCCCAAGCCTGGTAGAGCAGCCACGGCATCGCCACCATCAGCGCCACGAAGAACGCCAGCTTGAGCGGGGCGAAGAACGGCGAGGCCACTTCCACCGCGATCAGCTGGCCCCCGGCCGGCAGCTTGGCCAGCAGTGGCGCAGCAAAGAATGCGTACAGCTTGTTGGCAAACGGCAGCAGCGTCAGCAGCACCACGAACAGCCCCGCCACCGCACGCAGCAGGCGCGCGCGCAGCTCGATCAGGTGGTCGATCAGGCGCGGCTCGGCGGCGGTGTCCACGGCGTCGGTCATGGCAGTGGCGTCCTCGCGCTCAGGGCTGCGGGTCGCGGCCAGAGGCCTGCGGTGCGCCGGTGGAGGCGTGCGGCTCCAGGGTCGACTCGGGCGGTGTGGCATCTTCCCCGGACTCGGCGGTCGCCGCGGTTTCGCCGGCGGCCGGGGCGTCCGTGGACACGCCCGTCTCCGCGCCCGACGCGCCGGAGCCCGGCGCACCCACGTCGTGGGCCAATCCGCGTGCGCCCTGTTCCAGGCTGGCCGCCTGTTCGCGCATCGCCGCCTCCGCCGCGCGCAGCTGTTCCTGCGCCTGGCGCAGGCTGCGCCGCAGTTCCTCGTCGGCCAGTTCGGTTTCCAGTTCGGCCTTCACCGAGTACCACTGCGCGCGGGCACGCCGCACCCACAGGCCCGCGAAACGCGCGGCCTTGGGCAGCCGCTCCGGGCCCAGCACCAGCAGGGCCACGACGGCGATGACGAAGATTTCGGAAAAGCCGATGTCGAACATGGCAGCCGGCCCGGGTCAGCGCCCGGGCCGTGTCCGCGCTCAGCGCGGGGTGTGTTCGTCGTCGCGCTGCGACGCACTGGACTGGGTGTCGGCGTTGCGACTCTGGTCCGGCAACTGCGAGGGCGGCGTGTTCTTGCCCACCGCGTCATCGTCCTGCAGGCCCTTCTTGAAGCCCTTCACCGCCTCGCCCAGGTCCTGGCCGACGTTCTTCAGGCGCTTGGTGCCAAACACCAGCACCACGATCACCAGCACGATAAGCCAGTGCCAAAGACTGAAACCGCCCATGGGAATGCTCTAGGAAGTGGGACTATCAGGATACCGCAGCCATGCCACACCGGCGCTGACGGCCGTGCGGCGGGAACAGGGCAGGGTCCGTGCGCCGGCCGGACTCAACGCGGCAGCGGCTCCACCTTGGGGCTTTCGACCGTCTCGAAACCACCCGGCTGGGGCTGCCCCGCCGGCTGCAGCGGCTGGGTCTGGCTGCCGGCCGGCGCCTCCGCCGCGCCGACCTGCACCTGGCCGCCCGTGCTGGCGCGGCGCGGGGCCGCGCCGGTGCGGTTGGCGCTGGCATTGGCACTGGCCTCTTCCAGGCGGTCGCGGAAATCAACCACCGCGTTGGACGGCGCACCCTTGGCGCGGCCTTCGAAGATCATGCGCGGGGTGGTGTCACGGCCGTAGACCGACTCGTTGGCCTCGTCGTCGATGCTCAGCACCGCGCCGTCCAGTGCCACGCCGGCAAACAGGCCGCGCGCGCGCGACCACGACCAGATCTCGGCCTTGAGCTGGCCGTCGGTGGCGGTGGCGGCATTGCGGCCCACGGGGCCGGCCGCGACGCCGGCATCGGCGCCCAGGGTGATCTTGCCGTTGACGATGGAGTCCAGCCCGCGGTCGCTGCGGAACACCAGCACCACGTCGGCCGACTGCACGCCGGCCTGGAAGCCGATGCTGCCGCCGGTCAGCTTGACGAAGCTGGGGTTGGACCAGGTGCCATCGGGATTTTTCACCGACAGCAGGCCGTGGCCACGGCGCGCGCCCACCATCAGGCCGATCTTGACCGTGTCCGGCACCACGACAATCGCGCGGGCATCGTCGAGCAGGCGGTCGGGAATGGCCGACTCGGGAATCGCTTGGATGTCGGCCAGCACGCGCACGGCGTTGCGTGCCCGGTCATCCTCGCGCGGGCCCGCGACTGCACTGGTGGCTAGGCCGAGGGCGAGGGCAAGGACGGCAACGCGCGGCAGTCGGGACATGGCGGACTCCATTGATCGGGGGATGGGGCGTTATACGCGGGATGTGACCGCGCCGGCGAGGCGTGGTTCCCAGGACGCGGTTCAGGCTAGTGACGCGCGGATGAATCGCAATGGAACCGCGCGGCGTCGCGCGATGCATCAGCGTCCTTCGGCGGGAAGCGTCGGGGCTTGAGCACGGCGGTGTGCGGACGTGCGTTCCAGGCCGGGGCAGTCGGTGCATCTGGTGCTTCGGTGGCTGCGTAGAGGCGCCGGCCGACGAGCTTGGCACTCCCGCCCGCTATCATCGCCCCCATCATGCCGCCTAATGCCTCCGCCTCCGACACCACGGTTTTCCTCGTCAACCTGGGCACGCCCGACGCGCCCACCGCGCCCGCGGTCGCGCGCTTCCTGCGCGAGTTCCTGCTCGACCCGCGCGTGGTGGCCATCCCGCGCCTGCTGTGGCAGCCGCTGCTGCAGTGGGTGATCCTGCCGCGCCGCTCGCCGGTGGTGGCGGAGAAATACGCGCAGGTGTGGTTGCCCGGCGACGACGGAGGCTCGCCGCTGACCGCCTACACGCGTCGCCTGGCGCGTGCGGTGCAGGCCCGCGTGCCGGGGGTGAAGGTGGTGGAGGCGATGCGCTACGGCAATCCGTCGCTGATGGCGGCGCTGCAGGCCGCACGTACCGCGGGCACGCGCCGCGTGCTGGTGCTGCCGATGTACCCGCAGTACTCCACCACCACCACGCTGTCGGTGGAGGATGCGGTGGCGAAGGTGCCAGGGTTGGCCGTGCGCACCGTGCGCGACTACCACGTCGACGCGCAGTGGGTTGCCGCGGTGGCCGATTCGGTGCGTGCCCATCGCGCCGCGAACGGCGCGGGCGACCATCTGGTGTTCTCGTTCCACGGCCTGCCGCAACGGCTGGTCCGGCAGGGCGACCCGTACGCCACCCAGTGCGAGGCCGGTGCGCGAGCGATCGCCGCCGCGCTGGGCCTGGCCGACGACGCCTGGACGCTGAGTTACCAGTCGCGCTTTGGCAAGGAGAAGTGGCTGGAACCGGCCACCGACAAAGCCCTGAAGGCGCTGACCGATCGCGGCGTGCGCACCATCGACATCATCGCGCCCGGTTTCTCGGTCGATTGCCTGGAGACGCTGGAAGAAGTGGCATTGGGCTTGGCCGAGCAGGTGGCGCATGACGGCAGCACGCTGCGCTACATCCCCTGTCTCAACGACTCGCCGGCGCATGCCGACGTGATCGCAGCGCTGGTCCGCCGCGAACTGGAAGCGTGGGCGTGAGTGACGCGGTGATGCGCGAGTTTGCCGTCGACACCGTGTTCGGCCGCCTGTGCGGGCTGCGCCGCGAGGTGCCCGGTGGGCCGCGCGTCCTCGCACTGCATGGCTGGCTGGATAACGCCGGCAGCTTCGTGCCGTTGGCGCCGCACCTGCCCGGCCTGGATCTGGCGGCGCTCGACATGCCCGGCCACGGCGCCAGCGCGCACCTGCCGCCAGCGGCGGACTACCTCAGCGTCGCGTTTGCGCGCGCGGTGCTCGCCACCGCCGACGCGCTCGGCTGGGAGCGATTCAGCCTGCTGGCGCACTCCCTCGGCGCCGCGGTGGCCAGCGTGGTCGCGGCAGCAGCGCCACAGCGCGTGGAGCGTTTGGTCGCCATCGAGGCGTTGGGGGCGCTGTCCGAGGCCGAGAACCGCACCGGCCAACGCCTGCGCGATGCCTTCGCGGCGCAGGCGTCTCCCCGGCGCGGCCTGCGCGTGTTCGACGACATCGCCACCGCGGTGCGCGCGCGCATGCAGGTCAACGGGCTCAGCGAACCGGTGGCGCGGCTGTTGGTGGAACGTGGCATCGCGCCCACCGAGGGCGGCTTCGTCTGGCGCAGCGACCCGCGCCTGACCCAGCCGACGGCGGTGCGCATCAGCGAGGCGCAGGTGCGCGACCTGGTGCGTCACATCGAGTGCCCGACCCGGGTGATCTACGCCGACCCGCCGCAGTCCTACTTTCCCGATGACGTGCGCCGTGCGCGGGCCGCACTGTTGCCGCGCGGCGAGCTGGTGGTGATGCCCGGCACCCACCACCTGCACATGGAAGACCCGCAAGGCGTGGCCGCGGCGATCGGGGATTTCTACGCGCGTTAGCCGCCGATCAGCGCGCGCAGGGTCGCCTTCAACCGCCGGCCTTCCGCATTGAAGTAGCGGCGCTCGTCGCGCCACGTGGGAAAGCGGGCTTCGACTTCGCGCCAGAACGCGCGCGAGTGGTCGTGGTGGATCAGGTGACAGAGCTCGTGCACCAGCACGTACTTGAAGGCCGATGGGCGCGCCAGCACCAGCGACAGGTCCAGCGTGACCGACCCGTCCGGCGCCAGCGAACCCCATTGCGAAGACATCACCTTGAACCGCACCTGGCGCGGCGCGCGGGGCAGGCCGGGCAGGTAACGCGGCAGCCAGCGGCCGACATCGGTGCGCCCCTGGGCTTCGTAGAAATCACGTGCGGCACGCTGGATGGCGGTGTCGCGGGCCTGCTGCGGCAGCGAGAACACCAGCGCCTCGGCATCGTCCTCGGGTTGCAGCCGGGTGGTGCGACCGGCTTCCCAGCGCAAGGGCACGCTGCGCCCGCGCAGGGGCAAGTGCGTGGTCTGGTCGCGGACCAGCGTGGCGCTGGCTTCGCCGGCGAAGCGTTGCAGTTGCGCGTCCAGCCACGCGGCGTGTTCGGCGACGAAACGCTCGCCCGTGGCGCTGCTGGCACGCGGGGGCAGGGTCAGGCGTGCACCGCGCTCATCCACTGACAGCTTCAGGCGTCGTGCCCGCGGATCGCGAACGCGAGCGACCTCGATCGTGCGGCCGTCGGGCAGCACCAGGTCGAACGCGTCGCGCTCGATCGCGCGGGGCGATGGCGCCAGAAGGCGGAACAGGGAAGTCATGCGTGGCCGTGGGGTGGCTTGCCACGATTGTACGGATCGGCGCGCGGCGTGCGTGACGACGTCCGTGCCATTCATCGCCGATCGCGCGTCCATCGCTGGCTCGGGTCGCGCATTGTCGGATCATCCTTGATGCCGGCCGGCCCCGGTCGACGTCAGGCCGGCAATGGCGCATTCCCGATGCAGCCCCTTGGTCGGAGGCGCGCCGCGCGAAGATCAGGCCTCGGCCTTGCTCAGCTTCAGCGCGCCTTCCAGCACGGTGAACAGGCGGCGCACCTCGGCGGACAGCAGGATGAAGCGTGCGTCCAATTCGGCGCGCAGGTCGTCGCGCTCGGTGCTTTCCAGTTCATCCACCGCACCATCGAGCAGCTTGAACTTGCGCACCACCAGGTCCTCGCCCAGCACGAACGACACGTGGTCATCCAGCGTCAGCGCCAGGCGCGTGACCTGCTTGCCGGATTCCAGGTGCTTGGCGATCTCATCGCTCTGCAGCTCCATGCGCTGCACCTTCACCACCGCGCCCTGGTCGATGGGGTCGCGCAGCTCGCACTCATCCCCGAGCGACAGGCCCTCGGGCAGCGGGTCGCCGGCCACCCAGCCGGTCAGCACTGAGCGCGGCGCGACTTCGGCGTTGAGCGGCAGCGCGGGGAAGCTGCCCAGCGCGCGGCGGATCTCGCTGACCACGTTCTCGCCGCTCTTGCGGCTGCTGGTGTCGACCACCACGATGCCGTGGCCCAGGTCGAGCAGTGCGTCGGTGCGGGTGGGTTTCACGAACGCGCGCGGCAGCAGGTCGGTGACCAGCTCGTCCTTCAGGCGCTTGCGGGTGCGGCCGCCGGGCTTGCGCCCTTCCTTCTGCTCGATCTCCGCCAGCTTCTTCTGCAGCATGTCGTTGACCACCGCGCCCGGCAGGATCTTGTCCTCGCCGCCCACGGCCAGCCAGATTGCGTCGCCCTGGCGGTGCGACAGCGCTTCGGCATCGCGGCCGAACGGGCTGATGAAGCCGCGGCTGGACAATTCCAGCGGGCCGACCGGCTTGAGCTGGCATTCGTCCAGGCCGGTGTCGAGGTCGTCGAGCTTGGTGGTGGTCGGGAAGCGGAACAGCGTCAGGTTGCGGAAGAACATCAGAGGCCCTGGTTCGATACGGGGAGGGCGCCGGCGGCACCCTGGCTATCAGAAACGATCATCGTGTCAGGTGCTGCGACGCGGGTCGCGGCATGCGCGCAACGGATGCAATCACGCACGCGCGGCGCTGCGGGCAGTTGTCGCACGGCGGCATTCAACCCGCGGGTACCGAGTCGCCCTCCCGACCAGCGGCGTCCTCGGTTGCTGCCTCACCGGCGAGCCACGCGTGCGCGTCGGCCTTCGTGCCGTGCGCGCCCAGCGACAGGAAGTCGAAGAGGTTGGGGTCGCTGAGCTGCGACGGGCGGATGTCGCCCAGCGCGCGCGCGATGGTCTCGATGCGGCCCGGCGTCTCCTTCTCCCACGCGTCCATCATCCGTTTGACCTGCTTGCGCTGCAGGTTTTCCTGCGAGCCGCACAGGTTGCACGGAATGATCGGGAACGCCTTGGCCTCGGCGTAGGCGCTGATGTCATCCTCCCGCACGTAGGCCAGCGGGCGGATCACCACGTGCTTGCCGTTGTCCGACAGCAGCTTGGGCGGCATGCCGCTGAGCTTGGCGTGGAAGAACAGGTTGAGGAAGAACGTGGCCACCAGGTCGTCGCGGTGGTGCCCCAGCGCGATCTTGGTGATGCCGTTTTCCTCGGCCCAGGTGTACAGCGCGCCGCGACGCAGGCGCGAGCACAGCGAGCACATGGTCTTGCCTTCCGGCACCACGCGGGTGACCACCGAGTAGGTGTCCTGCTCGATGATGTGGAACGGCACGCCGATCGACGTCAGGTAGTCCGGCAGCACGTGCTCCGGGAAGTCCGGCTGCTTCTGGTCTAGGTTGACCGCGATGATCTCGAAGCGCACCGGCGCCTTGGCCTGCAGCTGCAGCAGGATGTCGAGCATCGTGTAGCTGTCCTTGCCGCCGGACAGGCACACCATGACCTTGTCGCCGTCCTCGATCATGCCGAAGTCGGCGATGGCGCGGCCCACCTGGTGGCGCAGGCGCTTGGCCAGCTTGTTGGCTTCGTGCGCGGCGCGACGCGCGCGCGGCACGAACGCCGCCGGCTCGGTCAGCGCGAGGGGCTCCACGCCCGGTGCGGACGCGGAGAGGGAGTCGGGGTGCAGGGGCAGGGCGGTACTCATGGACCGGCCATTCTACCGGGACCGCGCACCCTGACGTTTGAACGGGTGGCGCGGTAAGCTCGGCACATGCACGAGTGCGACGACCCCGCCACCATCGCCCGCCGTCTGGCCGAATTGCGCCAGGAGCATCGCGACCTGGACATGGCCATCGGCCGCCTGCATGCCGACATTGCCGCCGACGAGCTCGCCGTCAAGCGGCTGAAGAAGCGCAAGCTGTGGCTGAAGGACTGCATCACGCGGCTGGAATCGTCGCTGATCCCCGACGAGCCTGCCTGAGGCCACCCTTCACGCGCGCGGTTCGCGACCGGCCGGCGCAGCGCCCGCCGGCCTGGTCGATGCCGTGGCTCAGCCCGCCGGCGTTTCTGCCACCGAAGCCGGCGCGGCCTTTGCGCCCGCTTCCGGACTGACCTTCTCGATCGTGTGCCGCAGCTCGCGGCCCAGGATCACCTTCGCATCCTTGGCCCACGCGTCCAGGCGATCGTCGAAGGTGAGCTTGCCGTTGCTGTCCACCCAGACCAGCTTGAGTTCACGCAGCTTCTGGATGAAGCCGCGGAACAGGGTCTTGTCGAAGAACTCCGGCGCGGCCGGCGCGTACAGCAGCGACAGGCGCTGCGCGGCCTGCTGGCACAGGCTCTCCAGCTCGCCGGCGCTGAGCGTGCCGGCGCCGTTCTTGGCCAGCACCGAGATGGTGATGTAGTAGCGCTCGAACGCCTGTTGCAGCGAGTGGCCGATGGCGCGCAGGCGGAACACCTCGTCGGTCTGCCCGGCGTAGCGGCTGAGAATGCCGCCGTCATCGTCGCTGACGCGTTCCAGCAGGCCTTCGTGGATGAAGGCGTCGACGGTGCGGTGCAGGCGTTGGGCGAACTCGTCCTCGCTCCACGGCAGGAACAGTTCGCCCTGCAGGAACGGGTACACGCTGCGGCCCAGGCGTTCGACCGTGCGCAGGCTCATGCGCCGGTTGTTCTGGAAACAGCACGCAATCCACGAGGCGGCCGTGAACAGGTGCAGCACGTTGTTGCGGAAGTAGCTCAGCAACACCGCGTTGTCGCCGCCCACGCTCAGCACGTCGCCGAGCGGGTGCGGGGTGCGGGTCAGCACGCTGATCTCCTCGCCGTGGGCGATGATCTCGGCGGGGGTATGCGGAGTAACGGTGACGCGGTCCGAATACGGCAGTTCGGCCAGCAGGTGCTGGCTCAGCGCGATCTGCGCCAGCAGGTCGCCCTCGCCCATCGCATGCTTGGGCGTGGACAGCAGCGCCAGCGCGAGCAGGTTGATCGGGTTGACGTCGGCGGCACGGTTGACGTTGACCTGGATGCGCTGGCCCAGCGCGCTGACCGTGTCGGCCAGCCACGCCGGCTTCTCGTCCTCGGGCACCGGCCTGCCGTCCCAGTCCGGGGCGTGCTCGCCCAGCACTTCGGTCAGCTTGATCGGCTCGCCGAAGTTGACCACCACCTGGCCGTAGTTGCTGCGCAGCACCTTGGGGATGCCCATCAGCAGCTGCCAGATCGATTCCTTCTCCTTGGGCTTGCCGGAGAGTTCGTCGAGGTAGCTGTTGCCTTCCATCAGCTTCTCGTAGCCGACGTACACCGGCTGGAACATCACCGGGCGCGTGGGCTGGCGCAGGTACGCGCGCACGGTCATCGCCAGCGTGCCGCCCTTGGGCGGCAGCAGCCGGCCGGTGCGCGAGCGCCCGCCTTCGATGAAGTACTCGATGGAGTAGCCGCCCGACACCAGCTGCGCCATGTATTCGGAGAACACCGCCGAGTACAGCGCGCTGCCGCGGATGCTGCGGCGGATGAAGAACGCGCCACCCTTGCGCAGGATGGTGCCGACCACCGGCAGGTTGAGGTTCACGCCGGCCACGATGTGCGGCGGCACGATGCCCTTGGTGTACAGCAGGTAGCTGAGCAGCAGGTAGTCCATGTGGCTGCGGTGGCAGGGCACGTAGATCACTTCGTGCCCGGGCGCGGCTTGCTTGAGCTTGTCCAGGTGGTGCACCAGCACGCCGCGGTAGATGCGGTTCCACACCGGGGTGAGGATGAAGCTGAGCGAGCGCACCACCGGGTGCGAGTAGTCGGCCGCGATTTCGTAGGCGTAGGCGTGCGCCTTTTTCCACGCTTCGCCCAGCGAGGACTTGTCGCGGCGGGCCTGGTCGGCGATGGCGTCCTTGACCGTCTCCGCGGCGAGAACCGCGTCCACCAGCAGGCGGCGGGTCGAGAGGTCGGGTCCGATCACCGCGGCGCGGATGCGGTGGAAGTGGGTGCGCAGCACGCGCGAGAGCTTGCGAACGGTGCGTTCGGGCGGCAGGCCTTCGTCCACCTGCTGGCGCAGGCTGATCGGCGGCGAGAAGCGCACCAGCGTGCCGCGGCCGTTGAGCGCAATGGCCATCAGGCGGCGGAAACGGCCGACCAGGGTCCAGTTCTCGGAGAACAGCACCGAGAACCAGCCGCTCTGCTTGTCCGGGGCGCGGCCGACGAAGATCGACACCGGCACCAGTTGCACGTCCAGGGCCGGGTCGGCGCGGTGGGCCTCAAGCAGGCGCGAAAGCGATTCGGAGCGGGTCTTGCCCGAGGGCGGGCCGGACGGGGCCAGCGCGCTGGCGTTGCGCCGCGACAGCGCCACGTAGGCGCGCTTGCGCCCCAGCGGGTCGCCGGGCAGCGGCTGCATCGGCGAGGGCAGGCCGTATTCGCGGCAGGCGCGCTCCAGGATCAGGGCGTTGGACAGCCCGTAGTCCTCAAGCACGTAGCAGACCGGGCCGCCGGTCCAGTCGCGCGCGTAGTCGCCGGGCGACTCCGGTTCCACGGTCAAGGTGATCCACGGCTCCAGCACGCGGCCGAGCAGGCGCGTCCACCACGGGCGACGCGCGGGAGCGCCGGGGCGCCGCTCGGGCGGCGTCGGGGCCGCCGGAGGCAACGGGTCCGGCGGCAGGGCGGCGCGGTCGGCCTCGGATTCGGGAAACGGCAGGGGTGTCTGGTTCGGCATCCGCGCCATTATGCCGGCATGCCGATGGCGGACGGCTAGCGGGCGGCCGCCGCGGGGGCGCTTGCCGGGGTCCCTGCAGGGGCGGGCGCCGGCCGGGAGGGCGGTGCGGCGGGTGGCGCCGCCGGTTCGTCGGGCCCGGCAGGGGCCGGCTGGACCGCGGCCGCTTCGGCCTCGGCGTGGCGCACCAGGTCGGCCAGGTACCACTGGCCGTCGCGTCGCTCCGCGCGCACCTGCGCGTCGATGGGGCGCCCGGCCAGCGTGTAGCGCACGCGCAGCCGCGCCGTGTCGCCGGTCTGCTGGGCCACGGTGGCCTGGACGCTGTCCAGGGCGGCGTCCAGGTCCAGGTCGTAACTGCGCAGCACGTCCTTGGTGGTGCGGAAGAACGGCCCCAGCCGCCCCAGGGACTTGTCCATGCCCGCGCTGGCAAAGCCGTCCGGGCCGGACAGCCCCGTGCCCCGCGCGGCCCGGATCAGCTTGGGCAGGGCGGCACGGGCGCGCTTGCCGTCGGCCAGCGGCGCGCGTTGGCCCCAGTGGCTGAAGGCCGCGATCATCTGCATGTAGTGGTCGCGTTCCTCCTTGCTGTACTCCTCGGCACTGGCCACGTACTGGCCCGCAAACAGGCCGAGCGTGGACGCCGCCGAGCGCAACTCGCGCTCGGCGCCCGAGAACTGCTGCTTGAACGTGGCCTTGAGCTGGCGGTCCGCGCCGGGGGCCGACAACGCCGTGATCATCGGGCCGATGCGGTCGTCCAGCGGCAGCTCCGTGAGCGGCCATACGGTGTGGCCCTCGCGCCACGCCTGCTCGAGGCGGGCGTGCACGGCCGGGGGTGCCGCATGCCGGGCGTAGCCGGCCAGGTCGTTGCGGCGCAGGTCCTGCATCAGGCGGCTGAGGGCCTCCGCCGGGCCGAGCGGTTTGGGCGGCGGCGGGGGCGGCGCCGGCGCACGCTCGCATCCCGCCAGCAGCAGGGCGAGAGTGAGCGTGCTCAGCAGGCGTCGGAACGAGGTCATGGTGGGCGGCTTCCCCAAGTCGCCACCGCATCTTGGCGGGCGACGGGCGACGGGACAAGCCAAGCCGGTTCCGGATCGGCCGGTTCGCGGACAAGAAAAAGGAGGCCAGAGGCCTCCCTTAAGTCCGGCCGAAGCCGGAGGACATCGAGTTGTGGCGCAGTTCCGGGAAGCCCCGGGACGGAATACAGCGTACCTGCGCCGCATATTTAATGCAACACATTCGACAGCAGTCGTAAGTTGTTGATTTTTGACGATGGATCAGGGCGCAACGTTCAAAACATCGAACTTGGCCTGGCGTCGGGCCTCGCGCGGCTGGCGCCAATCGTTGTTGAACACCGCCGGCTCCCAGCCACCATAACTGGGATTGGGCAACATCCACCAGCGTTCGCCGAACCAGGCCTGGTGCTGGGCGTACAGCGCATCACGCGCCTCGGGGGTGTTGGCCACGACCTGGACGAAGTCGCCCAGCTGGTCGCCGAACTGCATCAGCACGCGGTAGTGGCGGCCGGCGAGCTGGCGGCGGCAGTTCTTCTCGCTGCCCTCCTGCTCGCAGCCCTCGACCACGGTGCCAAGTCCGAGGAACACGTCGTCGTTGGCCACCGGCATGCCGACCGCCTTGAGGTTGGCGATGGTCGCGTCCTTCAGGTGCACGGCGCGGTTGGACAGGTACAGGATGGTGACGCCACGCGCACTGGCCGCGCGCGCGAACTCCACCACGCCGGGCACGGCCGAGGCCTTCTGCTCGCGCACCCACGCGTCCCAGGTGGCTTCGTTGTATTCGCCGCCGTCGCGCACCAGGCGCGCCTGGTAGGGCGAGTTGTCGAGCACGGTCTCGTCGATGTCCATCACGACGGCCGGCTTGAGCTTCCCGGCGGCGTTGGCGCGTTCCTCCGGCACCAGTGCGTCCCAGCCCGGCGTCTTGAGCGCGCGATCGAGGTTGGCGGCGGCGGCGCGGTAGGCCTGCAGGCTGGTGGCGCGGTATTCCACGGCACGCTGCATCCACAGCACCGCGTTGAGGTTGTCGTTCGCCGCGGCGGCGTCAGCGGTGGCCGTCGCCGACGTCGTGGGCGAGGTGTCCGGCGCGGTGACGAGGGCGCCGGTGTGCTGGCAAGCGCTCAGCGCGAAGGCACAGGCCAGGGCGATCAGGGCGGGGGCGCGGAAGTGCATGGCAGTCCGGACGGGGAAAAGGACGGGCGAGTGTAGCCCACGTCCATGACAGTGCCGATGGCGTGGCGTGGCGGTCGTGACGGTCGTCCGCGGCTGCCGCGTCCACGTGCCGAAGGCCTCAAACCGCGGGCGGATGCGGCGGGAGCCTGTCGGGCGTCTAGGCCGATGCCGCCTCGTACAATTCGATCGGCAGACCGTCCGGGTCGGCGAAGAAGGTGAAGCGGCGGCCGGTGTACTCGTCCACGCGCAGCGGTTCCACGGCCACCCCTTGCGCGAGCAGGTGCGCGGCCGCCCCAGCGACGTCATCGACTTCGAGCGCGAGGTGACGCAAACCGCAGGCTTCCGGACGCGAGGGCCGCGGTGGCGGCTCGGGAAACGAGAACAGCTCGAGTTGGCTGCCGTCGGGCAGGGCCAGGTCGAGCTTCCACGAGTCACGGGCGTCGCGATACGCCTCGGCCACCACTGGCAGGCCCAGCACGGTGGTGTAGAACGTCTTGGAACGCGCGTAGTTCGAACAGATGACGGCGACGTGGTGGATGCGGCGCAGGCCGAGTGGCACGGATCAGCTCTCCAGTAGCGCGCGGATCGCGTCGAACCCGGCTTTGGCACGCTCCTTCTTGTGCTCGGCATCGAGCGCGGGGTCGGCGCCATCGCGCTGCAGCTCCGCAGCGGGCAACTCGTCGAGGAAGCGGCTGGGCTTGAGGCGGATCCTCTCGCCCCAGCGCTGCGTTTCCTTCGAGTGCGACAGCCACAGCCGCTCCTTGGCGCGGGTGATGCCCACGTACAGCAGGCGCCGTTCTTCGTCGATGCGGCCCTCGTCTAGGCTGGCGTCGTGGGGCAGGTTGCCGTCCTCCACGCCGACGATGAACACGTAACGGAACTCCAGGCCCTTGGAGCCGTGCATCGACATCAGCCGCACCTGGTTGCCGGCGTCGCCCTTGTCGGCGTGCGACAGCAGCGCCAGTTGCGCGGCCAGTTCACCCGGGCCGGCGCCCTTGCCGCCGTCGAACCAGTCGGCCAGCTCTTCCAGGTTGGCCTTGCGCCGCTGGAAGCCGGCCTCGTCCTTGCTCTGCTCGCGCATGGCGTTGAGCAGGCCGCTGCGTTGCGCCAGTTCGCGCACCAGTTCGGCAGGCGTCAGGCGCTGAGCGTCGCGGCGCAGGTTCTTGACGATCGTGCTGAAGCCATCGACGGCGTTGGCCGCGCGCGGCGCCAGCTGCTTGAGCACGCCGATCTGCTCGGCCGCGCGCGCCATCGGCATCCCGCCGTGCTGCGCCATCTCGGCCAGCTTGGCCAGCGTGGTGGCGCCGACCTCGCGTTTGGGCGAGGTGACTGCGCGCAGGAACGCCGCGTCGTCGTCGGGGTTGGCAATCAGGCGCAGCCACGCCAGCGCGTCCTTGACCTCGCCGCGCTCCAGGAACGCGGTGCCGCCGGTGAGGTGGTACGGCACTCGCAGCAGCTGCAGCGCCTTTTCCAGCGCGCGGCTCTGGTGGTTGCCGCGGAACAGGATGCAGAAGTCGCTCCACGGTGCCTGCTTGGCGCTGGCGATGAACGCGATCTCGGCGGCGACCTTCTCCGCTTCATGCGCGCTGTCGCGGCACTCCCACACGCGGATACGCTCGCCGTCGGCCTGGTCGGACCACAGCGTCTTGGGGTGCTCGTGCGGGTTGTTGGCGATCAGCGCGTTGGCGGTGCGCAGCACGCGGTTGGAGCAGCGGTAGTTCTGCTCCAGCTTGATGATCTCCAGCGTGGGGTAATCCACGCCGAGCGAGAGCAGGTTGTCGGGGTTGGCGCCGCGCCAGGCGTAGATCGACTGGTCGTCGTCGCCCACGCAGGTGAACAGGCCCTTGGGCCCGGCGATCGCCTTGAGCAGGCGGTACTGCGCGTCGTTGGTGTCCTGGCATTCGTCTACCAGCAGGTAGCCGATGCGCTCACGCCAGGCCAGGCGCAGGTCCTCGTGTGATTCGAGCAACTGCACCGGCAGGCGGATCAGGTCGTCGAAATCCACCGCATTGAAGGTGGTCAGGCGCGCCTGGTAGCGCGCGTACAGCAGCGCGGCCTCGGTCTCGCGGGTGCTGCGTGCGGCGGCCAGCGCCTCTTCCGGCGACAGGCCCGCGTTCTTGGCGCGCGAGATCAGGTTGCGGGCGTCGTCGACCACGTCAGGCTTGCTGCCCGGTGGCAGCAGGTCCTTGATCTGCGCCGCGCTGTCGTCGCTGTCGAACACGCTGAAGCCGCGGCGCAGACCGGCGTGCGCGTGATCGATCTGCAGCATCTTCAAGCCCAGCGCGTGGAAGGTGCAAATGGTCAGGCCTTCGGCGGCGTCGCCCTTGATGCGCTTGGCCACGCGCTCGCGCATTTCCTTCGCCGATTTGTTGGTGAAGGTGATGGCGGCGATGCGCTTGGCGGGCATACGCCCGGACGCGATGAGGTGCGCGATCTTCTCGACGATGACGCGCGTCTTGCCGCTGCCCGCGCCGGCAAGCACGAGCAGGGGGCCGTCGGTGTGCAGGACGGCGGCGTGTTGGGGGGGATTGAGGCCGTGCATGGAGACGATGAAGGCCCGCGGGCCGGCATGGCCCATCAGTTTACCTGTCTCCGGCGGTCTGGACCGGTACCCTTGTCGACCTCCCCGATAAGGAATGCAAGGAATGCCCCTGTTCAGACCCGCGCTCGTCGCCCTGTGCCTGACCGTGCCGCTGGCCGCGCCTGCCAAGGAACGTGCCGCGCCGCCGCCCGACCCGATGCTGGCGCCGGAACTGATGCGCGCGGGCTTCATGGAAGGCCACCAGGACATGAAGTACCGCCTGCTGGGTCAACGCGCCTACCGCGAGAAGCGCTACGACGACGCCTTTCGTTTCTTTCGCCGCGCGGCTTTTTATGCCGACAAGCCGTCGCAGGGCATGATCGCCGAGATGTACTGGAACGGCGACGGCATGCCGCGCGACCGCGCGCTGGCCTATGCCTGGATGGACCTGGCCGCCGAACGTGGCTACCAGGGGTTCGCAGGGTTGCGGGAGCGCTACTGGGCCGCGCTGGACCCGGCCGAGCGTGAACGGGCACTGGGCGAGGGTGCGGCGATCTATGCCCGGTATGGCGACGAGGCGGCGCGCCCCCGGGCCGACTTCCAGCTGCGCCTGGCCCGCCGCAGCGTCACCGGCAGCCGGACCGGCATGGTCGGGGCGCTGACGATCACCATCCCGACGCCCGCTGGCGAAGAAGTCGTGGATGGCAGCAAGTTCTACGACGAGCGCTACTGGGACCCCAAGAAGTACTGGGCGTGGCAGGACCAGGTGTGGATGAAGCCGCGGATCGGCAAGGTCACGGTGGGCGAGGCCGAAGTGGTGCGCGATGAGCCGGCGGCGTCGCGCATTCCTGCCACCGCCCCCGAAGTGAACGCGCCCGTGCCTGAGGTGCCGCCCGAGCCGTGAGTGGGCCCCTTGGCGCGCAACCCACCTCGTTGTTAGGGTAGCCCGGGGCCAAGGGTGGTCCTGTCGATGGCGGCACTGACTCGGAGGAGCAAGGGATATGTGGACAGGTGCGTGGAAGGGGCGGGTGCTGGTCGCCGCCTTGGCGGTGGCGCCGGTGGTCGTGGCGGGCGAGCCGGTCAAGCTGACCGACGCGAGCTTTCTGGACGTCGACGCGCAGTTGAAGGCGGTCGAGGGCAAGCCCAATGAGGTGTCCCGGCTCGCCGGGCTGAAGGCCTATCTCAGCCGGGACTACAACGGTGCGCGCACGCAGTTCGAGCGGGCCGCGTATTACGCCGACAAGTTTTCGCAGCACTACCTCAGCCTGATGTATTGGCATGGCTCCGGCGTGCCCACCGACCGTGTCCAGGCGTATATCTGGGCAGACCTGGCTGCCGAACGTGGCAGCCGGCAGATGCTGCTGATCCGCGAGAAGATGTGGTCGGAGCTGACGGCCGCACAGCAAGCCCAAGCCGCCGAGCAGGGCGTGAACTTCTACGCACGTTACGGCGACGAGGTCGCCCAGCCGCGCGCGGAGAGTGCATTGCGGCGGTTTGCCGATGACATGACCGGCAGCCGGGCGGGCTATGACGGACAGATGCTGGCCACATCGGGCAAGCCCGTGAGCGGTCAGTTCTTCGCCAAAACCGGCAGCAATGCATCCTCGTTCACCCAGACCGCGGTGGGCACGCGAGAGCAGCTGTATGGTGCCGCCAGCCATGGGATGGACCGCTACTGGGCTGAGCAGGACTGGATGCTGGAAGGCAAGGTGAAGGTCGGCCCCGCCGTGCCCGTGAGCGACGCCAAGACGGACTGAACCCGCCCGGACGGGCATCGCGCCCAGGCGTTGGAGCGCGGCCGGTGGGCCCGCCCCCGTTACACTGGCGCGATGGCCAAGCTCTACTTCTACCACTCGGCGATGAACGCCGGTAAGACCACCACGCTGCTGCAATCGGCGTACAACTACCGCGAGCGCGGCATGCGCGCCTTGATCCTCACGCCGCGGCTCGATCATCGCGGCGGCAGCGGCACGGTGGCCTCGCGCATTGGCCTGCAGTCCGACGGCATCGCCTTCGACCGTGACCAGGACCTGCTGGCCGCGGTGCAGGCCGACATCGCCGCGCATGGCCCGCTGCATTGCGTGCTGGTGGACGAGGCGCAGTTCCTGTCGAAGGCACAGGTGTGGCAGCTGAGCGAAGTGGTCGACGCGCTGCGGGTGCCGGTGCTGTGCTACGGGCTGCGCACCGACTTCCGCGGCGAGCTGTTCGAGGGCAGCCAGTACCTGCTGGCGTGGGCCGACGAGATCACTGAAATCAAGACCATCTGCCACAGCGGCAAGAAGGCGACGATGACCGTGCGCGTGGACGAGCAGGGACGCGCGGTGCAGGACGGCCCGCAGGTGGAGATCGGCGGCAACGAACGCTACGTGTCGGTGTCGCGCGCGGAGTTCAAGAAGGTGATGCGCGGTGAGGGCGTGATCGAGCCGCTTCAGCCGCCGCTGTTGTAAGCGGCGGCCAGCGTTCCCCGCGATGGGTGGGGTCCGCGGTTGACATTGCCTTGGCGTCGGGCCGCGTGATACCACTGCTGGTGGCGTGATCAGCCGATATCGGACACGGACATGGACTGGCGTCTTCGAACACTCTGTTGGACGTTCCTGCTGGCCTGCGGTGTTTCTTCCGCCGAGGCATCCCCCCGCGAACTGCCCAGGCTCACCGAGGCCTCCGTTGGCACGCTCAGCGAAATGGTTGCCAAGGCCAAAGGCAGGCCCAATGAGGAGTATCGGCTGCACGGCCTCATCGCCTATGCCCAGCGTGACTACAAGCAGGCGGTGCGGCACTTCGAGCGGGCGGCCTTCCATGCCGACAAGTACGCGCAGCATTACCTGAGCCTGATGCATTGGCACGGCATCGGTGCGCCGGTGGACCACGTGCTTGGCTACGCGTGGTCGGATCTGGCTGCCGAACGCGGCACCACCAAGCTGCTGTTGTTGCGCGAGAAGATGTGGCAGGAACTTTCACTGGACGAACAGTCCGATGTCGGTGTCCGGGGCGCTGCGTTGTACGTCCGCTATGGCGACAGCGCCGCTCAACGGCGTACCGAGAATGCGATGCGTCGCTTTGCCAGCAACATGACGGGAAGTCGGGTCGGCTGGGGCGGACAGCTGGAGGTGGCTGGCAGGCCTTCGGGTGGCTCGTTCGAGATCTGTGGGGCAATCAACGCCAGCGGCAGTGCCAACGTGCAGTTTGCTTCTGCCGCGGATCTCTACGGGATTGATTTTGACCAGTACTGGCGACAACAGGATCTGTTAATCCAGACGGGTTCGGTGGAGATTGGGCCGGTGGAGCCAATTCGCTCCCCCACGCCTTGAGCCCGCTTGCGATGGGTGCCGTGCGGCGCGTGGGTCGGCGCGAAGCCGTCGCGACCGCCTGCTTCTTCTGCCGTCGCTGCAACAAGGTTTAGCGCAAGCGCCGGCAGGTTGCCTCGATGGCGACGATCTCTCGGGTCAGTGACCCGCCTTCGGGCCGCCATCGGGCCAAGGGCGTGCGCACGGCGTCCAGCGAAGCCGCGGCGGCCGGTGACGGTGGCTGCTGGCGGCAGGCGGCTTCGGCGCGATACGCGGCCACGCGCACGCGGGCCAGCATCGCGTCCGGTGAGGTGCCCGCTCGCGCGGCCTGCGCCTCGAGGTCGCGCAGCGCCCGGTCGTCACCGGCCTGCGCCCGCAGACGTGCCCAGGCGGCGGCCGCGGTGATCGACTCCGGGTGATGCGGGCCCCACGCGCGCTGCAGGGTGGTGGTGGCGGTGCGCAGGGTGGCCGCCGCCGCAGCGGTTTCGCCTGCCGCCCCTTGGGCCAGCCCCAGTTCCAGCAGTGTTTGGCCGTGGGCGGGGTGGTCATCCCCGTCGAGCCGTTGGCGCAGGCGGGCGGCTTCCTGGAGGGGGGGCACCGCTTCTGTGGCGAGCCCGGTCTGGCGCAGCGCGTTCCCGTGCGCCATCAGGGCTTCGGCCACTAATCCGGCATCGCCGGTGCCGCGGGCGGCACTGACAGCCTGTGCCAGCACGGCCAGTGCGCGGCCTTCGTCGCCCAACTCCCAGTCGGCGCGGCCCTGTGCGACCAGACTGCGGATCACGTCCGGGTGTTGCGGGCCCAAGCGTGCCCCCAGCTGTTGCGCTACCCGGCCCCACTCCTCGCGCGCTTGGCGGTAGTGACCGCTCCGCATCTGCAGCGCGGCCAGCTGTTGGCGCGCGGCGATGCTGGCGGGGTGGTCCACGCCATTGGCCTGCACACTGATCGCCAGCGCATTGCCGGCCTCGCGCTCGGCGGCCGCCAGCTGGCCGCGTGCCTGGTACAGGCTGGCCAGGCTGCGGCCGATGTCGACCAGCATCGGGTGGCGCGGCCCGGCGGCTTCGCGCAGCGTCGCGCGTGCATCCTCCAGCTGGCGTATCGCGGTGGCCACTTCGCCTTCGTCGGCATGCAGGTTGGCGATGTCCATCCGGCTGGCCACCTCGCCGATGCGGTCGCCCGTGCCCTCCCGACGGAGGGCCAAGGCCTGCTCGAACAACTGGCGCGCGCCCTTGCGCTCGCCGTTGGCGCGGCGGCAACGGCCCAGCTGCGAATAGAAGTCGGCCACCTGGGGCGGCAGTTGTGCCTGCTGCCGGCGAGCCCCGGCCAAGGCCGGTTGCATCAGGTCGATGCAGTCGCGCGGGCGATCCAGCAGCCGCAGTACGCGGCCGCGCTGGGTCAGCGATTCCAAGTGCAGGCTGTCTGGCACATCCGGGCTGTTGTCCAGGATCATGGCTTGCCGCTCCAGGAGGCTCTTGGCTTCGGTGTAGTCACCCAGTCCAATCCGCAGCCGTGCGACCAAGCCGATCAACTCGGCGCGCGCGCGGGGCTGCCGCGCCAATTCACGCTGGCCGCGGTCCAGCGATGCGTCCAGCAGGCCACGCAGGTCCAGCGGTTGTCCGCCACCGCCCACGCTGGCGTTCTCGAACACGCCCAGCATGAAGTCCTGGATGGCCTGGGCGCGCCCGGCTTCACGCACGGCCTCGCGCGCTTGCCACGCCACCAATCCCAGCGCGGTGATCATCACCAGCACCACCAGCGTGCCGCTGGCCAGGGCCCAGCGGTGGCGGCGCACGTACTTGCGCAGCCGGTAGCCAACGCTGTCCGGCCGCGCCATCACCGGGCGCCCCAACTCGTGGCGACGCAGGTCCAGGGCCAGAGCCTCCACCGAGGCGTAGCGCTGCACGGCCTGCTTGGACAGCGCCTTCAGCACGATGTTGTCGAGGTCGCCGGCCAGCACGCGCGCCCGGCGGCGGAGGACGTGCGCATCGCGCGGGTGCCGCTCGGCCTCCCGCAGCAGGGTCTGCGACGGTCGCAGCGGGTCCGCGGTGAGAATGGCCTCTTCCCACGCAGCGTCGCTCTTGCGCGTGGGCCGGTACGGCTTGCTGTCGGTGAACAGCTCGTACAGCACCACGCCCAGCGAGTACACATCGGTCATGGTGCTGACCGGTTCCCCGCGCACCTGTTCGGGGGCGGCATAGTGCAGGGTGAAAGCGCGCGCGCCGGTGCGCGTGCGCTCGACCACGGGCGCCTCGCGATCGAGCAGCTTGGCGATGCCAAAGTCGAGCAGGCGCACGTCGCCCGCCGGGGTGACCAGGATGTTGGAGGGCTTGAGGTCGCGGTGGACGATGAGGTTGGCGTGGGCGTGGCTGACCGCGTCGCAGATCTGGTGGAACATCTGCAGGCGCCGTTCCAACGGCGTGTGGTTGTCGCGGCACCAGTCGGTGATGGGCACGCCATCGACGTACTCCAGCGCCAGGTACGGCAGCCCGTCCTGGCTGACACCGGCGTCCAGCAGGCGTGCGATGTGCGGATGGGTGAGGCGTGCCAGGATCTCGCGCTCGCGCGTGAAGCGCAGGCGCAGGTTGGTGTCGGCCAAGCCGGGGCGCAGCAGCTTGAGTGCGACCCGTCGCTGGTACAGGCCATCGGCCCGTCCCGCCAGCCACACTTGCCCCATGCCACCCTCGCCCAGCAGCCGCTCCAGCCGATACGGTCCAATGACCGCACCGGGGCCCGGTCCGGCCGGAATGTTGATGGCGGGCTCGGCGAGGAAATCCGCGTGCGATTCGTCCAGCGAAATCAGCGTGCCCAGCTCGTCCGCCAGTGCCGCGTCCTCGTTGCGCATCGCCTCCAGGTGCTGGGCGCGTGCATCGGGCTCAAGCTCCAGCAGCGCGTCGAGCAGCGGTGACAGCCGTTGCCAGCGCTCGGGGTCCATTGCGCGGCCGTTAGGACTCTCGCAGCGATGCGAGCAGGAACATGCGCGCCTTCTGCCAGTCGCGCCGGATGCTGCGCTCGGAGCGCTGCAGCAGGGCGGCGATTTCCAGTTCCGACAGCCCACCGAAATAGCGCAGTTCCACCACCTGCGCCAGGCGGGGGTCGACGGCGGCCAGCCGGTTCAGCGCGGTGTCCAGCCCGAGCGTTTCCTCGTCCAGCCGCAGGCCGCCGGAAATGTCCTCCGGCAGGTCGGTCACGCGGTGCAGGTCACCGCCGCGTTTCTGCGCCAAGCGCTGGCGGGCATAGTCCACCACCACGCTGCGCATCGCCGAGGCGGCGTAGGCGAAGAAATGGCCGCGGTCGTCAAACTGCGCCTCGCGTCGTCCGATGAGCTTGAGGTAGGCCTCGTGCACCAGCGCGGTGGCGTCGAGCGTGTGGCCGTGCTGCCCGGCGAGTTGCCGGCGGGCCATGGTGTGGAGTTCCTGATACAGCGTTGCGAGCACGCGATCGAGCGCACCGCGGTCACCGTCGCGCGCTGCATCCAGCAACACCGTGATTTCGGCGGTATCGGACATTCCACCTCCCCCGAGGCTTTTCTGAGGCGACTATAGCGCGTTGCAAAGCGGTGTCACGCGGCGGCGCGGCGACATTTTCTTGGCATTGAAATTGCGAATGCGTGGTGTCGGCCCAAGCCGTGACCGCGCGCACGAACCCGGCGGGCCGCCGGCCGGCGTCACCGGACTCAGCGTTGGCAGTGGCCGCACCAGACGCTGGCGCGCTGGCCGATGGTCGCCTGCTTCAACAACCGCCCGCAGCGGGGGCAGGGCTCGCCGCCGCGCCCGTAGGCCGACAGCTCCTGCTCGAAGTAGCCGGGCGCACCGTCAGGGCTGATGAAGTCGCGCAGCGTCGTCCCGCCGCGGGTGATGGCGTGGCCGAGGATGGCCTTCACCGCATCGGCCAGTGCCGCGTAGCGCTCGCGCGAGACCTTGCCCGCTTCCCGCAAAGGCGAAATCCCCGCGGCAAACAGCGCCTCGGCGGCATAGATGTTGCCCACGCCCACCACCACTTTCTGGTCCATGAGGAAGCTCTTGACCGGCGCGACGCGCTTGCGGCTGCGCGTGAACAGGTAATCGCCGTCGAAGGCGTCCGAGAGCGGCTCGGGTCCGAGGTCGCGCAGCAGTTCGTGCTGCTCGCCGGCCGGCTGCCACAGCAGGCAGCCAAAGCGGCGCGGGTCGTTGAAGCGCAGCACCTGGCCGGAGTCGAGGGCGATATCGACATGATCGTGCGCGCGAAGCGGCGTGTCGGCGGGCAGCACGCGCAGGCTGCCGGACATGCCCAGGTGCAA
Organism: Lysobacter olei; assembly: GCF_054777355.1. NCBI lineage: Bacteria > Pseudomonadati > Pseudomonadota > Gammaproteobacteria > Lysobacterales > Lysobacteraceae > Lysobacter > Lysobacter olei. The sequence continues at coordinate 209,714 of NZ_BAAHAT010000002.1, read as the reverse complement.
CAGCGCGCTGCCGGCCGACGTGTCCAGCAACAGGTATTTCGCCCGCCGCCGCACCGCGTCGATGCGCTGGCCGGGCAGGGTGTCCACGATCTCGTACGGGATGGGCCAGCGCAGGTCGGGGCGGCGCAGCACCACGCCCGTCACGCGACGGCCTTCGACGTGCGGGGCCAGGCCACGGCGGGTGGTTTCGACTTCGGGCAACTCGGGCATGCGCGCAGCTTACCGGCTGCTACGGGTGACCGGAGGGCAGTAACGCGGCGGCGCGGCCGCCACGCACGCGGCGGTCGGTGATGGTTCATGCGTCGGGCGGTGGGCCGATGGCATGATCGGGTGGTCCTGGTCCCGTTCCGGAATGCCTGATGCCGGCCCCCGATTCCGCCTGCCCGCGCCCCGCCGCGCGTCGTCACCCTCGCCCCTCGCGACGGGGCGGCCTGGTGCTGGTCGCCGCATTGGCCGCATTGGGGTCGGTCGGCGTGGCGGCCCAGGTGACGGCGACGCGCGATTACCTGGCGCGCATGGACGCCGACGGCAACGGCCGTGTATCGCTGCCCGAGTACCAGGCCTGGATGGGCTACGCCTTCGCGCAGATGGACCGCAACCGGGATGACCGCCTGACCCCGGATGAGCTGCCCGGCGGCCGCGGCCGAGAAGTCAGCCTGGCCGAGCACCGTCAACGTCTGGCGGACGCCTTCCACCGCCAGGACGCCAATCGCGACGGCGCGCTGGACGCACGCGAACTGGCGGCGCCGCCCCGCTGAGCGCGGTGGTGGCCGGCGGCATGGCCCGCCCGTCGGGCTGATGCGACAACACGCCCACGCACCCCCGCGACACCACCGCGCCGCAAAAGAACAACGCCGGCCCAGGGCCGGCGTCGTCCTTTCAGCACACGACGGGGGTAATCACTCGCGGATATCCACGTCCTTGGTCTCGCGCAGGAACAGCGAGCCGATCACGAAGGTCATCACCGCGATCACGATGGGGTACCACAGGCCGTAGTAGATGTTGCCGGTGGCCGCCACCAGGGCGAAGGCGATGGTCGGCAGGAAGCCACCGAACCAGCCGTTGCCGATGTGGTACGGCAGCGACATCGAGGTGTAGCGGATGCGGGTCGGGAACAGCTCGACCAGCCACGCCGCGATCGGGCCGTAGACCATGGTCACGTAGATCACCAGGATGGTCAGGATCAGCAGCACCATCGGCTTGTTGATGCGCGCCGGGTCCGCCTTCTCCGGATAGCCGGCCTGCGTCAACACGGGCTTGAGCTCGCCGAGGAACTTCTCCGATGCGGCCTTCGCCGCCGCCTTGTCCAAGCCTGCGCCTTCGTAGCTGGCGGTTTCGGCCGAACCGACCATCACCTTGGCCACGCTGCCCGCCGGAGCGGCTTCCACCGTGTACGGCACGCCCGCCTTGGCCAGGGCCGAGGTGGCGATGTCGCACGAGCTGTTGAACACCTTCTTGCCGATCGGGTCGAACTGGAACGAGCAGGTCGCGGGGTCGGCGATGACCTTGGCCGGCGCGCTGATGCTGGCTTCCTCGATGGCCGGGTTGGCGTAGTGGGTCAGCGCCTTGAACAGCGGGAAGTAGGTCAGCGCGGCGATCAGGCAGCCGGCCATCACGATCTTCTTGCGGCCGATCTTGTCCGACAGCCAACCGAAGAACACGAAGAACGGCGTGCCCACGATCAGCGCGCCGCCGATCAACAACCACGTGGTGGTGCTGTCGACCTTGAGCGACTGGCTGAGGAAGTACATCGCGTAGAACTGGCCGGCGTACCACACCACGGCCTGGCCGGCGGTGGCGCCGAGCAGGGCCAGCAGCACGATGCGGCCGTTCTTGGAGAGGAAGCTCTCGGTCAGCGGGGCCTTCGACAGCTTGCCTTCGTTCTTCATCTGCTGGAACAGCGGCGACTCCGACAGCTGCATGCGGATCCACACCGACACGCCCAGCAGCACGATCGAGACCAGGAACGGAATGCGCCAGCCCCAGGCCTCGAAGGCTTCCACACCGATCGATTCGCGCACACTCAGGATCACGACCAGCGACAGCAGCAGGCCGATGGTTGCGGTGGTCTGGATGAAGCTGGTGTACAGACCGCGCTTGCCATCCGGCGCGTGCTCGGCGACGTAGGTCGCCGCGCCACCGTACTCGCCGCCCAAGGCCAGGCCCTGGAGCAATCGCAGCACGATCAGGATCGCCGGTGCCGTGATGCCGATGCTGGCGTAGCTGGGCAGCACGCCCACCAGGAAGGTGGAGATGCCCATGATGACGATGGTGACCAGGAACGTGTACTTGCGCCCGATCATGTCGCCGAGTCGGCCGAACACCAGTGCGCCGAACGGACGCACCGCGAAGCCGGCGGCGAAGGCCAGCAGCGCGAAGATGAAGCCGGTGGTTTCATTGACGCCACTGAAGAACTGCTTGGCGATGATCGCCGCGAGCGAGCCGTACAGGTAGAAGTCGTACCACTCGAACACGGTGCCGAGGCTGGAGGCGAAGATGACCTTCTTGTGGCCTTTGGTCAGCTCGCCCGCCGACGTGTGGGATGCAGTGATGCTGGACATGCGGTGGTCCTCGCTCAGAAGCTGTACTTGACGTGGGTCTGCAGGCGATTGAGCTCGCCGGCGTCACCGTTTTCGAGTTCGCGCTTGCCCCAGATCAGCTCGGCGCCCACTTCCAGCTTCGGCAGCGGGGCGTAGATCAGGTTCACGTGCGCCGACTCGGCAGACTTGGTGATGCCAAGCCCGGTCAGGTCGGTGGGGTTGTCGTATTCGGCGAACGAATAGAACAGGTTGCCGCGCAGCTTCGGGCTGAAGACATGGCGCCAGCCAGCGAAACCGGAGATCAGGTCGATGTTCTCCAGGTCGCCCGTGGCATCGAGCACCGCGTCGTTGTTCAGCGCCAGGCCCACGTAGCGGCCGATGCCGCTGCCGCCGGTGACCATGTAGCGGAAGTCGTCGCTCTTGCCGACATTGAACTTGCCCGACACGCTCACGCCGTAGCCGGTGCCGCTGGAGCTGATGTCCGCCGGACCGTTCTGGTACTTCAGCTGGCGGGCCAGGCCGGCGATGCCGAAGTGGCCCCACGCGCCCTTGGCGGTGTAGCGCGCGGTGACGTCCGGCATCGCGCCGTCGTCGCCGGCCACCTGCGCCATGTTGCCGCGGAACGGCGTGTACACGGTCTCCGGGTTCTCCACCGAGAACGACCACGGCCCCTTGGTGTAACGCACCTGGGCCTGGCGCACGAATACGGTGCCTTCCGTGGGGCCGAGGAAGTCGACCGCATCGGGCAGCGCCGCCGCATCCTGGAAATTGGACCAGGTCTGGCCGGCCAGCCAGTTGTTCCAGCTCACATAGGCGTGGCGCAGCGTGACCGCATAGGTGTTGGTCGCGACCTCGTTGCCGGTGAAGGCGGTGCTGCCGCCACCGAACAGGTCGAACTCGAAGTAGGACTTGAGCTTGTCGCCGCTCTCCAGCTCGGTATCGGCGCCAAGCCAGAAGCGCGAGAACGCCACGCCCATGTCGGTGTCGGTGCCCGACTCCTTGTTGGCGCCACCGCCCACCGGGATGGTCTTGGGCACGTAGAACAGCCGGCCCACCGTGCCATCGGCGATGTCGCCGTCGTTGGTGCGGGTGATGGACGAATCCAGCTTGATGAAGCCGCCATAGCTGAAGCGCGTGCCGGCGTTGGCACCCGTCAGGATCGGCGTGGACTGGATCCCGGGCTTCGCGGCAGGCGCCGGTGCGGGCGTGGCCTGCGCGGTTTTGACTTCGGTGATCTGGGTCTGCTGTTGCTGCTGCTGGGACACCAGCTGCTGCACCATCTTCTCCAGTTCGACGACGCGTGCTTCGAGCTCTTTCTCCTTCGCGGTCTGCGCGAAGGACAGGCCCGGCAGGCCCATTGCGAGCACCAGCGCGGCGGCGAGCGCGCGCTTGCGCGGCGTCGGCGGCAAGCCGTGCGAACTACTGCGGTTTGACATGTTCCCTCCCAAGGACAGCCGTGCCGTCTGCACGGTCGCGGCCAGCCTGCGTGGCTATCGCGCTGCACAACCATTCGCCATTGGTCTAGGAAACCTGCTTGAATGCGCGGCTTTAAGACCATGGTCTAAACGTTGGGCCTACCTGCTGCAGGGTGTGCTTGCGGCACACTTGGGCCAACGGCGCCGTGCCTGCCGCGCCACGCCAACGCTTAGTGCCACCGACCTTGGGAGTGCGCCATGAACCAGTCTGCCAACGTGTATCCGGTCAAGCCCGACTTCGCCGCGAAGGCGCGCTACACGCGCGAGCGCTACGAGCAGGACTACGCCGAGTCGGTGGCGCAGCCTGAAGCGTTCTGGGGCCGCATCGGCCATCGACTGGACTGGATGCGCGCACCCACCCAGATCAAGGATGTCAGCTACGACCTCAACCATTTCCGCATCCACTGGTATGCCGACGGCGAGCTCAACGCCAGCGTCAACTGCCTCGACCGCCACCTCGCCACGCGCGGGGACAAGACCGCGCTGATTTTCGAGCCGGACTCGCCGGACCAGCCCGCCCAGCACATCACCTATCGCGACCTGCACGCGCGCGTGTGCCGCCTGGCCAACGCCCTGCGCGGCCTGGGCGTGGTCAAGGGCGACCGCGTGACGCTCTACCTGCCGATGATCCCCGAGGCGGTGGTGGCGATGCTGGCCTGCGCGCGCATCGGCGCGATCCACTCAGTGGTGTTCGGGGGCTTTGCCGCCAACTCGATCGCCGACCGCGTGGCCGACTGCGGCAGCAAGCTGATCATCACCGCCGACGAAGGCCTGCGCGGCGGCAAGAAGGTGCCGCTGAAGGCCAACGTCGATGCCGCGCTGAAGATGCCCGGCACCAACAGCGTGGAAACCGTGTTGGTGGTGCGCCACACCGGCGGCGCCGTGGACATGCAGATGCCGCGCGACCGCTGGTACGACGCGGTCATCGAAGGCCAGCCGCTCGAGTGCCTGCCCGAGCGCATGAACGCCGAGGATCCGCTCTTCATCCTCTACACCTCCGGTAGCACCGGCAAGCCCAAGGGCGTGCTGCACACCACCGCCGGTTACCTGGTCTATGCCTCGTATACCCACGAAGCCGTGTTCGATCTGCAGGACGACGACGTCTATTGGTGCACTGCCGACGTGGGCTGGGTCACCGGCCACAGCTACATCGTGTACGGGCCGCTGGCCAACGGCGCCACTTCGCTGGTGTTCGAAGGCGTGCCCAACTACCCGGACTACTCGCGCTTCTGGCAGGTGATCGACAAGCATCAGGTCACCATCTTCTACACCGCGCCCACCGCCATCCGCGCGCTGATGCGCGAAGGCGAGGAGCCGGTGCAGAAGACCTCGCGCAAATCATTGCGCCTGCTGGGCAGCGTCGGCGAGCCGATCAACCCGGAGGCCTGGCGCTGGTACTACGACGTGGTGGGCGAGGGCCGCTGCCCCATCGTCGACACCTGGTGGCAGACCGAGACCGGCGGCATCCTGATCAGCCCGCTGCCCGGCGCCACCGACCTCAAGCCCGGCTCGGCCACCAAGCCGTTCTTCGGCGTGGTGCCCGCGCTGGTTGATGCCAGCGGCCAGGTGCTGGAAGGCGAGGCCGAAGGCAACCTGGTGCTGCTCGACTCGTGGCCGGGCCAGATGCGCACCGTGTACGGCGACCACCAGCGCTTCATCGACACCTATTTCCGCACCTATCCCGGCACTTACTTCACCGGCGACGGCTGCCGCCGCGACGCCGACGGCTACTACTGGATCACCGGCCGCGTGGATGACGTGATCAACGTGTCCGGCCACCGCATCGGCACCGCCGAGGTGGAAAGCGCGCTGGTCAGCCACCCCAAGGTGGCCGAGGCGGCGGTGGTCGGCTTCCCGCACGACCTCAAGGGCCAGGGCATCTATGCCTACGTGACCCTCAACGCCGGCGAGACAGCCAGCGAGACGCTGCACAAGGAGCTCATCGCGCACGTGCGCAAGGAGATCGGCCCCATCGCCACGCCCGACCACCTGCAGTGGGCGCCGGGCCTGCCGAAGACCCGCTCGGGCAAGATCATGCGCCGCATCCTGCGCAAGATCGCCGAGAACGCGCCGGACCAGCTGGGCGACACCAGCACCCTGGCCGACCCCTCGGTGGTGGACTCGCTCGTTAAGGAACGCCGGGTGCCGTAAGGTATGGCGATGGCCACCCTGCTCATTGCCGACGACCACCCCCTGTTCCGCGAGGCGCTGCGCGGCGCCGTGGCGCGCGTGCTGCCCAATGCCGCGCTGCACGAGGCCGACAGCGTAGACGCGCTGTATGCGCTGGTCGAGTCCTATCCTGACGCCGACCTGCTGCTGCTGGACCTCAACATGCCGGGTGCGCAGGGCTTCAGCGCGCTGGTGCATCTGCGCGCGTTGTACCCGCAGCTGCCCATCGTGGTGGTGTCGGCGCGCGAGGAGCCCGCGGTGATGCGCCGCGCACTGGACCACGGCGCCATTGGCTTCATCCCCAAGTCGGCCGATGCTGCGACCTTGGGGCAGGCGATCGCCACCGTGCTGGACGGCGACCGCTGGGCGCCGGCGTCGGCGCTGAGCGCACCCGCCGCGGCGGCCGACGAGCACGACGCCGCCAACCGCCTGCGCGACCTCACGCCGCAGCAGTTCCGCGTGCTGCAGATGCTGGGCAGCGGCCTGCTCAACAAGCAGATCGGCTACGAGCTGGGCGTGTCCGAAGCCACGGTCAAGGCGCACGTCACCGCCATCCTGCGCAAGCTGGGCGCCAACAACCGCACCCAGGCGGTGCTGATTGCGGGGCGGCTGGCGCTGGACCCGAGTGCCATCGTGCCGCCGCCTGAGGAAGGCGACTGAGCGCACGTCGCGTACGACCGTCAAAACCCGCGGCCCGCCCATGAGGAGCCGACGGCTGTCCCTCCGTCTCCTCGACGCCGATGGCGTCGGTGACAAGGCGCTCTACATCCACCTGTACACCGATCCGGCCGTGATGCGCCGGATCGCCATTGACACCTCGCCGGAGGGCGCCGCGCGCGCGTTCCAGACGGTGTGTCGCCACAACCGGCGCGAGGTTCCCGGGCACCGCACCTGGCGCATCGACTGGCACGGCGAAGACGGCCTGGCGCCGGCTGCCGAAGGCGTTGGCATCGCCGCCTTGTCGCGCGCGGGCGACGCCGCCGAGCTGGGGGTGATGCTGCGCGAAGGCTGGTGGAACCGCGGCGTGTCCAGCGAGGCGTTCACCCTGGTGCTGGCGCACGCATTCGGGCCAATGGGGTTGGCGCTTGTGCACGCCGAACGGCCGGACGACGACCACGCGCTGATCATCGACCGCCTGCTGGCGCCCTTCGGTTTCCGCCGCGCGCCCGAGCGTGCGTCCGCACCGGGCCGCTGTCGCTGGGAACTGCCCCGCACCCACTGGCGACCGGCCGCCGCCAGAACGTGACAGGCTTTGCACTATCGGGCGGTGTATGGTTAATGTGACGGCTCTGCCAGCGCTGGGGAGAGCGGTCGCAGCATGTCCACGTCGGTTGCCAACCTGCCGGGCAGTCTTACCTGCGTCGGCCTGGGGATGATGCTGGGGGCCCACCTCGGCCCACGGGCGCGTGCGCACATCGAACAGGCCGACGTGGTGTTCGTACTGGCATCCGACCCGCTGGTGGAACTCTGGCTGCAGGACATGAACGCCGACGTGCGCAGCCTCCAGCCCTATTACGCCGAGGGCAAGCCGCGCCACGGCACCTACCGTGAGATGGTCGAGGCCATGCTGGCCGAAGTGCGCGCCGGTCGCCGCGTCTGCGGCGCGTTCTACGGCCACCCCGGCGTGTTCGCCAAGGTGCCACACGACGCCATCACCCGCGCACGCGCCGAGGGCCACGCTACCAGCATGGAGCCTGGGGTTTCAGCTGAGGATTGCCTGTACGCCGACTTGGGGATCGACCCCGGGCGATACGGTTGCCAGCATTACGAGGCCAGCCAGCTGTTGTTCTACCGCCGCCGCATCGACCCCAGCGCCTACCTGGTGTTGTGGCAGGTCGGCGTCGCAGGGGATCGCACGTATCGGCGCTTCTCCACCGGCGCAGCGCACCGGCACCTGCTGGTGGAGCGACTGCTCGAGGACTACCCCGCCGATCACGAGGTGGTGATCTACGAGGCGGCCACCGTGCCGATCATGGAGCCCCGCATCGAGCGAGTTGCCTTGCGCCAGCTGACCGACGCGGAGATCCATCTGCATTCCACCGTTGTGTTACCACCTGCGCGGTCGCTGCTCCAAGATGAAGTCATGCTTGCGCGCATTGAGGCGCTGGAGCAGTCCCTGGCGCGCAGGGAAACGGCCAGCATCCATGCAATTAGTCAGATGCATTCCACTGCTGAATCTTGAAGGAGTCGAAGAATGTCGAAAGTCGTGCAGTTTCTCGAAGTCCTCGGTGCTGGACCCGGCGGGCTAACCGACTCGCAATACCTCGCCGCCGTCGATGCTGCGAACCTCGACAACAACAGCCGGTCCGCCCTGGTTCGGCGCGACAGAGAATCACTCAACGAGCTGCTTGGCGGACGGGCCCAGGTAATCGCCTATGTGTTCACGCCGGAGGAGGAGCCAGATGGCGACGCGCCTATGCGGGATGTTCCGGACGATGACGATGGAGGGGCTCCTGAAGATGAACCCAAGGTCTCGATCGCGGCTTGATGAGCCGAGCATGGAATTGCAGATTGGCTGCAGGCCCAAGGGGATGATAAGAGCATGTGCGGCCTGCTTCCTGCTGGCCGCAATTCTCTCATTCCCAGGTGTCGGATTTGCTTCAGGCAATATCGATGCCCTGCTTGCGCGGGCTGAAGGTGCACGCAACGTCGATGCGAAAGAATTTCAGGACACGCTTGCGCAGCTTAGGTCGATTCGCGAGAAGGCCACGGCAACCCAAGCAGATCACATTGATCTGCTTGGTGCGTATGGTTGCATCCTCGAAGGTGATCATGCCAAGGCGATCAAGGTCGCGTCACAGTTATTCAAGGGGGCAAGGGACGTCAACATCCGGTTTCGTGCTGGATTGTTGGTCACTAACAGCGCAGCTGCAATCCGTGATTTTCCGCTTGGACTGCGCTACCTGACCACTACCCTTGCGCTCGATGCCGGCAATGTCGAGCCCAACCTGCGCCAAACGGCACTGGGCGTTTCGGCCTTGCTTCACAACCAGCTCGGCCAATATTCGCTGGGGAAACACTACGCTGAGCGCTTGCTGCTTCAGCGGTCAACCCCTCGTAACCGATGTGTTGCCAAGCAGTTGCGGCTTGAAGCGCTATATGGGTTAGGCAGTTGGGCCAAGTCGGACGACGAAGTTGACGAGGCAATCGCCGACTGCGATGCGCAAGGCGAAGCTATAGCCAGCAACCTGTTGCGCGGCTATTTGGCTAGACATTTTGTCTCACTAGGACAGGTATCCCGTGCTGTCGAACTTCTTGAGTCCCATCTTCCCGAAGTGGAGGAAACCCGATATCCATACTTGATCGGCGAGATAAATGGATTGCTCGCCGAGTACAAACTGATGATGGGCGATCCAGATGCCGCTGACCGACACGCGCAGGCAGTGCTTGAGCGGGGTGAGAAGGATGTTCATTCGCTGCCCGTCGTCACAGCGCATAGAGTGCAGTACGAGACTGCGTTAAAGCGAGGTGATATTGCCATCGCCCTTGGGGAGTACCGTAAGTACGCAGAAGCGGATAAAGCCCGCCTCGACGAGATCAAGGCCCGCGAGTTCGCGTTCCAGCTCAGCCGCCACGAACTGCAACAGAAGAACCAGGCCATCGAGTTGCTGGAGAAGCAGAACGAGGTGCTGACGTTGCAGCAACAGGTCTCGCAGGCGTCGGTCCAGAATTCACGTCTGTTGCTGACCCTGTTGGGCTTGGTCATCACGGCCATCGCCTTGTGGGCCTACAAAGTCAAACGCGTGCAGGTCGCCTTCCGCCGCCAGGCAGAGGTGGACGGGCTCACGGGCATCAGCAACCGCTCGCACTTCCGCGAGAACGCCGAGGCGCTGCTGCAGAAGTGTGCCGGCGCCGGCCGCGAGGCCTCGCTGGTGCTGCTGGACTTGGACTACTTCAAGCAGATCAACGACACGCACGGTCACGCCGTGGGCGACTGGGTGCTGCAACAGGTCGCGGTGGCCTGCAAGGCGGCCTGCCGCGAAGGCGACGTGTGCGGCCGACTGGGTGGCGAGGAGTTCGGCATCCTGTCCTGCGGCAGCGACATGGACGCCGCGCGACGCATCGCGCAGCGCGTGCGTGAAAATCTGGCGGCCATCGACACAACCGTCATTGGCCAGCCGGTCACGGCCAGCTTTGGCCTGACCACGTCGGGGCGCTCGGGCCATGCGTTTGAGGCCATGTTCACCCACGCCGATGCCGCGATGTACCAGGCCAAGGCCGGCGGCCGCGACCGGGTGCGCGCCTTTGGCGAAGACGGCGTGGCCTCGGCGACCGTGCTGGAGCTGGTGCGCGGCTAAGCGGACGTCCGCGCGTCGCCGCCCGGGGAGGCGACCGTGTGCCGCTGCGCTGCCAGGAAGGCGCGCAGCGACGCCGGCTTGAGCGGCTTGGTCAGCACCGGACAGCCGCGCTCGCGTGCGGCCAGCTTGACCGCATCGCTGCCGTCGCCCGTGACCAGCGCCGCCGGCAGCGGCGCGCCCAGGCGCTCGCGCAGCGCGTCGATCACGCCCAGGCCATCCAGCCGATCGTGCAGGTGGTAGTCCACCAGCAGCACGTGCGGCAACTCGCCCAGCAGCGCCATCGCCTCGTCGGCACTGGCGGCGGTGAACACGGTGACCCGCCAGCGCTCCAGCAGCGTGCGCATGCCATCGAGGATCTCGCGGTCGTTGTCCACGCACAGCACGCGCAGCCCGGCCAGGGAGTCGGCGATGACGTTGCCGTCTGGCGCAGGCGCCTTGGGCGCCTGCAGCGCCGGTGCGGGCGGCACGGTGATGGTGAACACGCTGCCAAGCCCCACCCGCGAGCGCACCGACAGCGGGTGGTTCAGCGTGCGCGCGATGCGCTGGCAGATCGACAGGCCCAGCCCGAGGCCGCGCTCGCCGCCGACGCCCGGTTGGTCGAAGCGGCGGAACTCGTCGAAGATCTGCTCCAGGTGGTGCGCGGCGATGCCCGGGCCGGTGTCCCACACCTGCAGCTCGATGCGACCGGCCGCGCGTTGGCGCGCGGTCATCAGCACGCCGCCTTCGCGGGTGTAGCGCAGCGCGTTGGCGAGGAAGTTCTGCAGCGCGCGACGCAGCAACCGGCGGTCGCTGCGCACCGGCAGCGGTGTCGTCGGTGCGCGCACGCGCAGCTGCAGCCCACGCCCCGCGGCGCTGGGGGCGTACTGCGCGGCCAGTTCACGCAGCAGTTCGCCGGCATCGAAATCGGTGATCTCCGGTTTCAGCACGCCGGCATCCAGGCGCGAGATGTCCAGCAGGCCGTCCAGCAGGTCTTCGGCGGCGCGCAGGGAGGCGTCGATGCGTTCGGCCAGGTGCTGCTGCTCGCTGCCGTCGGGACTTTCGCGCAGCGCGGTGGTGAACAGGCGCGCGGCGTTGAGCGGCTGCAGCACGTCGTGGCTCACCGCAGCCAGGAAGCGGGTCTTGGACTGCTGCGCGGCCTCGGCCTCACGCGTGCGCAAATCCACGCGCTGTTCCAGTGTTTCGTTGACCTCGCGCAGCTGCTGCTCGGCGCGCTTGTAGTCGGTGACGTCGCTGTAGCTGGTGACGTAGCCGCCGCCGGGCAGCGGGCGGCCGCGCATTTCGATCACCTGGCCGCTGGCGCGCACGCGCTCGAACACGTGGGGCGTGCCGGCGCGCATGTGGTCCATGCGCCGACGCACCTTTTCCTCGATGGGACCGGGGCCGAGTTCGCCACGCTCGGCGTTCCAGCGGATCAGGTCGGCGACCGGGCGGCCGACGTACAGCATGCCGTCGGGGTAATCGAGCAGCTCCTGGTAGCGCTTGTTCCACGCCACCAGGCGCATGTCGCGGTCGACCACGCTGACGCCCTGGCTGATGTTGTCCAGCGTGGTGGACAGCACCTGCCGGTTGAAGCGCAGCTCCTCATTGGCCTCGTCCAGCACCGCGACCACCTCGCCCAACTCCATGCCCGAGCCGCGCAGCGCGGTGGTCAGGGTCAGGCGCGCAGAGGCGGCGCCGATGGCGGAGGCCAGCAGGCGCTCGGTGAACTGGGCGAGGGCGCGGTCGGCGGGGCGCTCGGGGTTCCAGGTGTCGTACTGCTGCGCGGCGTAATCCTCGAATGCGCGACGGGCGTGGCGGTCGCCGACGATGCGCTCGGCCAGCGCCAGCAGTTCACCGCTGCGCACGCTGCCGGCCCAGCCGCCCGGACCGAGCGGCGGGCGCTGCACGTAGGGGTCAAGGAACGGCGCGGCGGCCAGCTGGTCCTGCAGGCGCGGGCGCTTGCGCACCGAGACATAGACAAACCCTGCCACGTTGAACAACAACGACCAGAACGTGCCGTGCGTCAGACGGTCCCAGCCGGTGACGCCAAACAACTGCTCCGGCCGCAGCGACTGGATCCCCAGCGGCCCGGTCGCGATCCATTCACCCTCAATCCATCCGCCCTGCGCCAGGGCGGGCAACAGCAGCGTGTAGGCCCACACGAGGGTGCCGGCCAGCACGCCGGCCAACGCGCCCTGGCGGCTGGCGCCGCGCCAGTACAGGCCGCCGATCAGGGCCGGCGCAAACTGTGCGACCGCCGCAAACGCGAGCAGGCCGTGCTGGGCCAGCGTGTCCTGCCCGATGGAGCCGCGGTGGTACGCATAGGCCGTCATCGCCAGTGCGAGGATGGTGATGCGCCGCACCCACAGCACCTGGCGGCCAATATCCGGCCCCTGGCGCAGCGCTTTCGAACGCAGCAGCACGGGCATGACCAGGTCATTGCTGACCATGGTCGCCAAGGCCACGCTGGAGACGATCACCATGCCGGTGGCCGCGGAGAAGCCGCCGATGTAGACCACCAGCGCCAGGGTGTCCTGGTTGAGCGCCAGCGGCAGCGCCAGCACGTACGTGTCCGGAAGGGCGCCGGTGCCGGCCAGCACCGACTGCCCCGCCAGCGTGATCGGCACCACCAGCAGCGAGAACAGCACCAGGTAGCCGCCAAACAGCCAGCGCGCGGCGCGCACGTCGTTGGGGTCCTGGCACTCCACCACCGCCACGTGGAACTGGCGCGGCAGGCACAGGATGGCGGCGAAGGCGAGCAGGGTCTGAGCCACGAAACCGGTGGGCAGGTCGGGTGTCACCACCACCCTCGCTGCATCGGCCATGCGTTCGCCCAATCCCCCCGTGCCGGGCAGGTGGGTCAGGGCGAACGCGCCGATGGCCACGAACGCCAACAGCTTGACCAGCGACTCCAGCGCAACCGCCAGCACCATGCCGTGGTGGTGCTCGGTGGCATCGATCTCACGGGTGCCGAACAGGATGGAGAACACTGCCAGCAGCAGCGCGATGTAGAACGCGGGGTCGCCCAGCACGCCGGGATTGGCCGGGGTGTCGGCCAGCACCTGCACGCTCATCGCCACCGCCTTGAACTGCAGCGCCACGTACGGCACCGCGGCGACCAGCGCCACCGTCGCCACCAATGCCGCCAGCCCCGGTGCGCGCCCGTAACGCGAGGACAGGAAGTCGGCGATGGAGACGATGCGGTGCTCGCCCGAGATCAGCACCAGCCGCTCGAGGATGCGCCAGCTGAAGATCAGCAGCAGCAACGGGCCGAGGTAGATCGGCAGGAAGCCCAAGCCGGTGCGGGCCGCCGTGCCCACCGCGCCGTAGAAGGTCCACGACGAGCAGTAGACCGCCAACGCCAGCGAGTAGACCAAGGGGCGCAGCCATTTCGCCTTGGGCGTGGTTTCGCGCTGGTCGCCGTAATAGGCCACGGTGAACAGCACGCCCACGTAGCCCACCGATACCAGCAGCAGCAACCAGCCTGGAATCACCCGTGCACGCCTCAGTACCGTGATGGCCTGAGTGTACGGTTGCGGCAGGCCCTGCGTGCAATGGCATTATTCGCTCAATGAGCCTGCCGACGCCCCGACCGCTGACGACCGCCGCCGGTCTGGCACCCGTTGCCGAGGCGTGGGGGCGTCCTTTCATCTGTCGCGCCGGCGTCGGGATGATGGTGGTCGCAGTCGTCGTGTTGCTGGGTTGGCAGTTCGACGTGGTGGCGCTGCGTACCGTGCTGCCGGGCGCCAATTCGATGAAGCCGGTGTCGGCCCTGGCATTCCTGCTGGCCGGCTTGGCCTTGCTCAACCGGTGCAGCGTCGTTCCCGTGCCGGAGCTCTGCCGGGTCCTGTCGGTGGTGGTCGCGACGTTGGGGGCGGGCAGCCTGGTCGCCTTCGGGCTCGAACTGCCGTTGCCCACGGACCGCTGGTACCCCGACCCCGAGTCTGCGGTGATCGGCCGGATCCCGGGGCGGATGTCGGAGGTGACCGCCGCGGGATTCGTGGTGCTGGGCATGCTGGGGTTGTTGCCCGACCGTGCGCCGTGGTGGCGCGTGCAGCAGCTGCTGGCCTTGCTGTTGCTCGGCCTCTCGATGTTCGCGCTGGCGTCGTTCGGCTATCAGGCGGGAGTACGCGCGGGGCAGATGGAGCCCACACCGGTGGCGATCCACACCGCCATCCTGTTCCTGGTCGCGGCGCTGGCGTGGCTGGCCAGCCTGCCGCCGAAGGGGCTGATGAGGGTGATGCACGCCGCGGGCCTGGGCGGGCTCGTGGCCCGGCGCCTGCTGTTGCCAGCCCTGCTGGTGCCCAGCCTGCTGGGCCTGTTCGCGCGGGTGGCGGGCGACTGGCTGGCGTGGACGCCGACCACGGTGGTCTCCACGCTGGCCTTGCTCAGCGGGAGCGCGCTGGCGGGCCTGATCTGGTGGGTGGCCCTGCTGCTGGATCGGCTGGAGCACGAGCGGGCGAACGCGCTGGCGCTGCATGACGAGAGCCACACCGACGCCCTGACCGGGCTGCCCAATCGGCGTGCCTTCGACGAAGCCATGCGCGGCCTGGTGCACGGTCGCCGGCATGCCGACCGCAGCTTTGCGCTGTTGATGCTCGACCTGGACCGGTTCAAGGACTACAACGACACCTTCGGCCACCTGGCGGGTGACCAAGTGCTGCGGCAATTGGCTGTGTTGTTGCGAAACACCTTGCGGCCCGGCGATCTGCCGGTCCGCTATGGCGGCGAGGAATTCGCGGTGTTGCTGCCCGACACCGACGCGCGTGAGGCTGCCGCCGTGGCGGAGCGCATCGTGCAGGCCTTCCGCGACGAGACCTGGCCGGGCCGGCCGGTCACGGTCAGCATCGGCTGGGCCGCCGCGGGCCGCGATGAAGCCGCCGAGACCCTGGTGGGGCGGGCCGACGCGGCGCTGTATGCGGCCAAGGCCGCGGGGCGCGACCGGGTGATGCAGGCGGTCGAGCCGGCGCCGTAGGGGCCGTGCCTGGGGTTCTCGGGCGTCGGGTTTGACCCCGGGCAACACCCGGAAACGCGAAAGCCCGCCAGGCGGCGGGCTTCCGGGATTGCATCCGACAAGGCGGAAGGCTTACTTGATCTTGCCTTCCTTGTACGGCACGTGCTTGCGCACGACGGGATCGTACTTCTTGATCTCCATCTTGCCGGGGGTGTTCTTCTTGTTCTTGTCGGTGGTGTAGAAGTGGCCGGTGCCGGCCGACGAGATCAGGCGGATCTTGTCACGCTTGGAAGCCATGGTTCAGTCCTCCTCAGATCTTTTCGCCGCGGGCACGCAGGTCGGCCAGAACGGAGTCGATGCCGTTCTTGTCGATGGTGCGCAGGGCAGCAGTGGAAACACGCAGCTTCACCCAGCGGTTTTCGCTGGCAACCCAGAACTTGCGCTCGTGCAGGTTCGGGAGGAAACGGCGACGGGTCTTGTTCATGGCGTGCGAGACGTTGTTGCCGGTCGTCGTACGCTTGCCGGTCACTTGGCAAACTCGGGACATACGCACCTCGAAAGGTAATTGGGGCTTCCCTTGGCCAGGGAGGCGGGCGGCCCTGCCGGCTGCGGACATCCGCGGGCGGCGCGCGATACGGGTGGGGTTCGTGCCCCCGTGTCGGCGGGCGGCCACTGGAACCGGGCGGGCCGGAATCGCGCTTCCGGGGATCCGCCTTGCTTGCCTTGTGGGCAGGCTGGACGCAGTGAGCCGCACATTATTCCAGAAGGGCTGCCTGTGGGCAACTTTGGGTGTGTTGGGCGGGGGTGGGCGCTGGGGCGTGGCGGGGCGGTCCGGCGCCACCCGGGGGTGCTCCGCCGGCGCGACGGCATCCATGCCTTTGGCGCCGAGCGCGGGCAATCCTGCCCGCTCTACGCACCCCCGGGTGGCGCCGGACCTCATCTGACGGTGAGGTGGGTCGGCGCCCAAGCCGCTGTTTGGGGGGGCGGAGAGAGCGGAAAGCTCAGCCCTTGGCCGTTGCCCCGCGCTCCGCTGGCGCCGCCTTCGTCTCGGCGATCCAGCGGCGCACCTCGGTCTCCAGCACCGGCAGGGGCAGCGAGCCCTGGCGCAGGAGGGCGTCGTGGAAGGCCTTCACGTCGAACTTGGGGCCCAGCTCGCGCTCGGCCTCGGCGCGCAACTTCACGATGGCGATCTCGCCCAGCTTGTAGCTCAGCGCCTGGCCCGGCCAGGAGATGTAGCGGTCGACCTCGGTGGTGACCTCGTGCTCGCTCAGCGCGGTGCGGTCGCGCAGGTAGGCCAGCGCCTGCTCACGGGTCCAGCCCTTCGCGTGGATGCCGGTGTCGATCACCAGGCGGCAGGCGCGCCACATCTCGTAGGTCAGGCGGCCGAACTCCTCGTACGGGGTCTGGTAGATGCCCATCTCCTGGCCCAGCTTCTCGGTGTACAGCGCCCAGCCCTCGCCGTAGGCGGAGATGTAGGACTTGCGGCGGAAGTCGGGCTGGCCGGTCTGCTCCTCGGCCAATGCGCCCTGCAGCGCGTGCCCCGGCGAGGCCTCGTGCAGGGTCAATGCCGGCAGGTTGTACAGCGGGCGCGAGGGCAGGTTGTAGGTGTTGACCCAGTAGGTGCCGTTGCCGCCGCGGCCGGCGGTCCAGAACGGGGCGATGTCGTCGGGCACCGGGATGATGGTGAAGCGACCGCGCGGCAGGGTGCCGATGACCTTGCCCACCTCGCCGTCCACGCGCTTGGCGATCCACGCGGCGCGTTCCAGCAGCGCCTGCGGGGTGGTCACGTAGAACTGCGGGTCGGTGCGCAGGAAGTGCAGGAACGCGGGGAAGGTGGCCTGGCCTTCCGGTGCCTTGAACCCGACCTCACGGATGATCGCGTCCATCTGCGCCTGGATGCGCGCGACTTCTTCCAGGCCGATGGCGTGGATCTCGTCGGGCGACAGGTCGAGTGTGGTGTATTCGCGGATCTGCTGGCGGTAGAACTCGGCGCCGCCGGGCATCTGCGAAGCGCCCAGCGTGGTGCGCGCCTTCGGCACGTATTCGTTGCGGAAGAAGGTGAGCAGCGTGCCGTAGGCCGGTACGACGCGGTCCTTGATGGCGGCGCGCGCGGCTTCGCGCAGGCGCTCTTGGTCAGCGGCGGAGATGCTCGCCGCCAGCTTGCGGAATGGCGCGTACAGCGAGGCCTGCTCCGGGTCCTTCAGTCCGGCGATGGCGGCGATCGACACGTCGCGCCCGTCGAGCACCGCGCGCGGCACGCTGAAGCCCCGCGCCAGGCCGGCGCGCATGTTGGTGATCTGCTGGCCGAAGTGGCGCGGCACGTCGTTGAGCCGCGCGATGTAGGCCTCGGCGGCCTTCGTGTCCTTGAAGGTGGTGCGCGCCATGAAGCCGAGGTTGGACCAGAAAGACGAGTCCGAATTGAACGGCATCTCATAGCCGCCAAGGCGCACGTCGGCCGCGAGGTTCTGCACTTGCGCGCGATACACGGCGAGATTGATGCGGTTTTCGGCCGAGAGCTTGCTCGCATCGATGCGATCGAGCTGGCGCAGCACGTCATCCCACACCTTCAGCCGTGCCTGCTGGCTGGCCGCGTCCACGGAAGGCAGACGCGTATTGCCGCCGGAGGTGTCGCTGTCCTCGTCGGCGCCGCCGGTTTCGCGCTGCCGCCAGGCCCATTCCTTGGTGTAGATCGCCTCGAATCGGGCATCCGCCGTCGATGCCGAGGCAGTCGGCACGGAGGTAGCGGCAGAGGCGACGGCGACTGGCGTGATGGCCAGATGGAGGGCAAGAAGGCTGGGCAGCAGAGGCTTCACGATGCGTGGCGTCGGGCAATGGCGGAAGGCCGATCTTCGCACCTTGCCGGCGGCGCTGCATTTGCCCTTTTGAGGGGTTTAATCAATGCGAAGCGCGATCGCGCTTCCATCCACGGTGCTTGATGTCCAAATACAGGCTGTACCCCGCGGTAAACGCCGGAAACAGGTTCTGGATGATGCCCACCGAATCCTGCTTCTGCGAGAACACGAAATAGCTCAGCGTCATCCCGCTGCCCAGCAGGCTCATGTACCAGAACAGCCGCGGGATCACCGGCTTGCCGTGCCGGCGCGACGCGAAGAACTGCACGACCCAGCGCCCGCCAAACATCAGCGCGCCGGTCAGGCCGATCACCTTCCACGGCGACATGTGCACGCCGGTCCACTCCAGCCACGCGATCGGCGTGTTCATGAAGTCCACGGCTAGGGCCTCCACCGGCATGCTCAGAGCTCCTGCACGCGCGTAACCTTACCGCGCTTGATCAGCCACGCCACGCCGCGCAGGTCGCTGATGCCGACCAGCGCGCGGTTGAGGTTGTTGTACTTGGACACGCCCGCGGTGCGATGGCGATGGTGCACCGGCACGCTCACCGTCTTCCAGCCCGCGCGCTGCATCAGCGCCGGCAGATAGCGGTGCATGTGGTTGAAGTGCGGCAGATCGAGGAACGCCTCGCGCTCAAACAACTTGATGCCGCAGCCGGTGTCCGGCGTGTCGTCGCGCAGCATGCGGCTGCGGATCGCATTGGCCCACTTCGAGGCCCAGCGCTTGCTGCCACTGTCCTGGCGGTTCACGCGCCAGCCGGCGAACAGCTTGACCTCCGGCGCGGCCTTGGCGCGCTCGGCGATCAGCTTGGGGATATCCGCCGGGTCGTTCTGGCCGTCGCCGTCGAGCGTGGCGATCCAGGCGCCGCGCGCGGCCTTGACGCCGTTGCGGATGGCAGTGCTCTGCCCGCTCTGGGTGACGTGGTGCACGACGCGCAGCTCCGGCACTTCCGTCTTGAGCTGCTGCAGCACCGCCAGCGTGTCGTCCTTCGAATGATCATCGACATAGACGATCTCGAAGTCGCCGCCGTCAGCCGGGGCGCGTCCGCGCAGGGCGGCGGTGATCTCGTGCACCAGCGGGGCGACGTTGTCGCGCTCGTTGAACACGGGGACCACGACGGAAAGTTGGGGGCTGGTCGTCATCGGTCTCTGGAGTGAGGGCCTGCGGGGCCGTCTGCGGGGCCAATTGTCCGCGAAAACGGTGACCGTCGGACAGCTTTGGCGGGTCGTCTCGGAAGCGCCGGCCCTCACGATCGAGGCCTGGCGCCTGGAAGCGCCGTCGGTACGTCCCGTGGCGGTGGATCAAAACGAACGCTGAGAACGAACGCGTGGCCCGTCAACCGGGGCGGCGCGGTCCGGTGGCCGGGGCTCAGGCCTCGACGCGGCCGCGCAGGCGTTCCAGCACGCCTTCCAGCGAGTCCAGGTCGGTGTAGTGGATCACCAGCCGGCCCTTGCCGCCGCGCCCGTGCAGCACGTTGACCTTGGTGCTGAGCGATTCGGACAGTTCGCGCTCCAGCGCGGCGATGTCGGCCTGCGGCTTGGCCTTGGCCGGCTTGGCCTTGGCGGTGCTGCTGGTCGGGATCTGGCCGGCGGTCAGCTGCTGCACGCGGTGCTCGACCTCGCGCACCGACCATCCGGCCTCGGCCGCCTGGCGGGCCAGGGCAATCGCGGCCTGCGGGGTCAGCGACAGCAGGGCGCGGGCGTGGCCCATGTCCAGCGCACGGGTTTCGACCAGCACGCGGATCTCCGGCGGCAGCTCCAGCAGGCGCAGCAGGTTGGACACCGCCACGCGCGAACGGCCCACGGCCTCGGCGGCCTGGGCGTGGGTCAGGTCGAACTCGTCGATCAGCCGCTGCAGCGCGTTGGCCTCTTCCAGCGGGTTGAGGTCCTCGCGCTGGATGTTCTCGATCAGCGCCATGGCGACCACGGTGCGGTCGTCCACTTCGCGGATCACCACCGGGATTTCGGTCAGGCCGGCCAGCTTGCTGGCGCGCCAGCGGCGTTCGCCGGCGATGATCTCGTAGGTCTTGCCGCCCAAGTCGCGCACGACGATGGGCTGGATCACGCCCTGCGCCTTGATCGACTCAGCCAGCTCGGCCAGCTTGTTTTCGTCCCACACCTTGCGCGGCTGGTACTTGCCGGCCTGCAGCGCGTCGATCGGCAGGGTGCGCAGCGAGTCGCCCGGGACCGCTTCCAGCACTGGCGCCTCGGCGGCGGCCTCGGGGCCCAGCAACGCGGCCAGCCCGCGGCCCAGCCCACGCTTCTTCGCGGCGGCGCCGCCCTTGGCGTTGCTCATGCCGCGACCTCCGGGGTGGCGGCCGGCGCGGCCTTGGCGGCCTGTTCGCGTTCGCGCTGGCGGCGCAGCACTTCGCCGGCCAGGCCCAGGTAGGCGATGCCGCCGCGGCTGGCCTTGTCGTAGCCGACGATGCTCTGGCCGTGGCTGGGTGCTTCGGCCAGGCGCACATTGCGCGGCACGATGGTGCGGAACACGCGGTCGCCGAAGTGGTTGGTCAGCTCCGCCGACACTGCATTGGCCAGGTTGTTGCGCACGTCGAACATGGTGCGCAGCACGCCTTCGACCTCCAGCGCCGGGTTGAGCCTGGCCTTGAGCGCGTTGATGGTGTCGAGCAGGGCGCTGATGCCTTCCAGCGCGTAGTACTCGCACTGCATCGGCACGATCACCGAGTCGGCGGCGGTCAGCGCGTTGAGCGTGAGCAGCGACAGCGCCGGTGGGCAGTCGATCAGGATGAAGTCGTAGTTGGCACGCAGCGGCGCGAGCGCATTCTTGAGACGCTGCTCGCGGCCGTCCTCGTTCATCAGGGTGATTTCGGCCGCGGTCAGCTCGATGTTGGCCGGCAGCAGGTCGAAGTCCTCGGCGGTCCGCTTGAGGATGCTGGCCGCATCGGCCTCGCCCAGCAGCACGTCGCAGATGGTGGCGTCGATCTCGCGCTTGTCGATGCCGCTGCCCATGGTCGCGTTGCCCTGCGCGTCCAGGTCGACGAGCAGCACGCGCTTGGGCGTCTTGGCCAGGGCGGCGGCCAGGTTGACGGCGGTGGTGGTCTTGCCGACCCCGCCCTTCTGGTTGGCGACGGCGATGATGCGGGCCATGCGGCTCGTCCTGGTCAATGACGGAAGGGATCCGGCGCGGGGCCGGACCAATGATTATGCACGCTGCCGCCGGGCGCTGCCGAGCGGGTGAAAACGTGACCCCAGTCGCGGAGTGTGGCGCGTGCAGCGGCGTGGGCGCGGCGCGCGACAACGGCAAGCGGCACGCCGTAGCCGTTATTGGTGGCCAAGCTGGGCGGAGGCCCGGACCGGCGTCCGAGCGCGGGCGGTGGTCCCGGGCTCAGCCGGCCGTCGTGCGACCGACCACCACCAGATGCCGCTCGGCGTCCAGGCCCGGCACTTCCAGCGGGTGCGAGACGCGGACCGCCCAGCCGGCGGGCAGGCCGGTGATCTCGTCGACCGGCTGCACGCCCTTCATTGCCAGCAGTTCGCCGTCAGGTTTGAGCAGGTGGCCGCCCAGTTCGATGATCAGCGGCAGCGTGGCCAGGGCGCGGGCGGTGATGGCGTCATAGGCACCAGGCTCGGCCAGGGCCTCGATCCGCGATTCGGCCACGCGCACGTCCTTCAGCCCCAGCTGGCGCACGGCTTCGCGCATGAAACGCGCCTTCTTGCCGTTGCTCTCCACCAGGGTCACACGCAGGCCCGGTTTGACGATGGCCAGCGGGATGCCGGGCAGGCCGGCGCCGGTGCCGAGGTCGGCCAGTGCGCCGCCGCGGGCGGCGATCGCATCGACGTACGGGTGCATCGCCAACGAGTCGAGCAGGTGCTTGGTCACCATCTCGTGCGGGTCGCGCACGGCGGTGAGGTTGTAGGTCCTGTTCCAGCGCACCAGCAGGGCCAGGTAGGCCAGCAACGGGGTGGCGAGCGCCGGGTCCAGGCCGAGGCGGACGAGGCCGGATTCCAGCACGGGGCGCAGGTCGGCGGGCAGGTCAGGGGTGTTCATGCGGTGCGCAGTATGACGGCTGCGCTCAGGCGTCGCGAGCGCGCCACGCCAGCGCGCCGAGGTAACCGGGGGCGGGCGCCAGTTCGCGCACGTGCCAGGCGCCGGCGGGGCCGAGCGCGTCCTCGCAGGCGTGCAGCTCGAGGGTTCCGTCGGCGTCAGCGAAGACCAGCCGGTGCAGGCCGAAGGACAGGCCCTGCCCGTGCGCCTTCAATACCGCCTCCTTGGCGCACCACAGGCGCAGGAACTGCCGCTCGCGTTCGGCGTCCGGTTGCGCGCGCAGCCACTGCAGTTCCTGCGGCGCGAAGAAGCGCTCGGCCAGCGCGAGCGCGCGCGGTCGCGGGCGGACCCACTCCAGGTCGATGCCCACGCGCAGGCCGTCGCCCACGGCCACCAGCAGGCCTTCGCCACTGTGGCTCCAGTTGCAGTCCAGCGTTTGCAGGGGTGGCTGCAGGTGTGGGCGGCCGTGCGCGTCGCGCTCGAAGGCGACCTGCGCCGGTGGGCAGGACAGGGTTTCCGCCAGCCACGCGCCGGCTTGTGCCTGTGCGGTCCGCGTGCGGTCGCGCGGCAGCCACGCAATGCGCGGTGCAGCGGCAAGGGCGGAGGTCGGCGCCGGAGGCTTCATGCGGACCAGTGTACGCACGCCGTGCGCGCGGTCGGCTCTGCACGTGATCGACACGATGCTGAACGCCCGCGCGCGCCCTCACCTGGTCGTCACGCAAACCCCTGATTTCGAAGACATCGCCGTCACGTATCGCGACTGACACTGCATCCACCCCAACGACGCGGGGTGTGATTCACCCCTACGACCATTTCCACCATCACAAGGAGAGACGCACCATGGGCATCATCATTTGGCTGATCGTCGGCGGCATCATCGGTTGGCTGGCCAGCATGGTCATGAAGACCGACGGTCAGCAGGGCATTTTCCTCAACGTCATCGTCGGTATCGTCGGCGCGTTCGTCGGCGGCTGGCTGGGCGGCATGCTCGGCCTGGGCGGCGGCGACATCAACGACGGCAATTTCTCGATCACCGGCCTGCTGCTGTCGCTGGTCGGCGCGATTGTCCTGCTGGGCATCGTCAACCTGTTCCGCCGCGGTCGCGTGCGCTAAGCCGCAGCACTGCTTCAACGTCAAAGGCCCGGACAGGATGTCCGGGCCTTTTGCGTTCCAGGTCGGGTGTCCAACCTTTTGGTGCGCCGCGTTGCCACCCAACAGCCTGATCGGACTCGGGCGGCCTCGCGCATTTGCCCGATGCGACGTCAGGCCCCCAGTTCGACCCACGCCGGCGCGTGGTCGCTCGGGCGCTCCCAGGTGCGCGGCTCGCGGTCGATGCCGGCGGCGGCACACCGCGTGCGCAGCGCGTCCGAGACCAGGGTCAGGTCGATGCGCAGGCCGAGGTTGCGGCGGAACGCGGCCTGGCGGTAATCCCACCAGCTGAATTCGCCCGCGGCGTCGCTGTGCAGGCGGAAGGCATCGTGCAGGCCGAGCGCGCACAGGCGGCGCAGGCCGTCGCGCTCGGCGGTGGAGGTGAGGATGTGCTCGTCGTTCCACACCGCCGGGTCGTGCACGTCGCGCTCGTCCGGCGCGATGTTGAAATCACCCAGCACCACCAGCTCCGGATGGCGTTGCAGTTCCTGCGCGATCCAGTCGTGGACCGCCTCCAGCCAGCGCAGCTTGTAGGCGTACTTGTCGGTGCCCACGTCCTGGCCGTTGACCACGTACAGGTTGACGATGCGCACCCCGCCCACGGTCGCGGCGATCACTCGCTTCTGCTCGTCCTCAAAACCGGGGATGCCGATCTGCACGTCCTGCGCCGGCTCGCGCGAAAGGATCGCCACGCCGTTGTAGGTCTTCTGCCCGGCGAACACGCTGCGGTAGCCCGCGCCGATCAGCGCGGCGTCGGGGAAGCGGCTGTCTTCCAGCTTGGTCTCCTGCAGGCCGACGATGTCCGGCGCGAACGTCGCCAGCCACTGCTCCAGGTGCGGCAGGCGGACGTTGAGCGAATTGACGTTCCAACTGGCGATCTTCATCCGCACAGTCTAGTCGGCGGCGATGGCATGATGGGATTTTCCATCCCCGACCGGCCTTTCCATGTCCATCAGCCCGTCCGTCATCGACCTGCGCAGCGACACCGTGACCCGGCCCACGCCCGCGATGCGCGAGGCGATGGCGCGCGCCGAGGTGGGCGACGATGTCTACGGCGAAGACCCCACCGTCAAGGCGCTGCAGGCGCGGCTGGCTGGCGACCTGGGGTTTGAGGCCGGGCTGTTCGTGCCCAGTGGCACCCAGTCCAACCTGCTGGCATTGCTGGCGCACTGCGAACGGGGCGACGAGTACATCGTCGGCATGGACGCGCACACGTACCGTTACGAAGGCGGTGGCGCGGCGGTGCTCGGCTCGATCCAGCCGCAGCCCCTGGTGCAGGCCGCCGACGGCAGCCTGCCGTTGGACGCCGTGGAGCAGGCGATCAAACCCGATGATCCGCATTACGCGCGCACGCGGCTGCTGTGCCTGGAGAACACCTGGCACGGGCGCGTGCTGCCGATGGACTACCTGGCGGCCGCGCGCGCGCTGTGCGACCGGCGTGGCCTGTCGCTGCACCTGGACGGTGCGCGCCTGTTCAATGCTGCCGTGGCGCTGGGGTTGCCAGCGCGCGCCATCGCCGGCCACTTCGACAGCGTGTCGGTGTGCCTGTCCAAGGGTCTGGGCGCGCCGGTAGGTTCGGTGCTGCTGGGCTCACAGGCACTGATCGTGCGCGCGCGGCGCTGGCGCAAGGTCGCCGGCGGGGGCATGCGCCAGGCCGGCATCATTGCCGCGGCCGGCCTGCACGCGCTGGACCACCACGTCGCCGCATTGGCCGAAGACCACGCGCGCGCGGCGCGGCTCGCGGCCGCGCTGGAAGGCCTGTCGGCGGTGCGGCTTGCAGCGCAGCACACCAACATGGTGTTCATCGACGTGACGGACGGACGAGTGGACGCCTTCCGCACGCACATGGAGGCCTCCGGGGTGCGCGTGTCGGTGGGCTACACGCCGCGGGTGCGCCTGGTGCTGCACCGTGACGTCGACGACGCGGGCGTGCAGCGCACGATCGAGGCGTTGCGCGCCTTTACCGGTTGAGCGCGTTAACCGCCCTTACTTCGACAACCAGCGGATCATGCGGTCGATGGGGCCGCGATACGGCGGCTTGAGCCAGTCGCTGGCGGCGAAACGGCGCTGGCGCAGCACCGGCAGCGCCTTGCTGAAGGTCTCGAAACCGTGCCGGCCGTGGATCGCACCGATGCCGCTGGCGCCGATGCCACCGAACGGCAGGCCGTGCGCGCCGAAATGCAGCAGGGTGTCGTTGACCGTGACTCCGCCCGCCAGGGTGTTGGCCAGGATGTGCTCGACGCGGCCCCGGTCATTGCTGAATGGGTACAGCGCCAGTGGCCGCTCCAGCGCGTTGATGCGCGCGATTGCCTCGTCCAGGTTCTGATACGACAGCACCGGCAGGATCGGGCCGAAGATCTCGTGGCGCATGACCTCGGCGTCCATTGCCGGCTCGATGACCAGCACCGGCGGAAACAGGTGCTCCTCCTCGATCAGCGCGGCGTGCCGTTGCGCGGCGTCGGCGAAGGGCTCGATCACGGTGTGGCCGCGTTCGCGCGCATCCGCCAGGTAGCCGTGCAGCCGACGGAACTGGCTTTCGTTGATGACCCGCGTGTACGCGTCGGTGTGGACGAAATCGTGGCCGTAGCGCTGGCGCAGTTCGTGCACCAGCGCATGCACCAGCGCGTCGCGGCGCGCCGCATCGACCAGCACGTAGTCCACGCCAATGCAGGTCTGGCCGGCGTTGAACCATTTGCCGGTGGCGATGCGCGCGGCGGCGGTGCCGATCGGGAAGTCGGCGCAGACCACCGCCGGCGCCTTCCCGCCCAGCTCCAGCGTCACCGGGGTCAGGTTGGGCGCGGCGGCAGCCATCACCTTGCGCCCCACCGCAGTGGAGCCGGTGAACAGCAGGTGGTCGAACGGCAGCGCGGCAAAGGCGGCGCCCACCTCCGCGCCACCCAGTGCCACGGCCACGCGGCTGGCGGGGAAGACGTCGGCCAGCAACTGGCGCAGCCAGGCACTGGTGCGCGGCGTGTGTTCGGAGGGCTTGAGGTAGACGTGGTTGCCGGCGGCAATCGCGGAGACCAGCGGCACCAGCGCCAGGTTCACCGGGTAGTTCCACGGCGCGATGATCCCGACCACGCCCACCGGCTCATAGCGCAGTTCGGCGGTGGCGGGCCACAGTTTCCAGCCCACTGCGGCGCGTTGCGGCCGCGTCCAGCGCCGCAGGTGGCGCAGTGCGTGGTCGATCTCGGCCAGCGTCACCATCGCCTCGGAGATCAGGTTCTCGTGTTCGGAGCGATGCCCGAAGTCGCCGCGGATCGCCGTGTCCATGGCCGGTACGGCGGCGCGAAAGGCGTCGCGTAGCCGCTCCAGGTCACGGCGGCGCTGGGCGAGGTCGGGCTTGCGGGCCTGCCAGGCCACGCGCAGGCGCTCGCGCGTGGCGGCCAGTTCCTGGGGCGTGGTGTCGGCGGTGATGTCCATACGGCCGAGTTTAGTCCCATCCCTGGCCCGTGCGTCGAGCGCGCCGGCCGCCCAAAAGGGCACGCCCCTTCACACGAGCCGGCTACCGGCGGGCACCGATGGCGGCCGTCCGCCGGCCCCGCCCCGGCATCGGTACGGGCGTAAAATCGCCGGATGACCCTGCGCCCCTACCTCGAGCATTTCCCTGTCACCGGCGAGCGCGTGTACGTCGACCCGGCCGCCACCGTCATCGGCGACGTCGTGCTGGGCGACGATGTGTCGATCTGGCCGGGCTGCGTGATTCGTGGCGACGTCAACCACATCCGCATCGGCGCACGCACCAACGTGCAGGACGGCACCATCGTCCACGTGACGCACGAAGGGCCGTACACACGCCCGGGCGGGCTGCCGACGCTGATCGGCAACGACGTGACCATCGGCCACGGCGCGATCATTCACGCCTGCACCGTCGACGAGTTCGCGCTGATCGGCATGGGCGCGCGCCTGCTGGACGGCTGCCACGTGCAGCGCTTCGGTTTCGTCGGCGCCGGCGCGGTGGTGTCACCGGGCAAGGTCGTGGGCGAGGGCGAGCTGTGGCTGGGCAGCCCGGCGCGGTTCGCGCGCAAGCTGACCGAGCGCGAGCTGGAACAATTGCAGTACAGCGCCGGCCACTACGTGCGGCTCAAGGACCACTACCTCGGCATGGCGACGGATGCTCCGCGGATCGTCCGCTGACCGTGAAGTGACGCCGGGGCCTTAGCCGCACAGGGCTGGGACATCCTCCAAGTGCTCACCGCACGGACGGTGGCAGCGTTGGTTCTGACCGGCGGGACGGCGACAACGGTGACCTCACGGCCGCGTCTGAAGCTCCAGCAGATCGATCAGGCGGAAGGCCTCTTCCCGCGATTGCCCGCACAAGTCCGGAGCCGGCTGCAGTGAGGCGCAGAAGGCCGGCCGTTCGGGCTTTCCGAACAGGCGGCAGCGAAACGCGTCATCCAGCTGCACGCACGGCACGCCCGCCGGCTTGCCATCCGGCATGCCGGGAATGGGCGAGGTGATGGAGGGCGCGATGCAGCACGCGCCGCAGCGCGCGCGGCAGTCCATGGTCGCGGGCGTCAGTCCGCGGTGACCAGCGCGTCATCGCGCTCGCGCAGGGCGGCGTAGACCTCGTCGGTGTACGGGCGCACGCCGTGCCAGCGCTGGAAGCTCTCGGCGGCCTGCTCGACCAGCATGCCCAAGCCGTCGATGACGAGGTGGGCGCCCGCGGCGCGCGCCCACGCCAGGAACGGGATCGCGGCCTCGCCGTAGCTGAGATCGACGGCGTCGCAGCGCGGCGCCAGCAGCGTCCCGGGCAGCGGCGGCAAACCGGTGCCACGTGCCGCCGAGGTGGCGTTGATGATCAGGTCGAAGTTGCCCAGTGCGCCGATGTCGTCGAAGTAGCGCGGGTGCACGCGGTCCGGCTCGCCCAATGCATCGGCCAGTGCGTCCACGCGGCTCGCGGTGCGGTTGACGATGTACAGGCTGGCGATGCCGGCATCGAGCAGGGTCGGGGCCACGCCACGCGCCGCGCCGCCCGCGCCGATCAACAGCACCTTGCGACCGCGCAGGTCGCGGCTGTGGCGCTCGGTCAGGTCGCGGACCAGGCCGGCGCCGTCGGTGTTGTCGCCGTCCCAGCCCGTGGCAGTACGGATGAGGGTGTTGACCGCACCGGCGCGACGCGCCCGCTCACTGAGGTTGTTGCAGATGCTGGCGGCATGTTCCTTGTGCGGCAGGGTCACGTTGGCGCCCGCACCACTCTCGGCGGCGAAGGCTGCCAGCGCCGCATCGAAGTCTTCCGGCGCCGCATCGATCGCGGTGTATTCCAGCGCAATGCCGGTCTGCCGCCCGAATGCGGCATGAATGCGCGGCGACAGCGAGTGCGCGACCGGGTGGCCGATGACCGCGAATCGTTTTGCAACGGCGTTCGGATTCGACATGGCAATTCCCTCGCTAGACTGCGTGGCACGTACCCAGGAGACGCACGATGCGGCGCAACCCGGCCTTCGTTGGATCCAGTCTACTCCCGCTGTTGCTGGTGGGCGGCACCGCCTTCGCCCTGTCCGAATTCGGGATCGAGGGCATGGGCGTGGTGTCCACCAAGGCCAACGAGGTCCGCGCCACGGTCAGCCCCGACGGCCAGCGCATCGTCTGGGGCAGCCCCGATCGCGCGGGTGGCCCGGGCGGCGGCGACCTGTGGCAGGCGACGATGAAGGACGGCCGTTGGCAGGACCCCGTGCCGCTGCCGCTGAACACCGCGCAGCACGAGTCGGCGCCAATGTTCAGCGCCGATGGCCTATGGCTGTACTTCGCCAGCAACCGCGCGGGTGGCCGCGGTGGCGACGACCTGTACCGCGTGCCCGTGCGCGGCGGCAATTACGGCAAGCCCGAATCCCTCGGCCCCAGCGTGAACACCGCCGGTGACGAAGGCGCCCCCGCGCCCAGCCGCGACGGCCAATCGCTGCTGTTTGCCAGCAACGGCCAGGCCGGCGCGCGGGGACACGACCTGTTCAATGCCCGCTGGGATGGCGCCGCGTTCGGCAAGGCCAAGCCGGTGCCCGGGGTGAACACCGGCGATGATGAGTTTGATGGCGCCTGGCTCGGTGACGGCGAGGCAATCGTCTTCGCGCGCTCGAACGATGCGGCGACCAAGCCCATTCAGTTGCAACTGGCGCAGTGCGATGGCCGGCGTTACGCCGGCATCGCGCCGCTGAAGCTGTCATTCAACACCGATACGGGCACCACCCGTGGCCCGATGGTGGAGTGGAACAAGCCGGGTGAACTGCTGGTCACCAGCAGCGCACGCGCGCCGCGCGCCGGCGGATTGGACCTGTACCGGATGAAGGCGCCGGCCGTGACGGGCAAGCGCGGCTGCGTCGATTGAGCGATGTCCCGAAGGAGTGTCCCGTCTGCGTGGGCTCGGACCGGGTGCGTGCCGTGCAATGAAAAACCCGCCGGATGGGCGGGTCTTTCGTGAACACGCGGTGAGGCAACCTCGCGTGCGTCAGGAGGCCTCGCGCAGCCACCGCGCCGCGTCGAGCGCGAAGTAGGTCAGCACGCCATCGGCGCCGGCGCGCTTAATGCTGGTCAGCGCCTCCAGCGCGCAGCCGCGCTCGTCGATCCAGCCGTTGAGCGCGGCGGCCTTGAGCATCGCGTACTCGCCGCTGACCTGGTAGACGAAGGTCGGCGCGCCGAACTCGTCCTTGGCGCGGCGCACGATGTCCAGGTACGGCATGCCCGGCTTGACCATGATCATGTCGGCGCCTTCGTCCAGGTCCAGCGCGATCTCGCGCATGGCCTCGTCGGAGTTGGCCGGGTCCATCTGGTAGGTGTACTTGTTGCCCTTGCCCAGCGCCCCGGCGCTGCCGACCGCGTCGCGGAACGGGCCGTAGAACGCGCTGGCGTACTTGGCGCTGTAGGCCAGGATGCGGGTGTGGATGTGGCCTTCGACCTCCAGTTCGCCGCGGATGGCACCAATGCGGCCGTCCATCATGTCGCTGGGCGCGACCACGTCGGCGCCGGCGCGCGCGTGCGAGATCGCCTGCTTGACCAGCGCCTCGACGGTCTCGTCGTTCATCACATAGCCGCTGTCATCCAGCAGGCCGTCCTGGCCGTGCACGGTGTAGGGGTCCAGCGCGACGTCGGTGATCACGCCCAGTTGCGGAAAGCGCTCCTTCAGCGCACGCACCGCGCGCTGCGCGAGGCCGTCGTCCTGCCAGGCGGCCTCGGCGGTTAGCGACTTGGCGTCCGGTGCGGTGACAGGGAACAGGGCGAGCGCAGGCACGCGCAACTCGCTGGCCTGTTCGGCGACCTTGAGCAGTTCGTCGATCGACAGGCGCTCAATGCCGGGCATGGAGGCGACGGCTTCGCGCCCCTTCAGTTCGTGGACGAAGACCGGGTAGATCAGGTCGTTCGCGGTGAGGACCGTCTCGCGCATCAGCCGGCGCGAGAACTCGTCGCGGCGCATCCGCCGCGGGCGCGTGTAGGGGTAGCTCATGGGCCGGCATTGTACGCCCGGCGACCCGGGCGGGCTTGATCGCGATCAGGCGGCATGGCCGGGACGTCGGGCGCGCGCGGGCGCCTGGACGCACGCCGTCCTTTGTCTGGCGCGGCATTTGACAAGGGTCAATGCACGCGGCCGGGAGCGGGCTAGGATGTCGTCATCCTCGCCACGTCGTGTACCCCGCCATGGATCTCAGCAACCCCGGTCGCCGTCGTTTCCTTGCCTACTCCGCCGCCGCCGCGGCCATCCCGCTGGTGCTCAAGGCGTTGCCGGCGCAGGCCGCCCCTGCCGCGCTGCCCAAGCTGACCGCTGCCAATCCGCAGGCCAAGGCGCTGGCCTACACCGAGAACGCCGCTGCCGTGAAGCACCCGGTGTTCAAGGCCGGCAGCAATTGCGCCAACTGCACCCTGTACAAGGGCGCCAAGGGCCAGGCCTACGGGCCGTGCACGCTGTTCCCGCAGAACACCGTGGCCGCCAAGGGCTGGTGCAGCGCCTGGGCGAAGAAGGCCTGATCCGCGCGAGCGGATGAGCGATCCGGTCGCGGGGCGGCCGGCAATCCTTCGGACTGACCTGCGCGGGCGCGCGCCGATGCGTGCGCCCGGCGGCTACGCGCTGCTCAGATGACGCCGCCGCCGATCCCGAGGCGGAAGATGGCGACGATGATCACCAGGCCGTTGAGCACGAGGCCCGCCTTGGCCCGCCCGCGGTGCCCCGAGCGGCTGACCAGGATGCCGATGGCGGCAATGATCGCCCCGACGGCGGCGAACGGGATCAGGAACCAGTTGCCCCACCCCAGCAGCGGCACCAGCGCCACGATCATCCACAGCATCGCGACGATGCCCCACAGCAGGCTGATCAGTCCCATCCCCAAATCTCCATGGCATTGGCGCAGGCGCCGGTGCCGTGATCATGCCGCATTGCCGGCCGGTGCGCGGACTCAGCCGCCGTGCACGCCATCGATCTCCACGCGCAATTCGCGGCGGCACACGGCGCCGTGCAGCACGATCCGCGGCACCGATGACGGCAGGCGCTCGGCCAGGGCCGCGGCCACGCGCGGCAGCTCGGCGGCATCGCGCACGTAGACCTTGAGGCGGCTGTCGGGGCCGAAGGCTTCCGGCAGCTTGGGACGGGTCGCCCGCGCGCGCTCGATGAGGTGGTCGAGGTTGACCAGCACCTCGTCCAGCTGCGCTTCGACCGAATCGCGGTGCTGCGATTCATGGCCGACGATGGCCGCGGTGCCCGACAGCATCAACGGCATCGCGCTGGCGGCCGGTGGCAGCATCGCGCGGGCAAAGCCAGGCGGTTGCGGCCCGTATTGGCGTGGGTAACGCCATGCGCTGACCTGCCGCGGGTTCTCCAGCGGCGTGCCGGGGGTGCGGGCGGCGAGCCAGTACACCTGCAGGCGGCGCTCGCCGTCGACGCGGCCGATGGCCGTCGCGGCCGGCAGGGTACCGGGTTCCACGGTGCCCAGCGCACGTGCGCGGCCCACGCAGAAGCGGCGGTAGCGCTCGGCGTCGCCGTCACCGCTGGTGATGCCGTCGAGGTAGTTCCACATCCGCAGCAGGTGCGGGTAGCCGCGCGCGGCGATGAACGCCGACAGGCGGCGGTAGATCGCCTCGGTGGTGCGCTCGATGTCGCTGTCGTCGTCGCCCGGGAGCTCATCCAGCTCGATGGCGCCGAACTGAAGCGTGCCGTCCTCGGCCCAGGCGACGTCGCCGTCGTGCCCGCGGGTCACCGGGCCGGCCACGCGCCAAACTTCCAGCGGGGCTGGGCCATGGGGCTGCAGCGACACGCGCAGGTAGCGCGGGTCCGCGTGTTGCGGCGCGTCGCGGCCGAAGCCGAACACGGCCAGCGTGTCGTCGCGCGCCAGCAGCGCGTCGAGGTCAGCGTCGGTGTAGTCCACCGCCCAGCGTGGGGAGGGCGTGGACGGGGTGGGGGCTTCGGCCTCCGGCGGGCAGCCGGCGGTCGGGTGCGGTGAAGTCATGCCGACATGATACCGGGCGCCCCCCGGGCGCAGCGGGATCCGGTTCAGGCGTGCGGAGTATGCTCGGAACACCCTGCCGAGCCCTGCTGCCATGCTGCCGCGTCGACTGCTGTCCGCCCTCGTCCTGTCCGTCCTGCTGCTGGGCGGCTGCGCCAGTACCCACCGGGTGATCCTGGCGCCACCGCGCCCGGCCATCGCCGTCGAGCAGGTGAAGGTCTACCACGTGGCCCCGAAGCGCTTCGAAGAGATCGCGCGGCTGGAGTCGTCCAGTGCGATCGGTTTCGGTACGGCCGGACAGACCGATGCGGCGATCCTGCGGCTGCGCCGCGAGGCGGCGAAGCTGGGGGCCAACGGCGTACTGCTGCTGGGCGTGGGCAGTATCGCGCCGCCGGTGTCGGTCGGAGTGGGTACCGGCGTGCACCGCAGCCACGTGGGCATCTACGGTGGCGTGGGCATCCCCACTACGCAGCGCCAGGCCGTGGGCGTGGCGATCCATGTGATCGAGGAGTAACGCGTCAGGACGGGGCGGGCGAAGCGCAGGCGGTGCGGTCTCGACCCGTTCAGCGCGTGGCGACCGGCTGTGCTTCGGCCGGCGCCGTGAACTCGCCGCTCGGATCGTCAATCAGGGGCGGATTGGCGCGGATGCTGCGATACACCGACCACATCCCCCCGCGGCGCAGGACCTGCGCGACCACGTGCGAGGTGATGCGCCCCAGGTCCTGCAGCGGGCGGAAGTGACTCGCACGGAACTGTTCCTCGCCGCCGGCCTGCTGGTAGCGCGATTCGATCGGCACCGACACCACGCGCGTGCCCAGCTGGCGCGCCGCGGAAATGAGGATTTGCGCTTCGAACACGAAGCCCTCGCCGGGGATGTCCCGCAGCGCGCACACCTCGGCCGGGTAGAAGCGCTGCCCGCTCTGCGTGTCGGCGATCTGGTAGCCGGTGCCCCACGCGATGCCCCAGTCGCCGAAGCGGTTGGCCAGCTTGCGATACAGCGGCGCCTGCGCGCGCTTGCGCAGGCGCGCGCCGATCACCAGGTGGCGGGGATGGCGGTTGGCCGCGTCAAGCAGGCGCGGGATGTCCTCGGCGCGGTGCTGGCCGTCACCGTCCATGGTGACCACGCCACGCAGGCCGCGCTGCAAGGCCTCGTTGAAGCCGGTGCGCAGGCTGGCACCCTTGCCGCGACGCGTCGGGTGGCGAACCACCGTGATGGGCAAGTCGGCGATGCAGGCGGCCGTGCCGTCGTCGGAACCGTCGTCCACCACGATCACATGGTCGCTTTCGCGCAAGGCGGCTTCGACCACGCCGCGGATGCGCAGGGATTCGTTGAGGGCGGGGATGACAACGGCGACGTTGTGGCGATCGAGCATGCGCGGTTCCGGCGTGAAGTAGCGACGGAAGCCCTGTGCGACGTGTCGTAGGGCGACTTGGAACCGAGTATAGGCAGTGGTGCGTGAGGAGGAAGCCCACGCCCGCCCAGTCCGGTCGCCCCGTTCAGGCGGGCCGCGCACCTCGCAGGGGTGCCT
This sequence comes from Lysobacter olei, assembly GCF_054777355.1. Taxonomy (NCBI): domain Bacteria; kingdom Pseudomonadati; phylum Pseudomonadota; class Gammaproteobacteria; order Lysobacterales; family Lysobacteraceae; genus Lysobacter; species Lysobacter olei. The sequence goes on along the minus strand of NZ_BAAHAT010000002.1, from coordinate 175,341 downwards.
GGCGGGTCGCCGCGTGCGACCCGCGCGCCGGAAGGACGCAAGGCAGGCCGCGGCTGACGCCCTTCTGGGCTGGGGCGCGTCGGTGACGGTGCCCGCCACCGACGCGCCCGTGTGCATCAGCTGCGCGGCGTGGCCTTCTGCGCCGGCACGAACACTTCGCGCACCGCCTTGGCCAGCTGGTCGGGCGGCAGCAGCCCTTGGTCGAGCAGGAAGTCGTTGAACGCCTTGCGGTTGAAGCGGTCGCCCAGCGCGACTTCGGTCTCGGCGCGCAACGCCATGATCCGCGAATAGCCGTAGAAGTAGCTGCCGGCCTGGCCCGGTGAGTTGACGGTGTAGCGGTCCACTTCCTGGCGCGCCATCGCCTTGCTGAAGCCCACCTGCTCGGTCAGCACCTTGAACGCGGTGTCGCGGTCGGTGAGGCCGAGGTTGAGCATCGGGTCGAGCATCGCGCGTGCGGCGCGCAGCAGGCGGAACTGCAACGCGATCAGTTGCCCTTCGAGTGGTTCGAACGGGACCATCTCGGCCTCGGCGTACAGCGCCCAGCCTTCGACATTGACCGAGTTGAATGCGTACAGCGTGCGCGCCAGCGACACGCCGCGCTCGACCATGGCGGTGAACTGCAGCTCATGGCCGGGGCGGCCTTCGTGCGCGGTCAGCGTCCATGCGCCGGCCGGGTAGTTGAAGTCGTCATACGCGCCATCGGCACCGGCGTTGGGGTTGCCCAGCGGCAGCACGAAGGTGCCCTGCTGGCCGGTGTTGCCGACCAGAGGCGCCGGCAGGAAGTGCGGTGCGGGCTGCGCGGCGCTCTCGGCCTCGGAGCCCAGGCGCATCTGCATGGGACGCTGGGGCAGCGAGACCACGTCGTGCTTGGCGATCAGGCGGTCGAGCTCCGGCATCACCGTGGTGCGGTAGAACGGTTCGATCTGGTCGTTGGCCAGTTGCGGCTGCTTGAGCGCCTTGATCACGCCGATGTAATCGGTGGCGGCGATGCCCTTCTTCTGGGCCACCAGCGGCGCCAGCTGCTGCATGGCGTTGCGGGTTTCCATGAATTCCAGCTGCGCGCGCTCGATCAGCACGCGCGGGTCGATGTCGATGCCGACGTTCTTCAGCGAGAGGGCGTACAGCTCGTCGGGCAGCTGGTAGGTGGCGCGCGCGGTGGGCAGCACGGTCGCCTTCGACCACGCGGCATAGTCGTTGAGCTGTTTGTCCAGTGCGTCCATCGCGGCGTCGGCGCCTTCGACCTTGTACTTGGCGAACAGGCCGCGGATGCCCTTGAGGTAGGCGGGCAGGTTGTCGATGGATTGCTGCACCGACAGCTGGGTGGGCTGCAGCAGGCCGGCTTCGCCACGTTCCTCGTAGCGCTGGCGCGCCTGCAGGGCCAGCGGCGTGCTGCCGGCGGCCTGGCCGACATAGCGCTGCAGGCGCTTGAGCGCCATCGCGCGGCGCTCGGGCGGAGTCTGGTCGCTGAGCAGGCCCTGCATGCCCTGGAACACGGCCTGGCCAACGTCGGCGAACGGCCGGGTCAGGCGCTCGTTGACTTCGCTGGCCTCGATGGCGTCGTCGGCGGCCTTGATCAGGATTTCGAGATCCTGGCGGACGTTGGGATCGCGTTCCAGTTGCAGCTTGGTCGAGAGTTCGGCGCGCGCCTTGGCCGTGGCCGCGCGGAAGCGCTTGCCGTTGTCGGGACCGAAGTCGAAGGTCTTGTCGTCGTAACCGGGGATGCCGAAGAACGACAACTGCTCGGGCATGAACTCGCCCTGGGCCTTGAGCAGGATCCCGGTGTACTCGTTGCTGCGCGCGACCCAGGCCGGAGCGGCCTTGGCGGCGGGCGCCTTGGCTGCGGCGGTGGCGAAGGCGGGTGCGAGGTGCGCGGACGCGGCGAGGGCCGGCACGGGCGCGAGCAGCGCCACGGCGATGGCAAGAACGAGCGGCTTGGTCATTGGGGTGGCCCCGGGGCGGAAAGGCCCCCAGCATCGCTGCCGGGGCCCCTGTGGGCCATCTGCTGAAGGTCACGGTCGTGACCGCCGGACGTCACCCGTCCATCTGGCAAGAGTGCGCCGCCGGGGCAGGACGCCCCGGCGGCGTGGCGGTCAACGTGCGGCCGGCTTCAGGCAGCGCCCGAAGAAGTCCTCGGTCAGGCGGAAGCGGTGCAGCAGGTCGGCGCCGCTGAGGCCGTGCTTGGCACCCGGGTAGGTCATCAGCTCGAACGGCTGCGCGCGCTTCTGCAGGGCGCTCATCAGCACGGTGGAGTTGCTGAACAGCACGTTGTCGTCGGCCATTCCGTGGATCAGCAGCAGCGGCGACTTGAGCCCGTCGATGTGGGTCAGCACGCGCCCGTCGCGGTAGCCGTCCGGGTTGGCCGCCGGCAGGTTCATGTAGCGCTCGGTGTAGTGCGTGTCGTACAGGCCCCAGTCGGTGACCGGTGCACCCGCCACGCCGCAGGCGTAGCGGTCCGAGGCCTTGGCCAGCAGCATCAGCGTCATGTAGCCGCCGTTGGACCAGCCGTACACGCCGATGCGCTGGCCGTCGACCCACGGCTGCGCCTGCAGCCAGTCCACGCCCTTGAGCTGGTCCTCGACTTCGACCGTGCCCTGCACGCCATACAGCGCGCCGCCGAACGCCGCGCCGCGGCGCGGGGTGCCGCGGTTGTCCAGCGAGAACACCACGTAGCCCTGCTGAGCGAGGTACTGGTTGAACCAGTGGTCGCCGCGGCCCGGCCAGGCGCGGGTCACGGTCTGCGTGGCGGGGCCGCCGTAGACATAGACCACGACCGGGTACTTCTTCTTCGGATCGAAGCCGGTCGGTTTGATCACGCTGTAGTGCAGCGGCGTGCGGCCATCGGCGGCGGTGAGGGTGCCGTACTCCACCGGGCGCTGCGCGTCGCGGTAGGGCGCGTACGGGTGCTTGGCGTCGGCCAGGTCGTTGGCCAGCAACGTGGCAATGGGCGTGCCGAAGTTACGGACCAGCTCCAGTTGTGGTGGTGTGGTCGGATTGGACCAGCTATCCACGTACACGCTGGCGTTGGCGGCGAAGGTGGCGTTGTGCACGCCGTCGGCCTTGGACAGGCGTTCGATCGGGCCACCGGCCAGCGGCACGCGGTACACCTGCACGTCCAGCGGGGTGTCCATGCCCGCGCTGAAGTAGGCATACCCCGTGGGCTCGTCGACCGCCAGCAATGCATCGATCGGCCATTCGCCCGCGGTCAACGCAGTGGCGCGGCCATCAGTGTCGATCACGTACAGATGCTCGAAGCCGCTGCGCTCGCTGCTCCAAAGCAGGCGGCCGTCCTTGAGGAAGCGCAGGTCGCTGTGCAGCGGCACCCAGGTCTTGCTGGTTTCGGTCAGCAGCACGCGTTGCTGGCCACTGGCGAGATCGGCTTCGACCAGATCCAGTCGCTTCTGGTCGCGCGACTGGCGCTGGAAGGTCACGTGTTTCGCATCGCGCCAGTCCACGCGCGCCAGGTAGATATCGGTCTCCGGGCCCAGGTCGATCCACGTGGGCTTGGCGCCGGCCTTGGGCGCGATCACGCCCAGCTGCACCAGCACGTTCTTGTCGCCGGCGGCCGGGTAGCGCTGCTCGATCACCTCGGTGCGGTCCGGGTAGACCTCGTAGCGTTTCTGCACCGGCACCGGGCTCTCGTCGATGCGGGCGAAGGCGATGGCGCTGTCGTCCGGGGCCCACCAGTAGCCGGTGTGGCGGTCCATCTCCTCGTCGGCGACGAATTCGGCCACGCCGTTGCCGATCACCGCGCTGCCATCCTTCGTCAGCTGCGCGCTCTTGCCCGTGGCGAGGTCGATCACCCACAGGTTGCGCTCGCGGATGAAGCTGACGAAGCCGCCCGTGGGCGAGAGCTTGGGGTCGGTGGCGAAACCTTCGCCATTCGTCAGCTTGCGCACGCCGGCCTTCCCGGGCTTGGCGAGGTCGTAGAGGTACAACTCGCCGCCCAGCGGGAACAGCAGCTGCTTGCCGTCCGGCGACCACTGGTAGTCGACGATGCCGCTGAGCGAGGCGATGCGCTGGCGTTCGCGGCGCGCCTTTTCCTCGTCGCTGAGCACCTCGGCACCGGGCAGCACATCATTGGAGTCCACCAGCAGCGCGGTGGTGCCGGTGGCGATGTCGTAGGCCCACAGGTCGAGGCGGTTCTTGTCCGCATCCTTGCCGCGCAGGAAGGTCACGCGGCTGCCGTCCGGGGCGACCTTGGGCTTCATCAGGCTCGGCCCGGACAGCGACGTGCTGCCGGTGATGGCTTCGAGGGTGAGCTTGCCGGGCGCCGGTGCGGCGGTGGCGGCCAAGGTGGCGGGGGCGATCATCGACATGGCGAGCAGGCTGGCGGCGAGGCCGCGGCGGACGGTGTGGTTCATGGCGTTTGGCAAGGGCCCTGTGAATCCAGCGCGCCGGCAGGGAGCGCCGGGACTTGGGGCGGAGGAAGGCCGAGTGTACGCGGTGGCGCGGCAACGGCACCTGGCCATGCGCGACGAATGCCACGGTTTGCGCGGCTGGCCCCTTCCCAGCCCGGTAGAATGGGCTGATGGATGTCTCCCACCTGCTTGACGCGCTGAACCCGGCGCAGCGCGAAGCCGTGTCTGCGGCGCCCGGCCACTACCTGGTGCTGGCCGGCGCTGGCTCCGGCAAGACCCGCGTGCTTACCCACCGCATCGCTTGGCTGAATGAAGTCCACGGCGTGCCCACGCACGGCATCCTGGCGGTGACCTTCACCAACAAGGCCGCCGGCGAAATGCGCCACCGCCTGGACGCGCAGTTGCGCCACGGTGCGCGCGGCATGTGGGTGGGCACCTTCCACGGCCTCGCCCACCGCCTGCTGCGCCTGCACTGGCAGGACGCGAAATTGCCCGAAGGCTTCCAGGTTCTGGACAGCGATGACCAACTGCGCCTGGTCAAGCGTGTGGTGCAGCAGCTGGAGCTGGACGACGTGCGCTTCCCGCCGCGACAGATTGTCTGGTGGATCAATGCGCAGAAGGATGAGGGTCGCCGCCCGCAGCACATCCAGGCCAGTGCCGACCCGTGGGCCGACGTCATGCGCCGCGCCTACGAGGCCTACCAGGAGCGCTGCGAGCGTGCTGGCCTGGTCGACTTCGCCGAACTGCTGCTGCGCGCGCACGAACTGCTGCGCGACAACCCGGCGCTGCTGGCGCATTACCGCCACCGCTTCAGCGAGATCCTGGTCGATGAGTTCCAGGACACCAACGCCATCCAGTACGCCTTCGTGCGCGTGCTGGCCGGCGACACCGGCCACGTGTTTGTGGTCGGCGACGACGACCAGGCCATCTACGGCTGGCGCGGCGCCAAGGTGGAGAACGTGCAGCGCTTCCTCAAGGACTTCGGGGGCGCGCAGACCATCCGCCTGGAGCAGAACTACCGCTCCAGCGCCAACATCCTCAACGCCGCCAACGCGGTGATCGCGCACAACCCCGACCGCCTCGGCAAGAAGCTGTGGACTGACACCGGGGAAGGCGAACCGATCGACCTGTACGCCGCGTACAACGAGATGGACGAGGCGCGCTTCGTGGTCGAGCGCATCCGCCAGTGGGTGCGCGACGGCGGCAGCCACGGCGACTGCGCCGTGCTCTATCGCAGCAACGCGCAGTCGCGCGCGTTCGAAGAACTGCTGCTGGCCGAACAGGTGCCGTTCCGGGTGTACGGCGGCATGCGCTTCTTCGAGCGCGCCGAGATCAAGGACACGCTGGCCTACCTGCGCCTGATCGCCAACCGAAGCGACGACGCAGCGTTCGAGCGCGCGGTCAACACGCCCGCGCGTGGCATCGGCGAGAAGACTCTGGACGAGGTCCGTCGCCGCGCGCGTCATGACGCGGTAGCACTGTGGGAAGCGGCGCGCCGCATCGTCGACGAGGGAGGCTTGACCGCGCGCGCGCGCAACGCCGTGGGCGGTTTCCTCACCCTGCTCGATGCGATCGACACCGACGTGCAGAGCATGACCCTGCCGGAGAAGATCGACCACGTGCTGATCCGCTCCGGGCTGCGCGACCACTACTTCAACGAATCGCGTGGCCAGCTCGACTCGCGCGTGGATAACCTCGACGAACTGGTGTCGGTGGCCTCGCGCTTCACCCGCGGCGACGACGAGGTCGATGCGGCGATGCCGGAACTGATCGCCTTCCTCAGCTACGCGCAGCTGGAGGCCGGCGAAGGCCAGGCCCAAGCCGGCGAGGAGGGCGTGCAGCTGATGACCCTGCACAGCGCGAAGGGCCTGGAGTTCCCGCTGGTGTTCCTCGGCGGCATGGAGGAGGGGCTGTTCCCGAGCGCCAAGTCGAGCGAGGAGTCGGGCCGGCTGGAGGAGGAGCGCCGGCTGGCGTACGTGGGCATCACCCGCGCGCGGCAGAAGCTGGTGCTCAGCTACGCCGAGAGCCGCCGCCTGCACGGGCAGGACATGTACGGCATGCCGTCGCGCTTCCTGCGCGAGATCCCGCCGCACCTGCTGCACGAGGTGCGGCCCAAGGTACAGGTGTCGCGGCCGGTGTACGGCAGCGCGCCGCGTGCTTTCCCCGCCGGTGGGCGCGGGCATGCATCGATCGAGGCGCCGCCGGTCAAGCTCGGTGCCATGGTGCGCCACCCCAGCTTTGGCACTGGCACCGTGGTGGATTACGAGGGCGCCGGTGCGCACGCGCGGGTGCAGGTCAACTTCGACGACGCGGGCAGTAAGTGGCTGGTGTTGGCCTACGCCAACCTGCAGCCGGCGTGACCGACGGCGCGAAATTTGCCCAGTGCCCCACTCAGGTTCGCACCGGGGCCGGGCGCTAGAATGCGCTTGGGGCGTTGGCAGATGGCAGGGGCATGATCGAAATCACGGTGGCGGACTGGGCGGCCTGGGCCCCCGGCCTGCACGAGCGCGAGGCGTGGCAGGCGTGGTCCCGGGCGCCTGTCCTGCCGGCGGGCGACGACACGCCGGCCTTGCCGGAAGTGCCGGCGATGCAGCGTCGCCGCATCGAGCGACTCGGGCGGATGGCGGTGCAGGCGGCGTGGTGGTGCAGCCAGGCCGAGGCAGCCGGCGTGCCGCTGGTGTTCGCCTCGCGCCACGGCGACGTGCAGCGTTCGTTCGAACTGTTGGAGCAACTGGCCCGTGGCGAGCCGATGTCGCCAACCCAATTCGGCCTGTCGGTGCACAACGCCATTGCCGCGCTGTATTCCATCGTGCGCGGCGAGCGCGGCAACTACCTCGCACTCGCGGCCGGGCGGGCGACGGCCGAGGCGGCGTTGGTCGAGGCGGCCGGGCTGCTGGCCGATGGCGCGCCGGAGGTGCTCGTGGTGGTCTATGACGCGCGTCCGCCAGCGGTTTACGCCGATTTCCTCGATGAGCCTGATCCCTTTTACGCCTGGAGCTGGCGCGTGCGCCGCGACGGGGACGGTCCCCGGCTCTCGCTGGGATGGGAGCAAGACGTGGCCACCGGATTCGACGGTGTGCACGATGGCGCTGGGGCTGACCGCGCCTGCGCTGTGACGCCGGGCGCTGCGGCGCCGGTATCCGAAACGCCTGCGATCCTGCCGGCTGGCCTCGATGTGCTGCGTTTCCTGCTGGCCGGCGACGCCGCCCGCGAGCACCGTGCCGACGGGCTGTGCTGGACCTGGCGCCGCCATGGGTGACGCCACCGTCGCGTTCGCGCCCGTGTCCAGCCGGCTGAACCACCTCTGGCGGGTCATCGCCACCGGTGTGAGTTTCCTCGCCTTTGGCGTGGGCGGGCTGCTGCTGGGCGTGTTGGTGTTCCCCCTGATCAGCCTCGGCGTGCGCGAGCCCGCGCGGCGTCGGCGCTGGGCCCGACGGCTGGTGCAAAAGAGCTTCGCCTTCCACATCGAATTGATGCGCGTGCTGGGTGTGCTGACCTACGAGATTCGCGGCCGCGAGCGGCTGCAGCGCGACGGCCTGCTGGTGCTGGCCAACCACCCGACGCTGATCGACGTGGTGTTCCTGATCTCGCTGCTGCCCAACGCCGACTGCGTGGTCAAGTCGGCGTTGGCCCGCAACCCGTTCACCCGCGGCCCGGTGCGCGCGGCCGGGTACGTGTTCAACGACGACGGCGCGGGGCTGGTGGACGATTGCATCGCCGCCGTGCGCCGCGGCGGCACTCTTGTGATCTTCCCCGAAGGCACCCGCACCCGCAGAAATGCGCCCCTGCATCTGCAGCGAGGCGCGGCCAACATCGCCGTGCGTGGCCGCCTGGACATTACCCCGGTGCGCGTTACCTGCACCCCGTTGACGCTGGGAAAAGACGAGAAGTGGTATCGTGTTCCGGCGCGCCGGTTCCATGTCGTGGTAGACGTCCAGCCTGACCTCGAAATCGCGCCGTTCCTGAACGGGGCGCAGGGTGAGGCCCTCGCTGCGCGCCAACTTACCGACTATTTGACCGAGTATTTCGCGGCGGGGAGCCTGCGTGCAGTCACTTGAGATTGAGATCAAGCAGTTGATCATTTCATCGTTGTCGCTGGAGGACGTGTCCCCGGACGACATCGACGCCGCTTCGCCGTTGTTCGGCGACGGCCTCGGTCTGGATTCCATCGATGCGCTCGAGCTGGGGCTTGCGCTGCAGAAGCGCTATGGCGTGACCCTGTCCGCCGATTCGCAGGAAACCCGTCAGCATTTCGCCAGCGTCGATGCGCTGGCCCGGTTCGTCTCCGCGCAGCAAGCGTGAGCGCAGGGGAGCAGGCACCATGACCAAGAACGAACTCTTCGACCGCATCAGCCACATCCTGCAGGACACGTTCGAGATCGATCCTGTCCGGATCACCCCGGAGGCCCATCTGGGCACCGACCTGGACATCGACAGCATCGACGCGGTCGACCTGATCGTGCAGCTCAAGCCGCTGCTCGGTGGCCGCCTGCAGCCGGATGCGTTCAAGTCGGTGCGCACGGTGCAGGACGTCGTGGACGTGCTGCACGGCCTGACCCGCGAAGCCGCCTGATCCTTCGGCGGCGAGGGGACGCCGTGGCACGGATCCGCATCGCGCTGTTCATCGCGTTGTCGCTGGCATACCCGCTGGCGGTGTACGCCATGCTGGGCCGTTTCGAACCGCGCTGGCTGGCCGTGCTGCTGTGCGCGCTGGCGGTGCTGCGCGCCGTCACGTCACGTGAAAGGCTGTGGCTGTGGGCAGCGCTGGGTACGGGCGTGCTGGCCGCTTGGGCCACGCTGTCCAACGCGGCGTTGCCGCTGAAGCTGTACCCGGCATTGGTCAACGCCGTGCTGCTACTGGTGTTTGGGCTTAGCCTGCGCTTCGGGCCGCCCGTAGCGGAGCGGTTGGCGCGGTTACAGGAACCCGAACTGCCGCCGGTGGCGGTGGCCTACACCCGCCGGGTCACCCAGGTGTGGTGCGGCTTCTTCGCACTCAACGGCGGCTTCGCGCTGGCTACCGCATTGTGGGCCAGCGAACGGGTCTGGGCGCTGTACAACGGGCTGATCGCCTATGGGCTGATCGGCACGCTATTCGCCGCCGAGTGGTTGGTGCGGCAGCGGGTGAAGGCGCGCGCGCATGGCTGAGTGGATCGCACTGGGCGAAGTGGCGACGCGGCCACGGCCGGGCCGTGCGGTGGCGCGCGGCGCGGACGGGGTGCAGGATCACGCCGCGTTCCGCGCGCAGGTGGCGCGTTGGCGCACCGCGTTCGCGACGCATGCGGGTGAGCGCTGGGCGCTGCACTTCGACGACACGGCGACGTTTGCGGCGGCGCTGTTTGGCGCATGGCATGCTGGCAAGGCCGTGTACCTCTGCGCCGATGCGTTGCCCGAAACGGTGACTCGACTGCGTGCCGAAGTGGATGGGTTTGCCGGTGATTTTCCGCCCGGTTGTGCTGCACTCGCGCTGCCTGCCGCGGAGTCCGACACGCAGGCGGTGGACCAGGGCGACGGTCGACGTAAGTGCCATCCCGCCCAGCAGTCCGATCGCGGTCAGGACGGTGGAACAGAATCCGATCCTGCACCCGGTGCCGATCACGTCGAAGGCGCCACGGAAGCGTGGCCACCTCTCGACGAGCAGACCACCCGGCTGGTGGTCTACACCTCCGGCTCCACCGGCGAGGCCTCGGCCATCGACAAACGCCTGGCGCAGCTCGCCCGAGAGGTCGAAGCACTGCAGGCCACCTTTGGCGACCGGCTCGAGGGCGCGGTGGTCCACGGCACCGTGTCGCACCAGCACATCTACGGCCTGCTGTTCCGTGTGCTGTGGCCGCTCGCGGCCGGTCGGGTGATTGCGCCGCGGCTGTTCTTCCACGAGGAAATTGCCGCCGCGATCGATGCGCCCGCAATGCTGGTCAGCAGCCCCGCGCACCTCAAGCGCATCCCGGACACGCTGGATTGGCGTGCGGCGCGGGCACGGCTCTGCGCGATCTTCAGCTCCGGCGGCGCGCTGTCCGAAGAGGCCGCGACCGCCGCACACGCAACGCTGGGCCATGCGCCCATCGAGATCTACGGCAGCAGCGAAACCGGCGGCATTGCCTGGCGCCGGCGGGAGGTGGGCAATCCTGCGTGGGTGCCGCTGCCCGGCGTGGCTTGGCGCATCGCCGATGGCCAGTTGGAGGTGGCCTCGCTGCACCTGCCGAGCCTGGCATGGTGGCGCAGTGCCGACCGCGTGCAGGCCGATGGTGCTGGCGGGTTCCGACTGCTCGGTCGCGCCGACCGCATCGTCAAGGTGGAGGAGCGGCGCGTGTCGCTCAACGCGCTGGAACGCCAACTTGCCGCCTTGCCGACCGTCGCCGAGGCGCGCGTGGTGCTGATCGACGGGCCGCGGGCCGAACTGGCGGCGGTGGTGGTGCTAACCCCTGGGGGTGACGCGCAGCTGCAGGCCGTCGGACGTCGCCGGACGGCGCAGGCGCTCGGGCACGCATTGGCCGAGGGGCAGGACGCTGTGACGCGGCCGCGGCGTTGGCGCTTCGTCGCTGGGTTGCCCATGAACGCACAGGGCAAGACCACCGACGCCGCATTGCGTGCGTTGTTCCGGCCAGAGCGGCCAACGCCGGTCTGGCTGCAACGCGATGCGACGCAGGCGCAGCTGGAACTTGAACTCGATCCTGCACTGGTGGTGTTCGACGGTCACTTTCCCCAGGTGGCCATCCTGCCAGGCGTGGCGCAACTGGATTGGGCGGTGCGTTTCGGTCGCGACGCATTCGCATTGCCACCGCGGTTCCTGCGCATGGAGCTGCTCAAGTTCCAGCGCGTGGCGCGGCCGGGCATGTGTATCCGCCTGCACCTGGAGTGGCTGGTGCAGAAGCATGCCCTGGCGTTCCGATACGAGTCCGAGCACGGCCCGCATGCCAGCGGCCGCGTGGTGTTCGGCGAGATGGACGCATGAGCACCATACCCGTGCTTGCCTCCGATGCCGGTATCGCGTCCGACCCCGTGACGGCGTTTCGTCCGCTGGTGGTGATCCCGGTCTACGACCACGAGCATGCGATCGGGGCGATGGTCGATGGCGTGCGTGCTACCGGCCACGCGTGTCTGCTGGTGGACGATGGCTCGCGAGAGTCGTGCGCGGTCGTGCTGCGCATGCTGGCGCAGCGAGAGGGCGTGCGGCTGTTGCGGCTGGTGGAGAACCAGGGCAAAGGTGGCGCCATGCTCGCCGGCTTCCAGGAGGCCGCACGAATGGGGGTCACCCACGTGCTGCAGATCGATGCCGATGGCCAGCACGACACCGGTGACATTCCGCGTTTCCTCGCCGCCGCGGCCGCCGAGCCGGAGGCCATCATCAACGGCGCGCCGGTATATGACGCCAGCGTGCCCAAGGGGCGGTTGTACGGCCGCTACCTGACCCATGTGTGGGTGTGGATCAACACCCTGTCATTCACCATCCGTGACTCGATGTGCGGCTTCCGGGTGTATCCGCTGGCACCGGTGCTGGCGTTGACGGCGGCCGAGCCGATCGGCCGGCGCATGGATTTCGACCCGGAGATCATCGTGCGACTGGTCTGGCGCGGGGTGCCGGTGCGCAACCTTCCCACGCCGGTGCGCTATCCCACCGACGGGGTTTCGCATTTCGACGTGTGGCGCGACAACGTGCGCATCAGCCGCATGCACACGCGCCTGTTCTTCGGGATGTTGCGCCGCCTGCCGCGGCTGCTGACACGGGCGTGGCGATGAGTACGGTCGGGCGCGCGCCGCACTGGGCCGGCATTGGTGAGTCCACGTTCGTCACCGGTATCCGCGTCCTGTGCGCGGTGGAGCGCTGGCTAGGACGCTGGCCGTTCCGCCTGTGCCTGTACCCGGTGGTGCTGGGCCACTGGCTGCTCCACCGTACCGCGCGCCACGCCTCGCGCGAATACCTGCAGCGGCTGCAGGCCGCGCACGCGGTGTTCCCGCGCGCGCCGGGCGCGTGGCTCAGCCTGCGTCACTTCGCCTGCTTCGCCGAGACGCTGCTGGACAAGTTGCTGGCCAGTCGCGGCCGTTACCCGGTGGAGCGCGTGCGCGCCGAGCGTGACGTGATGTTGCAGCAGATCGCACGTGGCGAGGGCGGCGTGATCGTCACCGCGCACATCGGCTGCCTGGAGTTGTGCCAGGCGCTCGCCGAGGCGGTGCCGGGCTTCCGGCTGACCGCGTTGGTGCATACGGCGCACGCGGAAGACTTCAACCGCCTGCTCAAGCGCCTCAACCCCGCCACCCGCGTCGAACTGCTGCAAGTGACCGCGCTGGATGCAGCCATGGCGATCCGCCTGGGCGAGCGCGTTGCCGCTGGCCAATTCGTCGCCATTACCGGTGACCGCGTGCCAGTGGGGGGCGGGCGCAGCGTGTTTGCCGACTTCCTCGGCCGGCCAGCACCGTTCCCGGTGGGGCCATACGTGCTGGCCGCGGCATTGGGCTGCCCGTTGTTCGCGATGGCCTGCACCCACGAAGGCGACGGCTACCGGCTGCGCTTCGAGCGGTTCTGCGACCGCGTGGTCTTGCCGCGCGGCACGCGCGAGGCTGCACTGGCCGAGCAGGCCGCCCGGTTTGCCGGTTGGCTGGAGGCGCAGGTGCGCCGCTCGCCGTTGGATTGGTTCAATTTCTTCCCGTTCTGGGACCAGGTACCGCATGACCACGCTCCCCGCTGAAACTCCGCCGCTGATGGTTGGCGAGGCCCCGCTGCGCATTGAAGACGTGGTGGCCATTGCCCGTCGGCGGCGCCAAGTCGCGCTCACCGGCGATGACGCATTCCGCGCGCGCATCACCCGCGGCACCGAGTTCCTCGACCGGCTGCTGCGCGAGGATGGCGTGGTGTATGGCGTGACCACGGGCTACGGCGATTCGTGCACGGTGGTGATTCCGCCGGACCTGCTCACCGAGCTGCCGCACCACCTGTTCACCTACCACGGCTGCGGCCTCGGCCGATTCCTCGATGCCGAGGAGACGCGCGCGGTGCTGGCCGCCCGCTTGGTCTCGCTGTCGGTCGGCATGTCCGGGGTCAGCCTGCCGTTGCTGGAAGGGCTGGCCGCGCTGCTGCAGCACGACATCCTGCCGCTGATCCCGGCCGAAGGCTCGGTCGGCGCCAGCGGCGACCTGACCCCGCTGTCGTACGTCGCCGCGGTGCTGTGTGGCGAACGCGAGGTCATGCACGCCGGCGTGCGCCGCCCCGCCGCGGAGGCATTGGCCGAGGCCGGGCTCACCCCGCTGCGCCTGCGCCCGAAGGAAGGCCTGGCGATCATGAACGGCACCGCGGTGATGACCGCGCTGGCGTGCCTGGCCCATGACCGCGCCGATTACCTGTGCCGGCTGGCCACGCGTCTGACCGCGTACAACGTGATTGCCAGCGCCGGCAACGCGCATCATTTCGACGAGGTGCTGTTTGCCGCCAAGCCGCACCCGGGCCAGATGCGCATAGCCGCGCGTCTGCGCCAGGACCTGCACAGCGACCGCCCGCCGCGCAACGAAGAGCGCCTGCAGGACCGCTACTCGCTGCGCTGCGCGCCGCACGTGATCGGCGTGCTGGAAGACGCGCTGCCGTTCTTCCGCCAGTTGATCGAGACGGAGCTCAACAGCGCCAACGACAACCCCCTGGTCGATCCCGACCGCGGCCAGATCCTGCACGGCGGCCATTTCTATGGCGGACACATCGCCTTCGCCATGGACGCGATGAAGAATGCGGTGGCCAACCTCGCCGACCTGCTCGACCGTCAGCTGGCGCTGCTGGTCGACGCGCGTTTCAACCACGGCCTGCCGGCCAACCTGTCCGGCGCCACTGGCCCGCGCGCCGCCATCAACCACGGCCTGAAGGCGCTGCAGATCAGCGTGTCGGCCTGGACCGCCGAAGCGCTGAAGCAAACCATGCCCGCGTCGGTGTTCTCGCGCTCGACCGAGTGCCACAACCAGGACAAGGTCAGCATGGGCACGATCGCCGCGCGTGACTGCCTGCGCGTGATCGAACTGACCGAACAGGTGGTGGCCGCGATGCTGATCGCGGCACGTCAAGGTGTGGCGCTGCGCCAGCGGGTCGCGCCGGAGACGCGCATTGAGGGCGCCCCGGTGGACATGTTGGCCGACCTCGCCGCGCACCGCCCGCTGGTCGAGGAAGATCGCGCGCTCGACGGCGAACTGCGCGCGCTGCTGGAGGATGTGCGTGTGCAGCGCTGGAGCCTGTATGAACGTTGAGCAATTGAATGCGGGGATTTCGCTCGTCGACCGGCTGGTGATCGAGATCGATCTTGCGCCGGCGTTCCACGACTGCGACCCGATGCACGTGGTCTGGCACGGGAACTACTTCAAGTATTTCGAGATCGCGCGTTGCGCGCTGCTGCAGCGCCACGACTACGACTACCCGCAGATGAGCGAATCCGGCTACCTGTTTCCGGTGGTGGATGCGCGGGTGAAGTACATCCGCCCGCTGCGTTTCGCCCAGCCGCTGAAGGTGCGCGCGCGCATCACCGAGTGGGAGAACCGGTTGAAGATCGAGTACGAGATCCGCGATGCCGCCAGCGGCGAGGTGCTGACCCGCGCGCACACCATCCAGGTGGCGGTGCGCATCGAGTCAGGCGAAATGCTCTACGTTTGCCCTCCGGTGTTGTGGGAGCGTCTGGGAGTGAAGCCGGCATGATTGCGACGGGTTTCAACGCCGCGGCGGCTGCGCGACAGTGGTCCAGCGTTGCCCGTCACGACCAGCGTCTGCGTGCGCGGCTGACATATGGCATGCGCGTCCTAATGCTGTCCCTGGCATGGCTGCTGGCAGCGACGCCGACACTCGGATTGCCGTCCGCGGCCGTCGCTGGCCAAGTCGCAGCGCCTGCGACCGCACTCGCCCAGGTCCAGCGCCGCATCGCCCAGGTGCCGGTGCTGCGCGGCGAGTTCGCGCAGGAAAAGCGCCTGCAGGGATTCAAGAACCCGCTGCGTTCGCAGGGTCGCTTCCTGATCGCGCGCGAGCGCGGGGTGCGGTGGTCGACGCTCAAGCCGTTCCCTTCTGACGTGGCGCTGACCCGCGACCGCATCTTGACCCGCCAGGCCGACGGCCGCTCGCGCGTGGAAGTCGACGCGCGCCAGCAGCCTGCGCTGCGCTCGGTCAACGCGATGATGTTCGCGCTGATGAGCGGCGACGTTCAGACCCTGACCGCGCGCTTCAGCGTGCAGGCCACCCTGCTGGCGGACAACGGCTGGCGGCTGGTGCTGACCCCCAAGCCGGGCGCAATGGCGCAGGCGTTCCAGCGAGTCACGCTGGAGGGCGACCGCTACGTGCGCCGCGTGGATATCGAGGAGCGCAGCGGCGATCGCACGCAGCTCACGTTCACCAGCATGGTGGAAGCGCCCGCGCGCCTGACCGCCGACGAGGCGCGTCGCTTTGACTGACGCCCCTGCACGACGCGGCTGGCGCTGGCTCGCCTGGCTGTGGCTGGCCGTGGTGCTGGCGGTCGGCGCGCACCAGGTGCGCTTCTGGAGCGAATCGCGGCTGGAGAGCGACGTGCTCGCGCTGTTGCCGCGCGACGCCCACGATCCGGTCCTGGCCGAGGCCACCCACCGCATTGCCGACGCCAGTGCACGGCAGATGGTGGTGCTGCTCGGTGCCGCCGACGCGGCGCAGGCGCAGGCCGCCGCGGCGGCGTACCGTGCTGCGCTGCAGGCGGCCGACCGTGGCCAGCCGCTGCCGTTCGCCGAAGGCGCATCGATGGCCGGCTGGTTCGACGCCTCGCGCGCGTTCTACGCGCCGTGGCGCGACCGGCTGCTGACCACGGCGCAGCGCGAACGCCTGCAGGCGACCACGCCCGACGCGCTGGCCGACGACGCGCTCGCCGCGCTTTACGGCCCGATGGGCGCGCCGCGCCTCACCGACTGGCAGGCCGATCCGCTCAACCTGTGGCCGCAGTGGTGGCAGGAACGCGCGGCCGGCGCGGGCCTGCGCTTCGACAGCGATGGCCTGCTGCAGGCCGAGGACCGCGTGTGGACGGTGCTGCAGTTCGAGACCCGCGGCTCCGCGTTCCGTCTCGACGGCGAGCGCGTCATCGATGCCGCTTTGGATGAAGCGGCCGCTGCCGCGCAGCGCGTCGCCCCGGGGTTGCGGGAACTGCGTGCCGGCGTGCCACTGCATGCCGAAGCCGCCGCGGTGCGCGCCAGTTTCGAGGTCAATGTCATCGGCTTGGGTTCGCTGGCGGCGGTGCTGCTGCTGGTGTGGCTGGCGTTCCGCTCGCTCCGTCCGATCCTGCTGGTTGCGCTGTCGTTGCTGGTTGGCGTGGCCGCTGCGCTGTCGGTGACCGCCTTGCTGTTCGGCAAAGTGCACCTGCTGACGCTGGTGTTCGGCGCCAGCCTGGTGGGCGTGGCCGAAGACTACGGCATCCACTGGTTCGCGTCCCGCCAGGGCCATCCACGGGAGCCGCGGTGGCGCCTGCTGCGCTGGCTGCTGCCCGGCATGCTGCTGGCGTGGCTGACCAGTGCGCTGGCATACCTCGCGCTCGGTCTCGCGCCGTTCCCGGGCCTGCGCCAGATGGCGGTGTTCTCGGTGGCGGGCCTGGCCGCGGCCTTCGCCACCGTGATCTGCTGGTTCCCCTGGCTGGAGCGCGATGCACCCGCCGCCACCCCGCTGTCGAAGGCGATGACCGGCTGGCTGGCGCGCTGGCCGCACGTGCGTGCCAGCCGGGCGTGGTTCATCGCCGCGCTGGTCGCGGCCATCATCGCCCTTGGCGGCCTGTGGCAGCTGCGCAGCGATGACGACCTGCGCAACCTGCAGTCCTCGCCGAAGACGCTGGTGATGCAGCAGGTGGAAATCAGCCGCCTGCTGGGCCTGCCGAGTCCGGCGCAGTTCTACCTGGTGCGTGCGCCGGATGCGGAGACGCTGCTGCAGCGCGAGCAGGCGCTGGTCGCGCGGTTGGCAACCCTGACCCGGGAACGCCAGATCAACGGCTACCGGGCGATCAGTGATTGGCTGCCCTCGCGCGAACAACAGGCCACCGATGCCGCCCTTACCGCGCGTGTGGAAGGCGCAGTTCTTGCCCGCGTGGCGGCCGCCACCGGCGAGCCGCTGCAACGCGCGGCCTTCGCACCGCAGTCCCTCTCGCTGCAGGCGTGGCTGGCTTCACCGGCCTCGCAGCCGCTGCGCCACCTGTGGCTCGGCCGCAGCAGCGACGGCGTGGGCAGCGTGGTGCTGGTGGATGCGCCTGGCGGCGACGAAGTGCTGGCCACCCTGCAGGCGCAGGCCGAGGGTCTGGAGGGCGTGCGCTGGGTCAACCGCACTGCCGAGTTCTCCGCGCTGCTCGGCCACTACCGGCACATGATGGGTTGGCTGCTGCTGGCCGGCGTCGTGCTGGTGGCGGTGGCGCTGGCCGCGCGCTACCGCCGCGATGCGTGGCGCGCCGCGGTGCCCACCGTGCTCGCGGGCGTGCTCACCGTCGCCCTGCTGGGCTGGCTGGGACAACCGTTGCAGTTGTTCAACGTGCTCGCGCTGCTGCTGTTGCTCGGCATGGGCATCGACTACGGCATCTTCCTGCTCGAGCACCGCGGCGACGCCTCGGCGTGGCTGGCGGTTTGCGTGGGCGCCGCGAGCACCTGGCTGTCGTTCGGCCTGCTCGCACTCTCGGCCACCCCCGCTCTGCGCGCCTTCGGCCTGACCCTGCTATTGGGCATCGGTCTGGTGTGGCTGCTCTCGCCGCTGTTCCGTCCACGTGCGGAGGCTGCGGATGTTCACTAGCACGCGCCTCCCAATTACAACCTCCGCGGTCCCGTGCCGCACCCCGCCCATCTCAGGACCCAACGCATGACGCTGTCGACCGAAAAAACCCAAGTGCTGATCATCGGTGCCGGCCCCGCGGGCTCGGTGGCGGCGGCGATGCTGCGCCAGCAGGGACGTGAGGTGGTGATGCTGGAGCGCGAGCAGTTTCCGCGCTTCTCCATCGGCGAGAGCCTGCTGCCGCAGAGCATGGAGTACATCGAAGCGGCCGGCCTGTTGCGCGACGTGGTCGAGGCCGGGTTCCAGTACAAGAACGGCGCCGCGTTCGTGCGCGGCGAGCGCCACACCCAGTTCGACTTCCGCGACAAGTTCTCGGCCGGCTGGGGCACGACGTACCAGGTGCAGCGTGCCGACTTCGATCTCGCACTGGCCAAGGGCGCCGAGCGCATGGGCGCGCAGCTGCGCTTCCGCCACGAAGTGCTGGCGGTCGAGCCGGGCGACACGCCGCGGGTCACCGTGCGTTCGCCGGAGGGCGTGGAGTACGTGATCGAGGCCGACTTCATCCTCGACGCCAGCGGTTTCGCCCGCCTGCTGCCACGCCTGCTCGACCTGGAGGCGCCGTCCAACTTCCCGGCACGTGGCGCGATCTTCACCCACGTGCAGGACAACATCCCCGCCGACGCCGGCTTCGACCGCAACAAGATCCTGATCACCACCCACCCCGAGCACGTGGACGTGTGGTACTGGACCATCCCGTTCTCCAACGGCCGCTGCTCGCTGGGCGTGGTGGCGGAGCGGGCATTCCTCGACCGGTACGAGGGCAGCGACCTCGAACGCCTGCAGGCCATCGTTGCCGAGGACCCCAACCTGAAGCGCCTGCTGGCCAACGCCGAATGGGGCGTGATGCCGGTGCGGCAGATCATGGGCTATTCGAGCAACGTGAAGTCTCTGTGGGGCCCAGGCTACGCGCTGCTGGGCAATGCCGGCGAGTTCCTCGATCCGGTGTTCTCTTCGGGTGTGACCATTGCCTTCAAGTCGGCGCAGCTGGCCAGTGACTGCCTGGCGCGCAAGTACGCTGGCGAGGCCGTCGACTGGGAGCGCGAGTTCGCCGAACCGCTGCGCGGCGGGGTCAAGGCGTTCCGCACCTTCGTTGAGTCGTGGTACGCGGGCGGCTTCCAGAAGATCATCTTCCACGAGGCGCAGCAGCCGGAGATCCGCCGCATGATCTGCTCCATCCTCGCCGGCTATGCGTGGGATCGCAGCAACCCGTACGTGGCCGAGAGCACGCGCCGCCTGGCGGTGCTGGAAGAGATATGCGCCGCCTGATTGCCCTCGCGATGCTTTGCCTGGCGCTGCTCGGGTGCGCATCTGCGCCGCCGCGCGCGTCCGTGCGGGTGCCGCTGCTGGCATTGGCTCCATCGGCGCTGGGCCATGAGCTGGCGGTGCAGCAACGGCTGCACTTTGCCTTTGGCGCGCAACAGCGCGACCTCGAGGCACTGCTGGAAGTGGATGCGCGCGAAGTGAGGCTGGCTGTGCAGGCGCTCGGCCAGGCCGGCGTGCGCCTGAGCTGGGACGGGACTACGCTGCAGCAGCAGCGCGCCCCGTGGCTGCCACCGCAGGTGCGCGGCGACCGCGTGTTGTCGGACCTGCAGTTCACCCTGTGGCCAACCGACGCGATCCGCGCGGCGTTGCCTGCGCCCTGGACGTTGGAGACCACCACTGGCGAGCGTCGGCTGGTCCGTGACGGTCGCGTCTGGCTGCTGATGCTGGACCAGGGGGCCGGTCGCTACCGGTTGGACAACCTTGCTGAGGGCTACACGCTGCAAGTTGAAACGGCAGGAGGCGAGGCGGCCCCATGAGCCCTGCGGTCTACCTCAACGACCTCGGCATTGTCTGCGCGCTGGGTCAGGGCGCGGACACCGTGGCGCAGGCGCTGTTCACCGCCAACGCGCCGGGGGGTGTCGCGGTCAGCGATGCGTTTACCCCGGGCCGTGCGCTTGCCGTGGGGCAGGTACCCGGCGAGTTGCCCGCGCTGGACGACGTGCCGGTCGCCTTGCGCACCCGCAATAACGCGCTGCTGCGTGCCGCGTATGCGCAGTTGCGTCCCGCAGTGGACGCGGTCATCGCCCGGTACGGCGCGCATCGCGTGGCGGTGATCGTCGGCACCAGCACGTCCGGCATCGGCGAAGCGGAGCAGTCGCTGCCGCGCTACCAGCAGTCAGGGACCTGGCCGGCGGATTTCCACTATGCGCAACAGGAGATCGGCGCGCCGTCGCGTTTCCTCGCGCACGAGAGCGGCGCGCGGGGGCCGGCGTGGACGTTGTCCACGGCCTGCTCCTCCAGCGCCAAGGCCCTGGCCTCGGCCGCGCGGCTGTTGCGCGCGGGCATCGTCGATGCAGTCATCGCCGGCGGCGCTGATTCGCTGTGCGGCTTCACCATCGCCGGCTTCAGCGCGCTGGAAGCCGTGTCCGAGCAACGCTGCAATCCGTTTTCCGCGCACCGCAGCGGCATTAACATCGGCGAGGCGGCTGCACTGTTCCTGATGACGCGCGAGCCCGGGCCGGTCACTCTCGCCGGTTGGGGCGAAAGCTCCGACGCGCACCACATGTCCGCACCCGAGCCCAGTGGCGCGGGCGCCATCACCGCCATCGAGCAGGCACTGGCGCGCGCGGGCATCGCCGCCGCGGCGGTCGATTACGTCAACCTGCACGGCACCGCGACCCCGCAGAACGACGCGATGGAGAGCCGCGCGGTGGCTGCCACCGTCGGTGGCACGGTGCCCGTCAGTTCGACCAAGGCGCTCACCGGACACACGCTGGGCGCCGCCGGCGCGCTGGAAGCCGGCTTGTGCTGGCTGGCGATGGCGCGCAACCCGCAGCACCGCCTGCCGCCGCACTGGTGGGACGGCGCGCCCGATCCCGAATTGCCGGCGTTGGCGTTTGTCACGCCCGGGCAGTGCGCGGTGGGGTCGCTGCGCCACGTGCTGAGCCACTCGTTTGCGTTTGGCGGCAGCAATGCCGTGCTGCTGTTCGGCCGCGGTGACACCGCGGTGGCCGACCGCGCGCAACCGCTCGCCGATGCCGCCACCGCGGAGTCGCTGCACGACATCGAGCAGGTCATTCCCCACCGCGGCACGATGCTGCTGGTCGATTGCCTGCTGCACTGGGACGCCGACACCGTCGTCGTCGAGCTGACCGTGCCCGCGGACAGCCCGTTCCACGTGGACGGCGGCGTGCCCGCTTACGTTGGCGTGGAGTACATGGCGCAGGCAGTGGCCTGCTGGGCCGGCTGCCAGGCCCGCGGCCGCGGCGAGCCGCCGCCCATTGGTTTCCTGCTCGGCACCCGCCGCTACGAGTCGGCCGTGCCGCTGTTCACCAGCGGCCAGGTGCTGCGGGTGGAGGCGCGCCGGGAGATACTGGGCGAAAATGGGCTTGGGGTATTCGCCTGCCGCATCCTGGCCGCAGACCGGGAGCTGGCGACGGCCAATGTGTCGGTGTTCGAACCGCCGGACGCGATGGCGTATCTGGAAACTGAAGCATGAGTGGGGGCAGTGGGATGGGAATGGACACGACCGTGCTGGTCACGGGCGCGAGCCGCGGGATTGGCCGCGCCATCGCGTTGCGTGCGGCGCAGGACGGCTTCGACGTGGTCGTGCACTACCGCAGCCGGGTGGAGGACGCCGAGGTCGTGGCCGCGCAGGTGCGCGCCCTGGGCCGGCAGGCGCGCGTGCTGGGCTTCGACATCGCCGACCGCGACGCCGCCGCGCAGGCGCTGACCGCCGACGTCGACGCGCACGGTGCGTACTACGGCGTGGTGTGCAACGCCGGCATCGCCTGCGACACCGCCTTCCCCGCGATGAGCGGCGACGAATGGGACCGCGTGGTGCACACCAACCTCGATGGCTTCTACAACGTGCTCAACCCGCTGGTGATGCCGATGGTGCGGAGGCGCAAGCCGGGCCGCATCGTCACCCTGTCCTCGGTGTCTGGGCTGGTGGGCAACCGCGGGCAGACCAACTACAGCGCGGCCAAGGCCGGCATCATCGGCGCGACCAAGGCGCTGGCGCTGGAATTGGCCAGCCGCAGCATCACCGTCAACTGTGTCGCGCCGGGCCTCATCGACACCGAGATGCTCAGCGAGGAAGTGGTCGAACACGCGATGAAGCTGATCCCCGCCAACCGCCTCGGCCGCCCAGAGGAAGTCGCGGCCACCGTGGCGTTCCTGCTGTCGGCCGATGCCGCCTACATCACCCGCCAGGTGATCTCGGTCAACGGGGGCATGGTCGGATGAGCCGGTTGCAGCGACGCGTCGTCGTCACCGGTGCCGGTGGCATCAGCCCGCTGGGCAACGACTGGGCCAGCATCCACGCGCGCCTGCGCGAGTGCCGCAACGCGGTGCAGCGCATCGATGCGTGGGACGTCTACGAAGGCCTCAACACCAAGCTGGCTGCGCCGGCCGCGCCCTTCGAGCTACCGCCGCATTACAACCGCAAGACCACGCGCAGCATGGGCCGAGTGGCGCTGATGGCGGTGCGTGCCAGCGAGATCGCGCTGGAAGACGCTGGCCTGCTTGGTGACCCGGTGCTCACCAGCGGACGCGTCGGCGTTTCGAACGGTTCCTCCGCGGGCACCCATGCGGCCATCGGCGACTTCGGGCGCATGCTGAACGAGCACACCACCGCCGGCATCAACGCCACCACCTACATCAAGATGATGAGCCACACCGCGCCGGTGAACATCGGCGTGTTCTTCGGGCTCACCGGCCGCGTCATCACCACCTCCAGCGCCTGCACCTCGGGCAGCATGGGCATCGGTGCGGCGTACGAAGTGGTGCGCGCGGGCAAGCAGCTGGCCATGCTCGCCGGAGGTTCCGAGCAGATGGACGCCACCGCTTCGGCGGTGTTCGACACCCTGTTCGCCACCAGCGTGCGCAATGACGAACCCCACCTCACCCCGCGCCCGTTCGACGCCAACCGCGACGGCCTGGTGCTGGGCGAGGGCGCCTGCACGCTGATCGTCGAGGACCTTGAACACGCGCAGGCGCGTGGCGCGAAGATCCTGGCCGAGATTGTCGGTTACGGCACCAACAGCGACGGCGCGCACGTCACCCAGCCCAGCGCGGAGACGATGGCGGTCGCGATGCGCCTGGCGCTGGACGACGCCGGGCTGCCGGCGGAGGCGATCGGCTACGTCAACGCCCACGGCACCGCGACCGACCACGGTGACATCGCCGAGTCGAACGCCACGATGCAGGTGTTCGGCACGCGCATGCCGTTCTCCTCGCTCAAGAGCTACATGGGCCACACCCTGGGCGCGTGCGGCGCGCTGGAGGCCTGGATCAGCATCGAGATGATGCGCAATGGCTGGTTCGCGCCCACGCTCAACCTGCAGCAGGTCGACCCGCGCTGCGGTGAGCTGGACTACATCACCGGCAGCGGCCGCGAGCTGCAGACCGAGTACGTGATGAGCAACAACTTCGCCTTCGGCGGGATCAACACCTCGCTGATCTTCCGCCGCTGGCGCGATTGAGCATGACCCTAACGACAAGGAGAACGTTGCATGACCCGAATTGCCATCGCCACCCTGGCCGCCCTGCTGGCCTTCGCCCCGGCCGCCGACGCACGTGAATCGCGGCTGGAACTGTCGCTGCAGGAACTGGTCAGCTCCGAACAGGCGAAGGCCGCCGGTATCGACGGCAGCGTGCGCTTCTACCTGTCAGGGCAAAAGGTGGCCGTCGTGGCTCGATTGGGCGAGGACGTCAGCAACCGCAAAACCAACGCCGCCAACAAGTCCGACCAAGAGGCGTGCCGCTGGGTGGCGTTGTCGGCGTTGCGTGCACTGCAGGATGGTGCCAAGGCGCGTGGCGCCAACGCAGTGGTCGATATCGTCAGCTACTACAAGAAAAACGAGTTCCGCAGCAGCACGAACTACGAGTGCCACGCGGGCACGATCCTCGCTGGCGTTGCCCTCAAGGGCACCTACGCCAAGGTGAAGTGACGCACTGCGCCCCCATTACCAGCCGAACAGCTTCCAGTACACCGGCGAGACCGGCCCCTCGCCCTTGCTGCTGTCGAGGCGGCCGTCGCCGTCTCGGTCCATCAGGTAGTACGGCGCGCCACGCTGCGGCGTGATCTTCACCACCTTGAGCTGGCCGGCGACGCGGTACTCCTCGATCACGTCGCCGTTCTCGCCGCTGCGGGTGGTGACGGTGGCGCCTTCCAGCGTTGCTGTCGGGTCGTCGTTGAGAGTGGCGCAGCCCCCCAAGCCGGCGAGGCAGGCGACGAAAAGGGTAATCGACAGCAAGCGCATGGCCGGGCTCCACGGGGCGGGTGTCCAGCATAGCGCTTGGCGCCGGCGACCGCGGTTTCAGCCACCGGTCAGGCCGGGCCCCCGGTTTCTCGTGGGCTTCACTTGGGGTATGGCAATACAGGCGCACCCCTTTTTGGAGAGTGCGCCATGTTTCGCAAGTTCGTCGTTGCGCCCGCGTTGGTCGTCGCGCTGGTTTCGGGCGGTTATGCCAGCACCACCCAAGCCGCCGTGATCGGCACGCAGCAGGCGCTGTCGGCCGAGCGCCGCGCTGCCACCGAGACCCACGTGCGCGAGGCGCTTGCCCGCGACGATGTGCGCCAGGCGATGGAGCGTATGGGCGTGGACCCCTCTGACGCGCAGGCGCGCGTGGCTTCGCTCAGCGACGCGGAATTGATGCAAGTGCAGGGGCAGATCGACCGGCTGCCGGCCGGCGGCAGCGCGCTGGCTGTCGTCGGCGTGGTGTTCGTCGTCCTGCTGATCCTCGAGCTGGTCGGCGTTATCGACATCTTCAAGCGGACCTGATGCCAGTGGGCATACGGGCGGCGGCGGGCGTGGTGCTCGCCGTCGCGCTGTCCGGTTGCGCCATCGGTCCCGCACTGCGCGTCTCCGAGGCAGCGCCGGAAGGGCCGCTGCTGCTGCCGAACGTGCCGTTCCATCCGCAGGAGAAGTATCAGTGCGGGCCTGCGGCGCTCGCGATGGTGCTGGGGGCCGATGGCGTGCACGCGGACCCCGAGGCGTTGGCCTCGCAGGTGTACCTGCCCGGCCGCGAGGGTAGCCTGCAGGTCGAGTTGGGTGCGGCCATGCGCCGCGCGGGGCGTATCCCTTACCCGGTCACGCCGACGCCGACGGCGCTGCTGTCGGAAGTCCATGCCGGGCGTCCGGTACTGGTGCTGCAGAACCTGTTGACCCGCAGCGTGCCGAGATGGCATTACGCCGTAGTGGTGGGCGCTGATCCAGACCGCAACCGCATCGTCCTGCACAGTGGCACGCGCCGCGCCCTGGCCACGCCTGCCAGGACCTTCCTGCGCACATGGGACTGGGCGGGGCGTTGGGGCTTGGTGGCGTTGCGACCGGGCGAGCTCCCCGCCACGCCGGAGCCGGTGACCTATCTGACCGCCGTCGCGGATTACGAGGCCGTGGCCGGCGCTGCCGCCGCCCGGCCGGCCTATGAGGCGGCCCACCGGCAGTGGCCAACGAATCCCCGGGTACTGCTGGCGATGGGCAACCTGCGGCACGCCGCAGGCCAGCGCGAGACCGCAGCGCGCTTCTACCGGGATGGCCTGGCGCAAGCCCCCGGTGACCCAGTACTGGGCAACAACTACGCCAGCGTGCTGGGCGAACTCGGCTGCCGCCGCGAGGCGCTGGGCGTGCTGGACGCCGTGCGCGCCGATGACCCGCGCTGGGCCGCCACGCTGAGCCAGACCCGGACCGAGGTGGAGCGAAGCAAGGCGCCACGCCAGCCAGCCTGCAAGGCGATCGCGCGGCAGCCTGTAGGCCGGTGAACCCGCGGGCAGGGGGGGCGCCCTTGGCCGGCTGGCATGGCACCGGCGAGGGCGGAACGGGCCTGGCCAGTAGCCGGCGCGCGTAGAATCGGCCCGATGAAACGACTTGTCTTGATCGACGGCTCCAGCTACCTGTACCGCGCCTTCCACGCCCTCCCGCCGCTGACCAACGACGCCGGCGAACCCACCGGCGCGCTGTTTGGCGTGGTCAACATGCTGCGTGCCACCCTCAAGGACAAGCCCGACTACGTCGCCTTCGTGGTCGACGCGCCGGGCAAGACCTTCCGCGACGACCTGGACCCGCAGTACAAAGCCAATCGCCCGCCCATGCCCGATGACCTGCGTGCGCAGGTCGAGCCGATGATGCAGGTGGTCGCTGCGCTGGGGATGCCAATCCTGCGTGTGCCCGGCGTGGAGGCGGACGACGTGATCGGCACGCTGGCGGTGCAGGCCGCCACGCACGGCATCGACGTCACCATCTCGACGGGCGACAAGGACTTCGCGCAGCTCGTGCGCCCGCACATCGTGCTGGTCAACACCATGACTGGCAGCCGCACCGATTCCGACGCCGCGGTGATCGAGAAGTTCGGCGTGCGTGCCGACCAGATCGTCGACTACCTGGCGTTGATGGGCGACAAGGTCGACAACATCATCGGCGTGGACAAGTGCGGGCCGAAGACCGCGGCCAAGTGGCTGGACGAATACGGCACGCTGGACGGGGTGATGGACCAGGCCGACGCAGTAAAGGGCAAGCTGGGCGAGAACCTGCGCGCGGTGCTGCACCGCCTGCCGCTCAACCGCGAGCTGGCCACGATCCGTACCAATGTCGCGTTGGAATGCGCGCCCACCGACCTGGCGCTGCGCGAACGCCACGTCGAGGACCTGAAGGTGCTGTACGCACGCTACGGCTTCAAGCAGGCGCTGAAGGAGCTTGAGGGCGCGGGCGAAGGCGGCGAGGCGGCGGACGCCACCGCGTCTGCTCGCGCGGGCAGCGGCGCCGCCGGTCTGCGCAGCACCGCCGCCGGCTACGCGCGCGCGGCAACCTCGGGTGATGAAGCGCCGGACCCCGCACTCTCCGCGCCCGGTGAGTACGAGACCGTGCTCACCGGCGCGCAACTCACCGCGTGGATCGCGCAACTGCAGGCGGCCGACGAATTCGCCTTCGACAGCGAGACCGATTCGCTCGACGCGATGCGCGCCAACCTGGTGGGCCTGAGCTTCGCGGTCGAGCCGGGCAAGGCGTGCTACATCCCGCTGGCGCACGACTACCCGGGTGCGCCGGCCCAACTCGATCGCGCCGCGGTGCTCGACGCGCTGCGTCCGCTGCTCAGCGACGCCGGCAAGCGCAAGCTCGGCCAGCATGGCAAATACGACCTGCACGTGCTGCGCCGGCATGGTGTGGACGTGGCCGGCTACGCCGACGACACCATGCTGGAAAGTTTCGTCTACAACGCTACTGCCACCCGCCACGACATGGATTCGCTGGCGAGGCGCTACCTGGGCTACGAGACCATCAAGTACGAGCAGGTCGCGGGCAAGGGCGCAAAGGCGATTCCGTTCTCGCAGGTGGCGATCGACGATGCCAGCCGCTACGCCGCCGAAGATGCGGATGTCACCTTGCGCCTGCACCGCGTGCTGGGCGCGAAGCTGGCCGCCGAGCCGGCGCTGGAGCGCGTCTACCGCGAGATCGAGATGCCCCTGGTGCCAGTGTTGGCGCGGGTGGAAGCCAACGGTGTGAAGGTCGACGGCGACGAACTGCGCCGCCAGTCCGCCGACCTGTCCAAGCGCATGCTGGCCGCGCAGCAGAAGGCCACCGAACTGGCCGGGCGCACCTTCAACCTCGATTCGCCCAAGCAGCTGGGCGCGCTGCTGTTCGACGAATTGAAGTTGCCGGCGCTGGTGAAGACCCCCGGCGGCGCGCCTTCGACCAACGAGGAGGCGCTGGAGGCCATCGCCGACCAGCACGAGCTGCCGCGGGTGATCCTGGAGTACCGCGGCCTCGCGAAGCTGCGCAGCACCTACACCGACAAGCTGCCGGAGATGGTCAATCCCGACACCGGCCGCGTGCATACCAGCTACCACCAGGCCGGCGCGGCGACCGGCCGCCTGGCCTCAAGCGACCCCAATCTGCAGAACATCCCGATCCGCACCGACGACGGCCGCCGGATCCGCCGCGCGTTCGTCGCCCCGGAAGGGCGCCAGATCGTCGCCTGCGACTACTCGCAGATCGAACTGCGGATCATGGCCCACCTCTCGGAGGATGCCGGCCTGCTGCGTGCGTTCGCCGCCGGCGCCGACATCCACCGCGCCACCGCCGCCGAAGTGTTCGGCAAGGCCATCGACGAGGTCAGCGCCAACGAGCGCCGCGCCGCCAAGGCGATCAACTTCGGCCTGATGTACGGCATGAGCGCGTTCGGCCTCGCCAAACAGTTGGGCATCGGCCGCGGCGAGGCGCAGGACTACATTGCGCTGTACTTCGACCGCTACCCGGGCGTGCGCGAGTTCATGGAGCGGACCCGGGCGCAGGCGCGTGAACGCGGCTACGTGGAAACCGTGTTCGGGCGCCGCCTGTACTTGGACAACATCCACGCCCGCAACCAGGGCCTGCGCGCCGGCGCCGAGCGCGCCGCGATCAACGCACCCATGCAGGGCACCGCCGCCGACATCATCAAGCGCGCCATGATCGACATCGACGGCTGGCTGGCCGGGCACCGCGAGCGGGCGCTGATGGTGCTGCAGGTGCACGACGAACTGGTGTTCGAGGTGGACGCGAATTTCGTGCCAACGCTGCTGGAGGAGGTTTCCGGCCGCATGTCGGGCGCCGCAGATTTGCGTGTGCCACTGGTGGTGGACAGCGGAACGGGGAAGAACTGGGACGAAGCGCACTGAAGTGGGTAGATGGCGGCGTTTTTGCCGATTTTGTCGGGATGAACGCTTCCTGAATCCAACAAATCCTTAACCGTAATCTTCACGAACCATCCATGTTCAAAGTGGTCATATAGACCGTGACAGGTGCAACGCCTGTCACTGATCTCTCCCTCCCCTGGAGTGATCCCCGGAGCAGGCACCCCTCCCCAGGTCCTGCTCCCCAGCCCCGCCGGCCCCCCCTGCCTGCGGGGCTTTTTATTGCCTGTTGTTTGAGGGTTGCGGGGCGATGGGCTTGGGCCCCCGCAAGTCGCGACCCGTTATCCGCTTGGTTGCGGGGGCCCAAGCCCATTGCTCCCAACGTGGCGGGGGCTTTGTTGTGGGCGGCTGGGTGCACGGATTCTGATCCGCGAGGGGCTGCTTAATTCCAAGGCGGCTCCTGGGCTACAAGCACTCCATTGGGGGGCAGACCGGAATGGGTCGTCGATGATTGCAGTGCGATGGTGGGTCTTGCCGTCCGCATCACCCCGTTCCGGGCCAGAATCGTTGCTGGACGCACTGGCGTCGTGCGCGGATCCCCGGCCGCACGGCCCGGCAGGAGGTGACGATGGAAAGCGCTTTCGAGTTGGCGATGCCGTGGTGGCAGTTCGTGTTGCGCGCGGCGGCCGTGTATGTGGTGCTGCTGTTCCTGATCCGGCTGTCGGGCAAGCGCACCATGGGGCAGTTCACCCCGTTCGACATGCTGCTGATCGTGCTGCTGGGCAATGCCGTCCAGAACGCGCTGCTCGGCAAGGACACGTCACTGGCCGGCGGCGTGCTGTTGGCCGCCACCCTGATCGCGTTGAACTGGGTGCTGGGCTTCATCACCGCCCGCAGCCGGCGTGCGGAGCGGGTGATCGAAGGCGAGCCGGTGGTGTTGGCCCGCAATGGGCAACTGTTCGAGCGCGCGCTAAGGCGCGAGCTGGTCAGCCGCGCGGACTTCGATGAAGCCATGCGCCAACAGGGCTGCGCCGACATCAGCGAGATCAAGCTGGCGCTGCTGGAGACCGATGGGCAGATCAGCGTCGTGGCGAAGGAGTGACACCACGCGAGGCAGCCGCGGGGCTCTGTTTCCGCCACGAGTGCCCGTCCGGCGTTATCCGCAGCGGGCACCGCGAGCCACCGCCGCCACCGCCGCCGCCGCCACCGCCGCCGCCACCACCGCCGCCACCGTAGCCACCGTAGCCACCGTAGCCGCAGGGCAGGCCGGAGAGGGCGCTATTCGCTGACCAGTTCCGCCAACCAGTCGCGCGGGCGCAGGTAGTCGGTCAGCTGCGCTTCGGCGCTGCCGGCCTCGGGCTGATAGCCATACTCCCAGCGCACCAGCGGCGGCAGGCTCATCAGGATCGATTCGGTGCGCCCGCCCGACTGCAGGCCGAAGTGCGTGCCGCGGTCGAACACCAGGTTGAACTCCACGTAACGACCGCGCCGGTATAGCTGGAACTGGCGCTCGCGTTCGCCATACGGCGTGGCCTTGCGGCGTTCCACGATGGGCAGGTAGGCGTCCAGGAAGCCGTCGCCCACCGCGCGCAGATAACCGAAATCCTGCTCGAAGTCGCCGTGCAGGTCGTCGAAGAACAGCCCGCCGACGCCGCGGGTCTCGCCACGGTGCTTGAGCAGGAAATACTCGTCGCACCAGCGCTTGTGCGCCGCATAGCGCTCAACCCCGCCGAACGGCTCGCACAACCCGCGTGCGACGCGATGCCAGTGCAGCACGTCCGCATCGAACGGATAGAATGGGGTCAGGTCGAAACCGCCCCCGAACCACGACGCCACCGTCTCGCCGTCACGCGTGGCGCGGAAGTGGCGCACGTTGGCATGCGTGGTGGGCACGTACGGATTGCGCGGGTGGAACACCAGCGACACGCCCACCGCGCGCCACGAGGCGCCGGTGAGCTCGGGCCGCGCCGCGGTGGCCGACGGCGGCAGCTTCGTGCCCGATACGTCAGAGAAACCGATGCCCGCCTGCTCGAACACCGCGCCATCGCGCAGGATACGCGTGCGCCCGCCACCGCCGAGCAGTGCGCCTTCCCCCTCGCGGGTCCAGGCGTCCTCGACGAATCGCGCCTGGCCATCGGCCTGTTCAATCGCGCTGCAGATGCGGTCCTGCAAGCCGGTGAGGTAGTCGCGGACGCGGTTGAAGTCGGTGTCGTCGGTGCTCATGCCGGCATTGTAAGTGGTTGGATTGCGGGTTCCGGCTCACTTCTTCAACGTGCGCTCGAACAACTCGTAAATGCGCCGGTACTCGTCGTACCACGAGTCCGAATGCACGAACCCGTGCCGCTCCAGCGGATACGAGGCCAGCTCCCACTTGTCCTTGCGCAGTTCGATCAGCTTCTGCGCCAGCATCACCGAGTCCTTGTAGAACACGTTGTCGTCGATCATGCCGTGGGCGATCAGCAGGTGGTCCTGCAACCCGCTCGCGTATTCGATCGGCGAGGACAGCTTGTAGGCCTGCGGATCCAGCACCGGCGTGTTGAGGATGTTGCTGGTGTACTCGTGGTTGTACTGCGACCAGTCGGTCACCGGGCGCAGCGCAGCGCCGGCCTTGAACGTGCCCGGGGAACGGAACAGCGCCATGAAGGTCATGAACCCGCCGTAGCTGCCGCCGTAGATGCCAGCGCGATCGCGGTCGCCCTGCTTGTGGGCCACCAGCCAGTCCAGCCCGTCCAGGTAATCCTCCAGCTCCGGATGGCCCATCTGCTGGTAGATGGCGGTGCGCCAGTCGCGGCCGTAACCCTCGCTGGCGCGGTAGTCCAGGTCGAGCACCACGTAGCCCTGCTGCACCAGCAGGTTGTGGAACATCTGCTCACGGAAATACGCGGGGTAGCGGTCGTGCACGTTCTGCAGGTAGCCCGCGCCATGCACGAACATCACGATCGGGTACTTGCGCCCGGGCTCGTACGTCTTCGGGCCGTAGAACTTGCCCCAGATGGTGCCGGCACCGTGCTTGCTGCTGGGCACCTGCACGTACTCGGGCTCGATCCAGGTGCGCGCCTTGAACGCGTCGGTGCGCGTGTCCGTCAGCGTGCGCGCCTCGCCACCGCCGGCATCGACCACCGCCAGCTGCGCCGGCAGGTAGCTGTCGGAGTGGCGCACCAGCAGCTGGCGGCCGTCCGGCGACAGGCTGAAGTCCTCCACGCCATCTAGCGAAGTCACTTCGCGCACGCCACCACCGGTGCGGTCCACGGCGCACACTTCGTAGTCGCCCGGCCACGCGCGGTTGCACAGGAAGTAGAAGCCGCGGCCGTCGGCCGAGGCCTGCGGCATCGACACCTCCCACTGGCCGGCGGTCAGCGCGCGCGGCTTGCCGGCGCCCTCGCTCAGGTACAGGTGCGAGTAGCCGCTCTGCTCCGACAGGAACCACAGCGCGCCGTCCGGCAGCCAGCCGAAATCGTTGAAGCCCCAGTTGATCCACGCCGCATCGGTCAGGCGGTCGCGCGCCACGAGCTTGGCGCCGGCGAGGTCGACGCTGGCGATCCAGCGGTCCTTGTTGTCCACCGCGCGCACCAGCAGCGCGACGTTGCGCCCGTCGTCGCTCCAGTGGATGGCCGGGCCGCTACCGTCGCCATCGGTCTCGATGCGCACGGCGCGGTTGCCCTTCAGCGGCTCCTGCTTGGCAGCCTTGCGCAGCGCGGCCAGCGGGTCGGCGCCGATGCCGGGCAGCGCGTCGAACTTGAGCTCGCTGGTCTTGGCATGGGCCACGTCGACCAGCCAGAGCTGGTGCGGCACCGGTGCATTGCGGCCGACGCGCGTGCGCACCTCCTCGAATTCCTCGTAACCCGATTCGGTCACGTACTTGGGCATCTTGCCGGCCTGGCCAGCGGCGGCGCCCTTTTCCTGCGTCACCACCAGCAGCCAGCGGCCATCCGGCGACAGCGCGCTGTCGCTGATCTCAACCTTCTCGCCCAGGAACACCGGCGCCGGCGGACGGGTCGGGTCGGCGTTGCGCCACGCCTCGTCCTGCTGGCGCGCGGCATCGCGGCGCTCGCGCAACTCGCGCAGCGTGCGGCTCATCGCCAGCTGGCGCTCGCGCAGGTCGTCGGCCGGCGGCGCGGCGTTGGGGTCCTTCTCGGCGCGCACGTCGGTGGCCTGGCGCACGCCACCGGCCGCGGTCCACGTTGACCACTGGTTGCCGGCGCGGAACACCAGCCCGCCGTGGGTGTTCCACTGCGGCCGCGATTCGCCGTCGGTGCTGCGGGTGACCTGGGTCAGCGCGCCGCTGCGCAGGTCGCGGACGAAGATGTCGCCGTTGCGCACGAAGGCCATGCGCGTGCGGTCATGGTTGTAGGCGCGGTCGGCGCCATCCAGGTCGGCGCGCGCGGCGCCATCGACGCGGCTGGCGCTGCCCCCGGCCACCGGCACCTGCCACGTGTCGCGGATGCTGCCGCCCGCGCGCTTGAGCGCGTACTGCGCGTGCCGGCCGTCCCACGACCACCAGGCCTGTTCCACCGCCGGGCCGATCCAGTCCGGGTCGGCCATCGCCTGGTCCAGCGTGATCGGGGTGGGGGCGGGGGTCTGTGCCGCGGCAGCGGCGGTAAAGGTAAGGACGGCAAGGGACAGCAGGCGACGCATGGGCACGG
This sequence comes from Lysobacter olei, assembly GCF_054777355.1. Taxonomy (NCBI): domain Bacteria; kingdom Pseudomonadati; phylum Pseudomonadota; class Gammaproteobacteria; order Lysobacterales; family Lysobacteraceae; genus Lysobacter; species Lysobacter olei. The sequence goes on along the minus strand of NZ_BAAHAT010000002.1, from coordinate 141,978 downwards.
TTCCGCAGCGGTTTTACGGAAGGTTAACAGCGTGGGGCGCGAACGGATGGCCCATCGGTCATTGGCCGCGTGGACGGGCCATTGCCGCAAAGCCCCGCCGGGCCTGCCGGCGCCGGCCGCGCGGTTGCCGTAAACCCCGGGGCGCGTCCCCTGCGACAAACGGTCGCATCCCCCTAACACCCCACCGGCCTACCATGCGCGCACCGCCCCTTGCGGAGCCCACCGTGGCACTGCTTGATCCGCTGCTGCTCTCACGCATCCAGTTCGGATTCGTGATCACGTTTCACATCCTGTTCCCGGCCTTCACCATCGGCCTGGCGAGCTGGCTGGCCTTTCTGGAATGGCGCTGGCTGCGCACCCGCGACGGCCTGTGGCGCGACCTGTACTTCTTCTGGCTAAAGATCTTCGCCGTGTCGTTCGGCATGGGCGTGGTCAGCGGCATCGTCATGAGCTTCCAGTTCGGCACCAACTGGGCAGTGCTGAGCGAGAAGGCCGGCAACATCCTCGGCCCGCTGCTGAGCTACGAGGTGCTGACCGCGTTCTTCCTGGAGGCGACCTTCCTCGGGGTGATGCTGTTCGGCTGGAAGCGCGTCCCCGAGCGCCTGCACTTCCTGGCCACCTGCATGGTCGCGCTGGGCACGCTGATCTCCACCTTCTGGATCATCGCGGCCAACAGCTGGATGCAGACGCCGGCCGGCTACACGCTCACCGCCGACGGCGTGTTCGAGCCGGCCAGCTGGTGGGCGATCATCTTCAATCCCTCGTTCCCGTACCGGCTGGCACACATGGTGCTGGCCGCGTTCATCACCACCTGCTTCCTCATTGGCGGGGTGAGTGCCGCGTACCTGCGCCGTGGCGTGCACCGCGAGGCCGGCGTCCGCATGCTCAAGCTTGCGGTGGCGTTCGCCGCGGTCACGGTGCCGCTGCAGGTGGTGGTCGGCGACCTGCACGGCTTGAACGTCGGCCAGTTCCAGCCGACCAAGCTGGCGGCAATGGAGGCGCACTGGGAAGCCGGCGCGCCTGGCGAAGGCGTGCCACTGGTGGTGTTCGCGGTGCCCAACGAACGTGCCGAGCGCAACGACTACGAAATCGCCATTCCGCAGCTGGGCAGCCTGATCCTGACGCACACGCTCGATGGCGAGATCCAGCCGCTGAAGGCCGTCCCGGCCAACGAGCGGCCGCCGGTGGCGCCGGTGTTCTACGCGTTCCGCGTGATGGTCGGGCTGGGCGTGTTGATGTTGCTGCTGGCGCTGGCGTCCGCCTGGGCGTGGTGGCGCGGCAGGCTGTTCGACGCCGGCAGTGCGCTGGGCCGTGGGCTGGTGCGCGGCTGGCATTGGATGACGTTCTCCGGCTTCGTCGCGCTGGTCGCCGGCTGGTACGTGGTCGAGATTGGCCGCCAGCCCTACGTGGTCTACGGCCTGCTGCGCACCGCCGATGCGGTGAGCGCGGTCGACGGGCGCAGCGTGCTGTTCTCGCTGCTGGTGTTCGCGGTCGTGTACGTGGTCGTGTTCGGTGCCGGGTTCTGGTACCTGGTCAAACTGGTTCGCAAGGGACCGCAGCCGCACGAGCCCGCGCCGCGCACCGAAGCCGGCGAGAAGACCCCGGCGCGGCCGTTGTCGGTGCCGGACGAGGGCGATGCCGCGGTGCCAAGGGAGGGGGCGCGATGAGCGCGGACGCGGGCGCACGGCCGGACGGTCGCCGGGAGGTGCAGTGATGGAAACCTGGCTGCCCGTCGTGTGGTACGGCGTGATCGGCTTCGGCGTGCTGATGTACGTGCTGCTGGACGGCTTCGTCCTCGGTCTGGGCATCCTCGCGCCCTTCGCCGAGGACGAACACCAGCTTGACCACATGATGAACACCGCCGCGCCCATCTGGGACGGCAACGAGACCTGGCTGGTGCTGGGCGGCGCCGGCCTGCTGGCCGCATTCCCCAAGGCGTACGCGTTGGTGCTGTCGGCGCTGTACCTGCCGGTGCTGCTGATGCTGATCGCGCTGGTGTTCCGTGGCGTGGCCTTCGAGTTCCGCTTCAAGGCGACGCGGGCGAAAGCGGCGTGGGGCGCGGCGTTCTCGCTGGGCTCGCTGCTGGCGGCGTTCGCCCAGGGCGTGATCCTCGGCGCGTTGGTGGAAGGCATGCCGCTGCAGGAGGGCAAGTACGTGGGCGGCGCGTTCGACTGGTTCAGCCCGTTCTCGATGCTGACCGGCGCGGCGGTGGTGTTCGGCTACGCCCTGCTGGGCAGCACCTGGCTGGTGCTGAAGACCGAGGGCCGCCTGCAGGCGATCGCGCGCACCATGACCCGACCGCTGGTGCTGGTGGTCGTCGTGTTCATGGGGCTGGTCAGCGCTTGGTTGCCGTTCCTCGACTCGCGGCTGATGGCACGCTGGTTCGAGGGTGGCAACTTCTGGTGGCTGGCGCCGGTGCCGCTGCTGGTGCTGGCCAACGCACTCGCGCTCTGGCGCGCGGCGATGCGCGAAGGGCGTGACGCCGCGCCGTTCGTGCTGACCCTGTGCTTCTTCGTGCTGGGGTTCGCCGGGCTGGTGCTCGGCATGTGGCCGTATATCGTGCCGCCCGGGCTGACCCTGTGGCAGGCCGCGTCACCGCCTTCGTCGCAGGGCTTCGTGCTGGCCGGACTCGTCGTGCTGCTGCCGGCGATCCTGGGCTACACCGCCTGGTCGTACCGCGTATTCCGCGGCAAGGTCGCGGCCGACGCCGGCTATCACTGAACGCGGCACGGCGCGGCGCGCCACGCCATGGTTCGCGCCCGCGCTACGGGCAGGTATGCTGTGGCTTACGCCCTGTCCCGGAACGTGCGGCCAGCCCCCGCTGGCCTCCCCGCATGCAAGCCTACGTGTACAAGAGCCTGAGAAAGGCCGACACCTACATCTATTTCGCCGTGCGCGACGATTTCACGCGTCTCCCCGAACCGCTGCGCACCCAGCTCGGCACGCTGCAGTTCGTGCTGGAAGTGACACTCACCCCGGAGCGCAAGCTGGCCCGCGAGGACGCCGCCACGGTGCGCGACAACCTCGCCGCGCGTGGCTTCCACCTGCAGTTCCCGCCCTCACAGGCGCAGGATCCGATGACCGAGGACTGGGGCACCGATGGCTGACCCCCGGACCATGCCGCTGCCGCCGATCGCGCTGCTGGTGGCCGGGCTGGTCCTGTCGGGCCTGGCCGTGTTCGCCGGGCCGATTGCGGCGGTCGCGGGCGTGCTTGCACAACCCGCGTTTGCCATTGCGGTGTCGGCGTGGCGGCGCCGTGGAGAGTTCGCCACGCCTTCGGCCTGGCGGCGCGATGCGCTCGCGTTGCTGGTGCTGTGGGCCGCCGGTATCGGCGCAATCGCGCTGCTCGTGGCATGGCCGCTGCGTGCGCTGATGAACAGTGGCTCCCTCGGTTCGGCGCTGGCGCTCAGTGGCGTGGCCGGCGCCGCGCTGTTGGGGCTGTGGCGGCTGTGGCCGTTGTGGCACGCGGTCGAGCGCGAGGGAGGCGATCTTCGTGGCCATTGGCAGCGGCTGTCGGAACTGGAGCCGGGCGCGTGGCGCGGGCTGGTGGTGGCGCTCGCCGTGGCCGGCATCGCGGGCCTCGTGATCGCACTGGCGTGGCCGGGCCTGTTGGCCGACACCACGCGCTGGGGCATGGCGGCGCTGCTCGCGTTTGGGGCCCCGGTCTTGCATTACGTGCTGCAACGCCAGGCGCCCGCCGACGAACTGCTGCTGTTCGACGAAGGCCTGGGCAGTGCCTTCGACGGGGACGCGCCCGCGGATGCGCCAATGCCCATGGACGGTCCTTTGGAGCCGGCGCTGTATGCCGCGGCCCGCGCCGGGCGCGCCGAACGCGCGCTCGAACTGTTGGCCGCCGGCGCCGACCCGCATGCGCCGCCACCGCCTGAGGAGCGTGACCGCCGCAGCCTGGCCGTGCTCGCAGCCGTGTTGCCCGACCTGCGCCTGCTGCGTGCGCTGATTGCCGATGGCGTGGACCTCAATGCCGCCTCGGCCGGGATCACGCCGTTGCTCGCGGCCTGCCGCGACAGCTGGCACGGCCGGCCCGATGCGGTCATGACCCTGCTGGCCAACGGCGCCGACCCGCGCGTGACCGACCATGACGGCAACACGCCGCTGCACCACGCGGCCCGCAGCTCGGACCCCGGCGTGGCGGCGCTGTTGCTGGACGCCGCGGCGCAGATCAACACGCTCAACCAGGAAGGTCATGCCCCGCTGGGCGTGGCGTGCATGGCGGGCAACTGGCGCCTCGCACGCTTCCTGATGGAACGCGGGGCCAAGGCCGAGCCTGCCGGGGGGCAGCCGGCCCTGCTGGCCGCCGCCGGCAGCGAGGACGATGACCCCGCCGGCGTGCTGCTGCTGCTCAAGCAGCGGGCCAAGGTGGATGCGAGCGGTGCGGGGAACCGGACCGCGTTGCTGGAGGCGGCAGCGGCCGGCAATGCCGAGGTGGTGGCGGCGCTGCTCGGCGCCGGCGCCGACCTGACCCATGCCGACGCGCAGGGAAACAACGCACTGCTCGAAGCCGCGCGCGGCGGCCATGCGGCCGTGCTCGAGCGCTTGCAGGAATACAGCGCGACGCGCAGCCAAGCGCTCGTCGATGCGGTGGACGACCGCGGCCGCAATGCACTGGCACTGGCGGTGGTTGCCGAGCAGACGTCGGCGGACATGGTGCGTCGCCTCATGGCCATGGGCGTTGACCCGCTGCGGCCCGACGACGAAGGCAAGCGCCCCGTGGATCGCGCGGCGGAGGCCGGCCGGTGGGCGCTGGTCGCCGAACTGGATCCCAACTACGTGCTGCCCGCCAGCGTGCGCGAAGGCGATGCCCCCCCGGCGGACCGCGCGCCGGTCGCGCTGCTGCTTGAGGCCATGCACGAGGGCCGGGATGATGCCCTGGCCCCGCTGGCGCAACTGCTGTCGCCGGCCGAGTTGGGCGCGCTGTTGCACGATGAAGAGGCCCGGCAACCGCAGCGCGTCACCTGGTTGCTCGGCCACGGCGCCAATGCCGATGTGCCGGATGTCCGTGGCGATATCCCGCTACTGGCCCGCCTGGCGCAGGGACCGGCCGCGCTGCCGGCGATCCGCGCGTTGCTGGAGCGGGGGCATTCGCCCTCTGGCCGGGGTGGTCTCGCCCGCTTCCTCTCGGCCTGTGCCACCGGGGAGCAGGCCAGCCGCGCGCTGGAACAGCTCGCCCTGGACCTGCTCGAGCGCGGCGCCGATCCGTTCGGTGGCACGCCTGCGGGCGACCCGCCGATCGCGCTGGCCGTGCGCCTGGGTTGGACCCGGTTGCTGGCGCGCCTGCAGGCCATTGGCGTGGACTTGAACGCGCGCGACAGCCACGGCATGAGTGCGCTCCACCTGGCGGCTGCTTTGGGCCGCGAAGGCATGGTCAAGGCTCTGGTCGCGCACGGCGCTTCGCCCGACCTGCTCGCGGCCGATGGGCAAACCCCGCTGGGCGTTGCCTTGGCGTCGGGCCGCCGCGACATTGCCGACTGGTTGGACTGGCGTGGCTGGCCGCTGCCGCATCGCGCGCTGCAGGCGAGCGACGTGCCCGCCGCGGCCATCGTCGGCGATGCCGATGCGGTCCGCCGACTGCTCGACCTGGGGATGCCCGTCGACGCGGTGGACCCGCAAGGCTGCACCGCCCTGCTGCGGGCCTCCGGTGGCGGCCATCGGGCGGTCGTGGACCTGCTGTTGGCGCGCGGCGCCGATCCGCAAACGGCGGCCAAGTCCGGCGCCACGCCGCTGTCCGCCGCGGTCAGCATGCGCCACGTCGAGCTGGTCGATCGATTGATCGCCGCCGGTGCGCAGATCGAGCAGCGCCTGCCCGGTGAGCTGACGGTGCTGATGGTGGCTTGCGCCCTGGGGTTGCCCGAGGTGGCGGCACGCCTGCTTGCCGCGCGGGCCGACGTGCACGCTGCCGATGCACAGGGCCGCACGCCGCTGCACTGCGCGGCCATGTACGCCTTCACCGCACGCGAGCGCAGCCGCGTCGTGGCGCTCTTCGACACCTTGCTGCTGGCGGGGGCCGAGGCCAGCATCAACGTGCCCGCCGCGGGTGCCACGCCGCTGCTGTTGTTGTTGGGCGCGCGCGCCGAGCCGGGCAGCGCGGCGGACGAGGACGTGCTCATCGCCGGGCTCGAGCAGTTGCTCGACCACGACGCCCGGCTCGATGCACAGGACCCGCGCGGGTTCGGCCCGTTGCATCTGGCGGCGCTGCACGGCCTGCTGGGCGTGGTGCAGTGGCTGCAGCGCGCGGGCGCGAATGCGGACCTGCGCGACGGGCTCAACCGCACCCCGCGCGAAATCGCGGTGATGCGTGGGTTTGTCGATATCGCCGCGGAACTGGAACCGCAACCTCGTGCCGGCGCCGTGTCGGTGGCCCGGCTGCTCCGCGACCAGCGCTGAGCCCTCGACGTTGTCAGGCGGCGCCGGCATCGAGCGCTTGCGCCCGCCACGCGCCAAAGGATGTAATTGACAGGTTGCCGGCGACTCCGGCGGGAGTCGGCCACGCATACCAAGCACATCCAGCCCCAGGGCATGCCGGCGTCCGGTCGGTCGACTGGCATGCAGGCGTCCGCGGTGGCGCCGGTCGGGCTGAAGGACCTTCGCCGCCTGCGTAGCGACTTCCGCGTCACCCTCATGGTGCTGCTGGCCATGGTGTTGGCGCTGGGCGTGCTGCCGTTTGCCGTTTACCGCCTGGCCATCGGCCAGGTGGAAGCCGGATTGGTGGATCTCGCGATCGTGGCCGCGGTGTCGTGGATTGCAGTGCGGGTGTGGCGCGGCAGCGACGTCGACCAGGCCAGCCTGTGGGTCATGGCGGTCTACACCGCAGGCTGCGTGCTGGTCGCGTACTGGTCGGGCCGCACTGGCCTGCAATGGCTCTATGTCGTGGTGATGGCCAACTACCTGATCGCGACCGCGCGCGCCGCCCTGATTGGCTCGCTGCTGGGGATGGCCGCGGTGGTGGGTGTGGCGTTGCACACCGGCGTGCTGCGTTGGGGCGAAGACGCTGTGATCTCGCTGGTGTCGCTGGCGGTGGTCAACCTGTTTGCCTTCATTTTCGCCTGGCGCAACGAGTATCACCTGCGTTGCCTGGAGGAAGTGGCCAGCCTGGATCCGCTGACCGGCGCCTACAACCGTCGGATGATGGAGCGTGAGCTGGAGATCGCGCTGGAGGCGCGGCGGCGCAGTGGCGCGGCCTTCGGGCTGGCGGTGCTGGACCTGGACCACTTCAAGTCGGTCAACGACCGCCTGGGCCACGACGCCGGGGATGCGGTGTTGATCGAGTTCGCCCAGCAGGTGCGGGGCGTGGTGCGCCGCGGCGACCGCTTCTTCCGCTTCGGCGGCGAGGAGTTCGTGCTGCTGCTGGCGGGCGTGGACGAAGCCGGCCTGCGCAACGCCTGCGAGAAGGTGCGGGTCGCGGTGGCCGCGCAACTGCATGCCGGTGGGCTGCCCGTCACCCTGTCGATTGGCGCGGCGTTGCCCGCGGGCGCCGACGATACCGGGCAGGCCTGGTTTTCGCGCGCTGATGCCGCGCTGTACCGCGCCAAGCACGATGGGCGCGACCGCGTCGTCGTGGCGGGCTGACCGGCGCGCGCGGGCTGCGCGCGACGCTTAGACCGAGGGCTTGCGTTCGGTGGCGATGTCGCCCAGCACACCCTCGCCCAGGTCGGCATTGAACAGCTCCTCCAGCTCGCGGCGTGCGTCGGCCGCGGTCTGCAGCAATGCCGCCTCGTCGTCATGCACCTGGTACTGCGCCATCAGCACGCGCTCGTCGTGCTCGCGGAACTGCCGCGCATGCTGTTGCGCCACCGCCGATGGCACGCCCAGCGCCATCAGCACCTCTTCGCCCAAGCGCAGGCTGGAGTGGAACATCTCGCGCACCGCGTAGGCGCCCAGGTCCATCAGTTCCCACGCGTGGCGGCGGTCGCGTGCCCGCGCAAACACCTTTGCGTCGGGGTACAGGTGGCGGATGGTGCGCACCGTATGCAGGCTGCCTTCGGTTTCGTCGATGGCGATCACGAACGCCTTCACGTGCGCCGCGCCGGCCGAGCGCAGCAGTTCGGCGTTGGCCGGATCGCCGTAGTAGATGATGTTGCCGAAGCGCCGCACGAAGTCGACCTGGTCGGCGCTGTGCTCGATGGCGATGAACGGCACGCGCTGGGCCACCAGCAGGCGCGCGATGATCTGTCCGAAGCGACCGAAGCCGGCGATCAGCACCTGCGGATGGCCGTCGGGAATGGCGTCGAAGCGGCGCTTGGGCCGGGCCGGCGGCTGCGCGGCCAGCAGCCGGGCCACGGCCATCACCAGCAGCGGCGTGAGCGCCATCGTCAGGCCCACGACGGCCACCAGCCGGTCGCGCAGCCCCTCGGCCAGCAGGCCGGCCTTGACCGCTTCGGAGAACACCACGAAGGCGAACTCGCCGCCCAGCGCGAGCACGGCCGCCAGTTGCAGTGCGTCGCGCGCGTCCAGGCGCCCCGGCCCGCGGCCGACCAGCCACAGCAGCGCGAACTTCACGGTCAGTAGACCGGCGACTAGGCCCAACACCAGCCCCGGTTCGGCCATCACCCGCGCCAGGTTGATCGACATGCCCACGGCCATGAAGAACAGGCCCAGCAGCAGTCCCTTGAACGGGTTGATCTGCGACTCGAGCTCGTGGCGGAACTCCGAGTCGGCCAGCAGTACGCCGGCGAGGAACGCACCGAGGCCGGCCGACAATCCAGCTTCCTGCATCAGCCACGCGGCGCCCAGCACGGTGAGCAGGGCAGCGCCGGTGAACACCTCCGGCATCTGGGCGCGCGCGACCACGCGGAACAGGTGGCGTAGGGCCCAGCGGCCGCCCAGCACCAGCAGGGCGATGGCACCCACGGCCTTGGCCAACTCGTCCCAGCCCAACCCGCCCGCTTCCACCGCCGCCGCACGGCCGAGCAGCGGGATCGCTGCCAGCAGCGGAATCGCGGCGATGTCCTGGAACAGCAGGATCGCGAACCCCAGTCGTCCGTGGTCGGTGTTGAGCGCCTTGCGCTCGGACAGCAGTTGCAGGCTGACGGCCGTGGACGACAGCGCCAGGCCTACGCCCACGACCAAGGCCGCTTTCCACCCCAGGCCCAGCGCCATCGCGGCCGCGCCCAGCGCCACGCCGGTCAATGCGACTTGCGCGCCACCGCTGCCAAACACCGGGCGGCGCATCACCTTCAGGCGCGAGGGCGACAGTTCCAGGCCGATGACGAACAGCATCATCACCACGCCAATCTCGGCCGCCGCGAGCACCGGATCGGCATTGCCCACGAAGCGCAGGCCGTGCGGGCCCAGCGCCACGCCCGCGACGAGGTAGCCGAGCACGGCACCCAGGCCGAAACGACGGAATGCCGGCACCGCGATCACCGCGGCCAGCAGGAAAACCAGTGCCAGTTCCAGACCGCCGCCGTGCATGAGGACCTCCGAACGGCAATTATGCCGTCGGCGGAGCGGTCGCGGGCTGCCGCGATGCGATGCTAGAGTCGGCCGGACCCATTCCAATCACGCAAAGGGAGTCGCGCGATGTTCAAGGGATCCAAGGTTGTAATCGCACTGGCACTGGCCGCGGTCTCCACCGCAGCGTTGGCTACGGGCGGCATCGCCGCGGTGCGCAAGCAGGCGGTGGCCAGCATGGTGGTGACCGGCGAGGTGCGCATCGACGAGCGCGGGCAGGTCGTGTCGCACCAGGTGGATGAGGCGGACAAGGTGCCTTCGGGCGTGGTCGGCCTGCTGGCCAAGGCCGTCCCGCAATGGCGATTTGAACCGGTGGTGGTCGACGGCCAGCCCCGGCAGGCCCGTTCGAAGATGCGCGTGCGCGTGGTGGCCCGCCAGCTCGAGAACGGCGATTACGCGATCGCGTTCCAGGATGCCGATTTCCCGGGCGGCTCACCGCAGCCGGGCACGGTCCCCTCGGCGAAGAAGATGGTGCAGCCGCGTTATCCGGCGGGCGCGCTGCGCAACGGCGCGTCGGCCGCGGTGTTCGTGGTCCTCAAGGTGGGGCCGGACGGGCGCGTGGAAGACGCCGTGGCCGAACAGGTGAACCTGCCGCTCGTCGCGCACGAAAGGGTCATGGAGGACTACCGCAAGATGTTCGGTGACGCAGGGGTTCGGGCCGCGCTGGCCTCGACGTTCAATCCGCCCACCGCCGGAGAGGGCGTCGGCAAGTCGATCACGGTGCGGGTGCCCTACGTGTTCCAGGTCAATGGCGGCAAGCCGGTCGACGTGCCGTATGGCCAGTGGGCGTCCTACGTCCCGGGTCCGTTCCGGCCGGCGCCGTGGCGAGTGGGTGAACTGGGCAGCTCGCCCGACCTGATGGCGACCAACGGTGGACCGGAGCCCATGTCGGGCGCCCCGGGGCTGCGCCTGCTCACCCCGCTGGGCGAAGGCGGTTGAGGTCCCGTCGTGCCGGCCGCGCCGGTGGCGGGACAACCCGGCGCAGCGCGCCGGCATGGAGAAGCGACAGAAAGTGAAGAGGTGGGTAGGTGCGGAAGCAGCACATCGAAGTGATGGCCTGATGAGCGTGCGCGGCATCGCGCTTTGCGCGCTCCTGGTATTCGCTACACCTGCATTCGCACTTGAGCTGCCATTGCTGTTCAGCGATGGCGCGGTGCTGCAGCGCGACCGTCCGCTGCCGGTGTGGGGCTGGGCCCGCCCCGGCGCGAACGTACAGGTCGCGTTTGGCGGAAGCCGCGCGGACGCCAAAGCCGATGGCGAGGGTCGCTGGCAGGTGCGGTTGCCACCGCATGCCGCCGGGGGGCCGTACACGCTGACGGTCACCGGCGACGGTGAAACCCGCCGCGTGCGTGACGTGCTGGTCGGCGACGTGTGGCTCGCCTCGGGCCAGTCGAACATGGAGTGGCCGCTGGCGCGGACCGACCAGGGCGAGGCGGCGGCCGCCGCCGCCCGGGACGGCCGCATCCGCCACTTCAAGGTGCCGCAATCCTGGGCGGACACGCCCCAGGCACGCCTGGTGGGCGGCCAGTGGATCGCGGCCTCGCCGCGGACGGCCGGTGAATTCAGCGCGGTCGCCTACTACTTCGCCAAGGAACTGCGGGCCTCGCAGGGCGTGGCGATTGGCATCATCGACAGCAGCTGGGGCGGCAGCGCGATCGAAGCGTGGATGGACGTGCCCATGCTCGGCCTGGACGCGCAGTCCTTCGCCGCGCAGCGCCGCGCGAAGGCCGAGGCCAACGCGCGGACCGAAGCCGCGACCCGCGCGACGATCGCGCACTGGCCGCAGGACGCGCAGGCCGATTACGCCGCCGCCACCCTCGATGAGCGTGACTGGGCCACGGTGCAGGTGCCCGGGATGTGGGAGCTGCAGGGCTACCCCAGGATGGACGGCACGGTCTGGTACCGCCGCACATTCACGCTCAGCGCGGAGGAGGCCGCGGCCGGCGTCACCCTCGGCCTCGGCGAGATCGACGACGACGACGAGACCTGGGTCAACGGCCAGCGCGTCGGCGGCCTTACGCAGGCCTGGGACGTGGCACGTGTGTATCGCGTGCCGGCGGCCGCGCTGCGTGCCGGGCCCAATACGATCGCCGTGCGTGTCGTTGACCATGCCGCCGGTGGCGGCATCGGCGGCGAACCTTCGCAGCTTTACGTGCGCAGTGCCGCCGGTGCGGTGCACAGCCTGGCCGGCGCATGGAAGTTTCGCGCCAGCAATGCCGTGTTTTCCCCCAGCGAACGCAAACACGAATCCGAGACATTGCTCTACAACCAGATGATCCGCCCGCTGCAACCGTACGCGTTGCGCGGCGTGATCTGGTACCAGGGCGAGGCCAACGCCGTGGAGGCCGGGGCGCATGGCTATCGCGACCGGTTCAAGGCAATGATCGAAGGCTGGCGGGGCGACTGGCAGGCGCCTCGCTTGCCGTTCCTGTGGGCGCAGCTGGCCAACTACGTCTCCGGAGGCGACCGCCGGGATGTCGCAGGTGCCGTCATCGACAGTCCGTGGGCGACGCTGCGCGAATCGCAAACGGCGACGCTCGCGCTGCCGGCGACCGCGCAGGCGGTCACCATTGATGTCGGCAATCCCGAAGACATCCACCCGGGTGACAAGCGCAGCGTCGGCCATCGCCTGGCGCTGGCCGCGCGCCATGTCGCGTACCGCGAGCCAGTGGTCCACAGCGGGCCGGTGTTCCGCGAGGCCCGCATGAACGGCAGTCGCGCCGTCCTGCGGTTCGATACGCAGGGCCGCGCCGTCGCCGTGTCCGGTGGCGGCACGCGCGTGCAGGGCTTCGAACTCGCCGGCGCCGATCGCCAATGGCACGCGGCCCAGGCCGAACTGGCCGACGGTGGCGTCGTGGTGCACAGCGACGCCGTCGCGCAGCCGGTGGCCATCCGCTATGCGTGGCGGGACAACCCGGTCGACGCCAACCTGATCAACGAAGACGGGTTGCCCGCGTCCCCGTTCCGGACCCGGGAATGGTGAGTGGGGCCGCGCGCGCACGACGGTGCGGGGTAGCGGACCAACGATCCGCTAGTGGCATAGCCATGCCGTCTCGCGTGGGTAGGCGGCACCATCGGCATCCCGCGCTTTGCGGTCGCGGGACATCCGCACAAAAAAGCCCTGCCGGTCGAATTGCCTTGGACATCAAGGCACCAGCAGGGCTTTCGCTCCTGCCCCATGGGGCAGGATTTGGTTTGGCTCAGCGCTTCATCGAGCTGAAGAACTCGTCGTTGCTCTTGGAGTTCTTCATCTTGTCCAGCAGGAACTCCATCGCGCCGATCTCGTCCATGCCGTGCAGCAGCTTGCGCAGGATCCAGATCTTCTGCAGCAGCTCCGGCTCGATCAGCAGGTCCTCGCGGCGGGTGCCGCTGCGGTTGATGTCGATCGCCGGGTACACGCGCTTCTCGGCGATACGGCGGTTCAGGTGCACTTCGCTGTTGCCGGTGCCCTTGAACTCTTCGTAGATCACCTCGTCCATCTTGCTGCCGGTGTCGATCAGCGCGGTGGCAATGATGGTCAGCGAGCCGCCTTCCTCGACGTTACGCGCCGCGCCGAAGAAGCGCTTGGGGCGGTGCAGGGCGTTGGCGTCGACACCACCGGTCAGCACCTTGCCCGAGGACGGCACCACGTTGTTGTAGGCGCGGGCCAGGCGGGTGATCGAGTCGAGCAGGATCACCACGTCCTTCTTGTGCTCGACCAGGCGCTTGGCGCGCTCGATCACCATCTCGGCGACCTGCACGTGGCGCGCGGCGGGCTCGTCGAAGGTCGAGGAGACCACTTCGCCGCGCACGGTGCGCTGCATTTCAGTCACTTCTTCCGGGCGCTCGTCCACCAGCAGCACGATCAGGTGCACGTCCGGGTGGTTGGTGGTGATGGCGGTGGCGACCTGCTGCATCAGCATGGTCTTGCCGGCCTTGGGCGGCGACACGATCAGCGCGCGCTGGCCCTTGCCCTGCGGCGCCATCAGGTCGAGGATGCGGCCGGTGATGTCCTCGGTCGATCCGTCGCCACGCTCCAGGCGGAACTTCTTGCGCGGGAACAGCGGGGTCAGGTTCTCGAACAGGACCTTGTTCTTGCTGGCCTCGATCGGCTCGCCGTTGATGGTGTCGACGATGTTCAGCGCGAAGTAGCGCTCGCCGTCCTTCGGCCAGCGGATGCGGCCGGAGATGTGGTCGCCGGTGCGCAGGTTGAAGCGGCGGATCTGGCTGGGGCTGATGTAGGTGTCGTCCGGGCCGGCCAGGTAGCTGGCCTCGGCGGCACGCAGGAAGCCAAAGCCGTCCGGCAGGATTTCCAGCACGCCGTCGGCGGCGACGCCTTCACCGTGGCGGGTCAGCACCTTGAGCAGGGCGAAGATGACGTCCTGCTTGCGCGCGCGGGCCACGCCGTCGGTGATCTGCAACTGCTCGGCCAGGTCGAGCAGCTTGGGCGCCGGCATGCGCTTGAGGTCGCCCAGCGAGTACTGCGGGAAGCCTTCCGGGACCTGCGGGTGCGGGCGCGGCACGAAGGTTTCGCCGTTGCCGCCGTCGTCCTGCATGCCGCCGTCGCGGTGACGGTCACGCTGGCGGTCGCGGCGGTTGCGGAAGCGGTCACGGCGGTTGCCGCCGCGGCCTTCCAGATCACGGTCGCCGCGCTGGCCGCCTTGGCCCTGTTGCTGGCCGCCGCCCTGGGTCTGGCCCTGCGGGGCGTTGCCTTCACCGCCACCCTGTGCGCTGCCACCGTCGCCGCCGGCATTGGCGGCGGGCGGGGCGCTCGGGGCGGGAGCTGCAGGCGCGGAGGGCGCCGGAGTTGCTACGGGCGCCGGGGCGGCGGGTGCGGATGCGGCCGCCGGCGCCTTGGCCGGCGCGCTGTCGGACACAGCAGGAGCGGTTTCGGCGGCAGCCTTGGCGACACGCGGCTTGCGCACGCGCTTTTCGGCGGTTTCGCCGGCGTCGGGGGTGTTATCGGACAAGCAGGGAATCCTCGCTAAGCGGCGAGCGCTCGCAGACGACGAGCGGGACGTCAGGGACGTGGTTATGAAAGAGGGGTGTGGCGCGGATGCGCGCCCAGTAGCGCGAAACTAGCACCGGGCCGGGTGGCGGCGCAAGCACCGTGGAGCGGGCCTGGGCCGGCGGTTCAGGTGCAGGCGGGCGGTAGGGTGACGGGTTTGGTGGCCGGTGCGCCGGCGACGGAGTGAGGTCGACCCTTCCCCATTTGTAATGGCCGCGCACGCAGCGGACATGCAGGCGGCGGACTCGCACATCGCCGCCCAGCAGTGCCCCGTCCCCCGCGACGCGCGGGGTCTTCAATCCGGAGCGGGCGTCAGGGCGGAGGCGTCTGCCGCAGGGCGGCCGACGCCTCGGGGCGCTTAAAGCGCCTTGTCGATCAGCTGCGCGATCTGCGGCTTGCCGACGGCGCCGATCTGGGTGGCCTGCACCTGGCCGTTCTTGAACACCAGCAGCATCGGGATCGAGCGCACGTGGTACTTCATCGCCGTGGCCTGGTTCTCGTCCACGTTGACCTTCACGATCTTGGCCTTGCCGGCGTAGTCCTCGGCGAGCGCGTCCAGCGCCGGGGCGATCATCTTGCACGGGCCGCACCACGGCGCCCAGAAGTCGACCAGCACCGGTTCGGACGACTGCAGCACGGCGGCGTCGAAATCGGCATCGCCGACATGCATCACTTTATCGCTCACAAGGGTTCTCCTGCGGAATGGGTCGGGGCGTGGCTCAGGGTGGCACGCGGCCCGTGGTCGGGGCGCGAAACCCCCGGCGCCGGTCGCCGGGCCCGCTGCGGGGCGGGGCTTACGGTAAACTGGGGCGTTACCCGTCGGCTTCAAGGCCGGCCGGAGCACCCAATCCAAGCCGGCGTCCGTGGAGGCCGGCCCCGGCAGTCTGCGATGCGGACCGCCACCCACGCAAGCGCATCGCCGCAACACTGCGGACCGCGCGCGGACAGCCAAGCCGATGAGCGACAAGCCCTTAACCGATATTTCCTTTGCGTCATTCGACCTGCATCCGGCCCTGTTGGCCGGGCTGGAAGGCGCCGGGTTCTCCCGCATGACCCCGATCCAGGCGCTGACCCTGCCGATCGCCCTCAAGGGCGGCGACGTGGCCGGCCAGGCGCAGACCGGCACCGGCAAGACGCTGGCGTTCCTGGTGGCGGTGATGAACCGCCTGCTGACCCGCCCGGCGCTGGCCGACCGCAAGCCGGAGGACCCGCGCGCGCTGATCCTGGCGCCCACCCGCGAGCTGGCCATCCAGATCCACAAGGATGCGGTCAAGTTCGGCAGCGACTTGGGGCTGAAGTTCGCCCTGGTGTACGGCGGCGTGGACTACGACAAGCAGCGCGAGATCCTGCAGAAGGGCGCCGATGTCATCATCGCCACGCCCGGCCGCCTGATCGACTACGTCAAGCAGCACAAGGTGGTCAGCCTGCACGCCTGCGAGATGTGCGTGCTGGACGAAGCCGACCGCATGTTCGACCTGGGCTTCATCAAGGACATCCGCTTCCTGCTGCGCCGCATGCCCGAGCGCACCACCCGACAGACGCTGCTGTTCTCGGCCACGCTCTCGCACCGCGTGCTGGAGCTGGCCTACGAGCACATGAACGAGCCGGAAAAGCTGGTCGTCGAGGCCGAGACCATCACTGCCGCCCGCGTGCGCCAGCGGCTGTACTACCCGGCCGACGAAGAGAAGATCCCGCTGCTGATCGGCCTGCTGTCGCGCAGCGAGGGCGCCCGCACCATGGTGTTCGTGAACACCAAGGCGTTCGTCGAACGCGTGGCGCGCGCGCTGGAGAAGGCCGGCTACCGGGTCGGCGTGCTGTCGGGCGACGTGCCGCAGAAGAAGCGCGAGACGCTGCTCAAGCGCTTCCAGGCCGGCCAGCTGGAACTGCTGGTGGCCACGGACGTGGCCGCGCGCGGCCTGCACATCGACGGCGTGTCGCACGTGTTCAACTTCGACCTGCCGTTCGATGCCGAGGACTACGTGCACCGCATCGGCCGCACGGCGCGACTGGGCGCCGAGGGTGACGCGATCAGCTTCGCCTGCGAGCGCTATGCCCAGGGCCTGCCGGACATCGAGGCGTACATCGAGCAGAAGATCCCGTCCGAGCCGGTCACCGCCGAGCTGTTGACCCCGTTGCCGCGCGCACCACGCGCGCTGCCGGAAGGCGTCGTGGACGAGGTCGAAGGCGAGGAGGCCGAGAGCATCGCCGGCATCTTCAAGGAGGCGCGCGAGCAGCGTGCGGCCGACGAGGAGCGCCGCGGCGGTGGTCGTAGCCGCAGTGGCGGCGGTCGCAGCGGCGGCCGCGAGGGCGGACGCCGAGAGGGTGGCCGGGGCGAGGGCGGTGGCCATGCCGGCCGTCCGCGCCGCGAGGCCGGCGAAGGCCAAGCGCCGCGCACCCCCCGTCCGCCGCGTCCCGAGCCCAATCCGGCGGTGCAGGCTGCGCCCGGCGCGGTGGAAGGCGCCGAGGGCGAGCGTCCGGCGCGCAAGCGTCGCCGCCGCCGGGGCGGTCGTCGCATCGACGGGGCCGAAGGCGCCGTGGCCAGCGAAGGCCAGGCCGCCGCTTCGACCGCCGCGCCGCGCGCGTCCGGCAAGCCCAACCACGTGCCGGCCACCAAGCCAGAGCGCCCGGCGGCGCCGGCCAAGCCCGGCCTGCTGGAGCGCATTGGCCGCGGACTGAAGGCGCTGGTGACCCGCGCGCCGCGTTCCCAGCACTGAGCGCCGCCTGCGCGTGCCGCGACCACGGGTCACGGCACGCGTCGCTGGCCGCCATTGCCACGGTAATCCCCGACGCCGGCCTCGTGCCGGCGTCGTCGTTTCCGCGCGCGATGCAGGGAATGCGACGCGCGCCCCTGTTGGCGGGCATTGGCGACACGGTCAACGCTGGTCATCGCCGCGCTGGCCGCCGATACTGGTCGCCATTGAAACATTCCGGCGAACGATGAGCGTCCTCCGCTTCGACAACGTCAGCAAGCAATACGGTGGTGGCCACACTGCCCTGAGCGAGGTCAGCTTCGACGTGGCGGCCGGCGACATGTTGTTCGTCACCGGCCATTCCGGCGCGGGCAAGAGCACGCTGCTCAAGCTCATCCACCTCAGCGAGCGCCCGAGCCGCGGCGCGGTGCTGTTCCGGGAGAAAAACCTGCTGAAGGCGCGCGGCAACAAGGTCGCCCTGCACCGCCGCGACGTGGGCGTGGTTTACCAGGACCATCGCCTGCTGGCCGACCGCAGCGTGGCCGACAACGTGGCGCTGCCGCTGCTGCTGCGCGGCCTGCGCCGCGGCGACATCGCCAAGCGCGTGCGCGTCGTGCTCGAGCGGGTGGGGCTGGGCGCACGCGCGAATGCGCTGCCCACGCAACTGTCGGCCGGCGAGCAGCAGCGCGTGGGCATTGCGCGTGCGGTGGTGGCCGAACCGGCGTTGCTGGTGGCCGACGAGCCCACCGGCAACCTCGACCCGACGCTGTCGGCGGAGATCATGGCGTTATTTGAAAGCCTGCCCGAGCGCGGCACCAGCGTGCTGGTCGCCAGCCACGACCTGGGGCTGGTGAAGCGGATGAAGAAGCGCGTGCTGGTGCTCAACCAGGGCCGGCTGGTGGACGACATCCGTCCGGAGGACCTGGCCGAATGAGCACAGCCAAAGCCCCATTGCCGGCCGGCGGAACGCAATCGCGGGTGGGCGCGTGGTTCGACCACCACGTCTACAGTCTGGTCGCCAGCGTGGGCCGCATGTTGCGCAAGCCGTGGGCCACGCTGCTCACGGTGGGCGTGATGGCCGTGGCCCTGGCCCTGCCGCTGGGGCTGTGGGCGGCGCTCCAGAACGTGCAGCGTTTTGCCGGCGACGTGCAGCAGGCGCGGCAGATCAGCGTGTTCCTCAAGCCGGAGGTGTCGGGTGCGCGCGCGGCCGAGCTTGCGAGGCAGTGGGGTGGACGCGAGGACGTCGCGGCCGTCGAGCACCACACGCCGGAGCAGGGCCTGGCCGAATTGCGCGAGCGCAGCGGCCTGACCGACGTGCTGGCCGGCGTCGACGGCAATCCGCTGCCGCACCTGCTGCTGGTCACGCCCAAGGGCGACGAGGCGCTGGTCGCCGCCGCACTGGGCGATCTGCCTGAGACCGACCTGGTGCAGCACGACGCCGCCTGGCGGCAGCGCCTGGATGGCTGGTTGCGGTTCGGCGGCCGTTTTGCGCTGGTGCTCGCGGCGCTGCTGGGCTTGGGCGCGCTGCTGGTGGTGGGCAACACCGTGCGGCTGGACATCCAGTCGCGGCGCGAGGAGATCGGCGTACTGCAACTGCTGGGCGCGACGGATGGGTTCGTCCGCCGCCCGTTCTTGTACCTGGGCGCGAGCTACGGCTTGGTGGCGGGTGCGCTGGCGCTGGCGCTGCTGACCGCGGCCGACCTGGCCCTGGCCGCTCCGCTGTCCGAACTGGCGGCCAGTTACGGCAGCCGGTTCGCACTTGAAGGCTTCAACCTCGCGCAGGCGGCGGGCATTGTCCTGGGCGCCGGTGCGCTGGGCTGGCTGGGCGCCGGCCTAGTCGCCGGCCACTACCTGCGCCAGACCCGGTCAGGCATCTGAACATGGACAACACCGACCTGCGTCATCTCGACGACACGGCCACGCGGGTGATGGTGGTCGATGGTTCGAAGCTGGTCCGCAAGCTCATCGGCGACGTGCTCGCGCGCGAATTGCCGGGCGTGCAGCTGGTGTCCTGCGGCAGCATCGCCGAGGCCAAGGCCGCGCTGGCCGAAGGGCCGGTGAACCTGGTCACCACGTCGCTGGTGTTGCCCGATGGCGATGGCATTGCGCTGGCGCGCGCGGTGCGCGAGGCGGCGGGACAGGCGTACGTGCCGGTGATCGTGGTGTCCGGCGAGGCGCAGTCGCACCTGGAATTGCGGCGATTCACCGAGGACGTCACCGACTATTTCGACAAGTCCCTCGGTCACCACGCGCTGGCCACCTTCATCCGCGGTTACGTGCATCCGCAGGTGATCCCGGGCGCGCGCGTGCTGTACGTGGAGGACAGCAAGGTCGTGGCCATCGCGACCAAGCGCATGCTGGAGCGCCATGGCCTGGCCGTGCTGCATTTCGTCGGCGTGGAAGAAGCGCTCGGCCACCTGGAGGCGCACCGCGGCCAGGACGATATCGGCGCCGATGTCGTGCTCACCGACGTTTACTTGAAGGGCGTGCTGCAGGCGGGCGATTTGCTGCATCGCGTGCGCAACGTGTACGGGTACGGCAAGCGCCGGTTGCCGGTGCTGGTGATGACGGGCGAGGCCAACCGTGAGCGCCAGACCGCGTTGTTGCGCGAGGGCGCCAACGATCTGGTGCTCAAGCCGGTGGAGGAGCGCCTGCTGATCACCAAGACGCTGTTCCAGTTGCGGTTGGCGCGGCTGCCGGAGCAGGGGGCGTTTGATGCTTGAGGCCGTGTCGCAAGCGTCCGTGAGGGCCAAGCCCTCTCAAGTCGCTCCCCGTTACACGCTTTGTTGAGAGGGCTTGGCCCTCACGGACGCCCTCCGACGTGACTGAAGATCGCATCAAGCTTGAGCCCTCGTGGAAAGAGCGGGTGGGCGACTGGTTGCAGCGCGACGAGATGCAGGCGCTGTCGGCGTTCCTGCGTGAGCGCAAAGCGCGTGGGGTGGAGGTGTACCCACCGGGGCCGAACATCTTCGCCGCGTTCGATGCCACGCCCTTCGACCGGGTCAAGGTGGTGGTGCTGGGGCAGGATCCGTACCACGGGCCGGGGCAGGCGCATGGGCTGTGTTTCTCGGTGCAGCCGGGCGTGGACGTGCCGCCGTCGCTGCTCAACATCTACAAGGAAATCGAGCGCGACGTGGGCGTGCGCCGACCCGACCACGGTTGCCTGCTGCCCTGGGCGCGGCAGGGCGTGCTGCTGCTCAATGCGGTGCTGACGGTGGAGGCGGGCAAGGCCGGGAGCCACCAGGGCAAGGGCTGGGAGGGGTTCACCGACCACGTGGTGGAAACCCTCAACCGCGAGCGCGAGGGACTGGTGTTCCTGCTGTGGGGCAGCTATGCGCAGGCCAAGGGCAAGGTCATCGATCCGCGCCGACACAAGGTGCTGAAAGCGCCGCACCCCTCGCCGTTGTCGGCGCACCGCGGGTTCATGGGCTGTGGGCATTTCTCCGCCGCCAACGAGTACCTGACGCGTCGCGGGCAGGCGCCGATCGACTGGGCGTTGCCGCCGCGTTCGGCGCTGGGGTGACAACGGTTGCAGCGGTGACCGTTGCGGCGGAAACGGCCGAACCATCGCGGCCTCCAACGTGGACAATGTAAGGCCCGCTTCGCAAGGCAGTCCCATGGCAGTGGCCGGCACCCTTGGCATCCTCGGTTATGGCCGTTTCGGTCAGGCATTGGCCGGCTTGCTGGACGCGCAGGGCTACCGCTGGATGGCGCACGATCCGGTGGCCGCCGTGCCTGCGTCGCACGCCGTGGCATCGCCCGAAGCGTTGGCCGCACAAGCGGACGTGCTGATCATCGCGGTGCCGGTATCGCGCTTCGAGGCGGCGCTGCGCGCGCTGCGGCCGTCCCTGCGGCCGCACCACACCGTCATCGACGTGGCGAGCGTGAAGCAGGGCCCGTGCGAGATGATGGAGGCGGTGCTCGGAAGCGAGATCCCGCACGCGGGGGCGCATCCGCTGTTCGGGCCCTTGAGCATCGCGCGCGCGGAGCCGCTGCGCACGGTGGTGTGCCCCAGTGCGCTGCACCCGACGGCAGCCGATCGCGCGGAGGCGTTGTTCCGCCGGCTGGGCAGCGAGGTTGCGCGACAGTCGCCCGAGGCGCACGACCGCTTCATGGCGCAGACCCATGCAATGGCGTTCTTCATTGCCAAGGGGCTGCTCGACCTGGGCGTGGGCGACGACCTGCGCTGGGCACCGCCGAGCTTTGCCGCGTTGGCGGCCTCGATTGCCGCGGTGCGTGCCGACGCCGGTCACCTGTTCCGCGCGATCCAGAATGACAACCCCTACGCCGCGCAGACGCGACGCCAGTTCATCGAGGCGTTGCAGCAGATCGACGGACGCATTGCCGACAGTGGCGCGGACGGCCCGGCGCAGCAGGCGTCGCTGCTGGCCATCCCGGACCTGGGCCAGCAGTCGCCGGCGTTGCGCGAAGTGCGTGAGCACATCGACGAGTTGGACCGTGAGCTGGTCGACCTGCTGCGCCGGCGCCGCGAGTTGAGCACGCGCGCGGCCGCGGCCAAGCGCGCACTCGGCGCGCCCGTGCTGGATGCCACGCGCGAGACCGACCTGATGCGCGATCGCGCGCAGTGGGCGGAAACTGCGGGGCTCGATGCCGACACCGTGCAGGCCCTGTTCCGCGAAATCCTCGGAATGAGCCGGCGGGCGCAGGGCGAAGCCGGCAATCCGCCGCGCGCGGGCTGAAAACGTATGCACCCGTCCGCGGCAGGCGCGGCGGTTACCCTTGGTGTCCAACGCCGCGCGCCGCGCGGTGAAGTGCAATGCACGCAAGCGGACGGAAAGGGCGCATGGGCAAGCCATCAGACGGACTGGCATTGATTGCCGACATTGGCGGCACCAACGCACGTTTCGCATTGACCGACCTGTCCGCGCCGCAGCCCGCGCTGCTGCAGTCACGCGCATTGTGCAACGCCGAGTTCGCCAGTCTGCAGCACGCAGCCGAGCATTACCTGGATGGCATTGGCGTCCGCCCGCGTCGCGCCGCGATCGCCGTGGCCTCGCCGGTGGCGGCCGACGAGATCCGGTTGACCAACCGCGCCTGGTCGTTCAGCCGCAGCGAACTGCAACGCACGCTGGGCCTGGACGAACTGCGCGTGCTCAACGACTTTGGCGCCGTGGCCTGGGCGATTCCGGCGCTGGCGCCGCAGGATTGCGTCGCGCTCTACGGACCGGCGATGGCGCCGTTGCGCGGGCCGGTCAGCGTGTTGGGCCCGGGGACCGGGTTTGGCGTGGCGCTGCTGGTCGGCGATGCGCAGCGTGGCTGGCAGCCTGTGGAAACCGAAGGCGGCCACGTGACGCTCGCGCCGATCGGTGAAGAGGAACACGCCATCGTGCGCTGGATGGATGCACAGCACGGACGCACGTCGCACGAACGGGTGTTGTCCGGCGCAGGCCTGGCCCAGTTGGACGCCGCCCTGCGGGGCGTGGCACCGACGCCGGGCGCCACGCCGCCCGGGGTGCGGGATCCGGCGGACATCGTGGCCGCTGCGCTTGAGGGGCATGACGTGGCGGCACGGCGCGCGCTGGCGCGCTTCTGCGCGATCCTCGGCAGCGTGGCGGGTGACGCGGCGTTGATGCATGGCGCGCGCACGCTGGTGATCGCCGGCGGCATTGTTCCGAGGTTCGTGCCGTTCCTGCGCAGCAGCGCGTTTCGCGAGCGCTTTCTGGCGAAGGGGC
Organism: Lysobacter olei; assembly: GCF_054777355.1. NCBI lineage: Bacteria > Pseudomonadati > Pseudomonadota > Gammaproteobacteria > Lysobacterales > Lysobacteraceae > Lysobacter > Lysobacter olei. The sequence goes on along the minus strand of NZ_BAAHAT010000002.1, from coordinate 119,140 downwards.
GGTTCGCGGCCTACCTCGAGTCGGTGTCGGTGAATGTGGTGACGCATCCGCATCCGGGGTTGCTGGGCGCGGCCGTGGCGTTGCGCGGCGCGCCGTAACCAGCTCGCGTCACGGCGGACGCATCGTCCCCAAATGCGAGACAAGAAAAAACCCTTGCCGGGCGAGGCCGGCAAGGGTTTGGGTAACACCGGTCGCAGTCGTCAGAACTTGTAGTTCACGCCGAGCAGGTAGGTGCGGCCCCACTCGATGCGCTCGAGCGGGCGGTCCTTGGTGCCGGCGTAGGTCTCATACGCTTCGTTGGTGAGGTTGCTGACCTGGAACAGCAGGCTCAGGCCGGCCATCGAGCTGCCCTCGCCGAAGGTATAGCCCACCTGTGCATCGGTGATGTTCTCGCCGACCACGTAACGCAGCGTGCGATTGCCGGCGAAGTTGCCGATCTCGCCGATGAAGTCCGAACGCTTGCGCTGGTTGATGCGCGCTTCGAACCCGCTGCGCTCGTAGTACGCGGTCAGGTTGTACACGCGATCCGACAGGCCCGGCAGGCTGATGTCACCGCCGCCGACGCTGCTCGCGCTTTCGGGGTCGCGGATCTTGATGTTGCTGTCGTTGAAGCTGGCGCTGGCCACCACGCCGAAGCCTTCGAGCGCGTTGGAGAACAGGTTCAGCGGCAGCGAGGCCGTCAGCTCCACGCCGCGCAGCGTGCCGCCCTCGCCATTCATCGGCATGGTGAAGTCACCGATGGCCTGGGCCGGTTGGGTGCCCGGCGGCGGCACGTAGTCGGCCACGAAATCAGAGAAGTCGTAGTCGTCGCGCGTCTGGGTGTAGATGTAGGTCTTCAGGTCCTTGTAGAAGAATGCGGCGGCCACGTAGGCCTTGGTGCCGAAGTACTTCTCGTAGGAGATGTCGAACGCATTGGCGCGCCACGGATCCAGCTGCGGGTTGCCGCCGCTGCCGCCGGGACGGCCGGTCGCGGTGTTGACGCCGAATTCCAGCGAGGCGCGCATCTGGTCGACGCGCGGGCGTGCGACCTGTTCAGCCAAGGCCACGCGCACGGTCTGCTCGTTGGCGAGCATGAAGGCCAGGTTCATGCTGGGCAGCACGTCGGTGTAGGTCGCGCCGTCCTCAAACGGCTGCACGTTGCTGCCGGCGGGCTGGGTGCTGTCCCAGTAGTTGGCATTCGAGGACTGGTCGACGTGCTGGACCTGGACGCCGATGTTGCCGCGCACCGGGACCGAGCCCCAGTCGGTGTCGATGTTCGCGCGCACGTAGCCGGTGCTGATTTCCTCGTTCACCGTCCACGCCTTCGGGATCAGGTACGAGAGGTCCTCGACGGGATTGAAGGTCATGTAGCGCGCGACGGCGGCCGGCACGTTCCACGACGGGATCTTGCCGACGCCGGCGAACCCGAGGTCCACCAGGCCGTACTGCAGGTCGTCGCCAATGCTGGTGATGCCCTGCGCGCCGAGCAGGATCGCGCCTTCAGGCTGGCGCTTGGCCTTCTCGCGGTCGGCGTAGTTCAGACCGAGGTCGATGTCGGACAACCAGCCCAGGGCCTCGGGGGCGGGCACGGTGAGGGCCAGCCTGACGCCGCGCAGCTCGTCTTCCACGCGCGGGGTCTTGCCGTAACCGGAGCCGTAGATGGTGTTGGCCAGGTAGAGCGCGCCCGGATTGGAGTAGTCCAGGCCCGGGACCAGCTGCGAGAAGTCGCCGCTGCGGAACGTCAGTGCGATCGAATCCAGTTGCGGCGCCGGCAGCAGCTGGGTGTTGTTCTCCAGGCTGGTCTCGTCGCGATCGGCCTTGGAGTAGCTGATGTCCGCGACCAGACGGGCCTGGCCGATGTTGAACTCGTTGGCCCAGCCGAACGCGTTGATCTTGTCCTCGCGACGGTTGTACATGCCGCGCACCAACGGGTACACGCCGCTGGCGACGCCGCCGGTGAAGCTGCCGTTCTCGTTCACCTCGACGTCGGTGAGGCTGAGCCCCGGCGAGTAGCCGCCGTTGTAGCCACCGATGTGCACTTCGAACTGGTTGGCGGTGTCGACCTGCTCGGCCTGCGAGTGGAACAGGTCCAGCGTGCTCGTCCAGGCGTTGGAGGGACGGAACTGCAGCGTGGCCATCACGCCGTCACGCTTGATGTTGCCGGTGCGACGCAGTGCCTTGATGCCGTCGGAGTAGTAGGTGCCCGCGGGCACGCCCGGGCGCCAGCCTTCGCCGACGGCCTGCCAGGGCTCGTACAGGCCGACCTGGTTTTCCTGGATCGGCGTGTCGGAGTGCGAGTAGCCGATCGAGAAGCCGAACCGGCGGTCGGCCGACTGGTCGATGTAGCTGGCATTGAAGCGGTTGCCGTTGGCATCCGTGTCCGCGGCCGAGCCCAGCGAGTTGTGCTGCAGGCGGCCGCTGACCGAGATGACGCGCTCGCCGAAGTTCAGCGGTCGCACGGTCTGCATGTCCAGGGTGCCCGACAGGCCCTGGCCGACGAGCCCAGCATCGGGGGTCTTGTACACGGTGACGCCGCTGACCAACTCGGAGGGGTACTGGTCGAACTCGACGCTGCGGTTGTCGCCGGTGCTGACCATCTCGCGGCCGTTGAGCAGCGTGGTGGCGAAGTCAGGCGACAGGCCGCGCACGCTGATCACCTGTGCACGACCGGCCACGCGCTGGGCGGCCAGGCCGGGCAGGCGCGCGATCGACTCAGCGATGCTGACGTCCGGCAGCTTGCCGATGTCCTCGGCCGACACCGCTTCGACGATGGAGGTGGATTCACGCTTCACCGAGATCGCACTCTCGATACCCGCGCGGATGCCGGTGACGGTGACCTTTTCCAGCGTGCGTGCGTCTTCGGATGCCGCGTCCGGCGTGGCGTCGCTCTGCTTTTCCTGGGCGCCGTCGGTGACGGTCTGCGCCTGGACGCCCGCAGCCACCAGCATCGTCGCCGACGCCAGTGCCACGCTGAGCAAGTTGCGCTTGAGCTTCAACATTTCCCCCTCCACTTGAACTCGATCATGTTCTGTTGCGGTCCGCCCTCGTCGTATGCGCGCGGGCTGGTCCCGGTCTGGCTGGATGGTTCCCCCAACTCCAGCGTGGATCGATGGTAGTCCCGCGCACCGGCGCACAAATCGGGCTGCATACGTATTCATGGCGAATGGATGCACAAGCCGTCACGCTTGAGCGGGGCGGATGGAATAGTGGCCCGGTCGCCGATCATGGCCCGGTGGGGCGCGGAGGTTTTCCGGATGCGTGCAGCGTGGCTTGGGTGGTGCCTGGCGGGGATCGCCGGCGTCGTGTCGGCGCAGCCGGCGGCGGCGCAGCCGTCACGCGAGGCGGGCCCATTGCACGTGCCGTCGCCGGACTGGCGCGACCAGGTCATCTACTTCGCGATGATCGACCGTTTCGACGACGGTGATCCCGGCAACAACGACCAGGGCGAAGGCGAGTTCGATCCGGGTGACAGCCGCCGGTACAGCGGGGGTGACCTGCGCGGGCTGGCCCGGCGCCTGGATTACATCCGCGGCCTCGGGGCGACGGCGGTGTGGGTGACCCCGCCGGTCGCGCACCAGTGGTGGAACCGGGAGGCGGGCTATGGCGGGTATCACGGGTACTGGGGCGAGGACTTCAAGCGCGTCGACCCGCACTTCGGCACGCTGGACGACTACCGCGGACTGTCGCGTGCGCTGCACGCGCGCGGCATGTACCTGGTGCAGGACATCGTGGTGAACCACGGGGCCAATTACGGCGGCTACGAGGGCGGCTGGTCGGCGCGAAACCCGGCCGCGCATTTCGTCCTCCATCCCACGGCCAGTGGCCGCACGGCGCCGACGCAGTCACCGTTCGACCTGAACGACCCGCGGCGCAGGGCGCACCGCACAGCGGGGATCTACCACTGGACCCCGGACATCCGCGATTACGCGGACCCGGTGCAGGAACGTGATTGGCAGATGGCGGGGCTGGACGACCTGAACACGGACAACCCACGCGTGCGTGACGCGTTGCGTGACTCGTATGCGTTCTGGATCCGTGAAGCGGGCGTGGATGCCTTCCGGGTGGATACCGCGTTCTACGTGCCGCCTGCGTTCTTTGAGGATTTCCTCCATGCGCGGGACCGGCGCCATCCCGGCATCCTGCATGTCGCGCGCGCCACCGGACGTGAGCAGTTCCATGTGTTCGGCGAGGGCTTCGGCCTGGATCGACCCTACGAGGACTCACAGGCACGCAAGATCGATCGCTACATGCGCGACGGCAGCGGCCACGCGCGACTGCCGGGCATGCTCAATTTCCCGCTGTACGGCACGACGCTGGACGTGTTCAGCCGAGGCCATTCACCGGCGGAGCTCGCCCACCGCATCGCCAGCGTCATGCGCGTGCATGCGCGGCCGCACCTGATGCCCAGTTTCATCGACAACCACGACGTCGATCGTTTCCTGGCCAGCGGCACCGTGTCGGGCCTGAAACAGGCACTGCTGATGCTGATGACGCTGCCGGGCATTCCCACGATCTACTACGGCACGGAGCAGGGCTTCACGCAGCCGCGTGCGGCGATGTTCGCCATTGGTTTCGGCGCGCAGGCGCGGGATCATTTCGACATGGATGCACCGCTGTACCGTTACCTGCAGCAGGTCATTGCGCTGCGCCGCGGGCATCGCGTGTTCTCGCGCGGCCAGCCCGAGGTGCTGCAGGCCAATGCGGCCGGCCCCGGGGCGCTGGCGTACCGGATGCGCGGCGAAGGCGGCGACGCGCTGGTGGTGTTCAACACTTCCGATCGCGCCACGCTCGTCGACAACCTGGAGACCGGGCTGCCTGCCGGCAGCGTATTGCGCGGTGTGTTCGCCATCGACGCGGCGCCGCCGCCGTTGGTGGTGGGACAGGGCGGCAAGGTGACGCTGCACCTGCCCGCGCGCGCGGGTTACGTGTGGGCGCCGGATGCGCTGGGGCCTGAGGCGAATCCTCCGCTGCCGTCTTCGGCCAAGGGCGCCGACGTCGCGGGTGCCCCAGCCGGCGATGCGATCACGCATCGCCTCAGCCTCGATCCACTGCCGACGGATCCGCAATCCACGCCATTCACCGTGCGGGGCATCGCGCACCGCCGACGCGCGATTCATCTGGTCGTCGATGGCGACGTCGCGACGGCCCAGCGGGTCCCGGTCATGCGGGACGGCCACTGGCAGGCCACCCTACCCGTGGGCGGCGACGTTGACGCATCGGTGGTGCATCGCGTGGTGGCCTGGGATCCGGCCGATGGCAGCACCTCGATGGGACGGCCATTCCGCACCGCACCCACCTGGCGCCCGTTGGCGGACGTGACCGACCCCGCCGGTGATGACCACGGCCCGGACGGCCGCTACCGATACCCGACGGACCCGGGTTGGCAAGCGGCCGGTCGTGTGCTGGATCTCCGCCGGGTACGCGTGGCCGCCAATGGCGGTGCCCTGCAACTGGACGTGCAGATGGACACGCTCACCGCCGCGTGGAATCCCGCCCACGGCTTCGACCATGTGGCGTTGACCGTCTACGTGCAGTTGCCCGGCCAGCCGGGCGGGGCCACGGTGATGCCCCTGCAGGACGCCGACGTGCCCGATGGCATGCGCTGGCACTACCGCCTGCGGGTGCATGGCTGGTCAAACGTGCTGACCTCCGCGGAAGGGGCGTCCGCCGGGCACGAGGGCACCCCGGTGATGCCGTCGGCGCGCCTGACCGTGGACCGCGCCAACGCCACCGTGCGCCTGGCCTTGCCCGCAGCGGCGCTGGGCCATCCGCGCACATTGGATGGCGTGAAAGTGCACGTGACCACCTGGGATTACGACGCGGGCTATCGCGCGCTCACGCCGACTGGTGGGGCGATGCACTTCGGCGGCGGCGGTTCCGGCGCGCCGAAGGTGATGGACGCGGCGACCGTGTCCAGCGAATGACGCGCGGATCCGTGCACGCTTCCCGGCCGTCCGTCGGGAGGCTCGCTACACTGACCCTGCCTCCACGGATCCTGCCCATGCCACACGCCACGACGATGCCCTCCGTAATCCCTTCGCGCGCACCGCGGCGTCGCGGGGCCCTGCTGCTTGGGCTGGTGCTGGGATGCCTCTTCGCGCTGCCGGGTATCGCGCAGGAGCTGCGGGTGATGACGTTCAACGTGCGCTTGCCCACCGATGCCGATGGCGAGAATCGCTGGGCCCTGCGCCGCGAGCAGGTGGCGAAGCTGTTGGCGTCGCACCAGCCCGATGTCATCGGCACTCAGGAGCTGTACGCCGAGCAGGGGGATTACCTGGCCGCGCAGTTGCCCGGCTATGCGTGGTTTGGCGAGGGCCGTCGTGGCGGGGCGACGGATGAACACGTGGGCGTACTGTATCGCCACGATCGGTTGCGCGTGCTCGCGTCCGGGGACTTCTGGCTTTCGGACACGCCCGATGTGCCCGGCAGCATCACGTGGCAACACCTGTATCCGCGACTGGTGACGTGGGCGCTGTTCCAGCGCAAGGTCGATGGTCGTCGTTTCTACCTGTTCAACACCCACCTGCCCTACCGCGACGAAGACCAAGCGGCACGGCTGCGTGGCGTGCGCCTGCTGCGCGAGCGGATCGCGGCCTTGCCGCCCGAGGTGCCGGTGGTCGTCACCGGCGATTTCAACATCGGCGCCGACGACGAGGTGCATGCCACGCTGGTACCGCCGCTGCGTGACGCCTGGCGCGCCGCGCCGCGCACGGCGGGCCCCGCGGCCACCTTCCACGGCTTCACAGGCCAAGCGGACCGTCGGATCGACTGGATCCTGGTGCGCGGGTTCTCGGTGACGCACGCGACCACGGTGGATGCCCACGTTGCGCGCCGCTACCCCTCGGACCATTTCCCGGTCGTCGCTGACCTGGAGTGGGAAGACGCCGGGACTTCGGAAACCGTCAGCCCCTGACGCGCGCCGGGCGGACCCGGAGCCGGGCCGTGGCGCGTGTCCTGGGATCGCGCCTCGTGCGTATTCAGTGCGCCGGGGTGAACCGGATGGCCTGCCCACCGCCTGCGGCCAGGCGCAACGTGAGCGTATCGGCGCTGGTCACGTTGCGGGTTTCGCGCGCGAACTTGAACGGCGCCTTCTTCCAATGCGCACCGTCCCCGTCGCGGTAAATCTGCGCCTGGTACGTCCGCCCCGGTGCGAGGAACGACAGCGGCACCTGCAGCACGCGACCGTGCTCGTCGGTCATCGCCCCCAGGTACCAGTCCTCGCTGTTGCGGTCCTGGCGCGCCATGGTGACGTAATCGCCGACCTCGCCATTCAGCACGCGGGTGTGCGACCAGTCGGCCGGCACGTCCTTGATGAACTGGAAGGCGTCCATGTGCCGGGCGTAGTTTTCCGGCAGGTCGGCCGCCATCTGCACCGGGCTGTACAGCGTCACGTACAGCGCCAACTGCTTGGCGAGCGTGGTCTGGATGGCCTGCCCGCGGCCCTGCAGGCTGAGGATGCCGGGGGTGAAGTCCATCGGCCCGGCCAGCATGCGGGTGAACACCAGGTTGACCTCGTGTTCTGGCGGGTTCGGCGGATTGCCCCACGCGGCGTACTCCATGCCGCGTGCCCCTTCGCGCGAGACCCAGTTCGGGTACGTGCGACGCAGCCCGGTGTCCTTGATCGGTTCGTGTGCATTGATCGCGATACGGTGGCGGGCCGCCGCCTGCACCACGCGCAGGTGATGGTTGGCGTTCCACTGGCCATCGTGCCACTCGCGCACGATCGTGCCATCGTCGCCGCGGCGTTCGATCTGCCCGGCATCGCAGACGTAGCCGGTCTTGACCACGTCGATGCCCAGGCGCTCGTTCATCGCGAACGCCGCGTCCATCTGGTCCTCGTAGTGGCTGACCGCGCAGGCGGTCTCGTGGTGGCCAATCAGGTGCACGCCCTTGGCCTTGGCATAGGCGGCGAGCGCCTGGATGTCGAAGTCCGGCGTGGCCCGGGTGAAGTTGAAGTCGTAGCCGTTGCCGAACCACTGACCGTCCCAGCCCGGGTTCCAGCCTTCGACCAGCACGCCGCGGAAACCGTGCCGCGCGGCGAAGTCGATGTAGCGCTTGGTGTTGGCCGTGGTGGCGCCGTGCTTGCTGCCGGTGGCCCAACTTTCCTGATCCAGGTGCAACGACCACCAGACGCCGAGGTACTTGGCCGGCTTGAACCAGCTCACGTCACCCAGCGCGTTGGGTTCGTTGAGGTTGAGGATCAGGTTGGAAGACTCGTACAACTCGGCGGCGCTGTCGGCAATCTGCACGGTGCGCCACGGCGTGTGGAACGGTAGCGCGCGGCGCACCTTCCAGCCCTGCGACGCAGGCGAGAGCTGGGCGCGCAGGCGCTGTCCCTCGGTGCGACGCAGCCACATCGCGCTGTAGTCCACCAGCGCCGCCTCGTGGAACGCCAGGTGCAGACCATCGTCGGTGCGCACCGTGATGGGCGTATGGGCCTGGGTCACCTCGCCCAGCGGGGTGTGCTGGTAGAGGTACTCGTAACGGTTCCACTCCCCGGCAGGAATCCACCAGGCCGTGGCCGGCGCGGCGATCGCGAACTCGGTGAGCTCGTCGTCGATGATCACCTCCTCCATCGCCGCCTGCCGCGGAAACTCGTAGCGGAAGCCGATCCCGTCGTCATACACGCGGAACACCACGTCGACGATGCGCCCGGGCTTGATGCTCTCGGTAAAGCGCGCACGCAGTTCGTTGTAGCGGTTGCGCACCTGCCGCGACTCGCCCCACGGCTGCTCCCAGGTCTGGTCAGCGCTGCCCGTGGCTTGGTGGGTCAGTGCGAGGTTGCGCTCCAACTTGCCGGCGCCGCGGATCTGGAAGCCGAGTGTGGACGGCGCGATCACCGGCTCGCCAAACCGCCGCACGTGGTAGCTCAGGCGGCCTTCGTGCAGGTCCAGTCCGGCGGTGAGCACGCCGCTGGGCGACGTGACTTCCGCCACCGTCGCTGCCTGGGACTGGCCCGTGGCGTGAAGGGCGAACAGCAGCAACAGGGCGGTCAGTCGGCGCATCAGGCGGCTCCAGCGGCAGGACGGGAGGGGCGAGTGGCAAAGGCCATCGTCCGTGGGTGGCATTGCCTGGTTGCGGTGCGCGTACTCGTCATGGCGCAGCGATTCGCATCAGGCGAGCATCGCGTAAAAGACCGCATGCGCAGGCAAGTGCAGGGTGCCGTGCTCGACGTGCCCCGCGACCAGGCCATGGCCGTCGAGCGCGGCGGGCGCGAGCCCACTCGGCAATTCGAACCTGCACGGCTGTCCCGACAGATTGAACGCGACCAGCAGCCGCCGTCCCTCGTGCTCGCGGGTGAACGCCAGCACCGGCTCCGGCGCGTCGAGGAAACGAATGTCACCCAGCACCAGCGCCGGATGAGCCTTGCGCCAGCGCAGGAAGCGGCGGGCCGCATTCAGCACCGAGTCCGGTGCGGCCTCCTGGGCTTCGACGGCGCGCGCGCGGTGCTCGGCCGATACCGGCAACCACGGTGCGCCTTCGGTGAACCCGCCGTGCACCGCATCGCGCCAGGGCATGGGCGTGCGGCAACCGTCGCGGCCCTTGAAGTTGGGCCAGAAGGTGATCCCGTACGGGTCCTGCAGTGCTTCGAACGGCACGTCCGCTTCCGGCAGCCCCAGTTCCTCGCCCTGGTACAGGCACACCGAACCACGCAACGAGCACACCAGTGCCACCAGCTGCGATCCCAGCGCCGGCACGGGCGAGGGGCCACCCCAACGGGTCACCGCGCGCCGCACGTCGTGGTTGGAGATGGCCCAGCACGGCCAGCCATCGGCCATCTTCGCCTCCAGCTGCTCCACGGTGCCGCGGATGTAGGCCGCGCTGAAATCATCAACCAGCAGTTCGAAGCTGTAACCCATGTGCAGCCGCTTCTCGGTGACGTACTCGGCCATGGTGGCCAGCGAATCCTCCGAAGAGATTTCGCCCAGCGTCGTCGCCTCCGGATACCGGTCCAGCAGGGTGCGCAGGTCCTCCAGCAGCGCCAGGTTCTCCGGCTGGGTGTTGTTGTAGTAGTGGTACTGGAACGCGTACGGGTTGTCCGCACTGAAGCCGCGGCCAGTACGCGCTTCCACCGGTTTGGGCGGGTTGTCGCGCAGCTGCGCGTCGTGGAACGGAAAATTGATCGAATCCAGGCGCAGGCCGTCCACGCCCTTGTCCAGCCAGAACTGGACACTGTCCAGCATCGCAGCGCGGACGTCGGGGCAATGGAAGTTCAGGTCCGGCTGCGACGACAGGAAGTTGTGCAGGTAGTACTGCCCGCGGCGCGGTTCCCACTTCCACGCCACGCCACCGAAGATCGACAGCCAGTTGTTGGGCGGCGTGCCATCGGGCTTGGCGTCGGCCCACACGTACCAGTCGGCCTTGGGATTGTCGCGGCTCTCGCGGCTTTCCTTGAACCACGCATGCTCCACCGAGGTGTGGCTCAGCACCTGGTCGATCATCACCCGCAGGCCCAGCGAATGCGCCTTGGCCAACAAGCGATCGAAGTCTTCCAGCGTGCCGAACATTGGATCCACATCGCGGAAATCGGCGATGTCGTAGCCGAAGTCGGCCATCGGCGATTTGAAGAACGGCGAGATCCAGATCGCGTCGACCCCGAGGCTGGCCACGTAATCCAGCTTGCGGATGATGCCGGGCAGGTCGCCCACGCCATCCCCGTCGGTGTCCAGGAAGCTGCGCGGGTAGATCTGGTAGATCACCGCGCCACGCCACCAGCGATTGCTCATCGTCCGTCTCTCCGTGGTTCCGCCGGTCGCGCAATGCGGGCGCGCCGGAGCGCCACTATTCCACGCCGTGGCCATGCACGGGCTGGCGCAATCCGGGCGCCGAGGATGAATACGTTTGCAGGCAAACATGTGCAGCAGGCCCGACCTCTACCATGGCCGCGCAGGCTGGCATGGCAGGTGTTACAAGCATTGCCATGCAGGTGCCGAACGTTGTGCATCGCGTCATCCACGAACCAGGCCGATCGTCCATGACCCAAAAACCGCAGCTCTCGTTCTGGCAGATATGGAACATGTGTTTCGGATTCCTTGGCATCCAGTTCGGCTTCGCGCTGCAGAACGCCAACGTCAGCCGCATCTTCCAGACACTGGGCGCGGACGTGGAGGCCATTCCGCTGTTGTGGATCGCCGCGCCACTGACAGGCCTGCTGGTGCAGCCGATCGTCGGGTACCTCTCCGATCGCACGTGGACCGGACTGGGGCGGCGGCGCCCGTATTTCCTCGTCGGCGCGGTGTTCGCATCGCTGGCGCTGTTCCTGTTCCCCAACGTGCCGGCGCTGTGGGTCGCCGCGGGCATGCTGTGGCTGCTGGATGCGTCGATCAACATCTCGATGGAGCCGTTCCGCGCGTTCGTCGGTGACCAGATGGCGCCGTCGCAGCGTCCGACCGGCTACGCCATGCAGAGCTTCTTCATCGGCGTGGGTTCGGTCGTGGCGAGCATGCTGCCGTGGATCCTGCAGCACCTTGGCGTGGACAACACCGCGCCGGACGGGCAGATCCCCGACACCGTGCGCTATGCCTTCTATGCGGGCGGCGTGGTGCTGCTGGGTGCGATTGCCTGGACGGTGCTGCGCACCCGCGAGTACACGCCCGCGCAGTTGGCGGCCTTCTACGACCATGCGCCGGCGGTAGCCGAGGCGTCCCGCGGCGGCGGTCCGGGCCTGCAGCGCTGGCGCGCGATGGCCGCGGCGGCGTTGGTGGTGGGTGTGGCCGGCTGGTTCGCGGTGGGCCGCTTCGGCCTGGACAAACAGCTGTACGTGCTGGCCGGTGGCATCGCAGCCTACGGTGCGTTGCTGCTCCTGGCGATGCGCACGCGGCCCGACGGGATGCTGGCCCACATCATGCAGGACCTGCACACCATGCCGCGCGCGATGCGCCGCCTGGCCATTGTGCAGTTCTTCTCGTGGTTTGCCCTGTTCGCCATGTGGATCTACACGACGCCCGCGGTAACGGCCGTGCATTACGCGGCCACCCATACCAGTTCGGCGGCCTACAACGAAGGCGCCAACTGGGTGGGCGTCTTGTTCGCGGCCTACAACGGTTTCGCCGCGCTCGCTGCGCTGCTGATTCCCGGCATGGTGCGGCGGATCGGGCTGCGCCTGAGCCACCTGGTCAATGCGCTGCTGGGTGCGGCGGGGCTGTTGTCGATGCTGGTGATCGACGATCCGACGTGGCTGCTATTGTCGATGGTGGGCGTCGGCTTCGCGTGGGCGTCGATCCTGTCATTGCCGTATGCGCTGCTCTCGGACAGCGTGCCCGCGGCGAAGATGGGCATCTACATGGGCATCTTCAATTTCTTCATCGTCATTCCGCAGTTGGTGGCGGTGAGCTTGCTGGGGTTGATGGTCAAAGGGCTGTTCGGCAACCAGCCGGTCTATGCGTTGGTGATCGGTGGCGTCAGCCTGGTGCTGGCCGGGCTGTCCGTGCTGCGCGTGCCTGAGCCCGACGCCATGCCCGCTCCGGTCGCGGCGACCGGACACTGAGGACACCTCATGCGCAACCCACTTCGACCCAACCTCATTCCTGCGTTCCTTGCGGCTGGTCGGCCAAGCACTAGCCTCACGCCTCTCCCCGCACTGCGCATCGACGTGCGTACCCGCGCCGCACTGACCGCCCTGGCGCTGGCCACGATGCTGTCGGCCTGCGGCACCGTGGCGCCGCGTCACGCCAACGCCCCGGCGTACTACGGCACCACCGAGCCCATGGCCTCGGACGCCGTGTACTTCGTGCTCACCGATCGCTTCGTCAACGGCGATCCGGCCAACGACCAGCGCACGCAGGGCGGCAGCGATCCGACGCGTCGCACGTTTGATCGCCCGGTGCCCGGCGCCCCCCAGGGTCGCAGCGACAACGTCGGCTACCTCGGCGGCGACTTCAAAGGCCTACTCGACAACGCCGGTTACATCCGCGACCTCGGGTTTGGCGCGGTGTGGCTGACCCCCATCGTCGACAACCCGGACGAAGCCTTTGCCGGGGGCGACCCGGTGGCGTGGGGCGGCATGTTCACCGACCGCGGCAAGACCGGCTACCACGGTTACTGGGGCGTGAACTTCTACACGCTAGACGAGCACCTGCCGAGCCCCGGCCTGGACTTCGCCGGCCTCACCTCCGGCCTCAAGCAGCACGGCCTCAAGACCGTGCTCGATATCGTCGCCAACCACGGCTCCCCGGCGTACACCATGCCGGCGGACCAGCCCAAGTTCGGCGAGATCTACGGCGCGGACGGCACGCTGCTCGCCGACCACCAGAACCTGCACCCCACGCAACTCGACCCGGCGGGCAATCCGCTGCACCGTTGGTACAACACCAGACCGGGCTTGGCGCAGCTGTCGGACATCAACGAGAACGACCCGGCCATACTCGACTATTTCGTCGGCGCGTATTCGCAATGGATCGATCAGGGCGCGGACGCCTTCCGCATCGACACCATCCCGTGGATGCCGCACGCGTTCTGGCACGCGTTCACCACGCGTGTCCGCGAGCGCCACCCCGGCTTCTTCATGTTTGGCGAGGCGTTCGACCACGACGCGGCTACGATCGCCGCGCACACGCTGCCGCACAACGCCGGCGTGAGCGTGCTGGACTTCCCGCTGAAGGAGCGGCTGGCCGAAGTGTTTGGCCGCAAGGGCGGCGGGTTCGAGCGCGTTGCCGAGCGCCTGTACCTGCAGGACGGCCCGTACCAGAACCCGTACGAGCTGATGACCTTCTATGACAACCACGACATGGCGCGGTTGGACGCGCGCGACGAGGGCTTCATCGACGCGCACAACTTCCTGTTCACCGCGCGCGGCATCCCGGTGATCTACTACGGCTCGGAGACCGGGTTCGAGCGCGGCACCGCGGAGCACGCGGGCAACCGCAACTATTTCGGCCAGGCGCGCATCGACGCCGCGCCGCGCAGCGCGATCTACCCGCACCTCAAGCGCATCGCGAACCTGCGCGCGCGCACGCCCGCGCTGCAGCGCGGGCTGCAGGTGAACGTGGAAATGGCCGGCGACCGCGCCGCGTTCTACCGCGTGTACCAGCACGGCGGCCAGGCCCAGATCGCGCTGGTGCTGCTCAACAAGGGCGATGCGCCGGCGGCGTTCGACGTGCGCCAATTCCTCGAGGCAGGCCGTTGGCGTGCGGCGATCGGGGGTGGTGACGTCACCGTGGCCGAAGGCGGTGCGTTGTCGGCGACGGTGCCGGCGCATGGGGTGGAAGTGTTCGTGCGGGAGGCGCCAGTGCAGCGGGCGGACCTGGCCCAGGCGCTTGAGCAGGCCAAGGCCGGCGCCCAGCCACGTCGCTGATGTCCGGGGGCGGTTAGCCGCCGGGAACGGGCGCTCCGGGACAGCCGGGCCGCGGAGGAAGGCCGCGGCTCAGCCCGCCACCGCCCCGCTGGAGCGCCGCACGACCAACTGCGCGGGCAGCGTGACGCTCTCCGCGGGCACGCCCTTCACCAGTTGCAGCAGCGTTTCCACCAGCAACCCGCCCGCCCGGGTGGTGTCCTGCACCACCGTGGTCAGCGACGGGTTGGTGTAGCGCGCGGTCGGGATGTCGTCAAAGCCCACCACGGCCACATCCTCCGGCACCCGCAAGCCCTTCTCGGCCAGTGCCCGGATCGCGCCGATGGCGATGAGGTCACTTGCGGCGAACACCGCATCGAACGGCAGCCCGCGTTCCACCAGCGCCGTGGCGGCGATGTAACCGGACTCTTCGGCGCTGTCGGCGTCCACCTGCAGCGCCGGGTCGAGTGCCAGCCCGGCCGCCTGCAGCGCGACCTCGCAGCCGCGGTAGCGGTCCAGGAACTCCGGATAGCCCCGCGAGGCGTAACCCAGGAACGCCACCCGCCGCCGCCCCAGCGGCACCAGGTGCTCGCCCACCAGCCGGCCGCCGTGGGCGTTGTCACATCCGATCGAGATGCCCGGCTGGTCCGGCTGCACCGCGCCCCAGCGCACGAAACGCGTGCCCTGCGCGACCAGCGCGTCCAGCTTGTCGCGGTACAGGCGGTAGTCGCCGTACCCCAGCAGGATCAGCCCGTCGGCCTTCATGCTGTCCTCGTAATCGGCGTGCCAGTCGTCGGACAGTTGCTGGAAGGACACCAGCAGGTCCTGCCCGTGGCGGGCGCAGGCCCGGGTCACCGACCCCAGGATCGACAGGAAGAACGGGTTGATGTGCGCATGGTCCGGGGTCGGCTCCTCGAACAGCAGCAGCGCCAACGTGCCCGAACGCTGCGTGCGCAGGCTGGAGGCATGCCGGTCCACCTTGTAGTTGAGGGCCCGGACCGCCTCCTCCACCCGCCGCCGGGTCTCGGCATTGACCAGAGGGCTGCCGCGCAGCACCCGCGAGACCGTGGCCTGGGAGACGCCCGCGCGGTGGGCGATGTCGATCGAGGTGGCCTTGGTGCGTTTGCGCATGCCGTCTGGGCGCCGAAAGAAGCGGTTCGCCCGAGTGTAGTCGGAGCGGCCTCGCCTGCGGCGCCTCCATACGGCGTCGGGGCCGCGACCGAGTGCGGAGTCGCATCCACACCGCCCTTTGCGCTTGGCCGAGTGGCCGTCGGCGACCCGTTTACTGGGCCAACGGCAGCCGCGGGGCAGGAGAGATGACCGAAGGAAACACGGCGCGGCTCCACTATCTGGACGCCATGCGCAGTTCGCTGATGCTGCTGGGTGTGGTGCTGCATTCCGCGCGCCCGTATGACTCACACGCATGGAGGGTCAAGGATGAGGCCCGGCTGGAGCTGCTGGATGGCCTGGTGACGTTCATCCATCTGTTCCGGATGCCGGCGTTCTTCGTGGTGGCGGGCTTCTTTGCCATGCACCTGTTGATGCGGCGTCCCGCGCCGGTCTTCCTGCGCGAACGTTTGCGCCGCGTGCTTATACCGCTCTTCGCCACCCTGTTCACCTTCAATGTCATCCAGGTCGCGGTGACCGTCGGTGATGGGGGCGATGCCGGATTCCTGGTGGGGGCCCTGTTGCCGGCGTGGGCGAATGGCAGCTGGGTGTCCCATCTGTGGTTCCTGTCCCTGCTGGCCGTCTATTTCCTTCTGGCGGCGGTGTCGGCGCCGCTGCTGCGGGCGCTCGCCCATCCGGACGCCGTCCGTTGGGGGGAGCGTCCTTGGGTGCTGGCGCTGGTCCTGATGGTGGCCGTGGCCGCGCCGCTGGCGGCGGTCGTCCTGGTCAAGCTGGCCGGGCCCATGCTGAGCACGCCGGTGCTGGGTCTGTTCCGCCCCGATGACCTGCTGTGGTACCTGCCCTGTTTCGCGGTCGGGATGCTCCTGCAGGCGTGGCCTGGATTGTTCGCGCGGTTCGCCCGGGTCAGCCTGCCGGTGTTGGGCCTGGCCGCCGTCGGGGCCGTCGGCATGTATCTCACTGAGGGCCGCGAAGCGGTCGCCTACCGGGCGGCGAATGTCCTGGCCATGGCGCTGTTGTCCTGGATGATGGTGCGGATGGTGTTCTTCCTGTTCCGCATCTGGGCCGACCGGCCTTCACGCACGTTCCAGTACCTGTCCGACGCGAGTTATTCGATCTACCTCTTCCATCACCTGACCGTGATCGCAACCGCGACGGCCCTGCTGCCTGTGGCGCTCGGCGCCGGGATCAAGTTCCTGATCGTGCTGGGGGTGGCCACCCTGGTCCCGTTGGCCATTCACCACTTCCTCATCCGCCGCAGTCCAGTGTTGGCCTACCTGTTCAACGGCCGGGTGCGGGGTGGGGTGCGCTCCGGGGTGGCCGCGCCTCTGGCCCCCGAACCGGGGGCGAGGCGGTTCGAGTCGGGATAGTCTTCTGGCTCGGCGGCGGCGCCCCGAGGCCACGCGCCCATCGGTCCCGCGCCGCCCAATCCTGCGTTCCACGACTGCAACACTGCGGAACTTTTTCCCCCTTTAGCAGTCACACCCCCCGACTGCTAAGATGACCCTTATGACCCAGAACGCCCCCTCTACCGCCCTGGTCGCCAACAACCTCCCCATCCCCGCCGTGGGTGGGCTGGTCCCGCTCGGTTCGCTCGAGGCCTACATCGGCGCCGTGCACCGCATCCCCTTGCTGACCGCCGAGGACGAGCAGGTGCTGGCCCGCCGCTTCCGCGACGAGGAGGACCTCGACGCCGCCCGCGAACTGGTGCACTCGCACCTGCGGTTCGTGGTGCACGTGGCCCGTGGCTACAACGGCTACGGCCTGCAGATGGGCGACCTGATCCAGGAAGGCAACATCGGCTTGATGAAGGCGGTGAAGCGCTTCGACCCGGACCAGGGCGTGCGCCTGGTGAGCTTCGCGGTGCACTGGATCCGTGCCGAGATGCACGAGTTCATCCTCAAGAACTGGCGCATCGTCAAGGTCGCCACGACCAAGGCGCAGCGCAAGCTGTTCTTCAACCTGCGCAAGTCCAAGACCCGCCTGGGCTGGATGAACGCCGAGGAAGTGCGCGCCGTCGCCGCCGACCTCAACGTCTCCGAGCGCGAAGTGCTGGAGATGGAGTCGCGCCTGTCCGGCCGCGACATCGGCTTCGACATGCCGTCCGACGAGGACGACGACCACGCCCCGCCGTCGCCGGCCGCGTACCTGCGCGCCGATGGCGAGGACCCGTCGCAGGCCTATGAGCGCGTCGATGAGGAAGACAACCAGCTGCAGCTGCTGCGCGAGGGCCTGGCCGGTCTGGATGCCCGTTCGCGCGACATCGTCAAGCGCCGCTGGCTGGATGGCGAAGGCAAGGTCACGCTGCAGGAGCTGGCCGATGAGTACGGCGTGTCCGCCGAGCGCATCCGTCAGATTGAGGCCAACGCGTTGAAGAAGATGCGCGCGCTGTTCGCCGCCTGATCTGCTGCTGCAGCAGATCGCTTCGAAAGGCCCGGGCGACCGGGCCTTCGTCGTTTTCCGGCCCGCCGGCGCCGGCGGCGAGAAAACCTCGCACCAGCGACGCCTGACGGCGCGCTAGCCTGCCCCCCATGAACTGGTCGAGCCCGTCCGCCCCGTCGCTTCGCACGCTGGTCGCGCCTCCGGACCCGGACGGGCGTCCGCTGCCCCACTGGCCGGCCGGGCTGGCGCTCATGGTGGTCACGGGCAGCGCGTATTTCGCGCTGGGCCTGGCCGGCTTCCTGCATCTGGCGGTCAACAGCGGCCTGCTGTTCAGCGTGCTGTGGCTGGCCCCGCTGCGCTGCTGGCCCTGGGCGTTCTTCGGCACCGTGCTGGCCCGCAGCCTGGGCGGTGTTCTGGTCCATGACGGTTCAGGCCTGGAGGCCGCCTTCCTGGGTTACTGGTCCGGCCCCGTCCAGTACGTGCTGGGTAACGTGCTGGACCCCTTCCTCATCGGCACGGGCGTGCTGCTGCTGCGACGCTGGCAGATCACCCCGCACACGCCGGCCAGCCTCCAGCAGATCCTGCGCGTGCTGGTCGCGGCACTGTTGTCCTCCGCCGCCGTGATGGCCAAGGACGCGATGTACGTCGTGAACGACGGCCTGGTGGCCGACGTGCGCAACGCGCGCATCGTCGACATCGTGCCCCTGGTGCCGGGCGACAGCCACGCAGCGCTGCTGCTGTTCGCCATCAAGAGCCTGATGGGCACGTTCATCGGCATCCTGCTGGTGGCTCCGCTGCTCGCATGGGTGGTGCACGTCCCGCACCGCCGTGGCTCCCTGCCGATCCTGCGGGACGCTTCGCTGCTGCTGCTGCCCGTGGGCGCCGTCTTCCTGGTCTGGGTGTCCTCGCACCCGGGGGGCGAACTGGTGGAAGTCGTGCGGCGCGTGCTGTTGGTCGGCATCGTCGTGTTCGCGGTGCTACACGGCTGGCGCGGCGCGGTGGTCGCGCTGCTGGTGCTCAGCGCCACCACCACCCTGGAGTCCCACCTCTTCGCCGGCTGGAACGATCCCCGGCGGATGCAGTTGTTCACCGCGGTCACCGGGGCCACCGCGCTGTTGTTCGGGGCCACGGTCGACGGCCTGCGCGCGCAGGCGATGCAGCTGCACCAGGCCAAGGAGGAAAGCGAGCGGCTGGCGCAGGAGCTCAATGCCGCCGCGCGCCGCAACCTGCTGACCGAGGAGCGCGAGCGCCGGCGTCTGGCGGGCGAGTTGCACGACGAGTTCGGCCAGACGCTGACGGCGCTGCAGACCCGGCTCATGCTCATCGCGCCGCAGCTGAGCCAGGGGGGGCACGGTGCGGCCGTGGATTCCCTGCTGGAGCTGACCCGGGCAATGCGCACCAACATCTCCGGCGTGCTTGAGTCGCTGCGTCCTGCCGCGCTGGAACAGCTGGGCCTGTACCGCGCCATCGACCAGGGCTTGGCGCGGCGATTGGCCGAGGATGCCGGGGTCACCTTCGAGACCGTGCTCGAGGGAGACGCGCGCCTGCTGCCGCAACTGGACGACACGCTGCACATCGCCGCCTACCGGTTGGTGCAGGAGGGCGTGACCAACGTCGTGCGCCACGCGCGGGCGCGTCACTGCCGCGTGCGGTTGCGCGTCAACCAACGCGGCGGCGCGCTGTGGCTGTTTGTCGAAGTGCGCGACGATGGCATCGGCGTGCGCCACGGGCACGGACGTGGGCGCGGGCTGGCCAACATGCGCGATCGCGTGCTCGCCCTCGGTGGGCGCATGCACGTGGCCTCGCGTGGTCGCGGCCTGCGCCTGCATGCGTTGCTGCGGCAGTCACTGGACGCTGCGGTACCGCCCGTCTGATGCCGGAGCGTTACCGGGCGCATGCGAGCGCGCCGGGAGCATTTCCGCACTACGCATGCACCGACGCGGTGACAGGGCAGGGCGCGACCAAAGTCGCAGCCGCATGTGCCGAGAAGCGAATTTCATATCGCATGAAACGGTTGACACCACTGACATCGGCGTGGTGTTCTCGTTACCCATGAGCACCGCCCACGCCCTTCGCAAACTTGCCGTATATGCGTCCCTCGACGCTGCCCGGCCGTGTGCGTGTGCCCAAGCCACCGGCCTGAACTGGATTACCAACTTTACCTGGGCACACCGCGCGGGGATCGGGCACGTGTAGGCCAACGCCAACCAGCCCAGGCAACAGTCCTGAACCCCGCGCCCTCGAAAGAAGCGCGGGGTTTTTTGTTCTGGGGCCCCGGCGAGCGTGGCACCCGAAAATCGCAACCGACTCAACCACCGCATTACCCCACCCACCGAGGACCTCGACCATGAACAAGACCAAGCCGAACACCACCCTGTCCCTCTTCGCGCCCTGGTATGCCGCCGTGACCGCGATCCGCGCCGATGCGCAACGGAGGCCCTTGTGAGCGGGGCGCTGGCGGCCGCCCCGCCCTACAGCGCCGAGGTCGTGCCGCTGCACGGCCAGCCGGGTCCCGAGTCGCTGCTCGGCCACTGGCTGGCGCTGGTGTCCAAGAACCGCCAGCTGCAACTGGAACGCGCCGCGCGCAAGTTGCGCATCACCTCCACCGAATGGGTCGCGTTGCGCCAGCTGCAGCGCAGCGGCCGCACCACCCAATGCCGTCTGGCCACCGATGCCGGCCTGACCGCGCCGTCGCTGTCGCGCGCGTTGGCTTCGTTGGAAGACCTGGGCTACGTCGCTCGCAACACCGACATCGATGACATGCGCTTCGTGCGGGTGGAAATCACCGACGCCGGGCGCGCGCTGGTGCCGCAGTTGCTCGAAACCGAGCGCAAGGTGGACCGCGAGCTGTTCGGCGGCCTGGCGCAGGCCGCGCGCGACGAGCTGACGGTGGCGCTGCGCTCGGTGGCGGCCACGCAAGGGTTCGACGGCAAAGCGCCGCGGCGAGGCCGCTGAGCGCGCGAAACGGCCGCGGATCGGGCGGCGCGGTGTGCGACACCCGAATTGCCCGTCGCGCTGTCGGCGCGATGGGGCCATCGGGCGTGGTGTCGACGGTGGGTCAGTACAGGTCGGTCGGGTCGACGTCCAAGGACCAGCGCACGCGGCGCGCTTCGGGCAGCGCATGGATCGCCGGCAGTGCCAGATCCAGCGCGGCGTGCAGGTGGCGCCGGGTGGGCGAGGACAGCAGCAGTTGCTCGCGCTGGTAGCCGGCGCGGCGCGGCATCGGCGCGGGCAGCGGGCCATTGAGCTCGATCATCGCGTCGGGGTCCTGCGGGTCGAACAGCTCGTCGGCGGCGCCGTCGACGGCCGCGCGCGCGGCGCGCAGGAACGCCTGCACGTGTTCGACCTGCTTGGCTTCGGCGCGCAGCAGTACCAGGTGGCCGAACGGTGGGAAGCCGGCCACCTCGCGCTGCACCAGTTCGGTCTCGGCGAACGCGGCGTACCCCCCGCTTAGCAGCGTCAGCAGCAGCGGATGCTCGGGGTGATGGGTCTGCAGCAGCACTTGCCCGGGCTTGTCCGCCCGGCCGGCCCGGCCGGCCACCTGGATGAGCAGCTGCGCCAGCTTCTCCGGCGCGCGGAAGTCCGCCGAGAACAGGCCTTCGTCGATCCCAACCACCGCGACCAGGGTGAGGTTGGGCAGGTCATGGCCCTTGGCCAGCATCTGCGTGCCGACCAGGATGCCGGGGTCGCGGCCAAACGCGGCCAGGTGCTTCTCCAGCGCGTCTCGGCCCTGGGTGGTGCCGCGGTCGATGCGCCGCACCGGCACGTCGGGGAAACGCGCGGACAGCACCTCCTCAATGCGTTCGGTGCCGGCGCCCTGCGGCTGCAGTGACAACCCGCCGCAGTCGGGGCAGGCATTGGGCGCCGGGCGTCGGGTGCCGCAGTGGTGGCACTGCAGGCGCCGACCGGCGGCGTGCACGGTCATCGGCGTCGCCTTGTCCGGCGTGCTGCAACGCGGGCAGTGCGCGCTCCAGCCGCAGTCATGGCAGAGCAGCACCGGCGCGTAGCCGCGGCGGTTCTTGAACACCAGCACCTGCCCGCCGGCCTCCAGCGCACGCCCCACGCCCTCGAGCAGTTCCGGCGACAGGCCCGCCTCCAGCGGGCGCTTGCGCACGTCCAGCACGCGCACGTGCGGCGGTTGCGCAGCCCCGGCACGGACCGGCAGGCGCAGGTGGCGGTAGCGGCCGCTGCGCGCGTTGTGCAGCGACTCCAGCGACGGCGTCGCACTGCCCAGCAGCACCGGCACGCCCAGCGCCTTGCCGCGCACCAGGGCAAAGCCGCGGGCGTGGTAGCGGATGCCGTCCAGTTGCTTGAAGCTGCCGTCGTGCTCCTCGTCCACCACGATCAGGCCCGCCTCGGGCAGGGGCAGGAACACGGCCGAGCGCGTGCCCACCACCACCCGCGCCTCGCCGCGCGCCATGGCGGCCCAGGTGCGGGCGCGATCGCCGTCGCTCAGGCCCGAATGCAGCGCGTGCACGGGCACCCCCAGCCGCGCGCGGAAGCGGGCCAGTGTCTGTGGGGTCAGGCCGATCTCGGGCACCAGCACCAGCGCTTGCCGCCCGCGCGCCAGGCAGTCGGCGATGGCGTGCAGGTAGACCTCGGTCTTGCCGCTGCCGGTGACGCCATCCAGCAGCAGGGCAGCGAAGCCGTCGCGCGCGGCCAGCACCGCATCCACCGCGGCCTGCTGGTCCGGATTGAGCGCGGGGCCGGGACGCGGTTCGGGGGCCACCGTCGCAGGGGCCACCGCGATGCGTTCGGCCAGGCCGCGCTGGGCCAAGGTGCGGGCAGCGGCCCGCCAGCCGCCGCGCCCCCACGGGGCGGGTACGGCCGTGGGGGGCGGCTCCGCGGGGTCACCGGCTGCCGCCGCGCTGTCGCTGTCGGCCGGGGCCTCGGGAAGGGGCGTGGAGGCGCTGCCCGCCGCGTCCAGCCTTTCCTCCGTCACCGGCTGGGCGGCGGTCGCCAGATATTCCGCGAGGTGGCGGGGGGCCCCCGCGCGCAGCGCCGCTCGCGCCGTCTCGCCCGCCTCGGTCAGCCGCCAGGCCCACGCCTGAGTCATGGCCAGCGGGTCGCCCTGGCGCAGCGACGCGGGCAACGCGGTGGCGAGCACCTCGCCCAGCGGGGCGTGGGTGTACCGCGACAGCCAGCCCAGCGAGTCGTACAGCTCGCCCGAGAGCAGGGGGATGGCGTCGAGCGCGGGCCCGGCGTCGCGCAGGGCAACCGCCTCGGCGGCGTCCGCGGTCCCGACGCCGGCCACGACGCCCACCAGTTCCCGTGATCCGAACGGCACGCGCACCCGCTTGCCGATGTCGGCCCGGCTGGCGGCGTGCCCGGCCGGGGGACGGTAGTCAAACAGGCGCGCCAGCGGCACCGGAACGGCGACCCGCCAGACGGGAGATGGGGCTGTCGAAGCGGCTTCGGCCATGCTTCCAGTCTACGGTGCCCGGGGCCCGTCTCATCCATTGCGACAGTTGGATGGCATTGCTGGTCCGCCGTTCATGAATGCCACGTAAGTGGCCGTGGCGAAAGCAAATTCATCGTTATCCACACATCTTGTGGATAACTCTGTGCATGGCACTCCGGCACGGATGCGTGAAGCCGTGAAAACAAGCGCTTCGCTCAGCTTGGACAAAAAAGTGCCAAGGAGCATTTGTCAAGAAAAAACAATGCCTTACGTGTGAAACATTTGTGTACGCCAGCCCGGGCGTGCTGCGCTGCATCGTCCAATGACGGAATTTTGACCGCTGTGCACAACCGCGATTCGCTGCAACCCGCGCCGTTGCGGCGTGGGCGCCGGCAAAAGGGTTTGTCAAGCGAATATTGGGACATGGCTCTCGTTATGATGAGACCCATGTCGATGCTGTTCCCGCCGCTGTAGTGCCCCCGGTTGTATCCAGCCCCTCGCCGGCCCTGAATGCGTTCCTCCGCGGCGTTGAGCGTCGGGGGGCGGTGCTGGCTGAATTGCAGTGCGGGGACGCCGAAACCGGGGATGCCGCGCTCCTGTCGGCCATGGCGGCGTTTCGTGCCGAAGCCGCCGGCCAGCCGATGGCGAACTGGCCGCGCCGGTTCTGGGCGTTGCTGTTGGCCGAACCGGCGATGCGCCAGCGCGTGGCGGTGGCCTTGCCACTGGACGCCACGGATCGCCTGGGCGACGTGGCCACAGGACCCCGCGCGGCGCTGCTGTTGCGGCTGGCGGCGGGGCTGTCGGAGGCCGATGCCGCTGGCGTGCTGGGGATCGGGACGTCCAGTTACCGGTTGGCTTTGCGCCGCGCCTTGCCCCACCACGTCGATGGGCGCGCCGATCCGCAAGCCTGGCAGCACCTGCGCGACCGGGTGCATCGCCGGATCAAGACCCTGGAGCCCGCCCGCCTGGGGCGTTTGGCCGAGGCGCGCGACGCGCTGATGCGTGGCGAAGCGCCGCCCCGCGGCGCGGGAGCGGCGGCCGGGGCGATCGACGCGCCGCGCCGCCCGCGCTGGCTGCTGCCGCTGCTGTGGCTCCTGCTGATCGCCTGCGCGGTCGCCTTCGTGGCCACCTGGTGGTGGCCCAACCAGGGACTGGGGGGCGGGTGGGGCCACGGTGTGCAGATCGAGCCGCTGGCGCCCGCGGACCCACCCATGGCCACGCTGCCGGACGAGGCGCGGCTCATGGCGCACCCGGATTTCGACTTGTTGGCCGACCCTGCCGGTCGGGACGCCGCCGCGAACTTTCCGTTTCAGGCATGGCTGGCGGCCGTGGATGCGGGCGCTGTCACGCCCGAGCGGGCGGCCCCCGCCCCGGACGACGCCCCGGGCAGTCCGATGGCGCAGCCGCTGCCCGCGTTGCCCGCCGATGCAATGCCGCTCTTGGAGTCGCTGGACGAGGGAGACGCCCATGCCGAGCCGTGAGTGCCAGAGGCGCCGTTGGCTGCTGCTTCCGCTGCTGCTGGGCTTGGGGGTCTCCCAGGCCGCCTCACTGCTGGACGCGTTTGGCGACAGTCTGGCCCGGCTCTCGCCGGCGCAACGCCAGCAGTTGCAGGCCCGGGCCGCACGCTGGGAGGCCTGGAGCGACCGTGAGCGCGACGCCTTCCGCGGGCGCGCCGCGGCGTGGGCCGCGCTCACGCCCGCCGAACGCGCCGAGCTGCGTGAACGGTATGCCGCGTGGACGCGACTTCCACCGGACGAGCAGGCGCAGCTGAAGGCCGTCGCGGCCCGCTGGCAGCGGCTTGATCCGCCCCAGCAACAGGTGTGGCGCGAACGGTTTGGCGCGTTGGACGGGAGTGAGCAACGGGGCTGGCTGCTGGGGCCCACGCTGGGCGTGGACTATCCGCGGTTGCAGCCGCTGCTGGCGCAGGTGCCTCCACTGGAGCGGGCGTCCCTGCTGCGCGTGCTGCGCGAGCTGACGCCGTTGCAGCGTGCCGACCTGGCCGTGCTCGTGCAGCGCACGCCGCCGCAGGCGCGCGCCCGACTGCGGCACGAGTTGGTATCGACGGCCGCGGAGCAGCGTGCGGCCTGGCTGGCGCAGCGCCTGGACCGCTAAGCGCGGCTTACATGCCGACGATGCCTGCCAGCAGGGCGTACAGCGCGGCGAACGAGACCAGCACCACGTAGACGCAACCGACCACCGCGTACTTGGCGCTGGTGGCCAGCCACCCCTGGCGATACACGCGCTTCTGCATCAACAGCAGGTAGATCGGGACCCAGCACCACAGCAGCACGGTGCCCAATGTGGTCATTGACTCGACGAAGCTGGCGCGGGCGGCGGCGGCATTGCCGATGGCAGCCAGCAGGAACGAGGCCAGCAGGGCGAGCAGCATGAACGCATGGCTGTACAGCGCAACGGCCAGGTGTTCCAGGTACAGGCGCCGCGAGCCGACGTAAAACACCTTCAGCAGCAGCGCGAACACCGGCACCAGCACGAACAGCGCCGTGGGGAGCGCGCCCATGAATGCCTGCAGCAGCGCATCCTGGTTGGTGCCCATCGTCGCCATGTTGCGCTGGGCCCGTGCGGCGCGATCGGTGAGCCAGCGGTTGGCGAAGTCGGGCAACCAGGCAATCTGGACTGGATCCTTCTCCGGGTCCCAGTCGCGTTCAATCGTGATGCCGCTTTGCTTCCCGGACGGCGCGGGGGGCGCCGCCGCCGGTTCGGGCTTGGCGACCGAGGGTGACGCACCCGGCGGCCTCGCCGACGCCGGACCGCGCAATTCGGCGATGCGTGCAGCCGCCGCCCCCTCGATCTGCGTGCGCGCGATCACCAGCGCAGGGCTGGCGCCGGGGGTCTTGGCGGCTTCGCGCTCGGCCTCGACGAGTTTGCGCAGCGCGTCGTCGCGGGCGCTTTCCACCTCGGCGACCGTGTCCATCTGCGCGAAGCGGGTGTCGCCCGGTTTCACTTCGAAGGCCGGGCCTTCGGCGTGCACGGTCAACTTGCCGACGAAGAACGTGATCAGGCTGAGGATGACGAACAGGCGCAGCGGTGCGATGTAGCGCATGCGGTGGCCGGCCAGGTACTCCAGCGCCACGCGGCCTGGCGACAACAGGTGGCGCAGCGTGCGGAACACGCGGCCGTCCAGGTGCCAGAACGATTCGAACACGTCCTCGATGGCATGGCCGACATGGCGCACCGGGTTGGCCACGGGCTGTCCGCAGGCGTGGCAATACGGGCCCTGCAGCGGTTCGTTGCAGTTCTCGCAGTGCGTGAGTGAATCCGAGCCCATGGTGTCCCGCTCCCTGATCGCGCCGCCCCGTCATCGGCGAGGCGCTAAGATAGCCGTCCGCCGCGACCCGGCGCCAGCGTCCGCCACCGGTTGCGACGACGCGGCTGCAGTCGCTGGCCGACTCGCCATGTCCTCCGCATCCCCACCGACTCCCCTCGCGCCCGAAGCGCGACCCAGCGTGCGCCTGTCGGGTGAAATCCGGACCAGCGCGTTGCTGGCAGCGCCGCTGGTGGCCGGGCACGTGTCCACCGGTCTGATCGGATTCGTCGACAACGTGCTCGCCGGGCACCACGGCACCGGCACGTTGGCCTCGGTCACCATTGGCACCGCGTTGTGGTGGCTGCCGATGATGGTGCCGATCGGCACCCTGCTGTCGGTGCCGCCCACGGTGTCGCAGCTCGACGGCGCCGGCCGGCGCGGCGAGATCGGCGCGGTGTTCCGCCAGGCGCTGTGGCTCGCGCTGGGGCTGGCGGTGGTGCTGTTCGGCTTCATGACCGTGCTGCCGCTGGTGCTGGCGCCGTTTGGCATCGCGCCGGAGATCATTCCCGGCGCCACCGCGTTCCTGCACGGCATCCGCTGGGGCGTGCCGGCGCTGACGCTGTTCTTCACCATGCGCTACCTCAGCGAAGGGCTGCACTGGACGTTGCCGACCATGCTGATCAGCGCGGCCGGCCCGCTGCTGTTGCTGCCGATGGGGTGGGCGCTGACGTTCGGCCGCCTGGGGTTGCCCGAAATGGGCGCGGGGGGGCTCGGCCTCGCGTCGGCGGTGATGCTGTGGTTGCAGGCCATCGCCTTCCTGCTGGTGCTGCGCCGCGCGCGTCGCTTTGCCGATCTTGGCCTCTTCGCGCGCTTCGACCGCCCGCACTGGCCGACCATCCGCGGGCTGCTCGCCACCGGCCTGCCCATTGGCGTGACCGTGCTCATGGAAGGCAGCCTCTTCATCGTCACCGCGCTGCTGATCGGGCGGCTGGGCGAGGTGCCGGCCGCGGCGCACCAGATCGCGATCAACGTCGCCACGCTGTGCTTCATGGTGCCCATGGGCCTGGCCGAAGCGACCACCGTGCGCGTGGGGCACGCGCTGGGCCGCGGTGACGTGCTTGGCGTGCGCCGCGCGGCGTGGGCAGGCCTGTGCATCGTCCTGGCCAGCCAGTTGGTGTCGGCCACGGTCCTGCTGACCGCCAACGAGTGGGTGGTGGGCATCTACACGCGGGATGCCGCGGTGGCCACGCTGGCCGCAGGCCTGCTGGTGTACGCAGCGATGTTCCAGTTTCCCGATGGCGTGCAGGTGATGTCGGCCGGTTCGCTGCGTGGCCTGCAGGACACGCGCGTGCCGATGTTCCTGGCCATGTTCGCGTACTGGGGCGTGGGCATGCCGGTCGGCGCCGGCCTCGGGCTGGGCCTGGGCTGGGGCCCGAAGGGCATGTGGATCGGGCTGATTGCGGGCCTCACCGTGGCCGCGCTGTTGCTGGGCGGGCGCTTCCTGCGCGCCAGTGCGCCGGGTCGGCTGGTGCGCCGGTATCCGGGCTAGGCCGGGTCAGGCGGACCGGCGTCATGCCGCGCCGCGCGCGGACGCGGCAGGCGGGATCAGGCTGAAGGGGGGGGGGAGCCTGGGGCCCCACGCGTTTTCGACCTTCACGGGTCGACGGCCGGGCCGCAGGCACGCTGTGCCCCGACCCGGTGACCAATGGCCGATGTGCGTCCGGCCGACCCAGCGCTAACCTCACTTCCAAACGTCCCATGCCCCTCGGAGGGCAACGCCGCAATGAGCACCCAACCCCCTCGCCGTGGTCCCCTCGTCCGCCTGCTTGTCGGGCTGTGGGATGCGATGAACTTCACCCGGCGCCTGATCTTCAACGTGGTGTTCTTCGGCCTGCTCATCCTGTTCCTGGCCGTGCTGGGCGCAGGCGACCGCACCCGCCCGCTGCTGGACCGCAGTGCGCTGGTCATCGCGCCGGAAGGCGAGCTGGTGGAGCAGTACACGGTGGATCCGGCCTTGCGCGCCTTCGCTCGCGCGATGGGCGATGGCCAGGACGAAGTGCGCCTGCGCGACCTGCTGGGCGCGCTGGACGCGGCCGCCAAGGACAAGCGCATCGAGCGCGTGGTGCTGCACCTGGACGGGCTCAGCGGCGGCGGCATGGCCTCGCGGCGCGAGATCGCGGCGGCCGTGGCGCGCGTGCGCGCCAGCGGCAAGCAGGTGGTCGCATTCGCCGAGGCGATGGACCAGGGGCAATACCTGATGGCGGCGCAGGCCAACGAGGTCTACCTCGACCCGATGGGCGGCATGTTCCTCGAGGGCCTGGGCCGCTACCGCCAGTATTTCCGCGAGGGCCTGCAGGACAAGCTCGGCGTGGACGTGCACCTGTTCAAGGTGGGCGAATACAAGTCCGCCGCCGAGCCCTACGTGCTGGATGCGGCTTCGCCGGCCGCCAAGGAAGCCGACCTGTTCTGGATGAACGACGTGTGGCAGCGCTACGTGGCCGACGTGGCCAAGGTGCGCAAGCTCGACCCGGCCGCGATCACCGCCGGCATCGACACGCTGCCGGCGGGTATTGCCGCGGCCGGCGGCGACCTGGCCAAGTACGCGCTGCAGCAGAAGCTGGTCGACGGCCTGAAGACGCGCGAGGAGTTCGACGCGCTGATGATCGAGCGCGGCGTCGCCGATGCCGACGCCGAGGGTGGCTACCGCCAGGTGTCGCTCGAGGGCTACCTGGCGCACGTCAACACGCGGCTCAACGCGTTGGAACCGGGCCGCGACCAGATCGCGGTGGTGGTGGCCGAAGGCGAGATCACCGGCGGCGAGCAGCCGCCGGGCACGATCGGCGGCGTGTCCACGTCGGCGCTGCTGCGCGAGGCGCGTGACGACGACCACGTCAAGGCGGTGGTGTTGCGCGTGGATTCACCGGGTGGCGAAGTGTTCGCGTCCGAACAGATCCGCCGCGAAGTGGAAGGCCTGAAGGCCGCCGGCAAGCCCGTGGTTGTGTCGATGGGCGACCTGGCCGCGTCGGGCGGCTACTGGATCAGCATGAACGCCGACCGCATCTACGCCGATCCGTCGACCATCACCGGCTCGATTGGCATCTACGGCCTGATCCCGACCCTCCCGCGCACGCTGGAGAAGATCGGCGTGCGCACCGACGGCGTGGGCACCACGCGCTTCGCCGGCGCGTTCGACATCACCCGTGCGCTGTCGCCGGAGGTGGGGCAGGTGATCCAGTCGGTGATCGACAAGGGTTACCGTGATTTCACCGGCCGGGTGGCCGCGGCGCGCAAGCAGCCGGTGGCGAAGATCGATGAGGTGGCGCGTGGCCGCGTGTGGAGCGGCGCGCAGGCGAAGGAGCGCGGCCTGGTCGATGAACTCGGCGGCCTGCAGGCGGCCATCGACGATGCTGCCGCGCGCGCCAAGCTCGGCAAGCGCGATGCCTATGGCGTGCGCTACATCGAGAAGGCCGGATCGCCGCTCGAGCAGTTCTTCGCCGGGTTTGCCGAGAGCCGCATCGGTGCGGTGCTGCTGCAGGACTCGTCGCTGGTGCAGGCGCTGGTGGCGCAGGCGATGCCGCAGGCGGCGGACGAACTGCGGTTCCTGCAGAGCGCGGTGAAGCCGACCCGCGGCGTGCCGGTGAAGGCGCTGGCGTATTGCTTCTGCGGGCTGTGACGCTCGGGATCGTGCACGTGTCACTGGCCTGAAAGGAAACGCCCGGCACTAGCCGGGCGTTTTCATTGGCGTTGAGCGTTGAGCGTTGAGCTGGGGGCTTGGGGCGTCAGGTGTGGGACGCACGACGCCCCGTGCGCCCTGCGTGGGCGCGCTCAGCCGCCCGCGGCTTCAATCGCGTCGCGCTGCGCCTTGGCCGCATCGTCCACCGCGCCTTCGACCGCACGCGCCTTGTCCTGCGGCGCCTGGATGGCATCGCGCAATTCGGTGTGGCGGGCCGGGACACTGGCTTGCGGCTCGGGCGGACGCTCCTTGTCGGGCGGCTCGGGGCGCGAGCAGGCAGTGGCCCACAGGGCCACGCAGATCGACAGTGCCGCGGCAAGTCGGCGCGGCTGCGCGCAGTGGAGCAGGGGACGCATCGCGGCGCGGGCAAGGCGGCGTGGCTCGGTCATGGCGGCACTCCGGAACGGACCTGCGGCTATCCTACGCCGTGCGCGCACGTGCGCGAGGACATTCGGAGAGGCCCATGGACCCCAAGCGCTGGCGACTGGACGGACAACTGGCCCTGGTCACCGGCGGCAGCGCGGGCATCGGCCACGCCATCGCCCGCGAGCTGCTGGGCTTCGGTGCCGACGTGCTGCTGGCGGCCCGCGACCCGGCCGCGCTGGAGCGGACGCGCACCGAACTGCTGGAGGACTTCCCCGAGCGCGAGGTGCAGGTGTTCGCCGCTGACGTCGCCGACGCCGAGCAGCGCCGCGAACTGCTGGACTGGGTGGAGGACTTTGGCGAAGGCCTGCACCTTCTGGTCAACAACGCCGGCGGCAACCTCGGCAAGCCGGCCACCGACTACACCGAAGACGAGTGGCGCCAGATCTTCGAGATCAACCTGTATTCCGCGTTCGAGCTGTCGCGCTACGCGTACCCGTTGCTCACCCGCCACGCCAGCTCGGCCATCGTCAACGTCGGCAGCGTGTCGGGCCTGACCCACGTGCGCACCGGCGCGCCGTACGGCATGAGCAAGGCGGCGATGCACCAGATGACGAAGAACCTCGCGGTGGAGTGGGCCGAGGACGGCATCCGCGTCAATGCGGTCGCGCCGTGGTACATCCGCACCCGCCGCACCTCCACCAAGCTGGCCGACCCGGATTACCTGGACGAGGTGCTGCTGCGCACGCCGATGGGCCGCGTGGGTGAACCGGAGGAGGTGGCCGCGGCGGTCGCGTTCCTGTGCCTGCCGGCGTCAAGTTATGTCACCGGCGAGTGCATCGCGGTGGATGGCGGGTTCCTGCGCTACGGCTTCTGACGCACGCGCGTTGCCGGTCGCTCAATCGGCAATCGGCAGGCTCAGCGTCTCCTTGATCTCTTCCATCACGATGTAGCTCTTGGACTCCCGCACGTGCGGCATGGTCAGCAGCGTGCTGCCCAGCAGCTTGCGGTAGCTGGCCATCTCGCTGATGCGCGCCTTGAGCAGGTAGTCGAAATCGCCCGAGACCAGGTGGCACTCCAGCACGTTGGGCAGGCGCAGCGCGGCGCGGCGGAACTCCTCGAAGATGTCGCCGGACTTGTACGCCAGACTGATCTCCACGAACACCAGTAGTGTGGCCTTCACGTGCTGCGGGTCCAGGCGCGCGTGGTAGCCGGTGATGACGCCATCGCGCTCCAGCCGGCGCACGCGTTCGGTGCAGGGCGTGGTGGACAGGCCCACGCGCTCGCCCAGCTCGGTGAAGGAGATGCGCCCTTCCTCCTGCAGGATGCGCAGGATGTGGCGGTCGATCCTATCGAGTTCACGGGCTTTACCGGTCATGTTGCACTGCAAAAGTCTGGTTCAGCAGAGTTTACACCTGCAATGGCACAGAAAATCGGAAAAACCACCTGCCCGGTTTGCCCGATACTGCGCGACTTTGCCGGCACTCCCGCCGGCGGTGACGGACGGGGCAGGCGATGCGGGTTCTGGTGCTGGGCGGTGGCGTGATCGGCGTGAGCAGCGCGTGGTACCTGGCGCGCGCCGGGCACGAGGTGGTGGTCATCGATCGCCAGCCCGCGGTCGCGCAGGAAACCAGCTTCGCCAATGCCGGCCAGATCTCGCCTGGCTATGCCTCGCCGTGGGCCGCGCCGGGCGTGCCGTTGAAGGCGCTGAAGTGGCTGTTCCAGCGCCACGCGCCACTGGCCATCAAGCCGGGCCTGGACCCCAACCAGTACCTGTGGCTGCTGCAGATGCTCCGCAACTGCACGCATGCGCGCTACGCGGTGAACAAGGCGCGGATGGTGCGCCTGTCCGAGTACAGCCGCGACGTGCTGGACGAGCTGCGCGCCGAGACCGGCATCGACTACGAGGACCGCCAGCTGGGCACCACCCAGCTGTTCCGCACCCAGGCCCAGCTGGACGGCGCGGCCAAGGACATCCCGGTGCTGGAGCAGTACGGCGTGCCGTACGAGCTGCTGGACCGCGACGGCATCGCCCGCGTCGAACCCGCGCTGGCCAATGCGCCGGCACCGCTGGTCGGCGCGCTGCGCCTGCCCAACGACCAGACCGGTGACTGCGAGCTGTTCACCCGGCGCCTGGCCGCGATGGCCGCGCAGGCGGGCGTGGAGTTCCGCTTCGGCCAGTCCATCCAGGCGCTGGAACACGACGGCGCGCGCATCACCGGCGTGCGCATCGACGGCCAGGTCGAACGCGCCGACCGTTACGTGCTGGCGCTGGGCAGCTACTCGCCGAAGCTGGTCGCGCCGCTGGGCCTGCGCCTGCCGGTGTACCCGCTCAAGGGTTACTCGCTGACCCTGCCGATCACCGACGCGGCGATGGCGCCGACCTCGACCATCCTCGACGAGACCTACAAGGTGGCCATCACCCGCTTCGACCAGCGCATCCGCGTCGGCGGCATGGCCGAAGTGGCCGGCTTCGACCTGTCGCTGTCGCCGCGCCGGCGCGCCACGCTGGAGAAGGTGGTACGTGACCTGTACCCGCGCGGCGGCAACCTTGAGGCGGCGACGTTCTGGACCGGCCTGCGCCCGGCCACGCCCGACGGCACGCCGGTGGTCGGTGCCACCCGCTACGGCAACCTGTACCTCAACACCGGCCACGGCACCCTCGGCTGGACCATGGCTTGCGGCTCCGGCCGCTACCTCGCCGACGTGATCGACGGTCGCACGCCTAAAATCAGCGGCGAAGGTCTGGATCTGTCGCGATACGGCTGATCGTCCCCGTTCTTCGCCCCTGCCTACCGGAACTACCGCCTTGCGCCCCGCCCGTGCCCTGATCGACCTTGACGCCCTGCGCCACAACTACCGTCTGGCCCGCGAACTGGGCGGCGGCAAGGCGCTCGCGGTGGTCAAGGCCGACGCCTACGGCCACGGCGCCGTGGCCTGCGCGCGCGCACTGGAAGCCGAGGCCGACGCCTTCGCCGTGGCCGCGATCGAGGAGGCGCTGGAGCTGCGCGCCGCCGGCATCCGCGCGCCGATCCTGCTGCTGGAAGGCTTCTTCGACCCCGCCGAGCTGGCGCTGATCGAGCAGCACGACCTGTGGTTCGCCGTGGCCACGCCTTGGCAGTTGGCCGCCGTCGAACAGGCACGCCCGGCCACGCCGTTTACCGTGTGGCTCAAGCTCGACTCGGGCATGCACCGCCTCGGCATCGAGCCCGCCGATTACGCCGCCGCCGCCGCGCGCCTGCAGGCGCTGCCGCACGTGCGCGAGGTGGTGGCCATGACCCACTTCGCCCGCGCCGACGAGCTCGATCGCGACACCACTCGCACGCAGACCGCGGTGTTCGACGTCACCACCGCCGCACTCGGCCTGAAGCGCAGCCTCTCCAACTCGCCCGCGCTGCTGGGCTGGGACGACCTGCGCAGCGACTGGGCGCGTCCGGGGCTGATGCTGTACGGCCTCAGCCCCTTCCCGCAGCCACACCCGGTGGCCGCGCGCCTGCGCCCGGCGATGACCCTGCAGTCGCAGGTGATCAGCGTGCGTGACATCGCCGTCGGCGAGCCGGTGGGCTATGGCGCGCACTTCGTCGCCGCACGCCCCACCCGCGTGGGCGTGGTGGCGATGGGCTATGCCGACGGTTACCCGCAGTTCGCTCCGAGTGGCACCCCCGTCGCCATCGACGGCGTCCCCGGCGCGCTGATCGGCCGCGTGTCGATGGACATGCTCACCGTCGACCTCACCGACCACCCGCAGGCCGGCGTCGGCAGTACGGTCGAGCTGTGGGGTGCGCAGGTGCCGCTGAACGCGGTGGCGGCCGCAGCGCGTGCGAGTGCCTACCAGGTGCCGTGTGCGCTGAAGCGGACGAAACGGGACTACTTGTCCCCCTGATCCGCTGCACGCCCGCACGCCGGGCGGTTACGCTAGCAACAAAGGGCCTCCGGGGATGGGCGGCTCGCCGGGTACACGGTTGCCAACGGGTCGGAGGGCGACGGCGGCACATCGGGAGGGGACGATGACCAGCGCAAATCGAAGGGGCGGTGCGCGGGGTCCTCGGGGCTCCGGCGTGCTGCTCCATGCCGGCATCGTGGTCCTGTGGCTCGCCACCTTCCTGTTGGCACGGCTGCTGGAGCACTCCCCGCACGCCAGCCTGTGGTTCCCGCCAGCCGCGGTCACGTTTGCGGCCCTGCTCGTGGTCGGTCCGCGGGCATTGCCGTCCATCGTGGTGGCCTGCACCCTCGCCACGTTCATCGCGGAACTGGAGTACGCCAGTGGCGTGGGCACTCGCGTGCTGGTCGCCTCCAGCGTGGCCTACGCGGTGACCCACGGCGTGGCCTACGGCGTGCCCGCCATGGTGCTGCGCCGGTATCCGGACCGCCTGCCCGGCGATGTCACCCTGCGTTCCGTCACCCGCTTCATCCTGATGGGGATGATCGGCGCCGCGCTCGCGGCGTGCGCCGGCGTCGTGGCGCTGTCGGCCACGGGCCTGATCGACACCGACGCACCCGGACGCCTGATCGCCGCATGGTGGATGGGGGACTTCGTGGCGCTGCTCACCTTCGCGCCCTTGTTCATCCGATGGCTGGTGCGCGCGATGGCGTGGGCGGGATTGCAGGGCGCCGTGGGCTTCCCCCCGTTCCTGACCGAGCGCGTGCCGCTGTCACGGGGCGCAATGGCCAAGCTGGCGATGATGGCGGGGGTCACGCTGGTCCTGCTGGTGCTGGCGCATGTACTGCAGGAGCGCGGCATCCTGCTGGCCCTGCTGGTGGTGCCGCTGGTGTTGCAACTGTGGCTGGTGCACAGCGAGAGCCGCACCGCGGCCCTGCAGGGCGTGGTGATCTTCAGTCTGATCACGGTGGGCGCCGGCGCGCTTTTCGACGTCACCACCGACGTGGTCGCGCTGCAGTTCGCCGCGATCGGCCTGGCGGTGAACACCTACTTCGGCCTGGCCGTGCCCGCGCTGTACACCAGCAACGAGCGGCTGCGCGAGCAGGTCACCCGCGACCGGCTCACCGGCGTGATGACGCGCGCCTACTTCGAGGACCGGGCGAGCCAGGAGCTGGAGCGCGCCAAGGCCGAAGGCCGGCCTGCGGCGGTGATCCTGTTCGACCTGGACCGGTTGAAGGCGATCAACGATACGCACGGCCACGCGGTCGGCGATGCCGTGCTGGCCGAACTGGCGGTGCGCTGCGCGGCGTCATTGCGGCCCGGCGATCTGCTGGGACGCCTCAGTGGCGACGAATTCGCGGTGTTCTTGCCGGGGGCGGACGCAGGCACCGCGGATGCGGTCATCGCGCGCATGCGGGTGGCGCTGCGGGCGACCCCGTTCGCCGCGCCGGCCTCCGACGTCAGCGCCAGTTTCGGTCGTGCCGTGGGCGGTGCCCCCGACGACAGCCTGGCCGCGCTGCTGCGGACGGCGGACGAGGTGATGTACGTCGAGAAACGGCGGGCACGCGCCGGCGAGGTCGAGTCCCACCCATAGCGGCGAACGCGCGGGACGATGGCGCGGCGTTGGTCAGTGCGCTTGCCTGGCGCTTGTCGCCCTAGCGTCCCGTGCAGTCTTCGTCGAGGCGGGCGTCGATCAACCGTTGCTCTTCGCTGATCCGATGGCGCTCGCTTTGCAGGGCGCTGTTGTAGCGACGGTCCAGTGCCTCGCGTCGGTCGCGCAAACGCGCGCACACCTCGGCCTGCGGCAGCCGGGTGCAGGCGTCCCGCACCCAGGTGCCGGCGGGGAACGCGGCGACCGGCCCCGAGGGGCGCGGCGTGGGCACCGGCCGCGTCAGCGGTGGGCGCGGCGGCAGGTGTCCACCGATGTCCACGCGCCCGCGCAGGTGCCCGCCGCCCACGTCGATGCGACCGTGCACCCCGTCTGGGCGCCCGTGGTGGTCGGGGTAGACCGGGTAGCCCAGCGTCCACAGCGGGACCCAGCGCGGATTTCCCTCGGGACTGGACGCGGTGTAACGCTCGCCGTCGGGCGTGACGCATTCGTACGTCGGCTCCGGGGCGTACACGACCACCGCGGGGGGCGCGACCGGCGCCGGGGCCGCAGGCGCCGATGCCGCGGGCGTTGCCGGCGCGGGACGGGGGGGCGGATCCTTGGGCCGCACCATCTCGCGTGCGCTCTGCCGCTGCCCTGCCGGGCACGGGGTGTCACGCAGGCTTACACGGCCGTTGGCATCGGTGCAGCGGTACACCGTGATCTCGCCGCCGTACGCGGCCGATGCCGCGAAGGCGGCGAGCAGCACCAACGGCAGGGGGCAGGAAGGGCGCATGCAGTCCATCTTGCGCCCGCGAGCATCCGGTCGGTAGTCGCCCCCTTGCGGACGATGGCCCCGGTTCAGGCGCCCCCGTAACGGAGCCAGCGTTCCCCGGCGGCTTCGTCGTCGAACACCCGCGTATCGATCCCGGCGTCCTGCGCGAAGAGCTGGCAATGCTCGATCTGCTGCAGCCCGGCGGGTTTGACGTGGGCGATGCGTACCCGGTCGAGCCCACGTCCCGCCATTGCCGTCACCAGCGCCTGCCAGTCGTCAGCCGAAAGCGGCTCGCCGCGCAGCTCGTCGACCAGCAACAGCATGGTGTCAGGGCGATGCTGCAGCTCGGCCACGATGGCGTCCCAGCAGGCGATGGTATTGGCAAGCGAACTGCGGCCCGTGGCGTGCGCGCGCAACCCCAGCGGATGACGGGAGAACAGGATGGTCAGTCCGGAGGCGTCGCGCATGGGGCGGAGCGGCAAGGGGCGTGCGGTGGCGGGACTTCATAGTTCCCGGCCACGTCCCCGTGGGGGTGGGAAAATGTCGCGGACAACGCTGTCAGCCGCGCAGCACCGTGCCCGTGGCCGCATCGCGGATCGCGGTGGGTGCCGCCAGCCCCCCGGTTTCGCCGTCGCACACCGCATCCAGCCGTTCCAGCAGGCGCGGGTCCAATTCTGCTCGCGCGAACGCGGGAGGCTGGCCGGTGAGGTTGGCGCTGGTGGACACCAGCGGGCCGCCGAAGGCGCGGCACAGTGCGATGACCGTGGGGTGGTCGCTGACGCGCACGGCGACACTCGGGTGCGCGCCCCGGATCCACGTCGGCACGCGCGCGGTGACGGGCACCGTCCACGTGTTGGGACCGGGCCAGCTGGCCCGCACCGCCGTCTGGCGGTTATCGGGCAGCGCGGCCCATGCCACCAGCGCATCCAGTTGGGCCACGTCGGCAGCGATCAGGATCAGACCTTTGTCCACCGGGCGCTGCTTGATCGCGAGCAGCCGCATTACCGCCGCTTCGTTCATCGGGTCACAGCCCACGCCCCACACGGCTTCGGTGGGGTACGCGACCACGCCGCCGCGATGCAGCGCGTCCACGGTGGCGGTCAGGCTGTCGCGGCGGTCATCGGTATCCATGGCGCTCCAGCGCTCCGGGGAAGTACGTGTCGTCGGTCAGTGCGTCGCGCGCCTTGGCGAAAGCGCGTCGAGTGCCCAGCCGCGTCGCCCCTCACGGGCGACGCGGCCACAGGACGTTCAGAACGGCGCGTCGTCGTCGGTCGCAACGGCGGCCTTGCCTGCCGCCTTCTTTGCCACCTTCTTCGTCGCCTTCTTCGCGGCGGTGCCCGCCTTGGCGGTGGTTTTCACGGCGGCCTTCTTCACCGTCTTCTTGGCGACTTTGCCGGTGGCCTTCTTCGCCGCCTTCTTCGTCGCTTTCTTGGCCGGCGCGGCGCTACCCTCGGCGGCGGCCTTGGCGGCCTTCTTCGCCGGTGCCTTCTTCGCGGCCACCTTCTTGCCGAAGCGGCCGCGCATGGGCTTGCCGGTTTCGGCCATCAGCTGGGTGACCTCCTCCAGCGTCAGCGAGGCCGGTTCGCGGTCCTTGGGGATCTTGCCGTTGAGCTTGCCATCGCTCAGGTACGGGCCGAAGCGGCCGTTGAGCACCTGGATGTCGCTGCCCGGGAATTCCTTGATGATGCGGTTGCGCGCGATCTCTTCCTTCTGCTCGATCAGGAGCACCGCGCGTTCCAGGCCGATGGAGTACGGATCGTCCTCCTTGGCCAGCGACGCGTAGGTGCTGCCTCGCTTGGCAAACGGGCCGAAGCGGCCGATGCCGACTGAGACTTCCTGCCCATCGCTCTGGCCGAGCGCGCGCGGCATCTTGAACAGTTCCAGCGCCTCGTCCAGCGAGATCGAGTAGATGCTCTGGCCCGGCTTCAGCGAGGCGAAGCGCGGCTTCTCCTCGTCCTCGACGGTGCCGATCTGCACCAGCGGGCCGTACTTGCCGATGCGCGCGCTGACCGGGCGGCCGCTGGCCGGGTCGTCGCCCAGCACGCGCACGCTGCCGGCGTCGGCCTTGTCCAGCGTGGTCTTCTTCTCTTCCACCAGGCCCTTGAACGGGGTCCAGAACTTCTCCATCAGCGCGACCCAGTCCTCCTCGCCGCGCGAAACCGAGTCCAGCTCATCCTCCAGCCGCGCGGTGAAGTCGTAGTCCACGTAGTTGGTGAAGTGCGCGCTCAGGAACTTCGACACCGCGCGGCCGACGTCGGTGGGGCGGAAGGCGCGGCTTTCCAGCAGCACGTACTGCTTGCCCTGCAGGGTCTGGATGATCGATGCGTAGGTCGAGGGGCGGCCGATGCCGAACTCTTCCAGCGCCTTCACCAGCGACGCTTCGGTGTAACGCGGCGGCGGCTGGGTAAAGTGCTGATTAGCGAGCACGCCCTCCAGCGGAATGCGGTCACCGGGCTTCATCGCCGGCAGCTTGCGGCCTTCGTCGTCGTCCTCGGCGGTCTTGCTGTCCTTGCCTTCCTCGTACACGGCCAGGAAGCCCGGGTCGACGACCGTGGTGCCCGACACGCGGAAGCTGTGCTCGCTGCCTGCGGCCAGGTCGACCGAAACGGTATTGAGCGTGGCCGGCACCATCTGGCTGGCCACGGCGCGCTTCCAGATCAGCTCGTACAGCTTGCGCTCCTCGTCGGTGAGGTGGCGCGCGACCTGCGCCGGCGTGCGCAGGGCGGAGGTCGGGCGCACCGCCTCGTGCGCTTCCTGCGCGTTGGCCGACTTGGTCTTGTACACGTTGGGCTGGTCGGGCAGCGCGCGGGTGCCGTAGTCGCGCGCGATCACGTCGCGGATCTCGGCCACCGCTTCGGCCGACAGGTTCACCGAGTCGGTACGCATGTAGCTGATCAGGCCGACCGTGCCTTCGTCGCCCAGCGCCACGCCTTCGTACAGCTTCTGCGCCACCTGCATGGTGCGGCGCGTGGTGAAGCCGAGCTTGCGCGCGGCCTCCTGCTGCAGGGTAGAGGTGGTGAACGGCGCGGCGGGGCGGCGCTTGCGCTCCTTGCTGGTCACGTCGGTGACCTGCAGCGCGCCGCCGGCGGCCTGGGCGATGCGCTGGCGCGCGGCCTCGGCGCTGTCGCCGTCGGTCAGGGTAAATTCCAGCTTGCCGGTGTCGGCGGCGAACTTCTTGCCGTCCAACTTGGTGAGCTTGGCGGTGAACGCCTGCTTGGGGTGCGCGCACTCGGCCTCGATGGTCCAGTACTCGCGCGCCTTGAACGCCTCGATCTCCTCCTCGCGCTCCACGATCATGCGCAGTGCGGGCGATTGCACGCGGCCGGCGGAGAGCCCGGCCTTGATCTTGCGCCACAGCACCGGCGAGAGGTTGAAGCCCACCAGGTAGTCCAACGCGCGGCGCGCCTGCTGCGCGTCCACCAGGTCGCCGGCAATGGCGCGCGGCTGGGTCATCGCCTCCTTGATCGCGCGCGGCGTGATCTCGGTGAACACCACGCGCTGCAGCGACTTGTCCTTCAGCAGGCCGCGTTCCTTCAGGATTTCCGCAATGTGCCAGCTGATCGCCTCACCCTCGCGGTCCGGGTCGGTCGCCAGATAGAGGTGGTCGGCGCCCTTGGCCGCCTTGGCAATCGCATCAACGTGCTTTTCGTTCTTTTCGATGACCTCGTAGGTCATCGCGAAATCCTTGTCCGGGTTGACCGCGCCTTCCTTGGGAATCAGGTCGCGGACGTGGCCATAGGAGGCAAGGACGGTGAAATCCTTGCCGAGGTACTTGTTGATCGTCTTCGCCTTGGCAGGCGACTCGACGATCAGGAGGTTCTTGGCCATGGAACATCTCCGCGGGCCCGGGGGAGCCCGCATGGGGGGTCGCCGCCGGCCTGTCCGTGGCAACCGCTGAAGTAGCGACGCCCGCGGGGTCTGGCCGCGGGCGTGGGGTGTTTCCTTATATATAGTGGAATCACGCGCCGCCGGCGGCTGTCAAGCGCCGAACCGCCGTGGATCACACCGCGTGGAACGTTATCCGCGCGTGACCGGGGCCAACCGTCAGTGCACCGGCTCGGGTTCGTCGGCGAAGATCTGGGTCTCCATCCACGCGTAAGCGGCCTCGCTGCCGGGCTGGTTGAACAGCACCATCAGCACCACCCACTTCAAGTCGTCCAGGTCCACCTCGTCCTGGTCCAGGGCCATGGCGCGGTCCAGCACCACTTCGCGCTGGCCGGCGTCGAGCACGCCGTGCTGCTCCAGGAACAGCAGGAAGCCGCGGCACTCCACGTCCAGCTTGTCCAGCTCCGGACCGTGGAACACGCGCGTGGGGCCGTCGGCGCGACGCGGCTCCGGTGCCGGGCGCTGCTGCGCCAGGGCATCGAGCCATTCGAAGGCCTTGTTGATCTCGGCGGGGCTGAAGCCGGCCTGCCCCAGTTCATCGAACAGCGGGCCGCTCTGGAGCGAATCACGGTCGCGGACCAGGTCCGCATCGTCGGTGAAGTAGTGTTCGAACAGGTACAGCAGGACGTCCAGGATGCTCTCTTTCATTTCCCCTCGGCCTGCGCCGGGACCGGCGCGGTGGGCTGGAGTTGCGGACTGCCACCGGACGGATCCCTGCGGAAAAGCACGGTGGTCAGCGGTTGCGGTAGTACCGGCCGTGTTTCGACGACACCCGGCCCTCAAGCTCCATGAGCAGCAGCATGGAGGACAGTTGGGCGGCCGTCAATCCGGTTCGTT
The DNA here is from genome assembly GCF_054777355.1 of Lysobacter olei. Taxonomy (NCBI): domain Bacteria; kingdom Pseudomonadati; phylum Pseudomonadota; class Gammaproteobacteria; order Lysobacterales; family Lysobacteraceae; genus Lysobacter; species Lysobacter olei. Next base: position 77,658 of record NZ_BAAHAT010000002.1, on the reverse strand, counting down.
CCACCAGCTGATCCATACCGGTTGGGTCATAGCCCAGCGCCTGCCACAACTTCTGGTAGTCGGGGTCGTCCTCGCGGCCTCCGTGCTGAACAGGGGTTGAGTCCCGTTCATCGCGTGGCGCGCCGGCGCGGGGGCGCTCGTGAGCGGGCGGGGCAGGCGGCGCCAGTCGCGCCCGCAGGTCGTCGGCCAGCTCGGCCGCCACCGGGGCCAGGGCGGCAATGACTTCCGAGGCGCTTTCCACCAACCCGACGCCTTCGCGGATCAGGCGGTGGCAGCCGCGGGCCAGCGGATTGTGGATCGAGCCCGGCACGGCGAAGACCTCGCGGCCGGCCTCGGTGGCCTGGCGGGCGGTGATCAGGGCACCGGAGCGTTCGGCGGCCTCGATCACCAGGGTGCCCAACGTGAGTCCGGCGAGGATCCGGTTGCGGCTGGGGAAATGCTGCCGCTGCGGTTGGGTGCCGGGCGGGTGTTCACTGACCACCGCGCCGTGGGTGGCGATGCGCGCGTGCAGATTGGCGTGGCTGCGGGGGTAGGGCACGTCGGGACCGGTCCCGATCACGGCCAGGGTCAGGCCTCCGGCGGCCAGCGCCGCCTCGTGCGCGGCGGCGTCGATGCCCGCCGCCAGTCCGCTGGTCACGGCCAGTCCGGAGGCGGCAAGCGCGTGGGCGAAGTCCGCGGCGTTGTCGCGGCCCCCGGGCGTAGGGGATCGGCTACCGACCACGGCGACTGCCGGGTACCAGAGCAGCGCCGGGTTGCCCGCCACGAACAGCGCCAGCGGGGCGCTCGGGGCGCGGCGCAGCAGCGCGGGGTAGTCCGGGTCGTGCCAGCCCAGCAGGTGGTGGTCGGGCGCCTGCAGCCAATCCTGGCTGCGGGCCAGGTGGCGCGGGGGAGGCCCTTGCAAGGCCTGTTGCTGGGCGTCGGTCAATCCCGCCTCGCGCCATGCGCGGGCACCGGCCTCAAGGGCGGCGGCCGGGCTGGCGTGGAGGGCGAGCAGTTGGCGCCGGGGCGCGGAGGGTCCGCCGGCCGCCAACAGGCGCAGGAGGGCATCGGTGTCGTCGGGGTGCATCGTCGCAGTCTGGTGCAGAAACGACGACGGCGCCCTAGGGCGCCGTCGCAGCAGGGTGTAAGGCGTTTCCGACCCGGTCAGTGCGTCGCGTCCGGGTGCTTGAGGTCGTAGCCCAGGCGGGTCGGCCGCACCGCGTCCATCACCAGGGCGTAGCTGACCTTGTCGAAGGTCCGGAACACCATCAGGTGGCCGGAGAATTCGTCGGGCAGCTGCACCGTTCCCTTCCCGCTCAGCACCTGGTTCTCGTAGGTGGGCACGCGCTTGGGCACGTCGGCGGTGCTGCTGCCCGGACGCCAGGCCGAGAGCACCGTGCCGTTGTCGATGCCGTCGCGGGCGCCCACGGACAGGGCGACCACGTCGCGCGGACCGCCGGTGGTGAGCATGTCGGCCACGGCCAGGACCTTGGCCTTGCCGTATTCCAGTTCGCGCGCCGGGGCATGCGGGATGAACTGCAGGTCGTACGGCTGGGCTTCCACCGGCAGCAGGCGGTCACCGGCGCGGACTTCGCGACCGCCCGCGTCGAGCAGCAGGGTGGCGACGTCGGCGCGGCCTTCGACGCCACGCGTGATCGTGCCCACCGTCTGGCGCATCAACTCGTGGCCAAGGAATTCGCCGCCGCCGTGCGGCACCTGGTAGCCCCACAGCCGCTCCGCGCCGACGATGGCGCGGCCGCGGTAATCCAGGTCCGCGCCGCGGCGACCTTCGGAGCCGCAGCAGCGGGTCGGGTCGATGCTGGCGTAGCGCTGGGTCGGGCGCACGACCATGTAGCGTTGGCCCGGCTGGGCGTCGGCCAGGCCACGGACGTAGGCCACCTGGCCTTCGGCGCTGCGCAGTCGGTCTTCCTCGAGGCCGACCACGTACGGCAGCTCCTCGAAGTCATCCACGACGCGCAGGTCCTTGAGGAACTTCTCCACGTCGGCCAGCGGAATGGCGTTGATCGGCGCCTCGTCGCGCGGGCCTTCCTGCACCGCCACGCGGTTGAGGTAGGCCAGCGAGATCACGTCACCCGGGTAGATCAGGTGCGGGTTCTTGATCTGCGGGTTGGCCTGCCAGATCTCCGGCCACAGCCACGGGCGCTTGAGGAACTTGCCGGCGATGTCCCAAAGGGTATCGCCGCGCTTGACGACGTACGTGTCGGGATGGCCCCCCGCCATCTCGGCAGCAACGCCATACGTGGCGATCGTCAACAACGCAGCGGTCATCACCGCACGGATCGGTTTAAACATGGCAGCCATCTACCTGATTCCCCTTGCAGGTTTTCCCCGGGCGGCAGCGCCGATGAGGGCCTCGGCACTATAGCCCAGAAGGTGCGGGCGGTTGCAAGCGTGGATGGCCCGCAACGGCGCTACAATGCCCCTCTAAAGCTTGCGTCTGTGACAAGCGCCCCCATTTCCCCGCCATGGCCCAGCTCCCCATCCTCGAGTTCCCCGATCCGCGCCTGCGCACCAAGGCGGTGCCGGTCGACCCTGCCCAGGTCACGGGGGCGGAGTTCCAGCGCCTGCTCGACGACATGTTCGAGACCATGTACGAAGCGCCGGGCATCGGTCTGGCGGCCAGCCAGGTGGACGTGCACCAGCGCTTCATGGTGATAGACGTATCCGAGGAGAAAGACCGGCCGCTGGTCTTCATCAACCCGGAGATCACCCTCGCCGACGGCCATCAGGTCTATCAGGAGGGCTGCCTGTCGGTACCCGGCATCTTCGCCGACGTGACCCGTGCCAACCAGATCACGGTCAAGGCCATCGGCCGCGACGGCCAGCCGTTCGAGCTGGCGGCCGACGGCCTGCTGGCGGTGTGCATCCAGCACGAGATGGACCATCTGGACGGCAAGCTGTTCGTCGACTACCTCTCGCCGCTCAAGCGCGAGATGGTGCGCAAGAAGCTGGCCAAGCAGCAGCGGCACAAGGCCGCCTGAGCGGCCCCCCTCCCTGCGTGGCGTCGCCTTGACCGTGGCGTGGCCCGCGGCCGGCCGCCGGTCGCACGGCACGTGGTTGGCCGACCTGATGCCCGGTCCTCCGTCCGGGATGGCCACGAATCCCCCGTCTTTCCCGTTTCCCCGCCGGTAAGCCCGCGCGCCCGCCAACAGGATCCTGGCTCCCGATGAGAATCGTTTTTGCCGGCACCCCCGACTTTGCCGTGCCCTGCCTGCGCGCTGCCGCGCAGCGTGGCGAAGTGGTGGCCGCGTACACCCAGCCCGACCGCCCCGCCGGCCGCGGCCGGGAGCTGACCCCGTCGCCGGTCAAGCGCGAAGCGCTGCTGCGTGGCATCCCGGTGCTGCAGCCGGAGAACTTCCGCAGCGCCGAGTCCAAGGCCGCACTGCGCGCGCTCAAGCCCGACCTGATGGTGGTCGTGGCCTACGGCTTGATCCTGCCGCAGTCGGTGCTGGACATCCCCACGTACGGCTGCTGGAACGTGCACGCCTCGCTGTTGCCACGTTGGCGCGGCGCGGCACCGATCCAGCGTGCCATTGAGGCCGGCGACCACGAGAGCGGCGTGTGCCTGATGCAGATGGAAAAGGGCCTGGATACTGGCCCGGTGCTGCTGTCGCAGGCGGTCGCCATCGGGGACAACGATACCGGCGGCCAGTTGCACGACCGGCTCGCCCAGTTGGGCGCACAGGTGCTGGCCGACGGCCTGGGCCTGCTGCGCGCCGGCATCCGCCCGATCGCCCGACCGCAGCCGGCGGACGGCGTGACCTACGCCCACAAGCTGGACAAGGCGGAAGCCAAGCTGGACTGGACCCGCCCGGCGGCCGAGTTGGCCAACCGGGTGCGCGCGTTCAACCCGTGGCCGATGGCGGAAGCCGTTGTGGCCGGCGAGCGGCTGCGCCTGCATGGGGTGGTGGCGCTGGACGAGTCCCACGCCGCGGCCCCTGGCACCCTGCTGCGCGCTGGCCGCGAGGGCCTGGACGTCGCCTGCGGGGCGGGCGTGCTGCGCATCCGCGTGCTGCAGCGTGACGGTGGCAAGGCGATAACCGCCGCCGATTACCTCAACGGGCGTCCCGACCTGAGGGGCGCATGAGCGCGGGTGCCGCACCTCGCGCCCTGGCGGCGCGCATCCTGGATGCGGTCCTGCACCAGGGGCGCTCGCTGAAGGCCGAACTGGGCGCGCAGTTGCCCACGCTGCCGGACCCGCGCGACCGCGCCTTGGTCGAATCCATCTGTTTTGCCGTGCTGCGCCAGCCGGCCCGCTACCAGGCGGCGCTGGATGCGTGGATCCCCTGTCCCCTGGGCAAGCGCGATCAGCCGTTGCGCGCGCTGCTGTTCACCGGGTTCGCGCAGTTGGACCCGTTGGGCCTGCCGGCCCATGCGGCCGTCGCGGAGACCGTGGAGGCCGCGCGCCTGATCGGGCGCAGGCACCAGGCCGGGCTGGTCAACGCACTGCTGCGTCGCGCGCAGCGCGAGGGCGTGCCGGTGGCCGAAATGCAGGCGCACTGGCCGCGCTGGTTGCGCGAGCGCATCGCGGCCGACTGGCCCGAGGACGCCGAGGCGATCTTCCATGCGGGCGCCGTCACGCCGCCGATGTGGTTGCGGGTCAATCGCCGGGTGCAATCGCGGGATGCCTATCTCGCGCGTCTGGACGCGGCCGGCATCGCCCACGCCGTCGATCCGAGCCTGCCCGATGCCGTGCGACTGGATGTGCCGGTGGCGGTTGCGGTGCTGCCTGGCTTTGCCGAGGGCGCCGTGTCCATCCAGGACGCTTCCGCGCAACGCGTGGCCGACGCGCTGGCATTGCCGGCCGGCGCGCGCGTGGTCGATGCGTGTGCCGCGCCCGGCGGCAAGGCCGCGCATTTGCTGGAGCGTGAGCCGGGCCTGCAGCTGACCGCGCTCGACATCGACGCCGCGCGCCTGCAGCGCGTGCACGACAGCCTGCGCCGCGTGGGCCTGGCCGATCGCGCGCGACTGGTCGCCGCCGACGCTGGCCGCGTGCAGGCCTGGTGGGACGGTGAACCGGTGGAGGCGGTGTTGCTGGACGCGCCGTGTTCGGCGACCGGCATCGTGCGCCGCCAGCCCGACGTGCTGCTGCACCGTCGCGCCTCCGACCTGGTCACGTTGACCGCGGTGCAGGCGCAACTGCTCGACGCGCTCTGGACCACGGTGGCGCCGGGCGGCGTGCTGCTCTACGCCACGTGTTCGATCCTGCGCGCGGAGAACGCCGACCAGATTGCCGCGTTCCTCGCGCGCACGCCGGATGCCACGCTGGAACCGCTGGATGGGCGTTACGGCCGCGCGGTGCAGGTGGACGGTCGTTTTGCGGGCCACCAGCGGCTGCCGGGCGAGGACGGCGGCGACGGTTTCTTCTACGCGCGCCTGCGCAAGGCCGGCTGAGCTTCTCGCGCGGAAATAGGGCGTTTGCCGGCGCACCAGTATCATCCGCCGATGCGCACGCCTTTCCTCCCGAAAAACGACGACACCCGCGACGCCTGGCTGTTCTGGCTGGCGGCCACGGTGATCCTGTTCGCCGGCCTTGGCCTGCGCGACCCGTGGCCGGCCGACGAACCGCGCTTCGCGTTGGTGGCGCGGCAGATGGTGGAGAGCGGCCAGTGGCTGTTCCCGATGCGCGGCGATGAGCTGTACCCGGACAAGCCGCCGTTGTTAATGTGGCTCCAGGCCACGGTGTATGCGCTGACCGGCCAACTGCGCATCGCCTTCTTGTTGCCGTCGTTGCTGGCCGCGCTGGGCACACTGTGGCTGGTGCGCGACCTCGGCCGCCGCCTGTGGTCGGCGCAGGCCGGCACCTATGCGGCGTGGGCGCTGCTGTTGGCGCTGCAGTTCACCTGGCAGTCCAAGCGCGCGCAGATCGACCCGACGGTCACCTTCTTCATCACGCTCTCAGTGTATTCGCTGCTGCGGCATCTGCTGCGCGGGCCGGACTGGCGCTTCTGGACACTGGGCTGGTTCGCCGCGGGGCTGGGGGTGATCAGCAAGGGCGTGGGTGTGGTCGCCTTGCTGGTACTGCTCCCGGCCGCGTGGGCGCAGTGGCGTGGCTGGAGCGGCATCGCCCCGATGCGCAGCGCGAAATTCTGGCTGGGGCCGGTGGCGCTGCTGCTGCCGCTGGCGCTGTGGCTGGTGCCGATGTTGCTGGCGGTCAAGGCCAGCGGTGACCCCGCCCTGCGTGCCTATGCCGACAACATCCTGCTCAAGCAGACCGCCAAGCGTTACGCCGACCCGTGGCACCACCATCAGCCGTTCTGGTACTTCCTGCAGGTGGCACTGACGCAGTGGCTGCCATCGGTGGCCGCGCTGCCGTGGATGGTGCGGCCGTGGCGCGAGGCGCTGCGCGCGCGTGACGCCCGCATCCTGCTGCCGCTGGCGTGGGTGGCCCTGGTGGTGCTGTTCTTCAGCCTCAGCAGCGGCAAGCGTGAGGTGTACATCATGCCGGCGCTGCCGATGCTGTGCCTGGCCATGGGCGCGTACTTGCCCGGCGTGCTGGTCAAGGCGTGGCCGCGGCGGATCGCCTTCGGCATTGCGCTGGGCCTGTCGGCGCTGTTGGCCGTGGCGGGTGCGCTGGTGGTCCTGGGCGAGCCCGGCTTCGAGCGCACGCTGGAAGACGCGCGTGGCGTGGCCCACGGCGCAGACCCCTTGGGCGCGATGCTGCTGGCCATCGGCGCGTTCGGGCTGGCTGCAGTAGCGTGGCTGCGTGCGCGTCGTGGCGTGGCCTCGCTCGCGTGGGTGCTTGCCGGGCTTTGGGTGGGGGTCAGCCTGATCGGGTATCCGTTGCTCAACGACGCCAGTTCGGCGCGCGGCCTGATGCAACGCGCCGGTGCCCGCATCGGTCCGGATGCGGAGTTGGGCCTGGTGGCATGGAAGGAGCAGAACCTGCTGATGGCCGACCGCCCTGCGAAAACCTTTGGCTTCCTGCGCCCGGGCGATGATCAATTGCGCGATGCGCAGGCATGGCAGGCCAAGGCGCCCGACGCGCGCTGGCTGCTGGTGGAGCGTGCCGCGGTCAGCGCCTGCGTGGACTGGTCCAAGGCCGAGAACCTGGGCATTTCCAATCGACGGGAGTGGTGGCTGGTGCCGGCAAGTGCGGCGTGTGCGGGCCGTTGAGAGGCAAGCGGCCCGCAACAACGTTCAGCCATCAGCGGTCAGACGTCTGTAACCGGTGATGGGCAGCAAGTAGCGAGTGGCGGGTTGTCAGACGTGATTCGTCAGTCGTCAGTCGCGACGCGGTGCTGCACATCGGGTGATGCGGCCATCGCTTCCCACGCGGCGATGACGGACTCCGCGGCAATGTCACGCGCCTGACTCTGCTCTCCGTTCTCTCCGCCCAGGCAGTGCACCGGGCCGGGGCCCACGGGCCGCCACATGGCCGGTGAGGCGTTGCCGAACAGCACCACCAGCGGGCAGCCGAGTGCTGCCGCCGCGTGGGCCGGGCCGGTGTCCACCGACACCATGCTGTGCGCCACTTCCAGCAGTGCGAGCAAGCGCGGGATGGGCAGCTCGCCGGCGAGGTTGTGCAGGCGCGGATCACCCTCGGCGGCCGCGCGGATTTCCTCCAGCACCGCGTGCTCGCCCTCGGAGCCACACAGAATGACCTGCGCCTCGGGCAGGCGTGTCCACACCGCGCGCGCCACCGCCGCCCAGCGCTCGGCCGGCCAATGCTTGGGGTGTTGGCGGGTGGCAACCGTGCCGCGCTTGTGGGTGCGCTTGTTGCCCGGCTGGAACAGCACCAGCGGGCCCTGCAGGCCGTGAGCGGCGCGCCAGTCGACAAGGGCGCGGCGTTCCTCCTCACTCACCACGAGCGCGGGCAAGCGGAACGGAGCCGGGTCCACATCGCGGGCTGGATAGGCGTGCGACGGATTGCGTGCGCCCATGCGCAGCCACCGGTCCGGCCACAGTTGCTGCTGGCCATCGACGATGGCATCGCCCGGCAGACGACCGACGATGTCCTCGTCGGGAACGCCCGCACGGCGCAACAGGGCGGCGATCTCCGGGTCCGCATCGCACAGGTACACCGGTCCGCGGCCGCGTGCGCGCAGCCAGCGCACCAGCGCCCACTGGCTGGGGCAGAACAGGTAAGGGGTGTGGCGGCTGGTGACCAGTTGCAGGTGGCCCACGGCGGGTTCGTGTTGCAGCAGCGGCGCGGTCCAGCCGCCGCTGCTGACCACGTCGACCGGCTGGCCGTAGCGCGAGGCGAGCAGGCGGATCAGCGGCGTGACCAGCACCATGTCGCCAAAGGCACCGCACCGGACGAGCAGGGGGCGTGCACTCATGGGCGGTCTCCAGCAGCGGTCGATGGCGGGGCGTCCGCGGCCAGGCCGGCGAGCTTGGCCAGTGCGGCCGCGGCGTCAGGCAGGCCGTTGGCCAGACCGAGCGCTTCGGCCTGGGAACGCAGGCGCGCGCGGGCCGGGCCGTCGGCCTGCAGGCGCAGCAGCGCCTCGGCCAGCGCCTCTGGCGCGGAGGCCGTGGCCGTGAGGACGGCACCGGCACGATCCAGCCAGGCCACGCGCGCGGCCTGCTCGGCCTGCAGCGGCAATGCCAGCGCCGGCGTGCCCAGCGCCAGTGCCTGCACCAGCAAGCTGCCGCCGCCCAGCAGGGCGACGTCGGCCTGCGCCAGCAGTGCCATCAGCTCGGCGTTGGGGAGTTCGCCGGCATCGATCGCCGGCGCGACGGTGGGCGCGGCGACGGCCACCGCGGTCAGCCCGCGTCGGGCCAAGGCCGCGGCGGCGCTGCCAAACCGCTGCGCGGCGCTTTCGCCGTCCAGCATCTGGCGACCGCCGCCGGCGCACAGCACGGCATAGGGCCGGCGGATGGCCAGCCGTTGCAGCAGTGCGTCGGCATCGGCCGGTGGGGCGAACAACGTGGCGAAGCGCCGCACGACCACGGCGGGATAGCGCCAGCGCGCCAGCTTTTCACGCCAGCCGCCTTCCGACAGCAGGTCGGCACCGACCAGCCAGTGTTCGTGCAGGCGTGCCGTGCGCCGCCAACGGAAGCCGCGGTCGCGAGCACTGGTCCGGGAGCTGAGCAGCACGACGCGCGCGCCCACGCGCCGTGCCGCGCGCAAGGCGGCCACACGCGTGTTGCCGTCAAACACAACGACGGCCGGGCGAACGCGTTCGATCGCGGCGACGACTTCCGGCACCGCGCGCGTGGGCGACGCGCTGAGCGTGCTGGTGGGCCACGGCACCGCGGGCGCGCCGTTGGCGAGCAGGAAATGGGGCTCGGCTGAAGGCCAGCGTGCGTGCAGGGCGTCGGCCAGCAGGCGGCAGCGCTGCACTTCGCCGCTGCCTTCACTGCCGGAGACCGGGACGAACAGCACGCGGCTCATGCGGGCGCTCCTTGCGGCACGGAATAGGGTTGCAGGCGTGAGGCGCGATGCAATGCACGCCGTGGTGCGTGGCGCCTCGCTATCATCGTTCGACCCGAAGCCGCGATGCGACCATGCAATCTGTTCCCGTCACGTTCTACCTGGATGTGAGTGACAAAGATATCGCGTCGTGGCGCGCGTTGCGCCCGGACGAGGCACCGCAGCGCCTGCTGCTGGGCGAGGATTACTGGATCACCCACACCTACACCCGGCTGCGCGACGCCGGTGATGACGTGCGCTTGGACAACCGCGTGCCGGACACGGGCATTGTGGTGTTCTACGCCGGCCACAAACGGCCCGTGTGGCGCGCGGCGCGAGGCGGCAGCGGTGCGCTGCTGGTCGCCGTGCGCAGCGACCGCCATCCGGTCGGTTTCGCGGACGTGGAAGTGGTGCAGAACGCCGCCTCTGCCGATGGTGAGCGCGCCTTCCACGTGCCGCACTGGCCACAGCCGGGCCTGCGCGTGCGTGACGCGGCGCGCGGAACGACGTTGCGTACGCTGCTGTTCCCGGGCACGCCACAGAACCTGCACCCCGCTTTCCGTTCCGCCGAATGGGAGGCCTTCCTGCAAGCGCGCGGTCTGCAGTTCCGTTGCCACTACGCGCACCCCGATGGCACGCCGCCGGCGTGGCACGACTACCACGACGTGGACCTTATGCTGGCCGTGCGCCCCTCCGGCACCCGGCTGGTGCGCAACAAACCGGCGTGGAAGCTGTTCAACGCGTGGCTGGCCGGCGTGCCGGCGATCCTGGGCCCCGAGTCGGGCTATCGCGAGCTGCGCGCGAGTCCGTTGGATTACATCGAAGCCACCGGCGTGGACGACACCATGGTGGCCATCGACCGGCTGCTGGCCGAGCCCGCGCTCTACCAGGCGATGGTCGACAACGGCCGCGCGCGGGGTCAGGCGTTCACCGATGCGGCGACCCTGGCCGCGTGGCGCCGGCTCATCAGGGGCGTTCTGGCGCCGGCCGCGGAGCGCCAGGCGAGTCGCCCCATGCCACTGTGGCTTCGGCGCGCGCGGGAACTGGCGGCACGGGTGGCGCGCGCGTGGGGCGAGAAGCGCTGAGAGCGCGACACGCCGCGCAAGTCACCGGAGCGGATCACCAGCGCAGGTCACCAGCGCAGGGGACGTCGCGCCAACGAGGCGGCGAGCGCATCGTGCAGCGCGCGGGCTTCACCTTCGGGCAGGAAACGGATCCGCAACGATGGCGCCATCGGCGAGGCCCCCGCGGTGTCCAGCCACAGCGTCGCGGTGCCACACCGCCGGTCCAGTGGTGACATGCTCAGCGACACCGTCTGCAGCTTGTCGATCTCGGCCAAGCGCCACCAGCGGCTCCACCAGCCACCGCGCACCGCGACCACTTGTTCGTTCACCGCGTAGGCCGCACGCCGGGCATGTTGGCGCGCGGCGTGCGCGCTCCATGCCAGCCACGGCAGAGCCAGCAGCCCCCACGCGCCAAAACGCCAACCTGCCACCGCTCCTACCAGCAGCACGAACACCGCGCCAGGCAGGAACAGCCGCCACCAGCTGCGCTCGGGAATGGCCTGCCAGGCTTGGCCGCTCCAGTCCGCTTTCGGCAGCAGGTGGGTGATGAGTTGGTCACAGGCTTCGGGTGTGGCGATGGGCGCCACCTCGCGCAAGGCGCGCTGCTGTTGCTGGTCCTCGGCCACGGCCGTATCGACGTGCAGGCTGCGCCGGCGCAGCAGGCGATGCATGAGGCCCTCGTGCAGCGTCCACGCCTGGATGCGCCGCCGCGACGCGCTGGTGCGCCAGCGTGCCAGCAGGCCACGCTCCACGGTCAAGCGGCGCCCGGACTCGCGCAGGGTGAAGCCGTAGTACTGCAGCAGCGACAGGACCACCGACAACAGCCGCAGTGCACCGACCGCCAGGGCCGCGAGGCTGACCGCCGCCAGTGCATATTCGGGGATGCCGAAGTCGTGGCTGCCGGCGTAGCCGAACATCACTTCGCCCCAGCGCTCGAACAGGTTGGGCAGCAGCCGCGGGCTGAACTGCGACAGGCCGGCGACACCGGCGCCGACCACGATCAGGCCGCGGTTGGACACCAGCCCGTGCCGCACCACTTCGCCCAGCGGCAACTGCAGCAACGTGGTGGCAGCGGGCGGGGCTGGGGTGGCGCCGTCCGCGGGCATCGCCGACGGCGCGACTTGGCCGCGATGGCGGACCAGCTGTTCCAGTGCCAGCGCATCGGCCAGCGTCAGTACCCGCATCTCCGCCTCGGGCTTCTTGCCGCCGGCCGATTCCAGCCGCACCTCCGCCACGTCGAACACGCGGTGCAACAGTGACTGCTGCACCGCCACGTTGTGGATGCGCGCGAAGGGGATGATGCGCACGCTGCGCTCCAGCACGCCCTTGCGCACCAGCAGCGCATCGCCGGCCACGCCGTAGCGGAACGTGAAGTATTGCCACACCGAGCTGAGCACTAGCACGCCCACGCCGATCAGCGGCCACAGCTCATTGCGGTCGCCTCGGCCGAAGACCAGCAGCGCCACCAGCGGCACGATGAACTGCCGAAGCTGCGCCAGCAGCACGAACAGCCAGGACATGGGGTGCAGCCGGCGTTCCGCGGACGCGTTTGCCCCCGGTAGCATCGCGGCGTCGCCGGACTCAGGCGTCGTCGTCATGGTCGATCTGCCGGCCGAGTACGTCGCGCAACCGTTCGGCGTCGCCTGCGTCGAGGTTGGGGAACTTCACCGCGCTGTGCTGGGTGCCGGCGGTGTGCACCACCAGCGTGGCCAGGTCACGGCCGCGCTGCAGGGGGCCGCGGGTCACGTCCAGGTGCTGCACGCGGGTGGCGGGCACGCGGGTTTCGCGGTACCACAGGCGCCCGCGACGCAGCGCCAAGCCCTGTGCGTCATGGCGCCAATGTGTGTGGCGATACTGGCGCAGTCCGAGCCACGCGCCCGCCGCCGCCATGGCGCCGAACACCAGTGCCATCCCGCCCAGGCGCAGCGGCCAGGTGAGAGGCACGTCGAACACGCGTGGCAATACCCCGCCCGACATGAAGGCCAACGCCACGCCGGGAAGCGCGAACTGCAGGGCGCCGACAAACGCCATCAGCCCGCGGGCGCGCGGCGGCAGCGATTGCCATTCGCCGTCGGGAAGGGCGTGCGGCACGGCGCTGGCGTGCGGTACATCGGCTTCGGAAGAGGTGAGCATGCAGGCGCCTTCAGTAGCAGTCAGGCGAATACGGGTTCACCCCATCCTCGCCGATTGAAAAACGTTTGTAGGTCCACTGGTACTGCGTGGGATCGCGCCGCGCGATGCGCTCGACCCCGGCGTTGAGCGCCGCCACCGCCACCTGCGGGTCCTGGGCGGACACCTCGGGCGACGCGGGCTCGATGTGGAGCTCGAAGGCCGGCTCGTCGCCGTCGTCCCCCACGCGCTCACAATAGGCGAACAGGACGGTTGCGCCAGTGCGTGCCGCCAGCCGCGTGAGCAGGCTCATGGTCAATGCCGGGCGGCCGAAGAAGGGGGCGAATTCGCCGTCGCCGCGCTTGGGCTGCTGGTCGGGCAGGATGCCGGTCACGCCGCCTTCCTTGAGCAGCTTCAACAATTGCCGCACGGCTGCCGGCCCTTCCGCGCGCACCTGCGTCACCCGTGCGCTATCGGCGCCAGGCGCAGCGCGAACCAGGTTGAGGAAGGATTCGCCGACCTTGGAATCCGGCGGGGCGTACAACACCGCCAGCGGCGTTTTCGCCGCCAGCCACTGGTTGAGCAACTCCCAGTTGCCGTAGTGCGGGGCGGCGACGATCAGCCCGCGGCCGCTGGCCAGGGCCGCATCGAACAGGTCCACGCCGTGCTGGCGGCGCAATAGGCGCAGGTTGCGCGCGTGCGGGCGCGTCCACAGCCGCAGTGTCTCCAGCACCTGGCGCGCGGTGGTGCGCAGGATCGCGAGGTGCAGCGCCTCGCGCTGGTCTGCCGGCATTTCCGGGTACACCAGTTCCAGGTTGCGCCGGGTGACGCGGCTCTCGCGCCGGTTGCGCCGCACCACCCAATCCGCCAACGCGTCGCCCAGCCGCACCAGCCAGCGCCAGGGCAGGCGGGCGATGGCGGCGGCGAGCAGGTACAGCAGGCGGGCGGCGAGTTGGGTCATGCGCCGCAGTGTAGCCGCTGGGGTCTGCTAGCTTTACGCGCGCCTCATTGGAGCCTTGCCGATGCTTGCCCTCATCCAACGCGTTACCCAAGCCAGCGTCAGCGTGGACGACGAGGTCATCGGCCGCATCGGTCCGGGCCTGCTGGCGCTGGTGGGCGTGGAGCCCGGCGATGGTGACGCGCAGGTGGCGCGCATGGCCGAACGCCTGCTCGGCTATCGGGTGTTCGCCGACGCCGACGGCAAGATGAACCTCGGCCTGGGCGACACCGGCGGCGGCCTGCTGCTGGTCAGTCAGTTCACCCTGGCGGCCGACACCCGCAGCGGCATGCGCCCGGGGTTCAGCACCGCCGCCGCGCCCGCCGAGGCTGAACCGGTGTTCAACCGGCTGCTGGCAACGTGCCGGCAAAAGCACGCGCGGGGGGTGGAAACCGGGCGGTTTGGCGCCCATATGGTCATCAGCCTGGTCAACGACGGCCCGGTGACCTTCCTGCTGCGGGCCTGAACCGCCGCCAGCGGGCATGCAGGCCGGATTTCCCGATGGAAGCCGTCCGCGCTGGTATAATGCTTGGTTCACCTTCCAACCACCGTGGTGGCGCAGCCCATGGCCAACGAACGTCAGGCCCCCCAGTCCGAACTCAAGCAGCTGATCAGCAAGGGCCTGGAGCAGGGTTATTTGACCTATGCCGAGGTCAATGACCACCTGCCCGACGACGTCGTCGATCCGGAACAGATCGAAGACATCATCGGCATGATCAACGGCCTGGGTATCCAGGTGCACGAAGTTGCGCCTGATGCCGAGACCCTGCTGCTGGCCGGCGAGAGCGCCAGCGGCCGCGAAGTCGACGAGACCGCCGCCGAAGAGGCCGCCGCCGCGCTGAGCGGTCTGGACGCCGAGGGTGGCCGCACCACCGACCCGGTGCGCATGTACATGCGCGAGATGGGCACCGTCGAGCTGCTGACGCGCGAAGGCGAAATCGCCATCGCCAAGCGCATCGAGGAAGGCCTGGGCCAGATGCAGGCCGCGCTGGCCTCCTTCCCGGGCACCATCGCCTCCATCCTCGAGGACTACGAGGAGCACAAGGCCGGCAAGAAGCGCCTGGCGGAGATCATCGTCGGCTTCAACGACCTGCTCGACGAGCCGGCCGCCGAGCCGGTGCTGGAAGAGGTGGCCGACGCGGACAGCGAGGCCGACGAGGAAGAGGACGATGACGGCGGCAGTGACACCGACGACACGCCGACCGGTCCGGATCCGGTCGAGGTCGCCAACCGCATGCAGGCACTGGCCGACGCCTACGGCAAGTTCGAGAAGGCGCACGCCAAGCACGGTCCGACGCACAAGAGCGTGATCAAGCTGCGCGAGGAGATGGCGGAGGTGTTCGTCACCTTCAAGCTGCCGCTGCCGCTGACCGACGTGCTGGTGAAGAACCTGCGCGACGTGCAGGCCAAGGTGAAGGAGCACGAGCGTCGCATCCTCGACATGGCCACCCGCATCGCCAAGATGCCGCGCAAGGATTTCATCCGCGCCTGGGAAGGCAACCAGACCAATCTGGAGTGGACCGACGAGCTGATCAAGCGCAAGCAGAAGTGGTCGTCGGGCCTGCGTGACGTCAAGGACCAGATCGTGGCCGAACAGCAGGCCACCATCGACCTGGAGTCGGCGGTGCTGGTGAACCTGGCCGACCTGAAGGAAATCAGCCGCGCGATGGCCTATGGCGAAGCCAAGGCGCGCAAGGCCAAGAAGGAGATGGTCGAGGCCAACCTGCGCCTGGTGATCTCCATCGCCAAGAAGTACACCAACCGTGGCCTGCAGTTCCTCGACCTGATCCAGGAAGGCAACATCGGCTTGATGAAGGCGGTCGACAAGTTCGAATACCGCCGCGGCTACAAGTTCTCGACGTACGCCACCTGGTGGATCCGCCAGGCGATCACCCGCTCGATCGCCGACCAGGCGCGCACCATCCGTATCCCGGTGCACATGATCGAGACGATCAACAAGCTCAACCGCATTTCCCGCCAGATGCTCCAGCAGTTCGGCCGCGAGGCCACGCCGGAGGAGCTGGCCAAGGAAATGGACATGCCCGAGGACAAGATCCGCAAGGTCATGAAGATCGCCAAGGAGCCGATCTCCATGGAGACCCCGATCGGCGACGACGAGGACTCGCACCTGGGCGATTTCATCGAGGACACCAACGTGGAGTCCCCGATCGAAGCCACCACCAACATCAACCTCACCGAGACGGTGCGCGACGTGTTGGCCGGCCTGACCCCGAGGGAGGCCAAGGTGCTGCGCATGCGCTTTGGCATCGACATGAACACCGACCACACCCTGGAAGAGGTCGGCAAGCAGTTCGACGTGACCCGCGAGCGCATCCGCCAGATCGAGGCCAAGGCGCTGCGCAAGCTGCGTCATCCCTCGCGCTCGGAGCAGCTGCGGAGCTTCCTCGACATCGACTGACGCCGCACCCGGCGTCCGAGGGGGCGGAGTGGGGGGCAATCGCAAGGGTGTGCGGGGCATCGGGGTACGCGGCTGGTACGCGTGCGTGCTCGTGCTGCTGCTCGGCACCCTGGCCGGTCTCGCGCCCGCACGGGCGGAACCGCAGTTGCGGATGCTGGTCAGCGAAAGCGACGTGGCGGCCACGCACGTGCTGGGCGAGGACCGCACGCTGCGCTGGAGCCCGGCCCTGCCACGGCAGGCCATGTTCCCGGCGGGAACCGGGGTCCGCTGGCTGCGGATCGACCCGGGGCCTCATGCAGGTAGCCAACGCCGGGTGACCCTGGCGCGCCTGCCGATGCGCTCGATCCAGGTCTGGGTGCCGCACGGCGCCCAAGGCTGGCAGCGGTACGAAGACGGTTTCTTCAACCCTGCTCCGGCGCCCCGCACGCTCCACGCATTTGCATGGCCGCTGGATCCAGTCGCGGGGGCGCGCCCAATCTACGTCCGGCTCGAGCATCGCGGGCGCCTGTACCTCAACGTCGGCGTGACCTCGACCGACGAGATGCTGGCGACCGAAGCCCGCTTCGTGGCGGCGCTTACCACCTGCCTGACCGTGTTGGCGGTGATGCTGCTGGTCAACCTGATGTTCTGGGTCAACCTGCGCGAACGCATGTACCTGGCCTATGTCGGCGCGGTGTCGGCGCTGTCGGCGTGGCTGCTGTTCGCCACGGGGTTGGCGTACCTGTGGATCGGCGGCGCGGCGGAATGGCGCTGGCCCGGCAGTCCCAGCGGCATGTTGCTGGCCTTGGGCAATGCCGCGCTGGTGGGCTTCATGCACGGATTCTTCGGGCTGGCCACGGGCGACCGGCGCGCGGCGCAGGCGACGCGCCTGCTGGCCGGCGCGCTGATCGTGGTCGCGCTGTGCTTCATGCTGCCCGGCTCGGGGGGCGCGCGCTGGCCCGGCGTGTTGGCATCGTGGACCTTCTCGGTCGTGCCCCCGGTGATGCTGTGGGTACTGGTGCGCCAGTGGCAGCGCGGCACGCCGGGTGCCGGGCTGTTCGCGTTGGCGTGGCTGCCCTACGGCACGCTGAGCATGGTGCGCACCGCAGTCACATGGGGCTGGATCGAACCGCTGCCATGGACGTTGTTCGGCGCGGCCCCGGCCATCGCCTTCCAGTCGTTGGTGCTGGGCCTGGCCTTGGTGCGGCGTGCCTTGGAATTGCGGCAGGAGCGTGACCTCGCCTTGCGCCTGGCCTCGCACGACGCGCTGACCGCCACGCTCAATCGCCGCGCAGGCGAGGCCCGCCTGGACCAGATGTGGCAGGCCTGGCGCCAGCGGGGCGTGCCGCTGTGCGTGCTGTTTGTCGACATGGATCGCTTCAAGCAGGTCAACGACCGCTACGGCCACGAAATCGGCGATCGCTGCCTGCTGGCGGTGACCGAGGCCGTGCGCGAACTGTTGCCGCCGCGCGCGGTGTTCGTGCGCTGGGGCGGCGACGAGTTCGTCGTGCTGTTGCCCGGCTTGCGGCAGGACGACGCGCTGCGCTTGGCCAATGACATCGTCTCGGCGGTGGATGCGTCGCGCGTCCCGGTCGAGGATGGGCACGTGGCGCTGGAGGCCAGTGTCGGCATCGCGCATGCCCAGCCCAGCATCGACAGCGCGGCCGCGCTGGTGCGGCGCGCGGACCAGGCGCTGTATCGCGCCAAGCGCGAGGGCGGGGCCAGGGTCGTATTGGCGTAAGGCGGACTGACAAGTCCTGCGGCCCGGGAGCCCCGCATGGCTTGGGCTCAAGCGCGGGTCAGTTCAGGGAAATGCTCTTCGGCGTGGCAATTGGCGCAAAGCAGCACGCATTTTGCGAGTTCGGCGTGAATGTCTTCTCGGCGGCGGTTCGAAAGCGCTCGCACGTCCAGGTTGAAGCGCTTCGTGGATGGATCCGTGTGGTGCCAGGTCAGCGCCGCCAGATTGCGGTGATAGCCACATTTCGTACAGCGCCCGCCGGCTGACGCAATCAGCTCAATCTTTCGACTCAAGCCTCTGGTCTGCTGGTTGGCATAATTCTGGTGGCGGTGGTTGGTGTTGCGGTTCTTGCATGCCCGCGAACAAAACCGACGCTGTCGGCCGCCAAGCGGGCGGCTGCATTCCGTGCAATGAGGCGTGGGTTCCATGCCGTGAGGGTAGGCCACCATTGGGCAGGTGAGAGATGTCGCCTACGCTGCTACCATGTCCGTAAGGGCCTATAGCTCAACGGTTAGAGCAGGGGACTCATCGATAAGGTGCCGCCGCGCAGGAATGTGCGGATGGGAACGGGATGAATTCAGGGAAACCTCAGCGGCGCGCCTGGCGCGGACGGTGGCAACCCTGAGCCAAGCCGGCGGTACACCGCCGGAAGGTGCAGAGACTACCTGAGGGCTGGAGTGCCCTTGATCACAGGCTAGAGCGTCCCGCGCCCCACCGCTCGCATGCGGGAACGCATGCGGCGAAGGGCGAAGAGATAGTCCGCGCCGCCGGGAAACCGGTGGAAAACGCGAATCCCTTGGTTGAAGGTTCGAATCCTTCTGGGCCCACCAACTCCCGATCCTGCGCCGTGTGGGATCGCCCCGGCCTCCCAATGCCGGCCGGTCAATGCACTTCGCCGGTGGCGCGCATCACGCAGCGCCGCACGCCACCGTGTCGTTGGTGGCGTCCATCTCGCCATCGCCCTGCGTACGGAACCGCAGCAGCAACCCGCCCAGCGAGTCGGCCTGCTCGCGCAGGCGCACCGCGGTTCCGGCCGCATCCGCGACCAGCCTCGAGTTCTGCCGGGTGCCGTCGTCGAGGACTTCCAGGACCTCGTTGACGGCGTTCACGTCGGCATACTGCGCGTGCGCGGTGGTCGCGATCTCGCCCATCAGCGCGCTCACCCGTGCCGCGGCGTCGTCGATCGCCTGCATGGCGTCGGTGGCGGCGCGGGCGCGAAGGGCCCCCTCGGTCGCCGCACTACGGGCATCACGCACCAGCGCGGTGATTTCACGCGCGGCCTCGGTGGTGCGGGTGGCCAGCGTGCGGACCTCGGCGGCCACCGCGGCGAACCCGCGGCCGCGGGGCCCGGCGTGGGCCGCTTCGATCGCCGCATTGAGCGAGACCAGCCGTGTCTGGAACGCAATCGCGTCCACGGTATCGACGAAGCCTTCGATGCGACGCGTGCCGGCTTCGATTGAGTCAATGGCCCGGCTCACTTCGACCACCTGTTCGCCGGCATGGCCCGAGGCTTCGTGCGCGCGCGCCGCCTCCGCGGAGGCATGCTGCGCGGCGTCGCTGCTTTGGCGCAGCCCCTGGCTCAGTGAGGTCGTCGCCGCCACCGCTTCGCGCAGGCCGTCGGCATGCTGGTGGGTGCGCTGGGACAACTCGGCATTGCCGGTGGCCAACGTGGTGGACGCCGCACTGATGGTCTCACTGGCGCGTTGCAGGTGGCCGACCAGCTCCGAAAGGCCGGAGAACGTGGCATTGGCCTGGGTCTGCAGGCGGCCGAACACGCCGGCGAGCGGTGCGCCACTGCGCGCGAGCAGGTCGCCGCGTGCCAGGGCGTCCAGCAGCCGCTCCAGTTCGCTGTGGCTGCTGGCCGTGGCGTCGAGCAGGCGATTCAGGGCCGAACCGGCTTCGCGCAGCACGCCCTCGTGGCGTTCGACGGAGACACGGTGGGCGAGGTCGCCCTGCGCCGCGTGGGCGACGACCGCCGCGATCTCACGCCCCGCCTCGATGTCCGCGGTCCGGTCGATCCAATGCAGGACGCGCCCCGCGACGTCGCCCTGCGCGTCGATGACCGGCGCGCAACTCACCAGCAGGAAGCGTCCGGCGACCAGAACCTCCTGGATGTCCGCATCGGCCGAGGTAAGGATCGCGCGCAGCGGTCCCGGCCAGCCGTCGGTGGCTTCGCTGGCATCTGGCGCGGGAAGTTCCTTCGCGAATTCGTCCAGGGCCGCGCGCATGCTGCGATTCAGGAACAGCGGCTTGCCCGCCGCGTCAAACACGGCCGTGGGAGCGGCCGCATGGTCGAGTGCGTCGCGGATGGCGGCGGTCTCGGCGGCCATGGCCTGCAACCGGGCGCGTGTGGCGTGGTCGGTGTCGCGGCGTTCGCGCAGCAACTGCTGCATGGTGGCCAGTTGGGCCAGCACGCTTTGCGGGTGGCGATTGCCCGTCGGCAGCGGCGTGTCGAGGTCACCCGTCGACACTCGCAGCGCCACCGCGGCCGCTTCACGGGGGTCGCCCCCCAGCAGTCGGCGGGCGGTGCGCAACAGGATCGCGCCCACGGCCAGCGCCAGCAGCAGGCCGACGCCACCGGCGATGCCCAGCGCCAAGTGCTGTTGCCGCGCCTCGCGCTGGGCGTCGAGCGCTGCCCACTGTACCTGCTGCTGGCGCTCGCCCACCTGAATCTCCAGCAGCTGGCGCCACGATGTCAGGGCCGGCTCCACGATCTCGGCGTAGCGCACCTGTGCGTAAGCGAGGTCCCCGGTCACGAGCGTGGCGGCCATGTCCTCCGCGGCCTTCGCGGCCTTCTCCTGCATGTCGACCAGCGCGCGCAGTGCCGCGCGCTGGTCGTCGCCGGCGGGCAGGCGCGTCAGGGCCTCCTGCGCGACCCGTGCGTCCAGCCAGCCGGGCAGCGCCTGCTCCAGGCGGGTGGCGGCTTCCGTGGCCGAAGGCGCGGTGGACGCGGCCTCCACGTCACGCGCGATGCGCGCCGCGGCCATGTCCAGCGCGTGCAGGTGCTGGACCTGCGGCAGGATCTGCTGGGTGATCCGATCCAAGCGCTGCTGCATGCGCGTCGTGGCCAGCAGCGTGCCGGCGCACACGGTGGCCAGCAGCAGGGCCATCAGCCCCAAGCCGAGCGCCAAGCGAGCGCGAAAAGACAACCGGTCCTTCATTCCATCCATCCTTCGTCGGGGCGGCGACGAGGATCCGGCAGTTTCATTCAGCGCATATGACAGGCTGGCGCGCCGGGGGCCGTGCCCGCCACAATGCGGCGCATGGACAGCCTTGCCCCCACCCTGCTTGAAACCGTCGAACGCGAGACCGGCCCGTCGCCCACGTGGTCGGTCATCTGGCTGCATGGCCTCGGGGCCGACGGCCACGACTTCGAACCCATCGTCCCCGAACTGGTGCGCCGCGACTGGCCGGCAATCCGCTTTGTGTTCCCGCACGCCCCGGTGCGCGCCGTGACCATCAACAACGGTGCGCGCATGCGCGCCTGGTACGACATCAAGGATTTCGACCTGGCCAACCGCGCCGACGAGGGGGGCGTGGCCGAATCGGTCGAGCAGGTCGAGGCGCTGGTGGCACGCGAAGTCGAACGGGGCATCCCGCGCGAGCGCATCCTGCTGGCGGGGTTCTCGCAGGGCGGCGCGATCACGCTGGCCTGGGGCCTGCGGACGGCGCGCCCGTTGGCGGGGCTGGTGGCCCTCTCCACCTACCTGCCCTCCGCACAGAAGGCGGGCGAGTTCGCCACGGCCGAGGCCGTGACGCAGCCGGTGTTCATGGCGCACGGCACGATGGATCCGGTGGTGCCGGTCCAGGCCGGGCAGTTCAGCGCGAGGCTGCTGCAGCAGCTGGGCCTGCGCGTGGACTGGCATGCCTACCCGATGGCGCACCAGGTCTGTGCCGAGCAGATTCGCGACCTGGGCGACTGGCTCTCGCGGCGCTTCGCGGCGCCCTGACCCATGATCGGTCCCGGCACGGAGCGCGAACCCTGGCTGCCGGACCTGTGTCGGCTGCCGCGGTTGGCGGTGATGCTGGGCGTGGCCGAACTCGTCGTGGTGGTGCTGGCACTGGCGCCAGACGGTGGGGTGCGGTGGGATCTGGAGCGGTTCGTCACTGCCAGTGGCTTCGCGCTGTGGCTGGCGCTGACGGCGTCCGTGCTGCTATGCGTGTCGCGCCGTGCGCTGTCGCGGCTCCCGCAGACGGCGGGGGCGGCGTTGGCCCTGCTGGGCACGGGCGTCGTGGCTGCGGTCGGCGCCTGGATCGTGTTCGTGATCGACAGCAGCCTGGCCTACGGGCTGGTGCCGCCGGCGGTGACCCTGCACCGCTTCGCCTGGGGTGCCGCCGCGATCACCATGCTCATGGCGACCGTGGTGGTCCGGTACCTCTACGTCAACGACCGTTGGCAGGCCCAGGTCCGCGCCAGTGCGCGCGCCGAGGTGGATGCCTTGCAGGCCCGGATCAAGCCGCACTTCCTGTTCAACAGCATGAACACGATCGCGGGGCTGGTGCGCAGCGACCCGGCGGTGGCCGAGCGCGCGGTGCTGGACCTGTCGGACCTGTTCCGCGCGGCGTTGGGCGCCAATCGGGGCGATTCGACCCTCGCCGAAGAGGTGGAACTGGCCGAGCGCTACCTCGCCATTGAGCAACTGCGCCTGGGCAACCGCCTGCACGTGACCTGGTACCGCGACGAGCCGCTGCCGTGGGACTTCGCCATGCCCCGGCTGGTGCTGCAGC
The DNA here is from genome assembly GCF_054777355.1 of Lysobacter olei. Lineage (NCBI taxonomy): Bacteria > Pseudomonadati > Pseudomonadota > Gammaproteobacteria > Lysobacterales > Lysobacteraceae > Lysobacter > Lysobacter olei. Next base: position 55,269 of record NZ_BAAHAT010000002.1, on the reverse strand, counting down.
CACTGCTGGAGAACGCCGTCCTGCATGGCATCTCGCGCCTGCCGGAAGGCGGTACGGTGGAGGTCGCGTTGTCGGTGGAGGGAACGGAGCTGGTGCTGCGGGTGCGCAACCCGGCCCCGCCGCCGCGCGAGCGGGACGGCCAGGGCGCCCAGCACGCGCAGGCCAACATCGGCCAGCGGCTGCGCTACCACTACGGCCCGCGCGCCCGGATGACCGCACGCTGGGAGGCGGACTACTATCTGTGCGAACTGCGCGTGCCACTGGGGGGCGGGGCGCGCACCGGATGAAGGGGATGCCGATGCGCGTGATCATCGCCGACGACGAACCGCTGGCCCGCGAGCGCCTGCGCGGGCTGCTGGCCGACATCAACGACGTCGAACTGGTGGCCGAGGCCGCCGATGGCCAGCAGGCGCTGCACGCCTGCGCCGAGCTCAACCCCGACCTGGTGCTGCTCGACATTGCCATGCCCGGCATTGACGGGCTGGAGGCCGCGCGCCACCTCGCCGCCTTCGAGCCGCGCCCCGCGGTGGTGTTCTGCACCGCCTACGACGCGCATGCGCTGTCCGCGTTCGAGGCCGAGGCCATCGACTACCTGGTCAAGCCGGTGCGCCCGGAGCGGCTGGCGGCCGCGCTGCAGCGCGTGCGCACCTTCGCCGCCGGACGTCAGCAGACCACTCCCCCCGGCGAGGGGCGGCGCCGCAGCCACCTGTGCGCGCGCCTGCGCGGCAGCCTGCGCCTGATCCCGATCGAGGACGTGCATTACCTGCAGGCCGAGGAGAAGTACGTGGTGGTGCACCACGCCCGCGGCGAGGACCTGATCGAAGAGTCGCTCAAGTCCCTGGAAGAGGAGTTCGGCGACCGCTTCGTGCGCATCCACCGCAACTGCCTGGTGGCCCGGCACGAAATCACCGAGCTGCGGCGCGCACCCGATGGCCACACCCATGCGGTGCTGCGCCACGGCCGGCAACCGCTGGAGGTCAGCCGGCGCTGCGTGGCGCAACTGCGCGAGACGCTGAAGCATCTGTAGCCGCCCTGCTCGCCCGCGGGGTCGGTTCCCCGGCGTCGGTGCGGCGTTGAGCGTTGCCCGAGGGCCACGATCGCGCCGCGGATGTCCGGATCGCCGATAATGGGCGCATGAAGACCCTGCGCATCGCTACCCGTAAGAGCCCGCTCGCCCTGTGGCAGAGCGAGCACGTCGCCGCCCGCCTGCGCGCCGCGCATCCTGGCCTGGAAGTGGTGCTGGTGCCGATGAGCACGCGGGGCGACGAAGTGCTGGATCGCTCGCTGGCGGCGATCGGGGGCAAGGGCCTGTTCCTCAAGGAACTGGAGCTGGCCATGCAGCGCGGCGAAGCCGACTGCGCGGTGCACTCGCTCAAGGACGTGCCGATGGAACTGGAGCCGGGCTTCGCCCTGCCGGCCATCCTGGAGCGCGCCGACCACGCCGACGCCTTCGTCAGCAACCATTTCGCCGACATTGCCGCGCTCCCGCACGGCGCCCGCGTGGGCACGTCGTCGCTGCGCCGGCAGGCGCAGTTGCGCGCACTGCGCCCCGACCTGGAGTTGCGGGACCTGCGGGGCAACGTCAACACCCGCCTGGCCAAGCTCGACGCCGGCGATTACGACGCCATCGTGCTGGCGTGCGCCGGTTTGGCGCGACTGGGCTTCGAATCGCGCATCCGCGCCCGACTCGATGCGCCGCAGTGGCTGCCCGCGCCGGCGCAGGGCGCGATCGCGATCGAGACGCGCGACGACGATGCCGCCGTGCAGGCGCTGTGCGCGGTGCTTGACCACGCGCCCACCCGCACCTGCGTGTCGGCCGAGCGGGCGATGAACCTGGCCCTGCACGGCAGCTGCCACGTACCGGTCGCGGCGTACGCGGTACTGGCCGATGGCCGTCTGTCGCTGGAGGGGGCCGTGGGTTCGGCCACCCAAGGTACCGTCGTGCGTGCGCGCGGCGACGGCACGGCCGAGTCGCCGGCACGGTTGGGCGATGAAGTGGCCCAGGCACTGCTGGCGCAGGGCGCACGCGCGCTGATCGACGCAGCCGACTGAGGCGCGCACGCGCGCGCCGCTGCGATCAGAAGCGGCGACGGATCCCCAGCCAGCCCTCGGCCGTCCGCAGGGCATCGCTGTCGGGCTGGTGGCGGATCACCGCATCGGTTTCCAGCGTCCATTCCGGCCACAGCGCCACGTCCAGCCCGATCGATTGCTTGACGAAGGTGTCGTAGCGCCCCGCCTCGAACTGGATGCGCTGGGTCCATTGCGCCCGCTCGCCCAGGCGCTGGCCGACGTGCAGTTCGCCGCGGAACACCGGCCCGGCGTGGCGCACGCCATCGTCGTGCAGGGGGGCCAACCGGTAGCCGGCGCCAAACACCAGGCCCACCCGCGTGTCGCCGTCCCGCAATGCGTCGTAGCCGTAGGTCGTTCCCACATGGAAGTGGTCGGCGTAATGGCTGGACGCGTCACGTCGCGTGGCAGGTGCGCTCAACGCACCGCGGCTGCGGCTGCCCGGCAGGCTGGGCGGCCGGCGGGATGCCGTTTCCAGCCGGGGCGCGTCGGCAGCGCCGGCCAGGCGCCAACCCCCGTCGCCGCACCGCGTGGAATAGCAGGGCAGGCGCAGGTGCGCCGGGTCGCTGGCCAGCGCGATCAGCGCAGGCTCGCCGCCGTACACCGGCGTGGGAAAGGACACGAACGGACCCGTCAGCAGGGCCAGTCCAACGGCACCAAGCATGCTCAGGCAACGCGAAGGAGTGTGTCGGGATTATGCCAAAACCCGCAGACGCCGCATCCTTGCCCGGCGCCCCAGCCTTTCGGCTCCCAGTGGGCTCAGTAATACAGGCTGACGAGATGGCGGGCCTGGGCGAAGAACAGCCACCGCTCGACCGCGGCGCCCAGCAGCGCGGACGTCGCTGCCAGCACCAGCAACGCGGGGGCGGCCGACGCCAGGGTCGGCACCAGCACCAGGCAGAGCCCCGGGATCGCCCCGAACAACGCCGCGGCGACGATGCGGAGCGCGCGGCCGTGCTTGCGAGCCAACACGAAGACCATCTCGCGGGTGACGAAGTTGGCTTCGGTATGCGGCCGCTCGAACACACTGGGCGCGCGCGCAGGCAGGCCAATCGCGTCGCCGCGGCTGACCGGCAACGGGTCCGAGTCGATCGCGCGCCAATAGGCGAGTTTCAGCAGCACCAGCCCGGCCGCCATGGCCAGCAAGGCCCAGCCTCCCGGCGTGGCGCGATTGGACAGCGTCAGCACGCCTTGATCGAGCAGCCCGCCGGTAAACAGCGCGAAGCCCAGGTAACCCGGCAGCACCAGCGGCTGGCGCCAGGCGGGGATCGGCTTGAGCGAGGCGTAGATCATCGCCGTGCAGGCCACCGTGGCGAGGCTGCCCACGACGAGCAGGGCAGCCGCCAGCGACACCGCGAACGCCGGCACCCGCAGCAGGGATTCGCCCGACGCGTCGAACTGACGGGTCACCAGCAGCGTGCCCAGGAATGCGGCCGGCAGGAACGTCGCCATCGCCGCCACGCCTTCGCGCGACAGCCATGACGTGCGCCACTGCGACAGGGCGCGCCACGCGCGCGCGGGCTGGCCCAGGTGGGCCAGCGAGGCGAGCAGGCCGGCGACGACCAGCACGCCCCCCAGCGCGAGTCCCGCGAGCCAGGGCCCGGCGTCGCCGCGGGCCACGCCACCCAGGGCCAGGCGAAGTCCGAGCCAGCACCACAGGCCGTAGCCGGCGCCGGAGAGCGTGGTGAAGACGATGACGGAGAAGGCGGGGTGCATGCGATCAACCGGCGCGGAGGTGAAGGGGAAAGCGGCACGTCACGGTCGCGTCCAAAGTCGCTGGGGTCATCGCGACAGCACCCTGTCCAGCCAGCGCAGCACGCCCGGGAGCTGGGCCGCGTCGAGCGTTTCCGTCGGTGCGGTCGTTGTGGTCGTCTGGCGGGGACGTGTCGGCAGGTATTTGTTGGTGGGCCGGTAGCCCAGCGCCGGCATCAGGTCCACGCCGCCGCGTTCGGCGACCAGCTTCGACACCGCAGATTCCGGGTCGCCGAGGTCGCCAAAGTGGCGCGCGCGGGTCGGGCAGGCCTGCACGCAGGCCGGCTGCCGTTCGCGCTCGTCCAGATGCTCGTTGTAGATGCGGTCGATGCACAGCGTGCATTTCTTCATCACGCCTTCCACCGGGCTGTACTCGCGCGCGCCATAGGGGCAGGCCCACGAGCACAGCTTGCAGCCGATGCACTTGTTCTCGTCCACCAGCACGATCCCGTCCTCGGCCCGCTTGTAGCTCGCGCCGGTAGGACACACGGTGACGCACGCGGGTTGCTCGCAGTGCAGGCAAGAACGCGGGAAGTGCAGCGTCATCGCCGGTTGCGCCGGGTCCGGACCCGGGGTGGGCGTGCCACAGCCTGTGGCCGCCAGCTCATAGCCGTGCACGCGGTTGAACCACACGCCCGACGGATCCTTGCCGAAGGGTTGTTCGTCGGTGAGCGGCGCGGCCGCGCCCCCGGCGTTCCATTCCTTGCAGCTCACCGCGCAGGCATGGCAGCCCACGCAGGTGTCGAGGTCGATGACCAGCCCGAGCTTCTTCGCCGATGGTGGCGGCAGTGCGGTCACGGCCGGTCCTGCTTGCGGCACTTGAGCAACCACAGCCCCAGCACGAACAGCGCCAGCGCGCCCAGCAAGGTGGGCAACAGGCCTAGGAACAGCGCGGCGAGGGACGTGGGGGCCTGCGCGGTGGACATGCCGACCGGCTCGATTACCCCGTACCCCAGCAGCACGACCACGGCAAAGCCCAGTGCCACGCACAGCCAGCCGGCAAACCGGCGTCCATCGTTCATTGCTTGTCTCCAGGGGCGGGCGCCCGTCGGCGGAACGCGGCGCCGTAGCGCAACGGTGCATTGTCGGCCGTGCCGTAGGGGAGTGGCGCGAACTGGGGCAGGCTCTCGCCCGCCGCGGGGGCCTTGGCGATGCGCACGCGCAGGTCGAACCACGCCGCCTGGCCGGTGATCGGGTCGGCGTTGGCGTAATCGCCGCGTGGCGTGATGTCGCTGATCAGATGGTTGAGCAGGAAGCCCTTGCGCGACTCCGGAGCATCCTGCGCCAGCCGCCACGCGCCCTTGCGCTTGCCGATCGCGTTCCAGGTCCACACCGTGTCGGGCTGCACGTTGGCGGCCAGCCTGGCCTGCACGGTGATGGTGCCGTGGTGCGACGTCACGGTGATCCAGTCGTCGTCCGCAATGCCGTGGCGTGCGCCGGTGTCGGGATGCAGGTACAGCATGTTGCGTGTGGCGATCTGCCGCAGCCAGGCGTTCTGCGAGCCCCACGCGTGGTACATGAACATCGGGCGCTGGGTGACGGCGCTGAGCGGGAAGTCGCCCGTGGCCTGCACGCCCTCGAATGGCTCGTACCAGATCGGCAACGGATCGAAGTACGTGGCGACGCGCTCGCGATGGACGTCGGGCGGCTGGTGCGGGCCATGGCCCTGCGCTGCCAGCCGGAACTTCTGCAGCGTTTCCGAGTACAACTGCAGCGGGATGGGGGCGGCATGGCCGAGGAAACCCATGCGTTGCGCCCACTCCAGATAGCCACGATTGGCCATCTTGAAGTAACGCGCCTGCTCGGGGATGTCGCTGCGCCAGAATCCGCCGTGCGCGATGTAGCGCTGCAGCTGGTCCGGGTTCGGCGCGCCCTTGGCCTCCTGCGTGCCATCGGCACCGCGCCAGCCGGCGAGCAGGCCCACGCCCGGCGCGCGTTCGTGGCGAACGATGTAGTCGGCGTAGTCGCGGTACTTGGGTGTGCCGTCTTCGTTGACCATACCCGGCAAGCCCAGGCGTGCGCCCAGGTCGAGCAGCACGCTCTGGAAACCGCGCACGTCACGGTGCCGTTGTTCTGCACGTCCACCGGGATCACCGGCGTTCTCGCCACCTCCGCGACCAACGCCGTCGCGGGCGTCATCTGCGTGCGCGCTGCCGCCTCGCGCGGGATCCAGCACCGGGTGGCGGATCGCATCGGCGGCGCCATCGGCATCCGAAATCGGACGGTCGAGCAGACTGATCGCGTCGAACCGTTCCAGGTAGGTGGTGTCCGGCAGCACCAGGTCGGCGTAGGCCACGGTTTCGCTGGCGTACGCGTCGGCGTAGATGATGCGAGGGATGCGGTACTCACCGCTGGTGTCCTTGTCGGTGAGCCAGCCGATGGTCTCGGCGGTGTTCATCGCCGAGTTCCATCCCATGTTGGCCATGAACATCAGCAGCGTGTCGATGCGGTACGGATCGCCCGCCCACGCGTTGCGGATCACCGTGTGCATCATCCCGTGCGACGACAGCGGGTAGGCCCACGAGAACGCGTGATCGATGCGGCGCGGTGCGCCATTGGCGTCCACCAGTAGGTCCTCGGGTCCATGCACGAAGCCCAGCGATGCGGCATCGAGCGCGCCGTTGGGCTGCCGGGCCTTGCCCGGCCGGTTGGGCGGCGGGATCGGCTTGGGGTGGGGCGGCTGGTAGCGGAACGAGCCCGGCGTATCCACCGCGCCCAGCAGCAGCTGCAGCAGGTGCAGCGCGCGACAGGTGTGGAACCCGTTGCTGTGCGCGCTGATCCCGCGCATGGCGTGCAACGCGACCGGGCGTCCGACCATCTCCGCGTGCTCTCGGCCCCAAGCGTCGGTCCACGCGATCGGCAGGCGCACTTCGTGGTCAAAAGCCGCTTCGGCCAACTCGCGTGCGATGCGACGGATGGTGTCGGCGGGAATGCCGCAGCGTTCGCTGACCGCATCGGGCGCGTACTGCGCGTCGAGGTAACGTTCGGCGACGAGGTGGAACGCCGGCACCGCGCGGCGCCCGTCCGGCAGCGTGACCTCGCCCACCACGGCGGGATGGATCTCGACGGCATCGGCGGGCACGGCGTGGCCGCGGTGAGGCGTGTGAGCGGCGTCCGTCGCCTCGCGCTGCCAGCACAATGGCCGGCCTTCGCCGTCGCGTGCGAACAGGCCGTCGTCGGCGCCGCCCGGGTTGCGCACCACCAGCCAGTGCGCGTTGGTGTAGCGCACCAGGTAGTCCAGGTCGATGCGGTCGGCCTTGAGCAACTCGTGGATCAGCGCGAAGGCAAACAGCCCATCGGTGCCGGGGCGGATGCCGATCCACTCATCGGCCACCGCGCCGTAACCGCTGCGCACCGGGTTCACCGCGACGATCTTCGCGCCGCGCGCCTTGAGCTTGCCCAGGCCGAGTTTGATCGGGTTGGAGTCGTGGTCTTCGGCCACGCCCCACAGCATCAGGTAGCGGGTGTGCTCCCAGTCGGGCTCGCCGAATTCCCAGAAACTGCCGCCGAGCGTGTACAGCCCGCCCGCGGCCATGTTGACCGAGCAGAAGCCGCCATGTGCAGCGTAATTGACCGTTCCGAACTGCTGCGCCCACCAGCCCGTGAGGGCCTGCGACTGGTCACGGCCGGTGAAGAACGCCAGCTCATCCGGGTTGCGTTCACGGATCGGCGCCAGCCACGACGTGGCGATGGCCAGCGCCTCGTCCCATTCGATCTCGCGGAACTCGCCGCTGCCGCGTTCGCCCACGCGCAGGAGCGGTTTGTCCAGACGCGCCGGCGAGTAGTGCTGCATGATCCCGGCCGAACCCTTGGCACACAGCACGCCCTGGTTGACCGGATGGTCGGGGTTGCCCTGGATGTAGCGCACGCGCCCGTCGCGCAACCACACCTTGATGCCGCACCGACAGGCGCACATGTAGCAGGTGGTGGTCTTGACCTCGTCGCCGGGCGAGGGCGAAGTGTCGATGGCCGGTTCCGTGGGCAAGCGCATGGCCGCATTGTGCCTGTCGGGGCGCGGCAGGGCCACGCCGGTCAGCGGCGTGGCGCGTGCCATCGCCGCCAGCCGCGGCCACGTGTGCCATCCTAGGCGCCAGCCCTCCGCCACGCCGTCCCTCATGGAACGCATCGAACGCATCCACGCCCTGCACCGCATCCTGTCCGCCGCGCGCTACCCGGTGACGGTGCAGCGCCTGCAGGACGAACTGGAATGTTCGCGCGCCACCGTGTACCGCGACCTGGCCTACCTGCGTGACAGCCTGATGGCGCCGCTGGTGGGCAATGGCGAGGCGGGCTTCCGCTACGACCACAGCGAGAACGACCGCTTCGAGCTGCCCGGCCTGTGGCTCAGTTCGGAAGAGCTGCATTCGCTGCTGGCCGCGCAGCAACTGCTGATGCGCAGTGGCGGCGGGGTGCTGTCGAATGCGCTGGCGCCGTTGCAGCACCGCATCGAGAAGCTGCTGGACGAACACGCCGGTGGCCGTCGCATTCCGGTGGAGCGGGTGCGCGTGGTGCCGCACCGCACCCGCAAGCTGGATGAGCACGCGTTCCGCAACGTCGCCACCGCGGTGCTGGATCGCAAACAACTCAGCTTTGAGTACCGCGCGCGCTCGACCGACGAAACCACGCGCCGCACGGTGTCACCGCAGCGCCTGACCCACTACCGCGACAACTGGTACCTCGATGCGTTCGACCACGACCGCGGGGCGTTGCGCAGTTTTTCCGTGGATCGCATCGGCAATGCGCGCGTGAGCGACACGGCCGCGCGTGACCTGCCCGAGGACGAGCTGAACCAGCACCTGGCCTCCAGTTACGGCATTTTCTCCGGCACGCCCAAGGGCTGGGCCACGATCGTGTTCAGTGCCAAGGCCGCGCGCTGGGTGGCCGACGAGCACTGGCATTCGCAGCAGCAAGGCCGCTTCCTGGCCGACGGGCGCTATGAGCTGAAGGTGCCCTACAGTGCCGGCCGCGAATTGCTGATGGACGTGATGCATTACGGCGCCGATGCGGAGATCGTCGAGCCGCCGGTGCTGCGCGAGCAGGCGCGCGCGCTGCTGTCGCTGGCGCTGGGCAACTACGAGCGCTGACATGGGCCCGGCCGGCACGCCAAGGCACGGGCAAGGTGAGCCGGTCGCACTGGTGTTGGGGGCCGGCGGCGCGCGCGGCTTCGCGCAGATCGGGGTGATCGAGGCGCTGGAGGCGCGCGGCCTGCATGTCGTGGCGGTTGCCGGGTCCTCCAGCGGCGCGCTGGTCGGTGGCCTGTATGCCGCCGGGCGACTGCCTGCGTTCCGCGAGTGGCTGCTGGGGTTGGGCCGCACGGCCATGCTGCGCATGCTGGACCCGGTGTTCGGCCAGCCTTCGCTGTTCGGCGGAGACCGCTTGATCCAGGCCTTGCGCGAACAGGCCGGCGACCATCGGATCGAACAGTTGCCAATTCCATTTACGGCCGTGGCGGTCGACCTCATGCGTCAGCGCGAAGTGTGGCTGCGCGATGGCGACCTGTGGGACGCGGTGCGTGCGTCGATCGCGATCCCCGGCATTTTCACCCCGCACGTGGTGCGCGGCCGTGCGTTGGTCGATGGCGGCCTGCTCGCACCGCTGCCCATCACCGCCACGCGGCTGTCGGGCACGCATCGGTTGATTGCCGTGGACATGCACGGCTGGCCGGAGCGACCGGTCGGCCGGTTGACGCAAACCTCGGCGGGTATCGAGGCCGGTGCCAACGCGAGTCACGTGGCGGCGGCATCGACGGAGTCCGGCGCGGCCAGCGACCCGCGCAGTCAGCCGGTCGCGCAGTCGGCCAAGCCCGACGCGGAGCGCTCCCGCATCATGGAGTGGCTGGCCAGGCGCTTCCGGGACGAAGCGCAACGCCAGGGCGGGGCTTCGCCCATGGCGCCGATCGGCCTCCCCGCGCCGCTGGGGTTCACCGAACTGATGGCGCGCTCGCTGGACACCATGCAGGCGCAGATCGCCCGGGTGCAGATGGCATTGGACCCGCCGGAGCTGGTGATCCGCATCCCGCGTGACGCGTGCCAGTTTTACGAGTTCTGGCGGGCTGGGGAGCTGATCGAGATCGGGCGGCGCGAGGCGGACAAGGCGTTGGACGCGGCGGGCTACTGACCGCGCGTCGGGTGCGCGCACCGTGCCCTGTCGAGCCCGGTCCGCCCCCTGTCGGGCAAGGTCGCAGCCCCTGAGACGCGGCCGGGCGAAGGTGGGTCCACGTCCCTCGGAGCCTTCGCCATGAGCCGCTTGCCGTCTGCCGTTGTCCGACCGAATTCATCCCCCTTCTCCACCGTCCGGCACGGCGATGCGGCCCCGGTCCAGCGTGCGTGGCGGTCGATGGAGGCCGCGCCGTTTGAATCCGGCCCCGACCCCTGGGTGGACGAGGCCCTGAAGCTGGTTCTGGCCGTGGGGGTCGTGGTCGTCCTGTTGCTTCCGGGCGCACGGGGGTCGGTGGCGAGCATCGGCTGGTTGCCAATGTGGCTGCTGGGCATGCCGCTGGTGGCGCTGTGGGCCCTGCGCGGCTTCCCGCATCCGTGGGGCGCGCGCGCTCCGGAGGTCGCCCCGGCGTCCCACCGCCGACGCCGCCTTTCCCCACAGGCCCGTCGCCGCACGCGGGCATTGCCGCCGCCGGTCCGCGCCCGGGCGGCCTGATTGGCCCAGCCTTGGGGCCCCCGGCCCCATGACTTTGGCCACGCGGGAGGGGCGTGGCGCGTGTGCTAGCGTCAAGGATTCCTGTTGCCCGAACCGGAGAACCCATGACGCCATTGTCGAAGGCCTGCCAGCACCTGGTGGCCGCCGCCGGCTTCGCCACCGTCGCCACGGTGGGGCTTGCCCATGCCAAGGAAACCGCGATGACCGACCCCTACGCCTGGCTGGAAGACGTCGAAGGCGAGCGCGCCCTCACCTGGGTGAAGCAGCAGAACGCCAAGTCCGAGGCCGAGCTGGCGACCACGCCCGCGTTCAAGCAGCTGGAAGGCGACATCCGCGCCATCCTCGACTCCACCGCCAAGATCCCCGGCGTGGAGAAGATCGGGCCGTACTACTACAACTTCTGGAAGGACGCGCAGCACCAGCGCGGCCTGTGGCGCCGCACTACGCTTGAGGAATACCGCAAGCCCGAGCCCAAGTGGGAAACCGTGCTCGACCTGGACGCGCTGAACAAGGCCGAGGGCGAGAACTGGGTATGGCACGGCGCGCAGTGCCTCAAGCCGAAGTATGAGCGCTGCCTGATCGCGCTGTCGCGCGGCGGCGCCGACGCGGATGTCACGCGTGAGTTCGACCTCACCAGCAAGAACTGGATCAAGGACGGCTACTTCCGCCCCGAGGCCAAGGGCGGCCTGGCCTGGATCGACCAGGACAACGTCTACGTCTACACCGACTTCGGTACGGGCTCGATGACCTCGTCGGGCTATCCGCGCGTGGTCAAGCAGTGGAAGCGGGGCACGCCGATGTCCGCCGCGAGCGTTGTGTACGAAGGCAAGGCTGACGACATGTACATCGCCGCCGTGCACGACGACACGGTCGGCTTCGAGCGCGATTTCGTCAGCCGCACCCTGGCGTTCTACAACGATGAACTGTACCTGCGCGGCAAGGATGGGACGCTGACGAAGATTGATGCGCCCAACTCCGCCAACAAGGGCGTGCACAAGCAATGGCTGCTGCTCGAACTGCGCGAGCCGTACGTCGCGGGCGGCCAGACCTATGCCGCGGGCAGCCTGATCGCGGCGAAGTTCGAAGACTTCATGGCGGGACAGCGCGTGTTCACCACGCTGTTTGCCCCGACCGAGCGCACCTCGCTGGCCAGCTACAGCTGGACCAAGGATCATCTGGTGGTCAACGTGCTCGAGGACGTGAAGAACCGCATCAGCGTGCTGACCCCGCCGGCCGACGTTGCCGCAGGCAAGCCGTGGACCAGTGCGCCGATGGTGGGTGCGCCGACCATCGGTACCGTGGCCGTCAGCGCGGTCGATGCCGACGAGAGCAACGCGGTGTGGATGACCGCGACCGACTACCTGACCCCGACGTCGCTGTCGCTGGCGCAGCTGGGCCAGCAGCCGGAAGTGCTGAAGACCAACCCGGTGTTCTTCGACGGCAGCCAGCACGTGGTCGAGCAGCACTTTGCCACCAGCAAGGACGGCACCAAGGTCCCGTACTTCATGGTCAAGCCCAAGGGCCTGACGCTGGACGGCAAGACCCCGACCCTGTTGTACGGCTACGGCGGCTTCGAGATCGCGCTGACCCCGAGCTACAACGCGGGCGCCGGCAAGGGCTGGCTGGAGAAGGGCGGCGTCTACGTGGTCGCCAACATCCGCGGCGGCGGTGAGTACGGCCCGCGCTGGCACCAGGCCGCGCTCAAGGCCAATCGCCACAAGGCGTACGAGGACTTTGCCGCGGTCGCGCAGGACCTGGTCGCGAAGAAGATCACCTCGCCCCAGCACCTGGGCATCCAGGGCGGCAGCAACGGTGGCCTGCTCACCGGCAACATGCTGACCCAGTACCCCGAGCTGTTCGGCGCGGTGGTGGTGCAGGTGCCGCTGCTGGACATGAAGCGCTACAGCCACCTGCTGGCCGGCGCCTCGTGGATGGCCGAGTACGGCAACCCCGACACCGCCGACTGGGAGTTCATCCAGACCTTCTCGCCGTACCACCTGTTCGATGCCAGGAAGCAGTACCCGGCCACGCTGTTCACCACCTCCACCCGCGACGACCGCGTCCACCCGGGCCACGCCCGCAAGATGCACGCGCTGATGTCGGAGGCCGGCAAGGACGTGCGCTACTACGAGAACATCGAGGGTGGCCACGGCGGCGCGGCCAACAACGCGCAGGCCGCGCACATGAGTGCGCTGGCCTACACGTTCCTGTGGAACCAGCTGTCCGAGTGACCGCTGCCATGAGGCCTTGATGTGACACCGCGGCGGGCGCTCCCAGGGGCGCCCGTTGCTTTTGCGAAGGACGGACCCCATTCCATGAAGCCCACTTCCCTGATCCTGGCGGCCACGCTGCTCATGACCACCACCCCCAGCCTCGCCGGCACTGCCGGCCGCACCGACCTGCCGCCCGCGCCCGATGCCGCCCGCAAGCCGCACGTGGTCAAGGCCCCGCACGGCGCCCAGCGCAATGACGAGTACTACTGGCTGCGCGACGACAAGCGCAAGCAGCCGGAGATGCTGGCCTACCTCAACGCCGAGAACGCCTACGTCGACGCGTTCATGGCGCCGCTGAAGCCGCTGGAGAACGCGCTGTACGAAGAGATCGTCGGCCGCATCAAGCAGGACGACAGCTCCGTGCCCTACCGCGAGCGGGGCTGGTGGTATTACAGCCGCTTCGCCACCGGCCAGGACTACCCGATCCATGCGCGCCGCAAGGATGCCGCGGGCGCCAACGCCGCCACCGTGCTCAAGGCCAGCGAAACCCCCGATGCCGACGAGCAGGTGCTGCTCGACGTCAACGTGATGGCAGCCGGCAAGGATTACTTCAGCGTCGGCGATTTCGAAGTCAGCCAGGACAACCGCCTGCTGGCCTGGGCCGAGGACGCGGTGGGCCGTCGCCAGTACACCATCCGCATCAAGAACCTCGACACCGGCGAGGTCTACCCCGACACCATCAGCGGCGTCTCGCCCAACCTGGTGTGGGCCGACGACAACAAGACCCTGTTCTACGTCGAGAACGACCCCGAGACCCTGCTGACCGTGCGCGTGAAGAAGCACGTGCTCGGCACGCCGATCGCGCAGGACGTGCTGGTGTACGAAGAGCACGACGACAGCTTCTACATGGGCATCAGCCGCACCCGCGATGACCAGTACATCTGCATCGGCGTCGAAAGCACGGTGTCCAGCGAATCGCGCTGCGCGCCGGCCGCCGATCCCGCGACCTTCACGGTGCTGGCACCCCGCCAGCGCGACGTGGAATACCAGGCCGACCACCACGGCGGCCGCTGGGTGATCCGCACCAACGCGCCGGGCGCAGACGGCAAGCCCGCGTCCAACTTCAAGCTGATGACCGCACCGAGCACTGCCACCTCGCGCGCGCAGTGGCAGGAATGGATCGGCCACCGCGATGACGTGTTCATCGAAGGCTTCGAGCTGTTTGACGGGTTCAACGCCATCAGCGAGCGCAGCAACGGCCTCGAGCGGCTGCGCCTGCTGAAGCCCGGCACCCAGGAGGCGTACGTCAGCGCCGACGAGCCGGCGTACAGCATGGGCCTGTCGACCAACTCCGAGCACGACACCGACTGGCTGCGCTACACCTACACCTCGCTCACCACGCCCGCGACCACCTACGAGGTCAACACCAAGACCGGCGAGCGTCGCATGCTCAAGCAGCAGCCGGTGCTGGGCTACGACCCGGCCAAGTACACCACCGAGCGCGTGTGGGCCACGGCGAAGGACGGCACGAAGGTGCCGGTGTCGCTGGTGTACCGCAAGGGCTTCCAGAAGAACGGCACGGCCGCGCTGCTGCAGTACGCGTACGGCAGCTACGGCAACTCCATCGACCCGGGCTTCAACCTGCCGGTGGTGAGCCTGCTCGACCGAGGCGTGGTCTATGCCATCGCGCACATCCGCGGCGGCCAGGAAATGGGCCGCAAGTGGTACGACGACGGCAAGCTGTTCCACAAGAAGAACACCTTCACCGACTTCATCGACGTCACCGACTTCCTGGTCAAGGAAGGCTATGCGGCCAAGGACCGCGTGGCGGCCTATGGCGGCAGCGCCGGCGGCCTGCTCATGGGCGCGATCAGCAACATCGCGCCGGACAAGTACCGCGTGATCCTGTCGCAAGTGCCGTTCGTGGACGTGGTGACGACGATGCTGGATCCGTCGATTCCGCTGACCACCAACGAGTACGACGAGTGGGGCAACCCGGAGAAGGCCGACTACTACGACTACATGCTGTCGTATTCGCCGTACGACAACCTGTCGGCACAGGCCTACCCGGCGATGTTCGTCGGCACCGGCCTGTGGGACTCGCAGGTGCAGTACTGGGAGCCCGCAAAGTACGTGGCGCGGCTGCGTGACCTGAACACCTCCAAGCAGCCGGTGCTGTTCCGCACCAACATGGACGCAGGGCACGGCGGCAAGTCGGGGCGGTTCCGCCGCTACCGTGAGTTGTCGGAGATGTACGCGTTCCTGCTGGACCAGTTGGGCGTGAAGCCCGACCTCGACGTGGCTCGCCCGTAACGCGGGCTTGAGGGTGGCGGACGCGGACACGGCTCCGCGCCGCCTCCGGGTGTCCTGCGTCGGGTCGCTGGCAACGGCCGCTCCGGCAAGGTGCGGTCGCGCCCCTTCGCCGCGACGTTACGCGTTCCTGCCGCATACTTGCGTCATGAGTGACCAACTCCCCGACGAGCACTTCGGCCGTTTCCGCTGGGCGTGGTGGCTGCTGGCGTATGCCGCGCTGGCCCTCGGGCTGGTGGGTATCGTGGTGCCCGGGCTGCCGACGGTGCCGTTCGTGCTGCTGGCGGGGTTTGCGGCGGCGCGCGGCTCCAAGCGGCTGCATGCCTGGCTGCATGCGCACCGCCAGTTCGGGCCGATGATCCGCGATTGGGAGCGCAGCGGCGCGGTCAGCCGTCGCGCCAAGCGGCTGGCGGTCTCGATGATGATCGTCTGCGCACTGATCCTGTTCGCGACCGCGCCGGCCTGGTGGATGGCGGCGCTGGGCAGCGCCATCATGGCGGTGGTGGCCACGTGGCTGTGGATGCGGCCGGAACCCTGAGGCCGCACGCCGTTGAGCCGCCACCGCGGCGCGCTACACTGCGCGAATGAAGCTCAAGACCGTCTTGCTGTTGATTCCGCTGTCGCTGCCGTTGACCGGCTGTGGCAACAAGGGCCCGCTGGTGCTGCCGCAGGCACCGGTGTCGGTTGACGCGCCGGTGCCGGCGGACGAGGTGCCGGCCGAGCCGGTACCGGCTGACGCAAATACCCCGCAACCGGCTACACCCCCCACCACGCCGGACCCGGTCCCCCGGGACGGCAAGGGCTGAGTCCGTGGCCCGCGACCTGCGCTTCACCAAGATGCATGGCGCAGGCAACGACTTCGTCGTGATCGACCTGCGCGACGGCACGCCCGCGCCCGATGCGGCGCTGTGCCGCCTGCTGGGCGACCGCCACCGCGGGGTGGGCTGCGACCAGATCCTCACGGTCGAGCCGCCACGCGCCGACGGCTCCGTGGCCAGTTACCGCATCTGGAATTCCGATGCCAGTCCGTCGCAGCAGTGCGGCAACGGCGCGCGTTGCATCGCCGCCTGGCTGGTGCGCGATGGTGCCGCGCCGGCAGGGGGCGCGTTCCGCCTCGACAGCCCGGTGGGTACGCACGCTGTCACCGACCTTGGCGAGGGCCACTTCGAAGTGGTGATGGGGGTGCCGGATTTCCGGCCGGCCCACGTCCCGCTGCTGGGTTTCGCGCCCCTCCAGGACTCCTACTTCCTCGAGTTGGAGGGCGCACCGGTGTTCTTTGGCGCGGTGTCGATGGGCAATCCGCACGCGGTGCTCGAAGTGCCTGACACGGCCGCGGCCGACGTCGCCACGATCGGTCCGGCGATGCAGGCGCATTCGGCCTTCCCGGAGTCGGCCAACATCGGGTTTGCGCAGGTCGAAGCCTTCGACCGCATTCGATTGCGGGTTTACGAACGGGGCGCCGGCGAGACCCTGGCGTGCGGCAGCGGTGCCTGTGCGGCGGCCGCAGTGCTGATGCGCCGTGGCCGCGTCGGGCGCGACGTTACCGTGGCGCTGCCCGGTGGCGAGCTTCGCATCCGCTGGCCCGACGACGACGCAACGCTGGCGATGGCCGGCCCCACCGCCTTCGTGTTCGAAGGCACCCTCACCGAGAACGCGATGCCATGACCGACACCGCCGAGCCGTTGGCCGCCCACGAAGTTGCGGCATGGCTGCGCCGCCATCCGCGCTTCCTGCAGCAGTTCCCCGACCTGGCGATCAGCCTGGTGGTGCCGCGCGACGAAGGCCCGGCCGCGTCGCTGGCCAGCTACCAGTTGGACGTGCTGCGCGACAAGAACCGTGAACTCACGCGGCGCCTGCACGAACTGTTCGCAAACGCGCAGGAGAACGAGCGCCTGAGCGTGCGTACCCACCAGCTCACCTTGGCCCTCATGCGCCAGCCGACGCAGGCCGACACGCTACGTGCGATGGCGGCGTCCTTGGCGGAGGATTTCAGTGGCGACCTGGTGCGAATGATCCTGTTCAAGCCGGTCGACGGGCTGGACGATGCCGAGTGGCTGCACGTGGTTCCTATGGAAGACCCGCGCCTGCAGTCGTTCCGCGATTGTCTCGGCTCGGGTGAGCCGTTGTGCGGCCGCCTGCAGCCGGAAAAGCATGCCGTGCTGTACGGCGCACGGGCCGACGACGTCCAGTCCACGGCGCTGCTGCCCGTGCCCGGCGTGGGCATGGTGGCCGTGGGCAGCCGTGACCCCAATCGCTTCTTCCCCGGCATGGGCACGCTGTTCCTGCGCATGATGGGTGAGTCGCTGAGCGAGGCGTTGGCGAGGTATGCGCGCTGAGTTGCCGTCGAACGCCGTGCCCGGCGTGATCGCTCCGCTGGGGCGCGCGCGCGATCGCCGGCATAGGATGCCGATGCGATGCGGTCATGGGGGCGTGCCAGCATGACCGCGCCGGCCCCGGTCGAGGCGTTCCTGGCGTACCTGGCGGTGGAGCGACGCATGTCCGCCCACACGACCGATGCCTATCGCCGTGACCTGGAAGCCTTGGCGCAGTGGAGCGACGCTCAGGGTGTGGAGGTGGTGGCCCTGCA
Organism: Lysobacter olei; assembly: GCF_054777355.1. NCBI lineage: Bacteria > Pseudomonadati > Pseudomonadota > Gammaproteobacteria > Lysobacterales > Lysobacteraceae > Lysobacter > Lysobacter olei. Next base: position 37,689 of record NZ_BAAHAT010000002.1, on the reverse strand, counting down.
GCCGGAGCAATTGCGCGCGTTCGTGGCCGCTGAGCACCGTCGCGGCCTGTCGCCCAAGAGCCTGCAGCGCCGGCTGTCCGCATGCCGCAGCTTCTACGGCTGGCACGTGCGCCAGGGGCACCTTGCTGCCAGTCCCGTGGCCGCGATCCGCGCCCCGAAGGCGCCGCGCAAGCTGCCGCAGGTGCTGGACCCGGATGAGGTGAAGGCGCTGGTCGAGGTGCCGACCGACGCGCCGTTGGGCCTGCGTGATCGCGCCTTGCTGGAACTGTTCTATTCCTCCGGCCTGCGCCTGAGCGAACTGTGCGCATTGCGCTGGCGCGACCTCGACCTGGCCGACGGCCTGGTGACGGTGCTGGGCAAGGGCAGCAAGCAGCGCAGCGTGCCGCTGGGGTCCTTCGCGCGCAACGCGCTGCACGAATGGCGCGCATCCACCGGTGCCGACAGCGATGCGCCGGTGTTTCCCGGGCGCGGTGGCGGCCCCATCAGCCCGCGCGCGGTGCAGTTGCGCCTGCGCCAGCTCGCGCAGCGGCAAGGGCTGTTCAAGCGCGTGCATCCGCATTTGTTGCGTCACAGCTTTGCCAGCCACATCCTCGAATCCTCGGGAGATCTGCGGGGTGTGCAGGAACTGCTCGGCCATGCCGACATCGCCACCACGCAGATCTACACCCACCTCGACTACCAGCATCTGGCCAAGGTCTACGACGCGGCGCATCCGCGGGCCAAGCGGAAGGGTGAAGGCGGCTAGGCTACGGGCCGGCCGCTCGGGGCATTCGATTCAATTCGCTCCCGCCCCATAACGCCAGGCCAACGAACGACACCCCTCCCTTGAGGGGGGCGGCCGCCACCCCCATCCATGGGTTTCCTCCCCCAGGAAGGTCCCCATGGACCCGAGCCAGAATCCAAACGTCTTCCACGCCACCACCATTGTCTCGGTGCGCCGCAACGGCCATGTGGCCGTCGCCGGCGACGGGCAGGTGACCCTTGGCGCCACCGTGATGAAGGGCAACGCGCGCAAGGTGCGTCGCCTCGGCCGCGATGGCCAGGTGCTGGCCGGTTTTGCCGGCGCCGCGGCCGATGCCTTCACCCTGTTCGAACTGTTCGAGGCCAAGCTTGAGAAGCACGGCCAGCTGACCCGCGCCGCCGTCGAGTTGGCCAAGGATTGGCGCACCGAGCGCCGCCTCGGCAAGCTGGAAGCGCTGCTCGCGGTGGCCGACCGCGAGACCTCGCTGATCATCAGCGGCACCGGCGACGTGATCGAGCCGGAGGACGGCATCATCGCGATTGGCTCGGGCGGCATGTACGCGCTGTCCGCCGCGCGCGCACTGATGGCGCACACCGCACTGGACGCCCGCACCATCGCCACCGAGGCGATCGGCATTGCCGGCGATGTCTGCATCTACACCAACCGCAACGTGGTGGTGGAGGAACTGTGAGCATGAAGCCCGATACCACCAGCGCCACCATGACCCCGCGCGAGATCGTGCAGGAGCTCGACCGCCACATCGTCGGCCAGCAGCAGGCCAAGCGTGCGGTCGCCATCGCGCTGCGCAACCGCTGGCGCCGCATGCAGTTGGCGTCGGAGCTGCGCAACGAGGTGATGCCGAAGAACATCCTGATGATCGGCCCCACCGGCGTGGGCAAGACCGAGATCGCGCGGCGCCTGGCCACACTGGCGAACGCGCCGTTCGTGAAGGTGGAAGCCACGCGCTTCACCGAGGTCGGCTACGTCGGCAAGGACGTAGAGCAGATCGTGCGCGACCTGGCCGACACCGCGGTCAAGCTGTACCGCGAACAGGCGAAGGTGCAGGTGCGCACTCGCGCCGAGGACCTCGCCGAAGACCGCATCCTGGATGCGTTGCTGCCGCGACGGCAGGACGCGTCCGGCGGCTTCGGCTTCGGCGCGTCCACGACCACCGTCGACATCGGTGCCGAACCGGTCGGCGATGACAGCACCCGTGCCAAGTTGCGCCGGCAACTGCGCGCCGGCGAGCTGGACGAGCGCGAGATCGAGTTCGACGCGGCGGTCAACGTCGGGGTGGACATCATGGCGCCGCCGGGCATGGAGGAAATGGGCCAGCAACTGCGGCAGATGTTCTCGCAGATGGCGGGCGGCAAGACCAGCAAGAAGAAGCTGACGATCAAGGCCGCGCGCACCCTGCTGATCGAAGAGGAAGCGGCCAAGCTGGTCAACGAGGACGACATCCGCGCCGCAGCGATCGAGGCCTGCGAGCAGCACGGCATCGTGTTCATCGACGAGATCGACAAGGTTGCCAAGCGCAGCCAGCCGGGCGCGACCGGCGGCGATGTCAGCCGCGAGGGCGTGCAGCGCGACCTGCTGCCGCTGGTCGAAGGCTCCACCGTCAGCACGAAGTACGGGCCGGTGAATACCGACCACATCCTGTTCATCGCCAGCGGTGCGTTCCACCTGGCCAAGCCCAGCGACCTGATTCCTGAACTGCAGGGCCGCTTCCCGATCCGGGTGGAACTGGGCGCGCTGAGCAAGGACGACTTCGTGCGCATCCTCACTGAGCCCAAGGCGGCGCTGACCACGCAGTACGTGGAGCTGATGCGCACCGAGGGCGTGGACCTGTCGTTCACCGCCGACGCGGTCGAGCGCCTGGCCGAGATCGCGGCGCAGGTGAACGAGCGCCAGGAGAACATCGGTGCACGTCGCCTGCACACCGTGCTCGAACGCCTGCTGGACACGTTGAGCTACGAGGCGCCCGACCGGGACGGCCAGCGGGTGGCGATCGACCGCGCGTACGTGGACGCACACCTGGGCGAACTGGTGCAGGACCCCGACCTGAGCCGCTACATTCTCTGAACAGGGGGCGCGGCGAGCGCTTTACAGGGGTTTAACGCGCACCGGTCTAGCGTCACCGGTGCGCGCCGGGGGGGGAGTGCGCGCACTGCGCGTTCGTCCGTTCCACACTCTCGGGGACCAAACATGAAGCAGCAGAAGCTCGTTGCGGCACTCGCCGCCGCCCTTGCGTTCACCCTGTCCGCCACCGCGCTTGCCGCCCAGCCCGACCCCAACCGGGTCTGGGTGAAGTACAAGCCCGGCACGGGCGCCGCCGCCGAGGCCGCGCTCACCGCCGCGGGGGCGCGCATGCACTACCGGTTCGACCGCCTGCGGGCGTTCGCCGCCACCGTGCCGTCCCAGGCCCTGCAGGGGCTGCGCAACAATCCCAACATCGAATACATCGAGGCCGATGCGCCGCGTTATCCGTCGGCGCAGACCACCCCGTGGGGCATCACCCGCGTGCAGGCGCCCGAGACCGCGGCGACCGGCGCCAATGGCACCGGCATCAAGGTGTGCGTGATCGACTCGGGCATCAATGCGAACCACGAGGAGTTCGCCGGCATCAGCATGACCGGCTATCCCAGTGGCTGGAACAATGACAGCTGCGGCCACGGCACCCATGTGGCGGGCACGATTGCCGCGGCCAACAACAGCGTCGGCGTGGTCGGCGTCAGCCCGGCCAAGGTCAGCCTGCACATCGTCAAGGTATTCGACGGCGCGTCCTGCGGCTGGAGCTACAGCTCCACGCTGGTCGATGCGGCCAACCGCTGCCAGTCGGCAGGCGCGAAGATCATCAGCATGAGCCTGGGCGGCGGCACCTCGAGCGCCACCGAGAACACCGCGTTCGCCAGCCTCAACAGCGCCGGCATCCTCAGCATCGCGGCTGCCGGCAACGCGGGCAATTCCACTTTCAGCTACCCGGCCTCGTATGCCAGCGTAATGTCGGTGGCGGCGACCGACAGCGCCAATGCCAAGGCCTCGTTCTCGCAGTACAACAACGCGGTGGACATCGCCGCGCCGGGCGTGGGCGTGCTCAGCACGTACCCGTTCAAGGACGCCGACCTCACGGTCAACGGCAGCAGCTACCTGGCTTCGGCAATCGACGGCACGGTGCAGGCCAACGCGTCGGGCGCACTGGTCAACGGCGGGCTGTGCGACAGCGTCGGCAGCTGGGCCGGCAAGGTCGTATTGTGCGAGCGCGGCGTGGTCAGCTTCGCGCAGAAGGTGACCAACGTGACCAGCGGCGGCGGCGCGGCGGCGGTGATCTACAACAACGTTTCCGGTGGCTTCTCCGGCACGCTCAACGGCGGCTCCACGATCCCGGCCCTGAGCCTGAGCCAGGAGGATGGGCAGGCCCTGGTGGCGGGTGCGCTGGGCCAGAACGCGAGTGTCAGCACTGTCGCGGTGAGCAACGCCAGCGGCTACACCTACATGGACGGCACCTCGATGGCCACGCCGCACGTGTCGGGTGTCGCCGCCCTGGTGTGGAGTGCCAAGCCGACGGCGACCAATGCGGACGTGCGTTCCGCGCTGGAATCGACCGCGGTCGACCTGGGGGCCGCAGGCCGCGACAACAACTTCGGCTACGGTCTGGTGCAGGCGTTTGACGCCACCGAGGCCCTGCTCGGGGGCGGCGGTGGTGGCGCAACCCCGCCTGCGGGCCTGGCCGCTAGCAAGGGCGCCGTGTCCAAGAACAAGTCGACCATCACCTTGAGCTGGAGCGGTGGCGCGACGCGGGTGGACGTGCGTCGCAACGGTGGTGTCGTGGCCGGCAACCTCAACAACACCGGTAGTTATGCCGAATCGGTCCGTGCGCGGGGCTCGTACTCTTATCAGGTGTGCAATGCCGGGACGTCGGAGTGCAGCGGGTCGGTCACGGTCAGCTTCTGAAGCCACCCTGCGATGCGTGCAAGGGCCCGCCTGGCGGGCCCTTGTCGTTGGCGTGGGCGTGGGGCGGGGCGCGGTCCCGGTCTGTCCGGGGTAGGGGGGCATCCGGCACGGGCCGTTGGATGGCCTGTCACCTTTTACCACCGGATACACGCAATGAAGCAGCAACCGCTTGCCCTGGCGCTCGGCGCCGCGATCCTCCTGTCGTTCGCGTCCACCGCCAGCGGTGAGCAGCCCGACGCGAACAGGGTACTGGTCAAGTTCCGGCCCGGTGCGGCCGCGCAGGCAGAAGCCGCGCTGAAGGGGGCCGGCGGCAAGGTGCACCAGCGCCTGGACAAGCACCGCGTCATCGCCGTGACCGTGCCGGCGCAGGCCCTGCAGGGGCTGCGCAACAATCCGAACGTCGAGTACGTCGAACGCGACGCACCGCGGTATGCGTATTCGCAGACCGCGCCATACGGCATCGCCAAGGTACAGGCGCCGGAGACCGTGGCGGTCGGCGCCGACGGCAGCGGCATCAAGGTGTGCGTGATCGACTCGGGCATCAATGCCAGCCATGAGGATTTCGCCGGCGTCGCGCTGTCGGGCTACCCCACCGGCTGGAACAGCGATACCTGCGGGCACGGCACCCACGTCGCGGGCACCATCGCCGCGGCCAACAACGACCGTGGCGTGGTCGGCGTCAGCCCGGGCAAGGTGGCGCTGCACATCGTCAAGTATTTCGACGGTCCCACCTGCAAGCGCTTCAGCTACGTCTCCAACCTGATCGCGGCCGCGGACGAGTGCCAGCGTGCCGGTGCCAAAGTCATCAACATGAGCCTGGGCGGCGCGCTGCCCAGCACCACCGAAAGCAACGCGTTCGCCAACCTCAACAACCAGGGCATCCTGAGCATTGCCGCCGCCGGCAATGATGGCAACACCACGATGAGCTACCCGGCCTCGTATGCGTCGGTGGTGTCGGTCGGCGCGACGGACCAGAACAACGCGCATGCGTCCTTCTCGCAGTACAACGCCGAGGTGGAAGTCGCTGCGCCGGGCGTGGGCGTGTACAGCACGTACCCGACGCGCGACGCGCAGTTGCTGGTCAGCGGCAATGCCTACGTGGCCAACGCCATCACCGGCACCGTGCAGGGCAGCGCCAGCGCCGCTTTGGTCGATGGCGGTCGATGCGCCGCCGCCGGCAGTTGGGCGGGCAAGGTGGTGTTGTGCGAGCGCGGTGACATCAGCTTCGCCGACAAGGTGGCCAACGTCACCGCCGGTGGCGGCAGCGCCGCGATGATCTACAACAACGTCGAAGGTGTCCTCGCGGCGACCTTGGGCGATGGTGTGACGTCCAGCATCCCGGCGGTCACGTTGCTCCAGGCCGACGGCCTCGCCCTGCGCGCCAGCGCACTGGGCCAGACGGCCAACGTGACCACCGTGCCGCAGACCAATGTCAGCGAGTACACCACCATGGACGGCACGTCGATGGCGACCCCGCACGTGGCCGGCGTGGCCGCGCTGGTGTGGAGTGCCAAGCCCAGCGCGACCAGCCAGCAGGTCCGCGACGCGCTGACCTCGACCGCGCTCGACCTCGGCACGCCGGGCCGTGACGCCCAGTTCGGCTATGGCCTGGTGCAGGCCTTCGACGCCACCGAAAAGCTGCTCGGCGGCGGTGGCGGCAGCACGCCCGCCGCACCGGCTGGCCTGACCGGTACCAACAACGGCACTATCAAGGGTCAGCTGCGGGTAGGCCTGGCTTGGAGCGGCGGTGCCGCGACGGTCGACGTGTACCGCAACAACGCCAAGGTGGCGTCGGGCGTGAACAACAGCGGGCGCTACACCGATGCGGTCAAGATCAAGGGCCGCGGCACGCTGACCTACAAAGTCTGCAACGCGGGCACCGGCACGTGCTCGGGCAACGCCTCGGTCAGCTACTGAGACGTAGCCTCCCCGGCATGACGAAGGGCCCGCTTGCGGGCCCTTCGCTTTTCTTCCTGTCAGCAGTACGCCACACCATCCGTCGCCCGGGTCCCACCCCGCGGTCGACTGGCAACGGCGTCGCCGCCACCCGCTCAGTCAGCCCGCACCCGCCACGCCTCCGACAGCGATATCGCGCCGGTGCGCGCCAGGGCTACGGCCGCCTGCGTGATCGGCACCATGCCCTCTTCGATCGCGGTCCGCTGGATCAAGTCCGCCTGCGCGCCGGGCACCACCAAGGCCTGCAAGGGCGGGGTCATCACCATCAGTTCGTACACGGCGCGGCGTTTGTGCACGCCCAGCCCATCGCACTGCGGGCACCCGCGGCCCACGTAGAACACCTCGTCGGCGCCCACGTCCAAGGCATCCCGGATGTGGGGGCTGATGGTTTCCACGTCGCGGCAGTGCGGGCAGGTCAGGCGCACCAGGCGCTGTGACATCACCGCCAGCAGTGAGGCACGCAGCAGGTAGGCCTCCACGCCCAGGTCCAGCAGCCGGGTGACGGTGGTCGCGGCGGTATTGGTGTGCAGCGTGCTCAGCATCAGGTGGCCGGTGAGCGCGCTTTCCACCGCGATGTCAGCCGTTTCCTGGTCGCGGATCTCGCCGACCATGATCACGTCCGGGTCGTGGCGCAGGAAGTTGCGCATCGCCGAGGCGAACGTGAAACCCGCGGCGCGGTTGACCTGCATTTGCTGCACGTCCTCGACGTGGAACTCCACCGGGTCCTCGATGGTGAGGATGTTGATGCGTTGCCGGCGCAGCTCCAGCAACATCGCATACAGCGTGGTGGACTTGCCGCAGCCGGTGGGGCCAGTGGTCAGGAACATGCCGTGGCTGCGCGACATCACGTCGTCCAGGCGCTCGCGGTCCTTCTCGCTCAGGCCCAGCTGGTCCAGGCTCCACAGGCCTTCGTTGGCATCCAGCAGGCGCACCACCACGCTCTCGCCGTGCACCGCCGGGAGCACCGAGATGCGCATGTCGATCTTGCGACCGTCGTCCATCACGTGGCTGGTGCGGCCGTCCTGCGGTCGGCGGTGTTCGGCCAGGTTCATCGCGCCCAGCACCTTGATGCGGCTGACCACGGCCGGATGCAGCGCGCGCATCAGGCGACGCACGGGCACCATCTCGTCGTCGATGCGGTAGAGCACGTCGGTGCCGTTGGCGCCCGGCCGCAGGTGGATGTCCGACGCGCGCCGTCGCACCGCCTCGGTGATCATGGTCTTCACCATGCGCACCACCGGCGCCTCGCGGGCCAGGCGTTGCGCCTCCTGCTCGCTCTCGATGGCGGTCGCTGCAGGGTCCAGCCCCAGTTGCTGGACCATGTCGCGGTCCTCGACCTGGTCGTACAGCCGGGCAATGGCCTCGCGGATGTCACGCGGGCTGGCCACCAGCACGATGGTTCGCTCGGGGCTGATGAAGTCCAGGGTCGCCAGCGCGTTGGCGGCGCCCGGGTCCTCCATTGCCACCGCCACCATGCCCTGGTGCGTGCGCAGCGGGATCGCCCGCAACTGGCGCGCCAGGGTCGGGTTGAGCAGGCGCACGGCATCCGGCGACGGCTCTAGCCCGGCCAGCCGCACCAGCGGGATGCCGAACCGGCAGGCCGCGCGGTAGCTGGCCTCGCTGGTGTCGTCGCCCAGCGCCAGCCAGTCCTCGAGTGAAGTGCCCGCCTGGTGGTTCAGCGGCGAGAACGTGGCGTGGTGGTAATGGGCCAGGTACCCGTCGAGGGCAGCCGGGGTGGCAATCAGCAGGGGTCCTTCACCGCGCGTGGCGTCGTCAGCCATGGGGGGTTCCCAGAGGAGTTTGCTTCAGTGTGCACCGGACGGGCGCGCGCGTCTTGATGGGCGTCAAGCTGGGTGTGCGGCGTGGGGCGCGGCGGCGCTGGCCACGCCCGCCAAGGGTGCGATAATCGCCGCATGAGCGCCTCACCGACCCCGCCCGAATCCCCGTCCGATTCCGCCGCCAAGACCACCCACTTCGGCTACCGCGACGTCCCCGTCGCCCAGAAGCAGAAGCTGGTGGCCGAGGTGTTCTCCTCGGTCGCGGGCAAGTACGACCTGATGAACGACCTGATGTCGCTGGGCATCCACCGCATCTGGAAGCGCTATTTCGTCGGCACCGCCCAGGTCCGCCGTGGCGACCGCGTGCTCGACCTGGCCGGCGGCACCGGCGACATCGCCCTGCTGCTGCGCGACCGCGTGGGCGACACCGGCAGCATCGTGCTGGGCGACATCAACGGCGAAATGCTGCGCGTGGGCCGCGACCGCATGACCGACAAGGGCAAGGTCGACGGTTTTGAGTACGTGCAGATGAATGCCGAGAAGCTGCCGTTCCCCGATGCCAGCTTCGACCTGGTCACGATTGCTTTTGGCCTGCGCAACGTCACCGACAAGGACGCCGCGCTGCGTGAGATGTTCCGCGTGCTCAAGCCCGGCGGGCAGGCGCGCGTGCTGGAGTTCTCCGAGGTCAAAGCCGACTGGTTCAAGCCGATCTACGACTTCCACTCGTTCAACGTGCTGCCCAAGCTCGGCAGCCTGTTCGCGGGTGACGCGGGCAGTTATCAGTACCTGGCCGAGAGCATCCGCAAGCACCCGCCGCAGGACGAACTGAAGGCGATGATGCAGGCGGCCGGCTTCGCGCGATGCGACTACAAGAACCTCAACACCGGCATCGTCGCGATCCACACCGGCTACAAGGCCTGAAGCCCCCGGCCCCGGCGTGGCAGCGCCTCAGAACCGGGGCTGCCACGCGTAGCTGAGCTTGAGGAACGCGCTGCGGCTGGTATCCAGCAGCGAATCGCGCGGTTCGCCGTCGCGGTCGATGTCCAGCGCGCCGTGTGAGTAGCCGGCATACAGCGCGGTGCGCGGGTTGACCTTGTAGGAGTACAGCAGCTGTGCGGTCACGTCGCGCACGTGCGAACGGACCGGGATGATGCACGCGGTGGCCGCCGGGTCGAGGGCGATCGGGCACTGGGCGAGCGGGAAGGTGTAGAGAGCCTGGTCGCGCTGCACGTTGCCGGCCTGCACCGACAGGCGCAGGCGCTGGCGCGGGTCCAGCTGCCAGCTCAGGCGGCCGTCCAGCACGCGCGCGTCAAACGCGGTGCCGCCGTCGCGGCGCAGGCGCTGGCGCGAATGGTTCAGCGTCAGGTTGACGCCGCGGCCGATGTCCAGCTCCACGTACGGCTCCCAGATGATGCCGCGGCCCATGCGCGATGCGGCCAGGTCCAGCATGTCGCCGCTGCGTTGCCACGAGCCGAAGGTGAAGCCCGGCCACGGCGTGGCGCCGATGAAGCCGCTGGCGAAGCTTTCGTCGAACATTCGCCCGTTCCAGTAGCGCACCCGGGTGACGCCGCCGATGTTGGCCTGCGTTTGCCGGGTCGCACTGACCCGCACGTAGCCTTCCAATTCGCGCTCCAGTAGCTGGCCGTCGGCGCGGTGGGTGATGTCCCAGTCGCCGGTGAGGCTGATGCGGCTGATCGTGTCGCCGTCCTCGCCGAACCAGTGGCGGCCGCCACCGATGAGCGAACGGTCGAAGCCAACCTGGCTGATGAAGCCCAGGTCCGCGCGGAAGCCGGGATCGATGCGCTGGTGGCTGAGGTCGGCGAACCAGGCTCTCTGGCTGTAGTTGTAGGCAGCCGACAGCGCATTGCCGCGCGGCGTGGTGTCGGCCAGGCCCAGGGCGTCCGGGTACGCCGAGTCGCTGCGCAGCCACTGGCTGCGCAGGGTGTGGCGGCCCTGCTGCCAGCGCGCATCGAGTCCGCCGAGCGCATTGCGATAGTCCTCGCCCTGCCGCAGGGTGCCGATGGCGCCCAGGGTGGTGCTGGCGTTGAGGTCATAGCGGTAGCGACCGACGAACGCATCCGCGGGCTGGTCGAGAAACCGCATGCTGGACCCCAGCGCGCCCGGCACCAGCAACTGGGTGTTGGCATCGCGCGCGGCGATGGCGCCGTAGGCCTGCTGGCCGTTGCGGCCGGTCACGCGCACGCCGGCGTCGGGGTCGCCGATCTGGCGCGTGTACAGCACCTGCAGCGGGGTGGTGAAGTAGTCCGCGCCCTCCATGAAGAAGGGACGCTTCTCCGGGAAGAACAGCGCGAAACTGGTGTTGAGGTCGAGCTGCGCCTGGTCGGATTCGACCTGCGAGAAGTCGGGGTTGAGCGTGCCGTTGAGCGTGATGTTGGGGGTGGGGGTCCATGCCACGTCCAGCCCCGGCTCGACGTGGGTGCCGTTGTCGCCGCCGGGGTGGACCCACGGCGCACCGCGACTGTCGCGTTCCTCCGCGTGCAGCACGGTCAGGGTCGGGGTGATCTCCAGGTTGCGGCCCTGCGTGACCCCGCTGAAGCCTTCGAGCTTGCCGAAGCTGCAGGTCAGGCAACGCGAGCCGCGCTCCACCCGGTTGTTGAAGTACTGGTAGCGGAATTCGCGCGGGCGGATGCGCAGGAAGGAGGCGCCCCAGCGACGCGCGTCCTCGGTGTTGCGGAAGCGCAGCGTGGCGAACGGGATCCGCATCTCCACGTCGTACCCGTGCGCAGTGATGCGCGCCGCGCTGTTCCACAATCCGTCCCACGAATCGTCTTCGTTGCCGGTGGCCTCTTCCTTCACCAGGTCGGCCTGCACGCCCAGCGGATTGACGAAGAACTCGTAGGCGCGTCGCTGGTCGTCGAACGTGTCCAGCATCACCCCGACGAAATCGTCGCCGTACAGCGCGTCGCGGTCGCGCAGGTACGCGCGCAGCTTCGACGGGTCCGGGTCCTCGGCGCGGAAGGCCAGCAGCACCGCGTCCTGGGTGTAGGCGATGTGTGCGGTGGTCTTCACGGCGGCCGGCAGGTTGTCGCCCGGCGACACCTCGTGGCCGATGTCGATGGCGGCCGCCTGCGCCCACACCGGCTCGTCCAGCAGGCCATCGACGGTGATGTCGGCGTCGACCCGCGGCACCTGCACCGGATTGGCCGCGGCCATCGGAGCGACGAGCGCCAGCACCAGGCCTGCCGCCAGCCGGGCGCGCCGTGCGGGCGGGGCGAGGGAGTGTCGGGTGGGGGAGGCCGGTGGGGCGACGGGGGCGGTGCGCGGGCGGGACGAAGTCATGGCACAGGATGACGTGTACGCGACTTTGCCGACTGTGCCGGAAGTCGGGCGGCGCACGATTCGCCCTCGACACGGGCGGCGGTACACTCGGAGGCTTACCCGCAACCGTGGTCCCTCCATGCGTCCTTCGATCCTGACCCTGTGCCTGGCCGCCGCGCTCGCCGCCGGCTGCTCCCGCGAATCCACGCCGGCCGCCGGCGCCGATGCCCAGCCCGCCGCCACCCAGCAGGCCGCCGTGAACGCCACCGCCGAAACCGACGAGCAGTCCTACGCCGAGCCGGACAAGGTCCGCACCAAGGACCTCGCGCTGGAGCTGAAGGTCGACTTCGACGCCAAGACCCTGTCGGGCAGCGCCACCTACACCCTCGACTGGCTGGACAAGAACGCCACCCAGCTGGTGCTGGACAGCCGCGCCATCACCGTCGAGAAGGTCGTGGGCGAGCGCGCCGACGGCAAGTGGGACGACCTCAAGTTCAGCTTCGCGCCCGCCGACGAACTGCTGGGCAGCAAGCTGACCATCGAGGCCCCGCAGCGCAACCCGCGCATCCGCATCACCTACACCACCTCGCCCGAGGCCTCGGGCCTGCAGTGGCTGACCCCGGCGATGACCGAGGGCAAGAAGACGCCGTTCATGTTCAGCCAGTCGCAGCAGATCCACGCGCGTTCGTGGGTGCCGCTGCAGGACACGCCGCGCGTGCGCTTCACCTACACCGCGCACGTGACCGCGCCGAAGGACGCGATGGTGCTGATGAGCGCCGACAACGATCCGAAGGCCGCGCGTGACGGCGACTACACCTTCGCCATGCCGCAGCCGATCCCGTCGTACTTGCTGGCGATTGCTGCCGGCGACCTGGTGTTCCAGCCGATCACCGACAAGGCCGGCGTGTGGGCCGAACCCTCGATGGCGCCGAAGGCTGCCGCCGAATTCGTCGACACCGGCCGCATGATCGACACCGCCGAGCGCCTGTACGGCCCGTACCGCTGGGGCCGCTACGACATCCTCGTGCTGCCGCCGTCGTTCCCCTACGGCGGCATGGAAAACCCGCGCCTGACCTTCGCCACGCCAACTGTCATCACCGGCGACAAGACGCTGGTGTCGCTGGTGGCGCACGAACTGGCGCACAGCTGGTCGGGCAACCTGGTCACCTTCTCCAGCTCGAAGGACGCGTGGCTCAACGAAGGCTTCACCAGTTACGTCGAGAACCGCATCATCGAAGATCTGTTCGGCAAGGAACAGGCCGACATGGAGAGCGTGATCTCGCGCAACGAGCTGGCCGAGGAGTTCAAGGACGCCAAGCCGGAGACCACCGTGCTGGCGCTGAAGCCGGAGACGATCCGCAATCCGGACGATTCGCTGACTTCGCAGCAGTACACCAAGGGCGCGTGGTTCCTGCAGTTCCTGGAGCAGCGTTTCGGCCGCGACGTGTTCGACCCGTTCCTGAAGGGCTACTTCGACCACTTCGCCTTCCAGTCGATCCCGACCGCGAAGTTCGTCGACTACCTCAAGACCAACCTGATCGAGAAGCACCCGGGCAAGGTCACGATGGAGGAGGTCAACCAGTGGGTGTACCAGCCGGGCATCCCCGACTTCGCGCCGAAGACCGTGTCGCCGCGCTTTGACGCGGTCGACGCCGCGCGCAAGGCGTGGCTGGACAACGGCACGCTGCCGGACAAGGCGCTGACGGGCAAGTGGATCACCCAGGAGTGGGTGCACTTCATCGAAGGCATGCCGGAAACCCTGAAGGTCGAGCAGCTGGCCGCGCTGGATGCCGCCTACCGCTTCACCGGCACGCCCAACGGCGAAATCGCGCAGCGCTGGTACCCGCTGGCGGTGCGCAGCGGCTACCACCAGGCCGATGCCGCGATCAGCGCGTTCCTGCAGAAGATCGGCCGTCGCAAGCTGATCATGCCGACCTACAACGCGCTGGTGAAAACGCCCGAAGGCCTGAAGTTGGCCGAGGAAACCTTCGCCAAGGCCAAGCCGGGCTACCACCCGATCACCACGGGGTCGGTGGAGTCGGTGATCGCCAAGGCCAAGCAGGCGCCGGCCCAGTAAGCCATGCGCTGGCGCAATGCCATCATCGCGGCCGCCCTCGTGGCGGCCGCGTTGTTGTTGGGCGGCGCGATCTGGGTCGCGCGCGATCCGGAAGTGGTACTGCGCGCGGAGTTCACCCGCCTGCGCATCGACGCCGGGCTGCAGCAGGCCTCGGTCGAGGTCGCCGACCATCGCTGGGTGTATGCGGTCAGCGACGACGCCCCCGCCGACGCGCCGGTCCTAGTGATGGTGCACGGCTTCACCGGTAGCAAGGAAAACTGGTATCCGCTCGCGGAGCGGCTGCGTGGCCGCTACCGGCTGGTCATTCCCGACCTCGCCGGTTGGGGTGCCAGCAGCCGCCGGCGCGGGGCGGATTACGGTTATGTCGCGCAGTCGGAGCGCATGGCAGCCTTCATCCAGGCAGTGGCGCGACAGCCCGGCCGGAAAACCGTGTTGCTGGGCCACTCGATGGGCGGCGGCATCGCTGCGCTGGTGGCCGCGCGGCATCCGTCGCTGATCGACCGCGTCGGCCTGCTCGACGCGGCCGGCGTGCGCTTTGCCGACAACCGGTTCGGTCAGGAAGTGCTGGCCGGGCAGAACCCCTTTGCCGTGCATGACGTGGCGACCATGCACCGCTATCTCGACACGGTGTTCTTCGATGCGGCGGCCAAGCCGTGGATCCCGTGGCCGGCCAACGGCATCTACGTGGCACGCCGCACGCGCGAGGCCGCGTTCGAACAGCGCGTGCTCGACCGCATCGGCCGCAGCAATGAGCGCTTCCTCCCGGGTGATGAAGCTGCACACATCCGCCAGCCGGCGCTGCTGCTATGGTGCCGCCAGGACGCGGTGATCGATGCCAGTGCGCTCGACCTGTACGCCGCGCGCATGCCGCAGGCGCGCAAGGTGTTGCTGGACGGCTGCGGCCACATGTCACTGATGGAACAACCCGATGCGGTCGCCGACGCGGTGGTCGCACTGATCGAACGAGGACAACCCCGATGAAACCCGCCACCCTTCGCCTGGTCCTGCCGCTGGCCGCCGCGCTCGCGCTGGGCGCCTGCAAGCCCGCCGAGGACCCGGTCGCCATCGCCGCGCGCCAGAAGGCCGCGATGGAGCAGGCCGCCGACGAAGCGGCCAAGCAGTTCGACGCCGAATACGGCCGCCACAACTGGGAGTTGGCCAAGGCGCACGGCGACGTGCTGATCGACAAGTATCCCGACAGCACTGCCGCCGCGCGCATCAAGGAGCGCCATGCCGACGCCGTCGGCAAGGCGACCGAGGCGCGTGAGCAGCGTCGCCTGGCATCATTGTGGTCGTACGGCAAGGAGCCGGTGGGCAAGGGCAGCCAGCTGTCGGCGTCGATCTACTCGCAGGAGCCGGTCGATACCGACGGCAGCGGCGCCCAGCCGGTGCGCCTGATTTTCCGCGACCACCCGGAGTGGGGCACCAGCAGCTACCTCGTGCTCGAAGCCGGCGACTTCAACTGCTACGCCGGCTGCAAGGTCAAGGTGAAGGCCGACGCTGCCGCGCCCAAGGCGATGGCCGCCACGCGGCCCAAGACCGACGAAGCCATCGCCATGTTCATCGAGGACGAGAAGACGCTGTGGAAGCTCGCGCGCGATGCCAAGGTCATCGAAATCGAGTTCCCGGTGAAGGCCGGCGGCACGCGCACCGCGGTGTTTGAAGTGGCGGCGCTGGATCCTACCTCGCTGCCGAAGTGGCCCCAGTAAGCCCCGGGCTTTACGTCGCTTTTCCATTCCAGGAGTAAGCTCCCGGCATGGCGCGCGAATCGCCCGCCAGGTTGGCGTGAGGCGGACCCTCGCGCCCCGTCACGTGCGGCAGCGCCGCGTGGAGCGCAGGCGCTGCCTTCCGGAGGCAGCCATGCTTTCGCCCCGCCTGCACAGCCTGCTGAACACGCAGCACGCTCCCTATGTCCCCCTGTCCCACGAGCGGGCCGTCACCGCGCTCGACACTGCGGCCGCCATGCACGTGCAGCGCGAGCTGTTTGCCAAGACCGTGATGCTCAAGTTTGACGGCACGCTGGCGATGATGGTGATGCCCGCGCCCTACCGCGTCGACCTGCATCGCCTGTCGCTGGCCCTGGGCGGCGCTGTCGTCGAGTTGGCCGAAGAAGCCGACTTCCGCGGCGCGTTCCCCGACTGCGAAGTGGGCGCGATGCCGCCGTTCGGGCATCTGTACGGCATGCCGGTGTACGTCGACTCGCGCCTGGCCCAGCAGTCGGAGATCGCGTTCAACGCGGGCACGCACACCGACGCGGTACGCATGCCTTACGCCGAGTTCGAGAGGCTTGCCCAGCCCGAGCTGCTGTGGCTCGCGCACGTGATGTAGGCATGCATGCCCGCGCCGTGTCGCTCACCGCCAAAGCGCGAACGGCAGCATGTCCCAAGCAGCGAGCACGGCGCACCATTGCAGCACCAGCAGCGCGGCCAGCAGGTTGAGCCGGCCGTGCGCCAAGCCCTGGCG
Source organism: Lysobacter olei (assembly GCF_054777355.1). NCBI lineage: Bacteria > Pseudomonadati > Pseudomonadota > Gammaproteobacteria > Lysobacterales > Lysobacteraceae > Lysobacter > Lysobacter olei. The sequence continues at coordinate 21,443 of NZ_BAAHAT010000002.1, read as the reverse complement.
CATGCGCCGGCTGCGCCATGCCTGCCACAACATCAGCGCGGGCAACGCAGCGCTGGCCGCGTACAGCGACAGGCTGGCCGCGGTGCGATCGCCCAGCTGGATGTAGGACTGCAGCAGGAACAGCGGAAGCGGCAGCACTAGCAGGGCCGCGCCTACCACGCCCGGCACGACCAGCGGCTCGCGCCCAAGCGCCGCGCGCAATGGCACCACCAGCAGGAACCAGGCGAGCCCCAGCAGGCCCAGGGCCAGGCTGGCCGCCACCGCCCAGTAGGCGATCGGATGCACCTTCCGATGGGTGCGCAGGCCATCGCTGAGCAGCCGTTCGCCGTTGGCTCCGGCGAGCAGCACGTGCGAAGCGCGGCGGCGATCATCGGCGACGAAGCGTGCCCCACCGCTGGGCGTGAGCATGCGCGCCGGGCGTTGGCCGCGCGTGTAGTGCAGCGAACGGCCATCCCATGCCAGGGTGACGCTGTCGAACAGGAAGTCGGCGTACGCGAATTGCGCCATGCGGTTGGGCGCCGGCACGTAGCGCCCCGTCCACCCGCCCACGTCGCGCGGTGGTGCCTGCGCAGGCTCCGTGCGCGCCTGTGGCAAGCCCAGTGCATCGACCATCAGCGCATCAAAGCGCCCGACGTCGCGACCATCCCCGTCGGTGTTCTGCACGGTTAGGAACGCCCGCCCGCCGCGCACTGCGCTCAGGTCCGGGAACACGCACAGCATTGCGTGGAAGCCGACCACGTCGCCGGCGTGGCACAGGCCGGCCACGCCATGCCTGTCGCGGCGCGCCAGTCCCAACGCGTAGCCTTCGCGCAGGCCCGCACGTGCGGCGTCGGTCGTGCTCGGACGTCCCATCGCGCGTAGCAGTGCCGTTGCCACGAAAGGACGGCCCTCGATGCGTCCGTCGCCCAGCAGGAAGGCCCCGAACACCGCGAGGTCCCGTGCCGTGGTGGTGAACTGCCCTGCCGGACGCAGGTAGACCGGCATTGCCGGCGCGGGCGTGGCCAGATCGTGGTGTCCCCAGGCCAGGCGCGGATCCGCGTCCGGCCCCTGCTGCGAGGTGAAATGGAAGGTGCTGTCGCGCATGCCCAGCGGCCGCAGCAGTTCGCGGTCGAGCCAGGTCTCATAACGTTCGCGGGTCACGGCCTCGATCACCATGCCGGCCAGCGCATAGCCCATGTTCGAGTACGAGAACTGGCTGCCGGGCCGGCTGCGTACCGTCAGTATCGACGGGCCGCGGGCAAACACAGCGGCCAAAGGCGTGTCGGGTGTTGGCTGCGTGCTGAACAACTGCCACAGGCGGATATCGTCGAGCCCAGCGGTGTGGTCGAGCAGGTGGCGCACCCGCACCGGATGGTCGGGCCAGGGATTGTCGAAGCGCATACCCGGCAGGTAACGGTTGACCGGGGCGTCCAGATCGATCCGGCCGGTGCTGGCCAGGCGCAGGACACCCGTGGCGAGCACCGCTTTCGCGATCGACCCCACGTGCACCCGGCTGTCGGGGCGCAGCGGTTCACCGGATGTAGCGTTCCGCACCCCAGCGGCGCCGGTGCGGACCGTGCCGTCATGCTCAAGCGTGGCCCACACCGCGCCCGCCACCTGATCGTCGCGCAAGGCCTGTTCGACCCGCGTCTGCAGTGCCTGCGGAGCCGCCATTGCGACTCCAGCCAGCCCCAGCCATCCCGCCAGCACACATCCGATGAGCCTGTGCCGATTCGCGTTCCACATCCTGTGGCTCTCCCGGTTACGCCGCCTCGGCCATTCCATCCCCCCGTCGTGCGCGGGGATAGGGTCGAAGGTCACGGCAATGGCAACGCCATCGCGAGCCGGTTCCACAGCGCTGACAGCAATCAGCGCCTCCGCCACCTCACCGGGAAAACGCAGGAATTACAGCGCGTACCCGAACTGCTGCTTGAACTGCTCGGCAAATTCTTCGTAGTCGAAGCGCTGGTTCTGCGTGCCCGGATGTTCCACCTTCAGCGCGCCCATCAGGTTGCCGATGCGGCCGATGGTCATCCAGTCGTAGCCCTTCTGGATGCCGAAGATCAGGCCCGCGCGGAACGCATCGCCGCAACCGGTGGGATCGGTCACGCGGCGCTCGTGCGCGGGCGGCACGTCAAAGGTCTTCTCGGCGGTGTGGATCTCCGCGCCCTTCGGGCCACGCGTGCAGATGTACGCCTTCACCCGCTGCACGATGTCCTTCTCGCTCCAGCCGGTGCGCTCCTGCAGCAGGTTCGACTCGTAGTCATTGACCGTGACGTAGTCGGCCAGCTCAATGAACTTGCGCAGCTCCTCACCGTTGAACAGCGGCATCGCCTGGCCCGGATCGAAGATGAAGGGAATGCCGCCCTCGGCGAATTCCTTCGCGTTCTGCAGCATGCCTTCGTAGCCGTCGGGGCTGACGATGCCGAAGGTCACGCCCGGCACGTCCTTCACGTGGTTCTCGTACGAACGCATCATCGCGCCCGGGTGGAACGCGGTGATCTGGTTGTTGTCGTGATCGGTGGTGATGAACGCCTGCGGGGTGAACAGCTCGTCGATCATCTTCACCCGGTCCAGGGTGATGCCCTGTTCGGTGAACCACTCGCGGTACGGGCCGAAGTCCTGGCCCACGGTCGCCATCGGGATCGGGTCGCCGCCCAGCAGCTTGAGGTTGTAGGCGATGTTACCGGCGCAACCGCCAAACTCGCGGCGCATCCGCGGCACCAGGAAGGACACATTCAGGATGTGCACCTTGTCCGGGAGGATGTGGTTCTTGAACTGGTCGGGGAACACCATGATGGTGTCGTAGGCCAGCGAGCCGCAGATCAGTGCCGACATGGGCGGGAAGCTCCTGTTGAGGGGGCAGGCCGCCCGCCGGACGGACGGGTGCGGCGGGAGTTGGAAGGGACGGACGCAGCCGTACGGCGCGTAGGGTAGCCGCTGGGCCGCGCCCCGGCCAGCCGGCCCCGGTCGTGACCCCGGTCGCAAGTTGAACGAAGCGCCAACGCGGACCCTTGCCTGTGTCGCGAAAACGGCCGCAAACCGCTGATTTTCCTTGCCCGGCCCGGGGGGCGTTGCTAGGCTAGCCCACTTGCCCCCGCATTCCCCCAGACGGCCTGTTTCCCGATGTTCAAGAAGTTTCGCGGCATGTTCTCCAATGACCTGTCCATCGACCTGGGCACGGCCAACACCCTGATCTATGTCCGCGGGCAGGGCATCGTCCTGAACGAACCCTCGGTGGTTGCCGTCCGCCAGGACCGCCTGATCGGCGGCACGCGCTCGGTGGCCGCGGTCGGCGCGGAGGCCAAGCAGATGCTCGGCCGCACCCCCGGCCACATCACCACCATCCGGCCGATGAAGGACGGCGTGATCGCCGACTTCACCTACACCGAGGAAATGCTCAAGTACTTCATCCGCAAGGTGCACAAGAGCCGCTTCCTGCGCCCCAGCCCGCGCGTGCTGGTGTGCGTGCCGTGCGGCAGCACCCAGGTGGAGCGCCGCGCGATCAAGGAATCGGCCGAAGAGGCCGGCGCGCGTGAGGTGTACCTGATCGAGGAACCGATGGCGGCTGCGATCGGCGCCGGCATGCCGGTGACCGAGGCCCGCGGCTCGATGGTCGTGGATATCGGCGGCGGCACCACCGAAGTGGCGGTGATCGCGCTCAACGGCATCGTGTACTCGGCGTCGGTGCGGATCGGTGGCGACCGTTTCGACGAGTCGATCATCAACTACGTGCGCCGCACCTACGGCACCCTGATCGGTGAGGCCACCTCCGAGCGCATCAAGCTCGAGCTGGGCTGCGCCTACCCGCAGAAGGACAACCGCACGATGGAGGTCACCGGCCGCAACCTCGCCGAGGGCGTGCCGAAGATGATCACCATTAGCAACAACGAAGTGCTCGAAGCGCTGCGCGAGCCGCTGGCCGGCATCGTGACTGCGATCAAGCTGGCGCTGGAGCAGACCCCGCCGGAACTGGGCGCGGACGTGGCCGAGCGCGGCATCGTGCTGACCGGCGGCGGCGCGCTGCTGCGCGACCTGGACCGCCTGATCAGCGAGGAGACCGGCCTGCACGTGCAGGTGGCGGACGACCCGCTGACCTGCGTGGCCCGCGGTGGCGGGCGCGCGCTGGAGCTGGTGGACATGCACGGCAACGAGTTCTTCGCGCCGGACTGAGCCGCACCCGCGTTACCGCGCGCGTGGCGCGGCCCCGTCGTCCCCTCCAACTCGTGACCTGATCCGCTGACGTGCCGCCCTACGCCGGTCCTCCCACGCCTCCCCGCTCCGGCGAAATCGCCGATTCGCTGCGGCTGATGGTTTACCTGGGCTTGGCCGTCGCATTGATCGTGCTCGACCACCGCGGCGGCTGGCTGCACGAGGCCCGTCGCCAGATGTCGTTGGTGGTGCAGCCCCTCTGGGCCGTGGCCGGTTGGCCGGGCCAGGCAATGCGCCGCGTGCAGGCGGACGCCGGCACCCTGGGCCAACTCACCGACGAGAATCGCCGGCTGCGTCAGGAATTGCTGCTCAGCCAGGCGCGCATGGCCCGGCTGCGCACGGTCGCCGCCGACAACGAGCGCCTGCGCGGCCTGCTGGACGCCGCCCAGACCAGCGGCGTGGACGTGCAACTGGCCCCCGTCCTGGACATCGACCTGGATCCGGCGCGACAGCGCCTGGTGGTGCGCGCCGGCACCGGTGACGGCGTGCGCGTGGGCCAGAGCGTGATCGATGCCGGCGGCTTGCTCGGCCAGGTGATCGAGACCAGCGCCGGGCAGTCGACCGTGCTGCTGATCACCGACCCCTCGCATGCGGTGCCCGTGGCGGTCGTCCGCAATGGCGTGCGGCTGGTGGCCTATGGCAGCGGCGAAGGCGGGCACCTGCGCCTGGCCAACGTGCCCACCTCCAGCGACGTCAAGGTCGGCGACGAACTGATCACGTCCGGATTGGGCGGGCGGTTCCCGGCGGGGTTCATGGTGGGCACCATCGTCGATCTGCGTCCCGATGAGAGTCGCGCCTATCTTCAGGGCGAAGTACGCCCGGCGGCGCAGCTGGATCGGGGTCGTGACGTGCTGTTGCTGCGCGCCGCGCCCGCCATGCCCGCGGCGTCGCCGACGCCCGTCGGTGCGGTACCGCCGGGTCCGGATGCCGCCATGCAGACCCCGCAGGGCACAACCACCGGCGGCGCTGGCGTGGCCCCGACCGGCACCACCGGCGCCACCGGCACTGGTGCTGTTCCGGTGGTTCCTGCCCCGGCGCCCGCGACGCTGCCAATCCGGTATCCGCGCCGCGCGGTCCCCACGACGCAACCGGCAACGTCGCCCGCGTCACCCTCGGTCGCGGCCACGGCATCGGCGCCCGCTTCGACTACGACGTCGCCGGCAAGCGGCGCCGCCGCAACCGGTACCGGCGGTGCGCCCGCCCCGCGGCCGGCCGTCCCCGCGCCGCGCGAACCGGCGCCCCCCGCGTCGCAAACGACCGGCTCCAAGCCGCCCACCGATGAGGGCGCCCGTCGATGAGCCGCACGCTGTCGCACTGGATCCTGCCGGTCAGCGTGGTCGTGGCACTGCTGCTCGGCCTGCTGCCGTTGCCCGCGATGCTGCAGCCGCTGCGGCCGTATTGGCTGGCGCTGGTGCTGGCCTACTGGTTGATCGAAGAGCCCGATCGGGTCGGTCTGGGCGTGGCCTTTGGCGTCGGGCTGGTCGCCGACCTCGCTTTCGGCACGGTGCTGGGCGAGCAAGCGCTGCGGCTGGTGGTGATGGGCTTCATCCTGCAGCGCTTCCGCGCGCGCCTGCGCTTCTTCCCGATCTCGCAGCAGGCGCTGGCCATCGGCGGGCTGCTGTTCAACGACCGCATCGTCACGGCGGCCATCCACATGGCGCTGGGGCTCAAGCCGCTGTCCGGCCTGTTCTGGCTGGCGCCCGTGGCCGGCATGCTGCTGTGGCCGCTGGTGTTCCTGGTGCTGGATTCGGCGCGCTACGGCCGCTGGCGGAAGGGCTGAGCGATGCGTCCACGGCGCGGGCGCCGCATCCTCAAGAACACCGCCGCGGAAGCCGAGCAGTTCCGCCGCCGGTCCGCGCTGGCGTTCGTGTGCGTGATGCTGGCGCTGGGCGGGCTGGCGATGTGGTATTTCCGCCTGCAGGTGCTGCAGCACGCCGAGTACGCCACGCGCTCGGAGGCCAACCGCATCAAGCTTCAGCCCGTGGTGCCGGGGCGCGGCCTGATCTATGACCGCAAGGGGCGCCTGCTGGCCGACAACGTGCCCGCGTTCCGCCTCGACGTGACCCCGCGCGAAGCGGGTGACGCGGCCAAATGGCTGCCGGCGCTGTCCAAGGTGGTGGCGCTGAGCGAGGACGACCTCAAACGTTACGAGGAAGGCCGTCGCGCCGCGCGCGGTTACAAGCCGGTGACGCTCAAACTGCGTCTCACCGAAGAAGAGGCCGCTGCGTTTGCCGTGGATCAGTGGCGTTTCCCCGGCGTGGACCTGGTGTCATACCTCAACCGCCGTTATCCCCACGGCGACCTGTTCTCGCACGTGATCGGCTACGTCGGCCGCGTGGATGCGAAGGATGCCGAACTGCTGGGCGAGGCCAACGCCGCCTTCAGCCACATCGGCAAGACCGGCCTGGAGCGCTACTACGACGAGGCGCTGCGCGGCCGCATCGGCTACGAGAAGATGGAGACCAACGTCGACGGCCGGCCGATGGGGCTGGTCGGGCGCGTGCCAGCGGTGCCCGGCACGGACCTGCGGCTGAGCGTGGACCTGGACCTGCAGCAGGCCATGGTCTACGCCTTCGGCGACATGGACGGCTCGGCGGTGGCGATCGAACCGTCCACCGGCGAGGTGCTCGGCATGGTCAGCCTGCCGGGCTACGACCCCAACCTGTTCGTCAACGGCATCTCGCACACCGACTACCGCGCGTTGATGGACAACCCGTCGCGCCCGCTGTTCAACCGCAACGTGCTGGGCGGCGGTCCGCCGGGCTCCACGATCAAGCCGCTGGTGGCACTCGCCGGCCTGGACAGCGGCCTGCGCACGCCGGAGGACAAGGTGTTCTCCACCGGCGAATTCCACATCCCGGGGCAGCGTCGCGGCTACCGCGATGCGCACGGCGGTGCCGGCTGGACCGACCTGCGCAAGTCGATCTCGCAGTCGGTGAACTACTACTACTACAAGCTCGCCTACGAGATGGGCATCCGCACGTTCGACCAGTACATGCGTCGATACGGGTTCGGCCAGCCCACCGGCATCGACCTGGCAGGCGAGAACGCGGGCGTGGTGCCTTCGCCGCAATGGAAGGCCAAGCGCACCCGCGAGAACTGGTACCCCGGCGAAACGGTGATCGCCGGCATCGGCCAGGGCTACTGGATCGCGACCGCGCTGCAGCTCGCGCGCGGCACCGCGGCGATCGCCAACGGCGGCGACCTGCGCCGGCCGCACCTGGTGGCGCAGCGCCGCGATGGCTTCGAGGCGCCGTGGACCGCGTTGCCGCAGCCGCCGCCGACGCGCATCACCGATAACGCCGCCCATCTGCGCGCCGTGCAGGAAGGCATGATGGCCACCATCCACGGCGGCGGCACCGGCGCGGCAATGGCCCGCGGCGCGCCGTACCTGATGGCCGGCAAGACCGGCACCGCGCAGAAGGTCAGCCGCAAGGGCAGCGCGAGCGTCGATCCGCACAACCTGCCGTACCACCTGCGCCACCAGGCCTTGTTCGTGGGCTATGCGCCGGCCGACAACCCGAAGATCGCGGTGGCGGTGGTGGTGGAGCATGGCGGTTACGGCGGCAGCACCGCGGCGCCGATCGCGCGCAAGATCTTCGATGCCTGGCTGCTGGGCAAGATGCCCGAGCCGCCGGCTCCCGGCGCGGCCAGTCGGCCGGGCACCACCCCGGTGACGGCTGCAGGCGGCTCGCCTGCGGCACCGGCGTCGAACGCCTCCGCCACGCCCGTGACCACACCCGTGGCCACGCCCCCGACGGGGCCGGCGGCCACCCCCATGGCACCGCGCTCTACCACGACGACTGCGGCCGACACGGCGCCTGCGTCCGCCACGGCGCGTCCGGCCGGCGCGCCCGCAGCCGCGGCGCGCCGGTCCACCCCGCCACCCGTCAACGACCCTGCGCGGGAGCCCCGCCGATGAGCGCCATCCTGCGTTGGCTCTACGGACTGGCGGCGCATTTCCTGCGGACACTGGACCCGCTGCTGATGGGCGCGTTGCTGGCGCTGATGGCCATCGGCCTGGCGGTGCTGTACAGCGCCGGCGGCGGCGAGCCGACCCTGGTGATCGCGCAGGGCGCGCGCTTCGCGGTGGGGTTGGGAGCGATGTGGGCGCTGTCGCGCGTGTCGCCCACGCAGCTGCGCAACTGGACGCCCCCGGTGTACGCCTTCACCCTTATTCCGCTGCTGGTGGTGCTGGTGGTGGGCGAGGGCAAGCACGGCAACCACTGGATCAACCTCGGCGTGTTCTATTTCCAGCCCGCCGAACTGCTCAAGCTGAGCCTGCCGATGATGGTGGCGTGGTACCTCAACACGCAGCCGTTGCCTCCGCGGCTCAACGTGGTGCTGGTCGCCGGCGTGATCATCGCCGTGCCCACGCTGCTGATCCTCAAGCAGCCCGACTTCGGCACCGCGATGCTGGTCGCCAGCAGCGGCGCGTTCGCGCTGTACCTGGCGGGGCTGCCGTGGTGGTGGTTCGGCCTGGCGTTTGGCGGCGTGGCGGCCATCGCGCCGGTCGCGTGGTTCTGGCTGCTGCGTCCGTACCAGAAGGACCGCATCCTGACCTTCCTGGACCCGGAGTCGGACCCGCTGGGCACCGGCTGGAACATCATCCAGTCGAAGATCGCCATTGGCGGTGGCGGCTTCACCGGCAAGGGCTGGGGTGAAGGCAGCCAGTCGCACCTGAACTACATCCCCGAGCACACCACCGATTTCATCTTCGCCGTGCTCAGCGAGGAGTTCGGCTGGGTGGGCGTCGCGACCGTGCTGGCGCTGTACCTGTTCGTGGTGGGGCGCTGCCTGTGGATCGCCGCCGATGCGCGTGATGGCTATTCGCGCCTGCTGGCGGGTGCACTGGGCTTGGCGTTCTGCGTGTACGTGATCGTCAACGGCGGCATGATTTCCGGCCTGTTGCCGGTGGTGGGCGTGCCGATGCCGCTGCTCAGCTACGGCGGCACCTCGGCGGTGTCACTGCTGGCCGGGCTGGGCGTGGTGATGGCGGTGCGGGCGCATCGGCCGGTGCACGCGCGCTGACGCGAAGGGCCGGCCCGTTCGGCAACAAACCTGACTGGGGCGTTCAGGCGCGCGAAAATCCGCGGTTTTTTGCGCCAACTTTCGCGTGCTACCCTCGCTGCGATGACTAAAACCGACTTCACCCGCCGGGCCGCGCTCTGCGTGCTCCCGCTCGTGCTGGCGGCCTGCGCGACGCAGGTGCCGTCTCCTCCCCGTGCCACGCCGGGCGCCACTGCCGCGCCTGCGCCCGGCACCACGCCGGGCACCGACCCGCTGCCGCCGCCGCTGCCGTCGCTGCCATTGGCCGAGGCCAAGGCCGCCTTCGTGCGCGACACCGCGGCCAAGTACGGCGTGGACCCGGCGTACATCGAGTCGGTGCTGGCCAAGGCGCAGTTGCGCGAAGCCATCATCGCGGCGATGGCGCGCCCGGCTGAAGCGAAGCCCTGGCGTGACTACCGTCCGATCTTCATCACCCAGGCGCGCATCGACGGCGGCAAGGCCTTCCTCGCCACCCACCGCGATGCACTGGCCCGGGTGGAAGCGCAGTACGGCGTGCCGGCCGAGATCATCGTTTCGATCATCGGCGTGGAAACCAGCTTCGGCGCCAACATGGGCAAGTACCCGGTGGTGGACGCGCTGTACACGCTGGCGTTCGCCTACCCGCGCAGCGGCGATCCCGCCAAGGCCGACCGCGAGAACCGCCGCGAGGCGTTCTTCCGCGGCGAGCTGGCGCAACTGTTCGCCCTCGGCAAGGAAACGGGTCTCGACATCACCACGCTGACCGGCAGCTACGCCGGCGCGATGGGCTGGGGCCAGTTCATGCCGTCCAGCTACCGCGAGTACGCGGTGGACGGCAATGGCGACGGCAAGCGCGACCTGTTCACCAGCACCGACGACGTGTTCGCCTCGATTGCCAATTACTTCGTGAAGAAGGGCGGCTGGGTGCGCGGCACGCCGGTCACCGTGCGCGCCAACCGCGATGCCAACGCACGCGACATCGAGCCCGAATCGCTGGAGCCGGTGGTGCCGATGGCCGAACTGGCCGCGCGCGGTTTCCGCCCGCTGGTCGACGTGCCGGGCGTGCAGACCGCCACCGTGCTGAAGTTCGATGGCGTCAGCGGGCCGGAGTACTGGTTCGGCTTCCGCAACTTCCACGCGATCACCCGCTACAACATCTCCAAGCACTACGCGATGGCGGTCTACCAGTTGTCCGAAGCCGTGGCCGGGCGCGAGAACCCGCTGGCCGCGATCGTTGAAGGGCAGCCGGGCGCATGAGGCGGCTGCTCGCCGCGGCAATGGTGCTGGGGCTGGCCGCCTGCGCCAGCGCCCCGAAGAAGTCGGCGCCGCCTGCAACCGCGAGTGCGACGGCCCCCACCCCTGCGGCGGGTCACCACGGGCCGCGGCCGAAAAAGGTTTCGCCCTACGCCCCGGCGCAGGAAGACCCCAGCACCCGCGGTGATTACGTGGCCGGCGGCCTGTACAAGCCCGGCGTGCCGGACAGCACCCCCGATTACGTGCCCAACGTGGACGCCATTCCCGAGCCGGAGGTGGTGGCCGAACCGCGCTCGCGCGCCGGCAACCGCTCCACCTACAGCGTGCTCGGCAAGCAGTACCGCGTGCTGGCGGATGGCGATGCCGCCGGCTACGTGGAGGAGGGCAACGCCTCCTACTACGGGCAGAAGTTCCACGGCCGCCGCACCTCCAACCTGGAGGTGTACGACATGTACGCCTTCACCGCGGCGCACAAGACGCTGCCGCTGCCCAGCTTTGCGCGCGTGACCAACCTCGACAACGGCAAGTCGGTCGTGGTGCGCGTCAACGACCGTGGCCCGTTCCATGCCGGCCGCATCATCGACCTGAGCTATGCCGCGGCGGTGAAGCTGGGCATCACCCAACGCGGCACCGGTCGCGTGGAAGTGCGCGCGCTCACCCCGAATGGCGACACCCGCCTGGCCAGCGCCGAGCCGCGCGCGGGCAAGCCCAGCGCCATGGATCGACTGCTGTCCACGGGCGGTGCCGAGCAGCGCTTCGACATGCGCCAGGACGGCAAGCCGATGACCGCCAACGAGTTCGATGCGTGGATGAAGTCGCGTCGGTTGACCGTGGCGACCGGCAAGCCCAAGGCGCCCGGCGCGGCGACCCTGGCGTCGTCGGCATCCGGCCCGGACCGCGGCAAGGGCGGCATGGCCGACGCCGTACCGCCGTCCACCAGCGCTTCCCAGGCAGTCGACGCGGTCGCCGCCATCGCGCCCGCCGCCCCGCCGCCGCCTTCGCCCACGCAGGTCGCCAAGGCCGTCGCGGCCGCCGTGCCCACGGCCGGCAGCGTGACCCTCCAGGTGGCCAGCTTCGCCACCCGGGGCAATGCCGACCGCGCGCTGGACCTGCTGCGGGGCGCTGGCATCGCGGGCGCCAGCCTGCACGATGGCAGCGCGAATGGCCGCAGTGTGTGGCGCCTGCGCGTGGGGCCGTTGGCGGCCAGCGCGGCGGCGGAGCTGAGCGCGCGCCTGGTCACCCTCGGGTTTGGCCAACCGCAGTTCGTGCACGACTAAAATGCTTGATCACCTGGCCGGACACGCCGGCCCCCGGAGCCGCTGAACAATGAAAGTCCGTTTCTCTCCCCGTCGCCGCGCGACCGCTGGCATGACCGTCCTGCGGGCCTTCGCGGTGACCGCGCTGGCCACCTTCGCCGTGGGCCTGGCCGTCGCCCAGCAGACGCCTTCGACGCCCGCCAAGGCCGCCCCGGCGCGCGCGCTGAGCAGCGACCTGCCCGTGCCGCCGCCCCCGGCGATCACCGGCAAGGCCTGGATCCTGGTTGATGCAGTCAGCGGCAACGTGCTCGCGGGTGAGAACTACGACACCCCGCTGGAGCCGGCCAGCATCACCAAGGTGATGACCAGCTATGTCATCGCCGCGGAACTCGCGGGCGGAAAGGTCAAGGAAACCGACCAGGTCATGATGTCGGAGAACGCCTGGCGCCAGGGCGGCGCGGGCACCGACGGCAGCTACTCCGGCTTCGAGGTCAACAAGACCGCGCCGCTGGAGCAGATGGAAAAGGGCATGGTGGTGCAGTCGGGCAACGACGCCGCCATCGCACTGGCCGAGCATGTGGCCGGCAGCACCGATGCGTTCGCGCAGCTCATGAACATGTATGCCAAGCGCATCGGCATGAAGAGCAGCCACTTCGTGAACCCGCACGGCCTGCCCGCCGAAGGCCACGTCTCCACCGCGCGTGACCTGGCCATGCTGGGCCGCGCGCTGATCCACGACTTCCCCAAGGCGTACTCCTACAACAAGATCAAGGAGTTCACCGTCGGCCCCATCACCCAGCCCAACCGCAACCTGCTGCTGTGGCGCGACAGCACCGTCGACGGCATCAAGACCGGCCACACCGCCGCGGCAGGCTACTGCCTGATGGCCTCGGCAAAGCGCGGCGACCAGCGCCTGATCTCGGTGGTGATGGGCTCGACCTCCGAGGCGCAGCGCGCCAGCGACAGTCTCGCGCTGCTCAACTGGGGCTTCCGCTTCTACGAGACCCACAAGCTGTACGACGCCGGCAAGCAGGTCGCCCAGCAGAAGGTGTGGAAGGGTCAGGCCAACGAAGTGCAGCTGGGCGTGGCCGAGCCGATGCTGGTGACCATCCCGCGCGGCAAGTACGACCAGCTCAAGCCGATCATGGACGTGCCCAAGTCGCTGGTCGCGCCGATCAAGAAGGGCCAGGCCATCGGCACCGTGAAGGTCATGCTGGACGGCAAGATCGTGGCCCAGCGCCCGCTGGTGGCGATCAACGCCGTCGAGCAGGCCGGCTTCTTCAAGCGCCTGTGGCATGAACTGCTGATGTGGTGGTACGCGGACTAAAAGCTCCGCACGCCGGACGCCGCATCGCGCGGCGTCCGGACAGGGTTGGCGTGGTACAGTCCAAGGTCCCGTGTGCTTAACGGGCCATGAACCACCTTCAAGCCCGTTCCCGCGGTAGACCGTGACAGCCCCTCCCGTCCAGCACGCCCCCCTGCAAGCCCGACTGGGCTTCTGCCGCAACCTGCCCTCGCCGCCGGGCATCGCGCTGCGCATCCTTGAACTGGCCCAGGACCCCGGGGTGGAAGCCGCCGCGGTGGCCGAGGTCGTGGGGATGGACGCGGCGCTCAGCGCGCGCGTGCTGCGCATCGCCAACTCGCCGCTGTACGCGACCCGTCGCCGCATCGAGACCCTGGGCCAGGCACTCACGCTGCTGGGGCTGAATGCGACCCTCAGCCTCGCGCTGGGGTTCTCGTTGACGCCAGGGCTGCGGGGGCCGTCCGGCAAGCAGGACTGGATCTGGCGGCGCAGCGTGATCGCCGCGCTGGCGTGCCGCCTGCTGGGCCAGTGGGCCGGGCTGCGCCGGGTCGAAGACCTGATGCTCGCCGGGCTGCTGCAGGACATTGGCGTGCTGGCGCTGCTGCAGTTGTTCCCGGACGAATATTCCGCGGTGCTGGCCACCGCGGACAGCAACGCGCAACTGCTGCAAATCGAGCGTGAGCGATTCGGCATCGACCATGCCGAGGCGGGCGCGGAACTGGCCGTGCAATGGCGCCTGCCCGCCTACCTGCAATTGGCGATCCGGGGCAGTGAATCCTGCACCGGCGAAGATCGTTTCCAGGCCTGCGTCAGCTTGTCCGGGCGCGTGGCCGACCTGTGGTTGGCCGAGGACAGCGAGGCCCTGCGCCTGCAGGTGCTCGCCGACGCCCGCGACATGCTGGGGCTGGACGCGCGCGCGTTCGATGGCGTGCTGGAGCGCATGTCCGCCGCACTGCCGGACATCAACGCGCTGTTCGACGTGCAGATCCGCCAGCCGGAACACATCCGCGCCATCCTCGAGCACGCCGATGAGCTGGCCACGCTGCGCCGCCTGCGCGAGTTGCAGGCCGCCGCCCAGTTGCGCGAAGTGGCCGACGACGCGGAGCGCCGCGCCAACGACCTGGCCGAACAACTGCGCCGCGACCCGCTGACCGGCGTCTTCAGTCGCCAGCACCTGGAACTGGTGCTGGAACACGAATTCCAGCGCGCCACCGACACCGCACGGCCGTTGTCGATCGCCTTCATCGACCTGGACGACTTCAAGAAGGTGAACGACGCGCATGGCCACCCGGTCGGCGACCTGGTGCTGCGCAACACCGCCCAAGCCCTGCAGCGGCTGATTCGCAGCGAGGACACCATCGCCCGCTACGGCGGCGAGGAGTTCATGCTGATGCTGGTGGACACCGACGAGGAGGTCGCGCGCGCGGTGGTCGAGCGCCTGCTGGCCGCGATCGCGCCGGAACCAATGGCGACCCTGGATGGCGTGCCGGTGAAGGTCACGTTCTCCGCCGGTCTGGCCACCCACGGCGGCAGCGAGTGGTTCCAGAGCGCGGCGGACCTGCTCAAGGCCGCCGACGAAGCGGTCTACGGCGCGAAGCGCACCGGGCGCAACCGCGTGGTGACCACCGGCGGGTGAGGGCCGGCGGCCGCAGGTCGGCCGAACGACCACCGCATCGCGCCCCCCGCGGTCTCAGTGGGGTTGCCGCTTGGGTTCGCCCCAGGCCGGACCCATAATCCGGGGATGGAAATCAAATCCGACAACCCCGACCACGGCTTCCAGTTTCCCGGCACGTTCGAGCTCAGCGCCATGGGCACCGCCGAGAAGGACCTGGAGACCGTGCTGCCCAGCCTGCTGATGGACGCCGGCATCGACGTCGTGCAGGAAACCGTGACCTGGAAGCACTCCAGCAACGGCCGCTACGTGTCGGTGCGGATCAGCTTCCAGGCCGACAGCCGCGAGCAGTATGAGCGCGCCCACCAGGTGCTGCGTGACCACCCCGAAGTGAAGTGGACGCTGTGAGCGGAACGGCCGGCACCGTTGCCGACAACGGCACTGCAGACGCGGGCGTGGACGCCGAAGCCGCTGCGGGCGCCGACGGCGCGGTCTGCGCCCTGACGGGCGAGCGTGCCGCCGAAGTGCCGGTCGTGGTGCCGCCCGCCCAGTTGCGTGACCTGGGTCGCCAGCCCTACGAGCCGGTGTGGCGCGCCATGCAGGCGTTCACCGACGCCCGCACCGCCGACACCCCGGACGAGCTGTGGCTGGTGGAGCACGACCCGGTGTTCACCCTCGGCCAGGCCGGCAAAGACGAGCACGTGCTGATGCCGGGGGACATCCCGGTCATCCACGTCGACCGCGGCGGCCAGGTGACCTACCACGGCCCCGGCCAGATAGTGCTGTACCCGCTGCTGGACCTGAAGCGGCTCAAGGTGGGCGTTAAGGAGTACGTCTGCCGCATCGAGCAGGCCATCATCGACACCCTGGCGGACTGGAACATCGAGGCCCGCCGCCTGGAGGGCGCCCCCGGCGTATACGTGAACGGGGCGAAGATCGGCGCGCTGGGCATCCGCGTGCGCCACGGCTGCACCTTCCACGGGCTGGCCTTCAACATCGCCATGGACCTGGAGCCGTTCCGCCGGATCAATCCCTGCGGGTACGCGGGGATGGCGGTGACGTCGATGGTAGACTTGGGCGGCCCGTCCGGCCTGGACGCGGTCAAGCCGGTGCTGGTCGGCCACATCGCCCGATTGTTCGGGCTGACGGTCCAACCCGCCGCGCCGCCGTCGTTCGGCTGACCCCCCTCGCGAGCGCGCCCCGACGGCGGACGCGCCCGGCCCGGCCACGGACCGCGTGGCCAACCGCCCCGGCCGCATCGCCGTGGGCATCCGCATAGGCACCGCAGCAGCAATGACCGATACCGCGCCCAAGTCCATCCCGCTCGCAGTCGTGGGCGGCGAGGCCCCTGCGTCCCTCGAGCCGGGCGTGAAGCAGCTGGCCGGCGACAAGATCAACCGCTCGCCGGTGCAGTTCGCCGACGCGCCGGTGCTGCGCAAGCCCTCGTGGATCCGCGTGCGCATCCCCTCGGGCAACTCGGTGCAGAAGCTTAAGGAAAAGCTGCGCGAGAACCGCCTGGTCACCGTCTGCGAAGAGGCCAGCTGCCCCAACATCCACGAGTGCTTCGGCCACGGCACCGCGACGTTCATGATCCTGGGCGAGGTCTGCACGCGTCGCTGCAGCTTCTGCGACGTGGCCCACGGCCGGCCCAAGCCGCCCGATGCCGCCGAGCCGCTGAAGCTGGCGCAGACCGTGAAGGACATGGGCCTGAAGTACGTGGTGGTCACCAGCGTGGACCGCGACGACCTGCGCGACGGCGGTGCCGGCCACTTCGTCGATTGCATCACCGCGATCCGCGAGTTCACGCCCAGCACCAAGATCGAGATCTTGACGCCCGACTTCCGCGGCAAGGGCCGCATGGAGCGCGCGCTGGAGATACTGGCGGCCAACCCGCCGGACGTGTTCAACCATAACATCGAGACCGTGCCCGACCTGTACCGCAACGTGCGCCCGGGCGCGGACTACCAGTGGTCGCTGACCCTGCTGCAGAAGTTCAAGGCGCAGCACCCGGACGTGACCACCAAGAGCGGCATCATGCTGGGCCTGGGCGAGACCATGGAGCAGGTGCAGGCCACCCTGCGTGACCTGCGCGCGCACGACGTGGACATGGTCACCATCGGCCAGTACCTGCAGCCGTCGGCGCACCACCACCCGGTGCTGCGCTACTGGACGCCGGATGAGTACAAGGCGCTGGAGGTCTACGGCTACGAGCTGGGCTTCAGCCACGTGGCCTCCGGGCCGCTGGTGCGCTCGTCGTACCACGCCGACCGCTCGGCCAAGGAAGCGGGCGTCGCCACCGCCTGACGGCCCTCGCCCCACGCAACCTGAACCCCGACTGCGCCCCGGCCGCCACACGCGTCCCGGGGCGTTGGTTTTTCAGGCAAGGTCGGATGACACGGACCGCAACTTTCGGCACTGTGGGGTGGTCGAACCGAGGACCATCCTTGACCGTGCCATCCCCCACCCAGGTTCCGGCCGCCCGCGGCCACAGAAGCATGCCGATGACTGCCCAGAAAACCCTGCTCGCGTTGTTGCTGGCCGCGCCCCTGGCGCTGATGGCCCGTGCCGACAGCGGCACCGCGTTGCCCACAGCCCCCACCGCCGACCAGGCCACCGCCGCCAAGCTGGTGTACGGCCTGCTGTCCGACAGTCGCTATGCCTACCGGCCCAAGGCGCTGGACGACACGCTGTCGGCCGACATGTACAACCGCTATCTGGAGGCGCTGGATCCGGGCAAGCAGTTCTTCACCGCGCAGGACATCGCCAAGTTCGACGCGTACAAGACCAGGCTGGATGACGGCTTCAAGCGCGGCGACATGTCCGCCGCCTATGCCATCTTCGCGATCTATCGCCAGCGCGTGGACCAGCGCGTGGCACATGCGCGCGCGCTGCTGAAGCAGGACATCTTCAGCTTCACCGGCAACGACAGTTTTGCCTATGACCGCGAGGACGCGCCGTGGGCCGCCGACAAGGCCGCACTGGACGCGCTGTGGAAGCAGTCGGTGCGCAATGACTGGCTGCGCCTGAAGCTGGCCGGCAAGAAGCCCGAGGACATCCGCAAGACGCTGGACAAGCGCTACGAGAACCTCGCCAAGGGCATTGCCGAGCTGAAGGGCGAGGACGTGTTCCAGACCTTCGTCAACAGCTACGCCAACTCGGTCGACCCGCACACCGATTACTTCACCCCGCGTTCGGCCGACAACTTCAACCTGTCGATGTCGCTCTCGCTGGAAGGCATCGGTGCGGTGCTGCAGAAGCAGGACGACGTGGTCGCCATCCGCGAGATCGTGGTCGGCGGCCCGGCCGGCAAGTCGGGCAAGCTCAAGGCCGGCGACCGCGTGGTCGGCGTGGGGCAGGGCGAAAGCGGGCCGATGGAAGACGTGATCGGCTGGCGCATCGACGATGTCGTCGCCAAGATCCGTGGCAAGAAGGGCACCAAGGTGCGCCTGGACGTGATTCCCGCAGAAGCGGGCCTGGACAGCCAGCCGGTGCGCGTGGTGCTGGTGCGCGACAAGGTGCGTCTGGAGGACCAGGCCGCCAAGTCCGAGGTCATCACCATCCCCGCCGCGGGCCAGGCGCCGGCCAAGCGCATCGGCGTGATCAAGCTGCCGGGCTTCTACCAGGACTTTGAAGGCCGCCGCCGCAACAACGGTGACTATGCCTCCGCCACCCGCGACGTGGCCAAGCTGCTGGTCAAGCTGCGCGGCGAAGGCGTGGACGGCGTGGTGCTGGACCTGCGCAACAACGGCGGCGGCTCGCTGACCGAAGCAATTGAGCTGTCGGGCCTGTTCATCGACCGTGGCCCGGTGGTGCAGGTGCGCGAGTCCGGTGGGCGCGTGAGCGTGGAGTCCGACAGCGATGCCGGCATCGCGTGGGAAGGCCCGCTGGCGGTGCTGATCAACCGCGGCTCGGCGTCGGCGTCGGAGATCTTTGCCGGTGCGATGAAGGACTACGGCCGCGGCCTGGTGATTGGCGAGACCACCTTCGGCAAGGGCACCGTGCAGAACCTGGTGGACCTGGACCGCTGGCCGGCCAACGAGACCGCGCGCTTTGGCCAGGTGAAGCTGACCATCGCCCAGTTCTTCCGCGTCAACGGCAGTTCCACCCAGCACAAGGGCGTGGAGCCGGACATCGCGTTCCCGGCGTCGGTGGATGCCAGCGAGTTTGGCGAGAGCACCTACGACAACGCGCTGCCGTGGACCCGCATCGCCGCGGTGCCGCACACGCGCTACGGCAATTTCGAACCGCTGCTGCCCAAGCTGCGCACCCTGCATGATCAGCGCGTGGCCGACAGCAAGGAATACCAGTGGTGGTCGGAGGACGTGGCGCAGTTCAAGGCCGAGCGCGCCAAGAAGACGGTGTCGCTCAACGAAGCCGAGCGCCGCGCCGAGCGCGACCGCAACGAAGCCAAGCGCAAGCTGCGCCAGGAGCAGCGCAAGGCCCTGGGCCTGGCGCTGGACCCGCTGGCCGATGACGTGGCCGACGACGGCCTCGCCGCCGGCGAGCGCGACATCGCCAAGGACGCCGCGCGCGAAAAGCTGGCCGACAGCCGCCCCGACCCGCTGCTGCGCGAGTCGGCCGCGATCCTGGCGGATGCGGTGCGGTTGCTCAACGGCGACGAGAAGTTGTCGGCGGTGGTGCTGCCGACCGCGAACGTGCGGGGGCACTGGGCGGATTGATCCTGCCCAGGCTCGGCAATGCCGGGCAGCGATAATTGCGAGTTGGATGTGGAACGGGCGGCCCTTGGGTCGCCCGTTTTTGTTTGGGCGACTGCATGTGCTATCGCACGAGGGGCGGGGTCATCTGTCGCGTATGGCGCAAAGCTCGCGGCGATCGTCGGTCAATGGGTGCCTTGTAGTGGGGCATTGACGGGCCTGCTTATCACGACGAATCGAGGGTGATAAAGCGCTATCACCCCATGGGTGCGTGATAACGCGGGGGCAACGTCACGGCGAAAGACACGCTGATACGGGATAGGTGGCTGATTCGGCGTGGGAATTTTTCCTTCGACACCGCCCCGGGAGTGCAGACCGTACGGTGTTATCGTCCCGGGATCTAATTAGTGTTAGGCCCCGCAATAAGCCATGCAACCCAAAGTCCGCACCAGCGTCGCATACGCCAATTTCTTGCTGGGTGCGGGCATCGGCGCCTGGAGCCTCTATCTCATCTCCATGCCGCTACATCCTGCCGCCGGCGACTCGCATGGCGGCCTTCTGGCCGTCTTTTCTGGATTCTTCCTGGCACCAGTCGCGCTCACGGCATTTGCTACCGGTCGGCTCTTTCAGCGGCACTCCAGGGGCGCTTGGCCCATGCAGGTGCTAGCTTTAGCTCTCGTGGCCGCACTCGTTCTCAGGCTTGCGCTGTGAGGCGGGCGTGGCCTAACAATTCATTCAAGCCGAAGCCGCTTCGCGGCTCGGCTTAATTCAGGTGTTAGGCCTCAGAATGACGCAGCCGACCCACAACCAACGCCATAGACCATATTTGGTTGTAGCGGCGCGACTACTATTCGCTGAGGTAGCGATAGCAATTGCATTGTCGTTTGCCCTTGGTCAAATGGCACTTCCGGCTGATTGGGTGATCCTCGCGACATGGGCATTTAACCTTGTTCCAGCTTGGCTCTTCTCCAAGGCTGCGAGCCAGCTCGGGCGCAGCCAGTTGGGCTACGGCGCCTTAGCCGCCTTGGGTCCTCCTGGCGGAATTGCCACTTATGTCATCCTGCACGGCATCGACCTCGCAAGGCGTTTAGACGGGTCCAGCAGCCAGCCATGAGCCAGCCGCTGAGGCCTAACAGATCATTCAAGTCGAAGTTGCTTCGCAGCTCGACTTAATTCCGGTGTTAGAGGGCATATGGCGGTTCAGCGGCTCGGCCGAGATACAACCAGTGTCGACGAGCTCTCGTGGGATGGCCGCAGCCTCGGAAATGCGACAGCCGATTCAATGTGGGGGCAGCTGCCCGAGCCGCTTAAGCAGATCGCGCGTGCCGAGTTCCAAGCCGGAAACTCGCCAGTCCATATCTTGTTCAATGAAACACACCGAATTGTCCTACTCTCTTTCGCAATGCCGCCCATGACTGCTCGGCCACCTGCCGAGGTGGCTAAGATCCACACCAGCTTTGCCAACGGCAACTACTGCTACGACGGTACCCTGTGTACCTACGAGGACATACGCACGGGTTGCTTCCTAGCGTTTGACGACCCGGAGTACGCGGATGCCCTCTAACAATTCATTCAAGCCGAAGCCGCTTCGCGGCTCGGCTTAATTCAGGCGTTAGGCCCCACACGAAATGCTCGACGCAATCTTTGACTGGTGGCAATTCGACTTCTGGTTTAAAACCATCTGCCTTGCCGCTGGCATTGCTGTTGTTTTGCCGTTCCTCATGAGCAAGTCATTTCGCAAACGGTTCGCCCGGTCTGACGTCGATCTGGAGGCTATCGGGCTAATTGCGCTTGTTGCCGCCGTGATTATCATTGGTCTCGACAACTATTTCTGGCGCGGTAGCGGCGCCTAACAATTCATTCAAGTCGAAGCCGCTTCGCGGCTCGACTTAATTCAGGTGTTAGAACTTTCGTGGGGAGATCGCGGTGGGCGCAAAGGAAAAGATTCAAGCCGAGCTGTCTGAGCTCTTGAAGCAAGGCGCGGAGGTATTGAAGAATTTTTATGACACTAAGAAGTCGCCCGACATAAGTATTGACTACCAGTCCTGGTGACCTGCCCCCGGTTTTCAGGGCCACCCTGACTTAAGTAGAGTCCGTTCCCAAGAAGAGGACGGACATGAAGAAGCGCTTCACCGACGAGCAGA